>CAVVQM010000019.1:0-21079 GCA_963750395.1 uncultured Actinomycetota bacterium | reverse complement strand
GGCTGTGTAGGAAGTGTAGTGTCGGGGGTTGTGATCGAGGACGGCTATGTGCGCCGGTTGCCCGACGCATTCTTGGAGGAGCTGTTGGCTGTCGTCCCGAGCGTGATGGTGACCGGGCCCCGGGCGGCGGGGAAGACGACCACGGCGCGTCGCCTGGCGGCTGATGTGCTGCGGCTGGATGACCCGGCGGTGGCCGCGGTCGTGGCTGCGGACCCGGATGCCGCGCTGCGCCGGGCCGGCGAGCCGGTCCTGATCGATGAGTGGCAGGAGGTCCCGCAGGTCCTGGGTGCGGTGAAGCGGGCCGTGGACGACGACCCGCGCCCGGGCCGGTTCCTGCTGACCGGCAGTGTGGAGGCGGATCTGACCTCGACGATGTGGCCGGGCACCGGGCGGGTGGTCAGGGTGGTCCTGCACGGTCTGACCCGCCGCGAGATCGCCGGCGCGGTCATCGGCAGGTCACAGTTGCATGGCCGCGTCCGGGGAGGGGGCGCCAGGGTTGTTGTCTGCCGTTGTGGCCGGGGATCTGGACGCGGTGGCCGTACCGGCCAGAGCCGTGGATCTGGACGGGTATGTCCGCTGGCCCTGGTCGGTGGCTTCCCCGAGCCGGCGCTGCGCCTGCCGGACCGGGTGCGAGCGGCCTGGTTCGACTCCTACCTCGAGCATGTCGTCACCCGGGATGTGGCTGCGGCCGGTCAGACCCGGGACCCGGTCCGGCTGCGCCGCTACCTGGAGACCCTCGCGCTGTCGACCGCGGGGCTGCCGACCGAGGTGACCCTGTTCCAGGCGGCCGGGATCGACAAGCGCACCGCCGAGGCCTACGACCGGTTGCTGTCCGCGCTCTACCTGCTCGACCTGGTCCCGGCGTGGGCGTCCAACCGCATCTCCCGTCTGGTCAAGCGCTCCAAGCGGTACCTCGTCGACCCGGCCCTGGCGATGAGCGCTGCCCGGTTGGACGAGGCGGCGGTCCTGGCCGACCCCGATCTGCTCGGGCGGCTCCTGGACACCTTCGTCGCCGCCCAGTTGCGGCCCGAGATCGACCTCCTGCACCCCCGCGCCCGGCTGCACCACCTGCGGACCGAGGCCGGCAGGCAGGAGATCGACCTGCTCGTGGACCTCGGCGCCGGTCGACTCGTCGCGATCGAGGTCAAGGCCGCCTCGGCGCCCACCCGCCGCGACGCCCGCCATCTCGCGTGGCTGCGTGACCAGGTCGGCGCCGGGTTCGTCCGCGGCGTCGTCTTCCACACCGGCGCGCACCCCTTCGAGCTCGACGACCGGATCTGGGCCCTACCGATCGCCACCCTGTGGGCCTGACACCAGCCACGTCCGCGTCGTCCAGGCATCGAGCGACGCCGACGCCGACGCCGGTCCAGCCGTCAGCGACCATGCCTGGCTACAGTCAACTGGTGCCGACTGCCCGTGGTCCATCCGTGGTCCACAACCACGCCCGGCGGGTGTCGTGCCTGGTCACCATGGGAGTGAGCTGGTGTCTTGAAACCGCTGGGCGGTACCCGATCTGCCCCGGGGGTTCGAATCCCTCGCCCTCCGCCGACCCGCGGAAAGCCGCTTGACCCAGGCGGATGCCCCTATGCAGTTGATCATGACTGTGGATTCGTGTGTCCGTGTCTCACCGTGTCCGATAGAAGACGGCCGGCACCAGGTTGCTGTGTACATTTTTTTTTTTTTTTTTTTTTTTTTTTTTTTTTTTTTTTTTTTTTTTTTTTGCGCGGGAGCGTCAATCATCGGCCCGCCACTACGGCGTTGAGTGCCGTTGAATCCGGGTTGCCGGGTGGTACGTGCGCCGGGTCGTGTGACACGTCGCTCTGCCCACGCCACTGCGTCTCGCTGCGATCTGAAAGCTAGCCCTCGGCCTGAGCCATCGTGGCATTCATGGTCGTCCACTGGGCATGGTGTTCGACAGCGACATGGTTCGGCACAGCGAAAGTCTTGTCGGCGTCGTTAACCGCGCGTCTCTTCTCGATGTACCCTGTGAGCGCGGGCGCTGAAGCAGGGGGAGGTGGAAAATCGGTGCGCATCATGATGCCTGCGTCCTCAAGCGGCAGGAACATGTGGTCTATGAAATCTGCGGAACCGCGACTCGTACGGGGTCGGGCGCTCACGGCGGTCATGTCGGGTGACAAGTAGCGGCGTCGTCGAGGATGCAATTGTAGTACGGAACGCTCTCTGGCATCGGCGGCTTCGCCTGAAGCCCGGCCCTCGTCCCAACTTTGTCTCAACCGGCCGCCGCTGAGTGACGTGATGAGACACTGTAGAAGGCGGACGGGGTGCTGGAGCCTTGCGAACGGGTAGGCGTCGAGCCAGTGCCCGCCGACGCCGTCACGCCCGTCGAACCACGGTGATACGAACGTCGGCGGTGCCGACGAGCGTGTCCGGTGAAGGTCATTCCGGCGGCGCCCCGCGCCAATCACGAGTAACAGTCCGTGTCCACAATCCCAGTCATCACTTTACTGAATCGATGGAGTCTTCACAACAGGGCCCCGGAAAGCCGCACTGCGGGAAGCCAGGCCGACCCGCGCGTCCGCTCGCGGCGGAACGTCCTACAACTGCAACGACCCGAGCAGAGGCGCGGATCGCATGCATCAGACGCTCCGGCGTCCGTCGGTAGGCATCCCCGCGGCCGGCGCCGACTGACCAGACTGCATGGCCCGCATCAGCCGCGCCCGCGCCTTATTCACCGACACGGCGAGTCACCCACCCCCACCCATCCCTGCTCGGCTTCGAGCCCTTGCGTCTCGTCCCGACACTCTGGTGGGATCGAGCCCAAGCAGTATTCGAGAACGAACGAGTCGGCGACATCCCGGCGGACGAAACCCCTTGTTAGGGGTGCGGGAACCGGGGTAGCCCGTCACCTGCCACAGGCGCCGTGCCACCAACGCCCACCAAGGAGCCAATCCGCCGCGCCGGGGCCGGTGCTCCGCTCTCTCGTGAGGAGGTGACGATGAGCGAGGTCATGCGAGCGAACCGCGTCACGAGTGCGACGAGTGTGGCCGACGCGCGGGGGTTCGGTCGGTCGTTGCGGGCGGACGTCCCGCGGTCGAGTCATGGGGAGTGGGTGCCGGCGGCGGACCGTCGCGACCCCGTGCAGATCATCGAGGACCAGAACCGGGACCGGGTGCCCTGGCTGGTGCCGCTGCGCAGGGGACGCATGTCCGCCTCGCCGTTCACGTTCTTCCGCGGGTCGGCCGCGATCATGGCCGCGGACCTCGCCGCCACGCCGCGGCTGGACCTTCCGGCCCAGCTGTGCGGGGACGGCCACCTGTCGAACTTCGGGCTGTACGGCTCCCCGGAGCGCAACCTGGTCTTCGATCTGAACGACTTCGACGAGACCCTGCCGGGGCCGGTCGACTGGGACGTCAAGCGTCTCGCCACGAGCTTCACCATCGCCGCCCAGCACCGCGATTTCGACCCGGGTACTCAACGAGGCCTGGCCGAGACGGCGGCCAGGACCTACCGGGAGGCGATGAACGGTTTCGCCGCTCAGGGATGGCTCACCACTTTCTACAGCCATGTCGCTGAGGAGGACCTGCAGGAGTTCCTCGCGGCGAGGGGGACTCGCAGGCAGGCGAAGAGGTTGGGCAAGGCCGCCGCGAAGGCCCGGTCGCGGGACAGCTTGCGGGCGGCCGTCAAGCTGGTGGAGCCGTACCAGGGGGGCTACCGGTTCACGAGCAGCCCACCGGTCCTGGTTCCCGCCCGCGAGCTGCCCCGGGCGGAGGACGAGAACCAGATCCGGGCGTTGGTCGAGGAGGCGTTCCGTTCCTACCGCGAGACGTTGGACGAGAAGACACGCTGGCTGGTTGACCGCTACCGGTTCGAGGACGTGGCGATGAAGGTGGTCGGGGTGGGCAGCGTCGGCACCCGGTGCTGGGTCGGGCTCTTCCTCGGCCGTCTGCCCAGCGACGTGCTGCTGCTTCAGGTCAAGGAGGCCACCGCGTCGGTGCTGGAGGGGCCGTTGCCCGCCAGTCGTTTCCGGCTGCACGGGCGCCGGGTCGTGGAGGGGCAACGCCTGATGCAGGCCTCGAGTGACATCTTCCTCGGCTGGTGCAGGATGTCCGGGGGCCCGCACTACTACTGGCGCCAGCTGAAGGACTGGAAGGGCTCGCTCGATCCGGAACGGGTCCGCGTGGAGGGGCTCGAGCGTTACGCGCAGGTGTGCGGCTACACGCTCGCCAGATCCCATGCCGTAAGCGGGGATCCGGCCGCCATCGCCGGTTACCTGGGCAAGGGCACCGTCTTCGATCGGTCGATCGGCGAGTTCGCCATGCGTTATGCAGCCCAGAACGCGCAGGACTACCAGGCGTTCACGGAGGCGATCGCTGGGGGTCTGGAAGTCGAGACCGACAGCTGACGCGAACGTCATCTGGCGACGGAGGCGCAGTCCAGGCCACAGCGCGGCAGGAAGGGAGCACCTGGATCGTGGATCCCTCGGCAACCGACCTGACCATCCTCGTGGTGGTCGTGGCCGCCCGGTTCGTGGTGCCGCTGCTCATCCCGCGCTTCCCGCTGCCCGCGATCGTGGCGGCCCTGGTCATCGACGGCGTGGACCAGACGGTGTTCCAGACCCAGCTGACCCCGGCCTACTGGCAGCAGGTGGAGGACAGCTACCAGGGCTACGACAAGGCCCTCGACGTCTACTACCTCTCCCTGGCCTATGTGGCCACGATGCGCAACTGGACCAACCGGACCGCTCTGGCCACGGCCCAGTTCCTGTGGCTCTACCGACTGACGGGGGTCACCCTCTTCGAGGTCGTGCACGATCCCGCCGACCCGTCGTCGTTCCGATGGCTCCTGCTGGTCTTCCCCAACACCTTCGAGTATTTCTTCATCGCCTATGAGGCGATCCGGCTGCGCTGGGACCCTCGCCGGCTGAGACCGACGGCTGTCGTGGCGCTGGCGGCAGGCATCTGGGTGTTCGTCAAGCTGCCCCAGGAGTGGTGGCTCCACGTCGCCCAGCTGGACTTCACCGATTTCGCCGCCGAGCACGGCTGGGTGATGCCCACGATCCTCCTGCTTGTGCTGGTCGCCGTCGTGGGGTTGTGGCTGGTCCGCGACCGCCTCCCGCGGCCGGACTGGCGGCTGAGGTTCTCCGCGCCGCCGCTTCCCGAGAAGCTGCGGACCGCGGCAGAGCGGGGCGCGGTCCGGGCGGCAACCGGGCGGGTCCTGGACCGCAGGTTCATCGAGAAGGTGGGCCTGGTCGGCCTGCTGTGCGTCGACTTCGTGCAGATCCTGCCCTCCTCGACCGCGACTCCCCGTCAGGTGATCGGGGCCGTCGCCGTCCTCGTTGTGATCAACTCGGCGGTTGGCCTGGCGTTCGCGCGCCGTGGCTGGACCATCGAGAGCACC
Organism: uncultured Actinomycetota bacterium; assembly: GCA_963750395.1. Lineage (GTDB taxonomy): Bacteria > Actinomycetota > Actinomycetes > Actinomycetales > Kineosporiaceae > JADJPO01. Next base: position 15,721 of record CAVVQM010000019.1, on the reverse strand, counting down.
GTCGGCCAGATCGTCGTGCTCAGCGTCATCAACCTGGCGGTGGTGTGGATCGCGCAGACCCTCAGCCCGCGCTTCGATCCCCAGCACGCGACGTTCTTCGTGCTGCTGATCTCGCTCATCGTCGCCCTCTATGACCGGTACAGCGTCGTGCGGCAGTTCCGTCGAGGGGCCCCCACGGCGGTGGCCCGGCCGGGCTGACCACCGACGGAGGTGACCGCGACCACACCGGTCAGGACGATGCCGTCGTCAGGTGTCGGCGTCGGCGGATGTCTCGTCGTCCGAACGTCTCAGGGACACCTTCGCCGCGAAGACGACGAAGCGGGCCAGGACGGCGATCACCACCAGGTCCAGGATCATCTGCAGGGTGACCACGGCGCGGGCCGCGGTGCTCACCGCCGTGATGTCACCGAAGCCGACCGTCGTGAACACGGTGACCGTGAAGTACATCGCGTCGGCGCGGTCCATCTCCTGGGTGAAGCTGGCGGGATCGGTCGCCGACATCGAGGCGTAGGCGGAGGCGAACAGGACCAGGAAGAGGACCACCAGGGCGTTCAGCGCCTCGATGGCGCGCAGCTGGGGGATCTCGGAGCGCAGGATCCTGCGCAACTGCCAGACCAGCGCCATGGTGAACACCGCCAGGGCGCCGAGCCCGGCGAGGAGTCCCGTTCCCGTCCTCGGCAGGTGGCTGGGCGCGAGGTAGTACGTGCCGAACAGCATCACCCAGCTGGCGACCACCCACGCCACGGAGACCAGCACCGCACGAAAGCGCCGGCTTCGTTCGAGCTCGCCGAGCCGTTTGGGACTCATCGGGGCCCCTCCCCGGGCGCAGCGCCCATCCCGAGCCCCGCCCGGTCGGGACGGTCTGTCGGCCACAGGAGGTACAGGAACCCGAGAGCGATCCCCGCGCCGACCAGGGTGTCGAGCAGTCTCAGCGCGGCGAAGCCCGCGATCGCGCCGGTGGGCGCTCCGATCATCGTGATCGCGGCCATGGCGACGGCAGCGTCGGCCTGCACCGGGTACCTCGCCTTGTAGGCCGTCCCGACCAGGACCAACGGAACCGCACCGACGACGAGGGCCGCCGTCGGCAACAGGGCCGACAGCGGGAGCAGTACCGCCACGCCGACGACCGTGCCGACCACCCGTGAGGCGGCGAGGTGGAACGGGCTCTTCGCGGTCGGCAGGAGCACGACGAGGGCGGCGACGAAGGCCCACAGCACATCATGGCTTCCGGTCAGCTCGTAGACACCGACGAACAGACCCAGCGGCAGGGCACGTCGCAGACCATCCCGCGCGTGCTCGTCGAGGGTCCGCACCGACCGCCACATCGACCGCCACTCAGGGCTGAGCGGGATCGGGACGGGCGTGGACGACCCGGAGGAGCGTGCGCGGATCGCGGCACCGGCAGCGGTGACCAGCAGACCGATACCCATTCCCAGGAGCGCCCCAGCCACCACCGAGACTGCCGAACCGCGCGAGTCCACCGGGGTCAGGCCCACCAGCAACACGGTCAGCACGTAGCCGAGCGTGGCGAGCAGCCCGAACGCGGCGCCGACCGGACTCGCTCCCACGCCGACCGAGGTGAACACGGCGACCAGGCCCATGGCCAGCGCCGCCGGCACGGCACGTCCGCTGACGACGGCCGCGACGAGCTCGAACACCACCACGACGCCGGCCACCCTGACCGCGAGCCGGACCTCCACCCCGCGCGGAGCGTTCGCACCGGCCGCCGCGACGAGCCCACCCGTCACGGCCGCGATCGCCACCGCCGCCGGACGATCGACGCGAAGCACGAGCAGGCCGATCCCGCCCGCCAGAGCGGCCCCGACCAACACCATGAACAGACTGCGCCAGGTCGGCGGCGCACCCGTCGAGACGAGCGAGCCTCGCAGGCGACGCCACCCGCCCACGCCCCCGGTCATGTCGCCTCTGCGGACGGTGTCTGCGCCCCGGCGTCCTGGCCCGGCTGGTCACCTTCCGCCTGGTCGACCAGCTGGTGCTTGGTGACCCGCAGGTCCAGCAAAGCCAGCAGCATGGCCGAGACCGGTACCGCCAGGAGTGCGCCGGCGACCCCGAACAGCGACGTCCCCAGCAGCACCGAGGTAAAGGCGACCGCGGGATGCACGTCGACCGCGCGGGCGCTGATCCTCGGCTCCAGGGTGAGGTTCTCGACCTGCTGGTAGGCGATCCCCCAGGCCAGGACCGCCAGACCCATCCACGGCTCCGGGCTCGTCAACCCGACCAGGACCGGCAGCGCGATCGAGATGTAGGTCCCGATCGTGGGGATGAACTGGGCGACCACGCCGGTCCACAGGCCGAGCGCGAACCAGGACGGTAGCCCGATCACCAGGAACACGATCGAGGTCGCAGCCGCGTTGATTCCGGCCAGGGTCACCCGGGCGGCGACATATCCACCGGTCTTGATCGTCGTCAGGTCCCATGCCGTGGTGAAGAACGTCTGCTGCCGAACAGGCAGCCGCTGGGCGATCCACTGACGCAGCCGCGGCCCGTCGGCGGAGAAGTAGAAGGTGAGCATCCCGAAGGTGAACACGCTGAACAGCGTGGACGCGATCGAGCCGAACAGCCCGAGGACGCCGCCGAGCACCTCGTTGGCGTAGCCGGCGACCTTCTCCGGCGTCAGGTTCAAGGCGGCGATCGCGTCGTCCACGCTGTAGTCGGTGGACAGCCTGCGGTTCACCGACTCGAGGGTGTCCTGAACCAGGGCGGGCAGTGCCCGTACCAGTTGAGCCAGCTGATCGACGAACAACCCACCGAAGGCCACGAAGAACAGGACGAGGAACATGGCGACGCCGAGCATCACCACCAACGTCGCCACGCCCCTGCGCATCCGCTGCGCGAGCCGACGGACCGCAGGCTCCATGGCGAGCGAGGCGAACCAGGCCACGATCAGCGTGTAGATCACGTTCCCGCCGTCCTGCAGGACGAACCAGGCGAACGCCCCCACCGCGACCAGGACGAGCGCGACCCACCAGAACCGCCAGGCGCTGCGGGTATCCATCACCAGGCGGACGGCCGGCGCACCGGCCTGGCTCGCCACACGTCCGGCCACGATGGCAGATGCCCCGGCACCGCGTGCCGGCACCGGGTCGTGCGAGCCGACCCGGTCGACCCGGCCGGCGTCCGCCGTCGAATCCTCGTCCGGCATGGGGTGTTCCACCATCACTACCTCCTCGTGGAACGCGCTTGGGCGATGAGGACCAGCGAAGCGTGGATCAGCCGACGGCAACAGGGTCTTCGGCGGCGATGTCCGAGTGTGGTGATGACGCCGTTCGCGCACGACACCTCGCGCTGTGGCGACGTACCTGTGCGCGGCGGTGGCCATGTGGGACAACACCCCCGAAGCGGTGACCGACCCGTGGAATTAGTAGTCGGAGGTCGGTTCCTGCCGTTGACCTGGTGGATTACCTTCGCGGGCATGCGAGTACGCGGAAGGCTGTCGGATGTTGTGCTCCCCGAGGCGCAGCGCCGGGACCTCGACGAGCTCACCGACAGCCTCGACCTCACGGCGGGCGACTCCGTGTCCAAGCAGTCGGCGTTCTGGACCATGCTGGCGCTGTCTGCTGTGATCGCCTCCGCGGGCGTGCTGGCGGACTCGACCGCGACGGTGATCGGCGCGATGATCATCGCGCCGCTGTCCACGCCGATCATGGGCATCGCGCTCGGCGTGGCCAAGCGCGAGGCGGGGGCGGCGCGCCGGGCCGGCAGGTTCGCCGTCCTCGGGGTCGTGCTGGTGGTGGCGATCGGCGTGGTCTTCTCGTTCTTCGTCCCGGGCTCGTTCGACCTGCTGGGCAACAGCCAGATCAGCGGTCGCACGTCCCCCGGCCTGCTCGACCTGGTCGCGGCGATCGCGACCGGGTTCGCCGGTGCAGTCGCTCAGGCCCGCCGGGACGTGGCGGCGGTCCTGCCCGGCGTGGCGATCGCGATCTCCCTGGTGCCGCCGCTGGCGGTGGTCGGCGTCTGTCTCGGTCAGGGCGCGCTCAACCTGGCCCTCGGTGCGCTGCTGCTGTTCACCTCGAACCTGCTCGCCCTGGTACTGGCCGGGACCCTGGTCTTCGCCGGTCTGGCCTACCAGGCCCGCACCCACGGGCTGGCCGGCCCTGAGGTGTCCCGGCGCCGGGCGTACCTGACGCTCGCGGTCGGTTTCTTCGTCGTGATCGTCCCGCTGCTGGGTAACACGCTGGTGAACGTCGTCCTGCAGATCCTGCAGGACCGGGTCAACACGGTCGCCGAGGAGTGGATCGCCGCCGTGCCGGGGGCCAGCGTGCAGAGCGTCGAGTTCGTCTCGAACGGCATCTACGTGCGAGTCCAGACCCCCGGGGACATCCCACCGGTCGAGGACCTGCTCACCGATCTGGAGGGACGCGTGCCGGACGGTCTGCCGCTGGTGGTGTCCACCTCGCTCGGCGAACAGATCCAGGCCGGAAGCGTCGGACAGTAGCCGGCCCCGGCCGGCATCCCAGCGAGGGAGGTAGCCGTGGGAACGGCGGACGACGGCAGGCCCAGGCGCCCGGTGGGTGTGACCGTGCTCAGCGCGCTCGTGGTCCTGCTCGGAGTTCTGGACATCCCTGTCGGCCTCGCCCTCCTGGCCATGTCGGGCGACCCGGAGGTCACGCGGGCGGTCGCCGAGGACCCACAGACGGCCACGCTCTCGGACCCGCAGATGATCCGCCTGGTGGGCGGTGCTCTGATCGCGCTGGGGATCGGCCAGATCATGCTGGCGGTGCTGCTGTTCCGCGGCCTCAACGTGGCCCGGCTGGCGCTGACGCTGGTGCTCGTGGTCCGCTTCGGGAACGCCTGGTACCTGCTCGCCGAGCTGCAGGGCCGGCTCGGCGAGGGCGCCGCCATCCTCGCCTCCTCCGGCGTGGCCCTCTACCTGCTGTGGAACCCGGGGGCCACCGCCTACTTCGAACGGGACCAGGAGCGCGCTCTGGCCGGCTCCCAGCTCGTTCGGGCACGCAGGTCGTCGACGTCACGACTGCTGGACTTCGTGGTTCGCCTCGCGATCCTCGGCATCACCATCACCTTGGCCCCCGGCGTAGCCGCGAACAACACCGCCTCGCTGCTGCTCGCCGTCCTCGTGATCTCGCTGGCCGGATGGGCCCTGAGCCCGCTGCTCGCCCGGGTGACCGGGCTGTTCGGATGGTTCGGTGCGCTGCTGCTGGCCCTGTTCGGAAACGCCATGATCATCGGGGCCGGGTTGGCTCTGACCCCCGGGGTCGAGGTGTCCTCGGTCGGCTCGGCGGTCCTCGCGTCCTGGATCTACGCCCTGATCATGACCGTGGTCACCTGGCTGTTCGCGATCAACAGCCGGGACTACCTGCTCATGCACGCGGCGCGGATGAGCATGCGCGTTGCGGCGGCGGCGCGCAACGACGTCCCCGGGGTGCTGTTCGTCCAGCTGGACGGCGTGCCGGCGCCCCTGCTCGAGCAGGAGATCCGTTCCGGGAACCTGGTCACGATCAGCCGGTGGGTGCGTTCGGGCAGCCACACCTGGACCGAATGGGTCGCCCGCGTCCCGTCGACCACGCCGGTCAGCCAGGCCGGGCTGCTGCACGGGGACAACACCAACATCCCGGCGTTCCGGTGGTACGACCGTGGGCTGGGCCGCCTGATCGTGGCCAACCGGCCCGCCGACGCCGCCCTGATCGAGTCGCGGGTCAGCGACGGGCGCGGCCTGCTCGCCGACGAGGGGGTGAGCATCAGCAATCTGTTCTCCGGTGACGCGCCGACCTCGCTGCTCACCATGAGCGGCCTGCGCAACCGGCAGCACGGGCTCGGCCCATCCCGCTCCTACGCCGCGTTCTTCACCCACCCGGCGGGTTTCGTGCGCGCCGTCCTGCTCACGATCGGGGAGATGGTGAAGGAGGTGTTCCAGGCCCACCGGCAGGAGCGTCGCGGCCTGGTGCCCCGGGTGCACCGCTCCGGCAGCTACATCGCGCTGCGCGGGGCCACCAACGTGTTCCTGCGCGACCTCAACGTGGCCCTCGTGGTCGAGGCGATGATGAGGGGCGCCAAGTCGATCTACGTCGACTTCGTCGACTACGACGAGATTGCTCACCATGCCGGGGTCACCCGCCCCGAGTCCCTGGCCGCCCTGCGCGGCTTGGACGATGTGCTCGGTGGCCTGGAGTCCCTCATCCGCTCTGGGATGACGGCGCGGCCGTACCACATCGTGCTTGTCTCCGATCACGGTCAGAGCCAAGGCACGACCTTCTCCCAGCGCTGCGGGCAGTCCCTCGAGGACCTCGTTGCCGCTCAGATGACCCCCGGATCCGCCGTCGCCGCCTCGACCCAGGACGTCGAGACCCGGGGCCCGGTGCACGTCCTGCTCCAGCAGCTCGCCGATCAGGGCTCGGTCTCGGGACGGCTCACGCGACGTGCTCTGTCCGGCCGCTCACCCGACGCCGACAACTCCGCGGACGACGAGCGGCCGGCGCTGATGGTGATCGGCTCGGGCAACCTCGGCGGGGTCTGGTTCCCCCGTCACCCGGAGCGGCTGCTCCTCAGCGACATCGAGGCACTCCACCCCGGACTCGTCGACGCCCTCGCCGGCCACAGGCATGTGGGGTTCGTGGTGGTGATGACGGTCGGCGGGCCGGCGGCGATCGGCGCGGACGGCGTCCACGACCTGGTCACCGGCCAGGTCACCGGCACCGACCCACTGACCGGGTTCGGCCCGCACGCGCGTGCGGACTTCCTGCGGGCAGCCACGTTCGACGACGCGCCCGACCTCTACCTGAACTCCCTCTACGACCCGGTCCTGGACGAGGTCGCCGCCTTCGAGGAACTGGTCGGCTGCCACGGCGGCCTCGGCGGCTGGCAGACCCGACCCCTGCTGGTCTACCCGGCCGAGTGGGAGCTGGACGAGGACCTGCTGGACCACGCCGGACGGCTCTACGGGGCCGACGCCGTCCACCGCCAGCTGGTCCGCTGGCTCGAACGGCTCGGCCACCGAGCCAATCTCGAGCAGACCACGACCGCCGCCGTGGTCACCAGGCCCCACGCGGCGGGACCAGACCGCACGGGGCAGTAGCGATCCCGGCGCTTGCAGGATCAGAGGCCACGGATCCTTCAATCTCCCTATCGCCTTCTGGGTCGAGCAGCTCGCGGCGGACACTCCCCACGAAGCTCGTTCGCGGGCCGATGCGGGTGGTGGGGGATCTGTCGGTTGGGGGCGGGTGTGGGTGGACCTCTCGCGCCCCCCCGGGGTGTCCTGCCCCGTGCATGGGGTGGTGGTCGTGTCAGTGCCGTGGGCGCGGCACGGCGCCGGGCACACGATGGCGTTCGATGACACGCTCGCCTGGCTGGCGGTGGCGACCGCGAAGTCGACGGTGTGTGAGCTGCTGCGGATCGCGTGGCGCACCGTCGGGGCGATCATCACCCGGGTCGCGGACGAGGCCACGGCAGCACGGGATCCGTTGGTCGGACTCCGGCGGGTCGGGATCCACGAGATCTCCTACAGCCGAAAAAGAACAACGTGGACTCGCACTTCCCGGCGAGCGACACTAGCGCTGCGTGGTCCGCTGCGTGGTCCGTGCAGTCGTCATGTGGCCGCGATCCTCTCGTCGTGTCGGCGCGCGGTGCCGCGCACGATGGTCAGGGTCAGCAGCAGGGTCAGCGCCGCGGTCACCGACAGCAGCCACAAGCCGATGGCGTAGGAGTCGGTGCGGCCGTAGACGTAGCCCATGATCAGCGGCGGGACGAAGCCGCCCAACCCACCGGCAGCACCCACCAGACCGGTCACGCCGCCGACCCTGGACGGGTCGGTCACCTTGGCGATCAGCGCGAAGGTGGCGCCGGAGCCGGAGCCCAGCGCCATGGCCATGGCCAAGAAGGCGATCGCTCCCACCGGCTCCAGGACCGGTGTCGAGGACGCGATCGCGGCGCTGACCACGACCACGGCATGTCCGCCCACCAGGACAGGGATCGGTCCCAATCGGTCGGCCAGCCAGCCCCCGACCGGTCGCATGATCACCGCCAGGACCACGAAGCCGGCCATCCGGTTGGCCGCATCGGCCGGGGTGAGATCGTAGGCGGTCTTGAGGTAGGCGGGTAGGTAGACCGAGAACGCGACGTACCCGCCGAACGCGACCGCATACAGGATGCAGGCCTGCCAGGTGATCGGCAGGCGCGCATTCGCCGCCAGCCGGGTGGCCAGGGACGACGTTGGGGCCTGCATGCCGGGCGCGTCCTCGAGCAGCAGCCACGCCACGACCGCGAAGATCGCCAGCGCGGCGGCGGCGAACAGGAACGGGGCCTTGTCGCCAACGTCGGTGTAGAGCTTGACCGTCGTGACGGCGCTGATCGCCGTGCCGCCCATGCCGGCCCCGAAGATCCCCACGGCCAAGCCGCGCCGCTCCGGAGGGAACCAGGCGTTGACGAACGGGACGCCGACGGCGAAGGAGGTTCCCGAGATGCCGAGGAAGAATCCGCCGGCCAGCAGCGCCGCGTAGTTGGTCTGTCCATAGAAGCCGATGAAGAGGGTCGGCACGATGGTCGCGAGCGAGACGATCACGAACATCTCCCGCCCCCCGTGCTTGTCGGTCAGCGCCCCGACGGGGATCCGGCCGAGGGAGCCCACGATGACCGGCACGGCCACGATCAGGGAGACCTGCCACTCGCTGAGGGCGCCCAGGCTGCCGTTGTCGCTTAGCACCGGACCCAGAGGGCTGAGCAGCGCCCAGGCCCAGAAGTTGATCGCGAACCCAGTGGTGGCAAGCGCCAGCATGAGCCACGGCGACCTGACGGCGTCGGTTGTCTCGGCCGAGGTCGATCGCGCAGTCATCATGATCGTCCTCCACAAAGGGGTGCGACTCCCTCCACCTTGGCTGATGGGGTCGGTGTTGCCAATGGGCACGCAGTCAGGCATTGCTGCAGACCCGATCGGTGCGCACCATGCTCAGCCACCAGGAGTCGGACCCGCTCCAGGTGGTGGATGGCGAAGGGGCGCCACGCACCTCGGTATACGCAAGCGCTTGGTGATCCGTTCCTCGACCTGACCACAACCACAAGTCCATCCGGGCCTAGGCCTCTATGCCGGGGGGTTCGTTTCGCCACTTCAGCCGGGGAGGGTGTCGCGGGCGTCGATCAACTCGCGGATGACCTGCCTAGCGCCGCCGAGATGGGGGATGTCCTGCTGCGGATGTTCGGCTTCGGGCCACCGCTGCGTGGCCCCGGCTGTCGGGACCTAGGCCTCACACGTCTCGGACAGCAGCCGCGAGAATGGTGCAACACGGACAACGGAAGCGGCTGATGTGGCTGTGGCTCTCGTAGTCATGGCTCAAGGCAGGGCCGGCCCTGGCTGCCTGCATGCTGTGGCTCGATGTCCGGGTCCGCTGAGACCTGTCATCTGTCGCGCGGAACCACTGGCGCGGGTGTCTCGATGAGCTCCAGGCCATCGACTCCTCGCAGCATCTGCTGGTTCTGTCGGAGGAGGGTTCAGGATGGAGAGTGGACGCCGACCGCAGGACGACCGGAGGACGGCGATCATCGTCGGCGTGTTGTTCGTGGTCGCCACCGTGTTGTACCTGGTCGGCGGTGCCATCTATGGTCCGTCGACCGGATCGTCGGTGTACCTGGAGCGCGCCTATCCGGACCGGACGACGATCACGCTCGGGGTGCTGCTGGAGTTCCTGTGCGTGCTGGCCATCCCGCTGATCGGGATGTTCCTGTTCCCGGTGCTGCGCCGCTGGCACGAGGGCCTTGCCCTGGCCTACGCGGGGTTCAGGTCGATCGAGGCCGTGTTCCTGATCGTGATCGAGGCGAAGCTGCTCTCGCTGGTGGACCTCAGCAGGGAACATCGCACCGGCACGGGAGAGGGGGAGACCGCCTGGGAGGCCGTGGGAACGGGCGTGCTGGCCGAGATCGACCGACTGTTCACGCTCTACGTCTTCGTCTTCGCCGCCGGTGCGCTGATCCTCTACGGCCTGCTGTATCGGTCCGGGCTCGTCCCGCGCTGGTTGTCTGCCTGGGGATTCGCCGCGGCTGCCTGGATGATGGCGGGCACGGTGGGCGTCATCCTGACCAGCTCCTCCGGCGCACTCCTGGAGGCACTGATCGTCCTGCCGATCGCCGTGAACGAGATGGTGCTCGCCGTCCTGCTCATCGCGAAGGGCTTTGACGCCACGCCTGGGCCACGAGGCATGGGCTCACCTGCGGACAGAACCGACGATGAGCACCTCGACGTCCGGCCCCGAAGCCGCTGACCCGGGCCGAAGGCCCCGCGGGCCACACCCGCCTGCCGGCACGACGACGACGTGCCCGGAGAGACGGACGACGTGCCCGGAGAACTGCAACAGGTTCCACTGCGGGACACCCCTCGTGGAGGTCTGCACTCACTGCGACAGCGAAAGGGGAATCCGATGGCATCACAGGCAGTGCGTCGTTCCGGTGCCCTCAGCGACCGAGCGGTGGCGACGCTGATCGGCGTGCTGTACATCGCCGGGACCGTGGCGGGGGTGATGAGCCGCGTGGTCACCGGCTGGGCCGGAGCCGAAGGGCCGGACCACCTGGCCAGCGCCGCATCGTTGGGGGATCGGCTGGCGGTGGGGGCGCTCCTGATCCTGGTGATGGGGCTGGCGCTGGCCTTCATCCCGATCCTGGCGTACCCGATCCTGCGGCGCACGAGCCAGCGGCTGACACTCGGCTACGTGGCTTTCCGAGGGGCTCTGGAACATCGGCGCGACCATGTGCCACTGGGTCCTGTTCCGTTCCAGGCTGGTGCCTCGATGGCTCTCGGGATGGGGGCTGCTCGCCGTCGTCCCCTACCTCGCCTACGCCCTGCTGGCGACATTCGGGACCCAATCCTCCACGTTGGAAGGGCTCCTGGACGCGCCGCTGGGGGTGCAGGAGATGGTGCTCGCCGTGTGGCTGATCGTGTGGGGGTTCAACCCCGCCGCGACCGACACCGCGGAGCCGACCTCATTGCCCGAACCCGCCCGCACCTGACCCGAACCCTCGACGCACATCACCAAGCTGACGGTCCCGAAGGAGGCAGGTAGATGAGTGACACATCCCAACCCCGAACACCCGCCGGGCAAGGGACCTCGTCGCCGCGCGGCCCGCTGGAATCGCCCTGGACGGCGGAGCGCCGGCTGCTGCGCTGGGGTGGCGTGGCGGGCCTGGCCGGCTTCGCCCTCCTGATGGGTGCCCTCGCGGTCGTGACGGCTCTGGGGCTGCCCGATGCCTCCGACGTGGAGACCCTGAGGGACTTCGAGGCCATCGAGTCGGGTCGCATCGCCGAGCACTTCCTCTATCTCGGCGCCCTGATGATGTTCATCCTGCACGTGGTCGTTCTGCACCGGGTCCTCGGTGCCGGCCATCTGGCTGCGTCGCTGTTCGGGATGGTCGTTGCCGCGTCCGGCCTGGTGGTCATGGCGGCCAGCAGCCTGCTGCACGTGTCGACATCGCCGCTGGCACGGCTGTACACCGCGCCCGACACCTCCCCGGAGGAGAAGCGGATGATCGAGTACGCCTGGCATGGCGCGCAGAGCGTCTTCGACACCATGCTCGCGACGGGTGTGCTCCTCGTCCCGATCGGCATCGTCCTGTTCGGCATCGCCATGCGCAGCGCACCCGAGTTCGGTCCTCGCCTGACCATCTTCTCCGTCGTGCTCGGCGGTCTGGGAACCATCGGCGGCGCCGTCGCGGTCATCGATCCCGGATCACCGTTCTCCGCCGTCAGCGTCGTGGCCGTCGCCGTGTTCTTCCTGGGCACCGGATGGCGGACCTGGAGTCTTGGGAGAGCGGACAGCGTCGATGCCACCGACAGAACGCAGACTTCGGTCGGCCAAACTGACTCCGCTCGAGGGGGATAGTTCATGCCCGCCAGACTGGGCCTGTGGGGCCGTAGCCGTTCGCGCCCAGCCGAGGTCGCACCGATCACGGAGCGGCCGACCCAGGCGGGTGTTGTCGTTGGTTCGATCGAGCCGAGCGGGGCCTATGTGTGGCGGGGCATCCCGTACGCTGCCTCGACGGCTGGGCCGAACCGGTGGCGGGCTCCACAGCCCGCCCCTTGTTGGGAGGGGAGGCGGGCCGCGGTCGAGTTCGCCTCGCGGTGTGCCCAGCTCACCAATCAGGGCGACGTTGATGAAGGAGTCAGGCCCGGGTTGGTGATCGGCTCGGAGGACTGCCTGGCTGTCGATATCTACGCTCCCCCGCACACCGGGGACGTGGCCCTGCCGGTGATGGTGTGGATCCACGGTGGCGGCAACGTGTGGGGCCGGTCGGGGCTCTACGACGCGTCGACCCTGGCAGTTCGGGAGAACGTCGTCGTCGTTGTTCCCCAGTACCGGCTGGGACCGCTGGGATGGTTCTCGCACCCGGCGCTGAGAAGCGACGCCACGGACCCGCAGGACGCGGCGGCATGCTTCGCCCTGCTGGATTTGATCGCCTCGCTGAAATGGGTCCGGGACAACGTCGCTTCCTTCGGCGGTGACCCGCAGTGCGTGACGATCTTCGGGGAGAGCTCGGGCGGGCACAACGTGGCCGCTCTCCTGGCGTCACCGTTGGCGGCCGGGCTGTTTCACCGGGCGATCATCGAGTCCGGTAGCTTCGACAGCGTCTCGACGGTGCAGGCGGAAGGAGCCGCGGGTGACGTGTGTAACCCGTCGAGCCAGATCGCTCGGCGGCTCGGGGCCACGACAGCGGCGGAGCTGCGCGCTGCCTCGGTCGAGCAGCTCTACGCCGCCTGCGACATGGGCGGCGGTTGGTTCCTCGACGTTCCGCGGGTGATCCAGGACGGCGTCGTTCTGCCGTCGACACCGTTGCGTGAGGCGTTCGCCTCGACCGAAACGTTCCATCCCGTACCGGTCATCACCGGCACGAACCGCGACGAGATGAAGCTCTTCTACGCCAGCGACCCGCAGATGACCACCAAGAAGCTCCGATTCCTGATCGTCGCCCGCGATCAGGACTTCTACGACGCCAAGGCCCGCTACGTGTCCCGGGTATGGCGGATCCGGGCGGTCGACGAACCGGCCGCGATGATGGCCGCCGCCGGCCACACCGAGGTGTACGCCTACCGATTCGACTGGGACGACGGGGGACGGCTGCTGGCGATGGACTTCCAGCAGGTCTTCGGCGCCGCCCACGGGTTCGAGGTCCCGTTCGTGTTCGGTCGCTTCCAGCACCTGGGCGACGCCGACCGGTTCTTGTTCCGCAAGCGCACAGGCCAAGACCGGGAGCGGCTCAGCCAAGCCATGGGACGCTACTGGACCTCGTTCGCCCGCGACGGCATTCCCTCCTGCCCCGGCCAACCCGGCTGGCCACGCTACTGCGAGGAAGACGGATCGTTCCTCCGCCTCGACACGGACAACGACGGCGGGATAGCCGCCGTCACCGGCGCGGACACGATCGACACGCTCGTCCACGACCTGCGCGACGACCCTGCGCTCTCCCCGGCCGACCGGCGCCTGATCATCGAGGAGATGAGCAAGTGGATGTTCACCCGACCAGTCCACGCCCGCCTCCACGCAGCCCTCAGCGGCGCATCGTGACGGTGACAGCCCAGGGCCGCGGGCGCTGAGCGGTCCCGATGCGTCCCCGCCTGACGCCCGTCGCGCCGCCTGGCGGGGTCAGGCCCGAGCCGGGCGACCGGCTGTGGTGTCGATGCCCTTCCCGGCCTCAAGGTGCTTGGCGGTGTCGATGTAGTGTCGCAGGGCGCTCACGGAACCGTCGGGCCCGAAGGTCCACAGGTGGAGCTCCTCGTCGCGAAGTCTCCCGCCGCTCGGCGTCGTCAGTTCGATGGTGACCTGGGCCACGACCTGGCCGTCGCCGGCGAGCAGGTCGTGCACCTGGAGGTCGTGCAGGGTGTAGGCGCTCAGGGCGTGGAAGAACTCGCGGACGGCATCGTGTCCGCGGCGGGGGAGGAAGTGCGGCAGGGAGCCGTCCTGGCCCCAGTTGTCGGCCCAGTCGCCGTCCCAGGTGACCTCGGGCGAGAGGTGGCCGAGGACCGCCGCGACGTCACCGCGGCCGAAGGCCTCGTAGATCGCCGCTACCGCGGCTGTGTGGTTCAGGGTGGTGGTGGTGGTCATGGCGTCCCTCCTGGTTGACGCGCGGCGTCCGGGACGGTCCCGGGCCTGTCGCACCACCAAGCTTCGATCCCGGCGTGCTCACGGGCATCGGTTGATCGGCCTATCGTCAGCGGTCAGGGCACCAGTCCGTGTTCCATCGCGAAGACGGCGACGCCGGCTCGGGTACGCCGTCCGGTCTTGTCGTAGACGTGAGCCAGGTGGTGCCCCACGGTCCGGTGGGAGATGTGGAGCTCGTCGGCGATCTCCTGGTTGGTCATCCCCCGTGCCGCCCACCGGACCACCTCGACCTCCCGTTCGCTCAGGCCGCCGGGACGCTCCGCCCGGGGTCGGGGGAGCCCGCCGGCCTCGATCACCGCAGCCGCGGCGTCGAGATCCCAAATCCCCTGCCGTGCTTCGGCCTCCAGATTCGGGCGGCCTCGGCGGGCGCGAACGCCGGTCGGTACGCACGGTCGGCGGTCAGCGCGGCATACACATCGGCCGCGGCCAGGATCCGCATCGGCATGCTCTGCTCAGCCGGCCCCGTCCCCCGGTGGTATCCGCGCGCGTCGAGACGTTCATGGTGGGCCGAGGCAAGCTCTGCCCACTCGGCGGTGGCCGGGCTCCGCACCAGCACCCGATCGGTCCAGTACGGATGCAGCCGAACACGTTCCACGTCCACGGTACGCAGTTGCCCGGACCGGTCCCAGACACTGCTCGGCACCACGACACGGCCCAGATCGTGCACCAGGGCCGCGGATCGGACCAGACTCAGCTGGTCCTTCCCCGCCCCAGCCATGCGCACCGCCCCGACGGCCAGTTCGGCCACCCGGCGGGAGTGCCCGAGCAGATGTCGCCCCTTGAGATCGGCCATCACGGCGATCGCCTCGGCGAAGGCGTCGATCTCGTCGAAGGTGAGGACGGCGTGCGGAGGGGGTTCGATCCGGACGACGTGGGTGAGCGCGTCGTCCACGGTCAACGCCGAGAGGACTTCCTCGGCGTGGCGGACGAACAGGTGGGCCAGACCGGGATCCAGGTGCCCGCCGGCCCTGCGGGCCACCTCGGCGACGGCCCCCGCGGGTCCCGCCGCGGCATGGGCGAGCACGGCGTGCTCCGCGATGTGGACGACGCGTGCCGCCAGGGTCAACCGCTCGCCAGCGCGGCCTTCGGGGATGCCCAAGCCGTCCCAGCGTTCGTAGACCTCGTCGAGCGCGGCGATCGCGGCGGGGTCGAGGCCGAGCCGCGGCCCCAGCGCCCGGCTCACCTCGCACCCGCTACGCGCCGCCACCGGACCGACGGTGGGGGCGAGCTCGACGAATCGCTGCGCCAGAGACGGGGCCGCGGCCTCACCGGCCCACCTACCGAACTGGGTGAGCTGACTGCCGAACACCGCCGCATCGCCGGGGTCGAGCGCCTTGAGAGCGGCCTGGAACGCCACGTCGTCGACGAAGTGGGCGGCGTTCTCGCTCGCATGGGCGGTGCACCCGACTGCCCTGAGCAGGGCGACCTGAAACACCACTCGCCGCTCACCGTCGGGCAGACCGAGCGCCCGCGCCAGGGCCTCGGCCGCCGCACAGGTCTGCAGCCCCTTCTCGAAGGGAACGCCAGAGGCGAGGTCCGAGGTCAGGGACAACGCGGCGAGGACCTCGACGACCCTCACCCGTCGCCGATCCCCGCCGACCATGCGCCGATCC
>CAVVQM010000018.1:0-71714 GCA_963750395.1 uncultured Actinomycetota bacterium | reverse complement strand
GGACGACGTTGGGGCCTGCATGCCGGGCGCGTCCTCGAGCAGCAGCCACGCCACGACCGCGAAGATCGCCAGCGCG
Source organism: uncultured Actinomycetota bacterium (assembly GCA_963750395.1). Classification (GTDB taxonomy): domain Bacteria; phylum Actinomycetota; class Actinomycetes; order Actinomycetales; family Kineosporiaceae; genus JADJPO01. The sequence goes on along the minus strand of CAVVQM010000018.1, from coordinate 71,638 downwards.
GCGGCGGCGAACAGGAACGGGCCTTTGTCGCCAACGTTGGTGTAGAGCTTGACCGTCGTGACGGCGCTGATCGCCGTGCCGCCCATGCCGGCCCCGAAGATCCCCACGGCCAAGCCGCGCCGCTCCGGAGGGAACCAGGCGTTGACGAACGGGACGCCGACGGCGAAGGAGGTTCCCGAGATGCCGAGGAAGAATCCGCCGGCCAGCAGCGCCGCGTAGTTGGTCTGTCCATAGAAGCCGATGAAGAGGGTCGGCACGATGGTCGCGAGCGAGACGATCACGAACATCTCCCGCCCCCCGTGCTTGTCGGTCAGCGCCCCGACGGGGATCCGGCCGAGGGAGTCCACGATGACCGGCACGGCCACGATCAGGGAGCCTGCCACTCGCTGAGGGCGCCCAGGCCGCCGTTGTCGCTTAGCACCGGACCCAGAGGGCTGAGCAGCGCCCAGGCCCAGAAGTTGATCGCGAACCCAGTGGTGGCAAGCGCCAGCATGAGCCACGGCGACCTGACGGCGTCGGTTGTCTCGGCCGAGGTCGATCGCGCAGTCATCATGATCGTCCTCCACGAAGGGGTGCGACTCCCTCCACCTTGGCTGATGGGGTGGGTGTTGCCAATGGGCACGCAGTCAGGCATTGCTGCAGACCCGATCGGTGGCACCATGCCCAGCCACCAGGAGTCGGACCCGCTCCAGGTGGTGGATGGCGAAGGGGCGCCACGCACCTCGGTATACGCAAGCGCTTGGTGATCCGTTCCTCGACCTGACCACAACCACAAGTCCATCCGGGCCTAGGCCTCTATGCCGGGGGGTTCGTTTCGCCACTTCAGCCGGGGAGGGTGTCGCGGGCGTCGATCAACTCGCGGATGACCTGCCTAGCGCCGCCGAGATGGGGGATGTCCTGCTGCGGATGTTCGGCTTCGGGCCACCGCTGCGTGGCCCCGGCTGTCGGGACCTAGGCCTCACACGACTCGGACAGCAGCCGCGAGAATGGTGCAACACGGACAACAGAAGCGGCTGATGTGGCTGTGGCTCTCGTAGTCATGGCTCAAGGCAAGGCCGGCCCTGGCTGCCTGCATGCGGTGGCTCGATGTCCGGGTCCGCTGAGACCTGTCATCTGTCGCGCGGAACCACTGGCGCGGGTGTCTCGATGAGCTCCAGGCCATCGATTCCTCGCAGCTTCTGCTGGTTCTGTCGGAGGAGGGTTCAGGATGGAGAGTGGACGCCGACCGCAGGACGACCGGAGGACGGCGATCATCGTCGGCGTGTTGTTCGTGGTCGCCACCGTGTTGTACCTGGTCGGCGGTGCCATCTATGGTCCGTCGACCGGATCGTCGGTGTACCTGGAGCGCGCCTATCCGGACCGGACGACGATCATGCTCGGGGTGCTGCTGGAGTTCCTGTGCGTGCTGGCCATCCCGCTGATCGGGATGTTCCTGTTCCCGGTGCTGCGCCGCTGGCACGAGGGCCTGGCCCTGGCCTACGCGGGGTTCAGGTCGATCGAGGCCGTGTTCCTGATAGTCATCGAGGCGAAACTGCTCTCGCTGGTGGACCTCAGCAGGGAATATCGCACCGGCACGGGAGAGGGGGAGACCGCCTGGGAGGCCGTGGGAACGGGCGTGCTGGCCGAGATCGACCGACTGTTCACGCTCTACGTCTTCGTCTTCGCCGCCGGTGCGCTGATCCTCTACGGCCTGCTGTATCGGTCCGGGCTCGTCCCGCGCTGGTTGTCTGCCTGGGGATTCGCCGCGGCTGCCTGGATGATGGCGGGCACGGTGGGCGTCATCCTGACCAGCTCCCCCGGCGCACTCCTGGAGGCACTGATCGTCCTGCCGATCGCCGTGAACGAGATGGTGCTCGCCGTCCTGCTCATCGCGAAGGGCTTTGACGCCACGCCTGGGCCACGAGGCATGGGCTCACCTGCGGACAGAACCGACGATGAGCACCTCGACGTCCGGCCCCGAAGCCGCTGACCCGGGCCGAAGGCCCCGCGGGCCACACCCGCCTGCCGGCACGACGACGTGCCCGGAGAGACGGACGACGTGCCCGGAGAACTGGAACAGGCTCCACTGCGGGACATCCCTCGTAAAGGTCTGAACTCACTGCGACACCGAAAGGGGAATCCGATGGCATCACAGGCAGTGCGTCGTTCCGGTGCCCTCAGCGACCGAGCGGTGGCGACGCTGATCGGCGTGCTGTACATCGTCGGGACCGTGGCGGGGGTGATGAGCCGCGTCGTCACCGGCTGGGCCGGACCCGAAGGGCCGGACCACCTGGCCAGCGCCGCGTCGTTGGGGGATCGGCTGGCGGTGGGGGCGCTCCTGGTCCTGGTGATGGGACTGGCCCTGGCCTTCATCCCGATCCTGGCGTACCCGATCCTGCGGCGCACGAGCCAGCGACTGGCACTCGGCTACATCGTCTTCCGAGGGGCTCTGGAACACCGGCGCGACCATGTTCTACTGGGTGCTGTTCCGTTCCAGGCTGGTGCCTCGATGGCTCTCGGGATGGGGGCTGCTCGCCGTCGTCCCCTACCTCGCCTACGCCCTGCTGGCGACATTCGGGACCCAATCCTCCACGTTGGAAGGGCTTCTGGACGCGCCGGTGCAGGAGATGGTGCTCGCCGTGTGGCTGATCGTGCGGGGGTTCAACCCCGCCGCGACCGACACCGCGGAGCCGACCTCATTGCCCGAACCCGCCCGCACCTGACCCGAACCCTCGACGCACATCACCAGGCTGACGGTCCCGAAGGAGGCAGGTAGATGAGTGACACTCCCCAACCCCGAACACCCGCCGGGCAAGGGACCTCGTCGCCGCGCGGCCCGCTGGAATCGCCCTGGACGGCGGAGCGCCGGCTGGTGCGCTGGGGTGGCGTGGCGGGCCTGGCCGGCTTCGCCCTCCTGATGGGTGCCCTCGCGGTCGTGACGGCTCTGGGGCTGCCCGATGCCTCCGACGTCGAGACCCTGAGGGACTTCGACGCCATCGAGTCGGGTCGCATCGCCGAGCACTTCCTCTATCTCGGCGCCCTGATGATGTTCATCCTGCACGTGGTCGTTCTGCACCGAGTCCTCGGTGCCGGCCATCTGGCTGCGTCGCTGTTCGGGATGGTCGTTGCCGCGTCCGGCCTGGTGGTCATGGCGGCAAGCAGCCTGCTGCACGTGTCGACATCGCCGCTGGCACGGCTGTACACCGCGCCCGACACCTCCCCGGAGGAGAAGCGGATGATCGAGTACGCCTGGCATGGCGCGCAGAGCGTCTTCGACACCATGCTCGCGACGGGTGTGCTCCTCGTCCCGATCGGCATCGTCCTGTTCGGCATCGCCATGCGCAGCGCACCCGAGTTCGGTCCTCGCCTGACCATCTTCCCCGTCGTGCTCGGCGGTCTGGGAGCCATCGGCGGCGCCGTCGCGGTCATCGATCCCGGATCACCGTTCTCCGCCGTCAGCGTCGTGGCCGTCGCCGTGTTCTTCCTGGGCACCGGATGGCGGACCTGGAGTCTTGGGAGAGCGGACAGCGTCGATGCCACCGACAGAACGCAGACTTCGGTCGGCCAAACTGACTCCGCTCGAGGGGGATAGTTCATGCCCGCCAGACTGGGCCTGTGGGGCCGTAGCCGTTCGCGCCCAGCCGAGGTCGCACCGATCACGGAGCGGCCGACCCAGGCGGGTGTTGTCGTTGGTTCGATCGAGCCGAGCGGGGCCTATGTGTGGCGGGGCATCCCGTACGCTGCCTCGACGGCTGGGCCGAACCGGTGGCGGGCTCCACAGCCCGCCCCTTGTTGGGAGGGGAGGCGGGCCGCGGTCGAGTTCGCCTCGCGGTGTGCCCAGCTGACCAATCAGGGTGATGCCGATGAAGGGGTCGAGCCCGGGTTGGTGATCGGCTCCGAGGACTGCCTGGCTGTCGATATCTACGCTCCCCCGCACACCGGGGACGTGGCCCTGCCGGTGATGGTGTGGATCCACGGTGGCGGCAACGTGTGGGGCCGGTCGGGGCTCTACGACGCCTCGACCCTGGCAGTTCGGGAGAACGTCGTCGTCGTTGTTCCCCAGTACCGGCTGGGACCGCTGGGATGGTTCTCGCACCCGGCGCTACGAAGCGACGCCACAGACCCGCAGGACGCGGCGGCATGCTTCGCCCTGCTGGATTTGATCGCCTCGCTGAAATGGGTCCGGGACAACGTCGCTTCCTTCGGCGGTGACCCGCAGTGCGTGACGATCTTCGGGGAGAGCTCGGGCGGGCACAACGTGGCCGCTCTCCTGGCGTCACCGTTGGCGGCCGGACTGTTTCACCGGGCGATCATCGAGTCCGGTAGCTTCGACAGCGTCTCGACGGTGCAGGCGGAAGGAGCCGCGGGCGACGTGTGTAACCCGTCGAGCCAGATCGCTCGGCGGCTCGGGGCCACGACAGCGGCGGAGCTGCGCGCGGCCTCGGTCGAGCAGCTCTACGCCGCCTGCGACATTGGCGGCGGTTGGTTCCTCGACGTTCCGCGGGTGATCCAGGACGGCGTCGTTCTGCCGTCGACACCGTTGCGTGAGGCGTTCGCCTCGACCGAAACGTTCCATCCCGTACCGGTCATCACCGGCACGAACCGCGACGAGATGAAGCTCTTCTACGCCAGCGACCCGCAGATGACCACCAAGAAGCTCCGATTCCTGATCGTCGCCCGCGATCAGGACTTCTACGACGCCAAGGCCCGCTACGTGTCCCGGGTATGGCGGATCCGGGCGGTCGACGAACCGGCCGAGATGATGGCCGCCGCCGGCCACACCCAGGTGTACGCCTACCGATTCGACTGGGACGACGGGGGACGGCTGCTGGCGATGGACTTCCAGCAGGTCTTCGGCGCCGCCCACGGGTTCGAGGTCCCGTTCGTGTTCGGTCGCTTCCAGCACCTGGGCGACGCCGACCGGTTCTTGTTCCGCAAGCGCACACGCCACGACCGGGAGCGGCTCAGCCAAGCCATGGGACGCTACTGGACCTCGTTCGCCCGCGACGGCATTCCCTCCTGCCCCGGCCAACCCGGCTGGCCACGCTACTGCGAGGAAGACGGATCGTTCCTCCGCCTCGACACGGACAACGACGGCGGGATAGCCGCCGTCACCGGCGCGGACACGATCGACACGCTCGTCCACGACCTACGCGACGACCCCGCACTCACCCCGGCCGAACGGCTTCTGATCATCGAGGAGATGAGCAAGTGGATGTTCACCCGACCCGTCCACACCCGCCTCCACGAAGCCCTCAGCGGCGCATCGTGACGGTGACAGCCCAGGGCCGCGGGCGCTGAGCGGTCCCGATGCGTCCCTGCCTGACGCCCGTCGCGCCGCCTGGCCGGGTCAGGCCCGAGCCGGGCGACCGGCTGTGGTGTCGATGCCCTTGCCGGCCTCAAGGTGCTTGGCGGTGTCGATGTAGTGTCGCAGGGCGCTCACGGAACCGTCGGGCCCGAAGGTCCACAGGTGGAGCTCCTCGTCGCGAAGCCTCCCGCCGCTCGGCGTCGACAGTTCGATGGTGACCTGGGCCACGACCTGGCCGTCGCCCGCGAGCAGGTCGTGCACCTGGAGGTCGTGCAGGGTGTAGGCGCTCAGGGCGTGGAAGAACTCGCGGACGGCATCGTGTCCGCGGCGGGGGAGGAAGTGCGGCAGGGAGCCGTCCTGGCCCCAGTTGTCGGCCCAGTCGCCGTCCCAGGTGACCTCGGGCGAGAGGTGGCCGAGGACCGCCGCGACGTCACCGCGGCCGAAGGCCTCGTAGATCGCCGCTACCGCGGCTGTGTGGTTCAGGGTGGTGGTGGTGGTCATGGCGTCCCTCCTGGTTGACGCGCGGCGTCCGGGACGGTCCCGGGCCTGTCGCACCACCAAGCTTCGATCCCGGCGTGCTCACGGGCATCGGTTGATCGGCCTATCGTCAGCGGTCAGGGCACCAGTCCGTGTTCCATCGCGAAGACGGCGACGCCGGCTCGGGTACGCCGTCCGGTCTTGTCGTAGACGTGAGCCAGGTGGTGCCCCACGGTCCGGTGGGAGATGTGGAGCTCGTCGGCGATCTCCTGGTTGGTCATCCCCCGTGCCGCCCACCGGACCACCTCGACCTCCCGTTCGCTCAGGCCGCCGGGACGCTCCGCCCGGGGTCGGGGGAGCCCGCCGGCCTCGATCACCGCAGCCGCGGCGTCGAGATCCCAAATCCCCTGCCGTGCTTCGGCCTCCAGGATTCGGGCGGCCTCGGCGGGCGCGAACGCCGGTCGGTACGCACGGTCGGCGGTCAGCGCGGCATACACATCGGCCGCGGCCAGGATCCGCATCGGCATGCTCTGCTCAGCCGGCCCCGTCCCCCGGTGGTATCCGCGCGCGTCGAGACGTTCATGGTGGGCCGAGGCAAGCTCTGCCCACTCGGCGGTCGCCGGGCTCCGCACCAGCACCCGATGGGTCCAGTACGGATGCAGCCGAACACGTTCCACGTCCACGGTACGCAGTTGCCCGGACCGGTCCCAGACACTGCTCGGCACCACGACACGGCCCAGATCGTGCACCAGGGCCGCGGCTCGGACCAGACTCAGCTGGTCCTTCCCCGCCCCAGCCAGGCGCACCGCCCCGACGGCCAGTTCGGCCACCCGGCGGGAGTGCCCGAGCAGGTGTCGCCCCTTGAGATCGGCCATCACGGCGATCGCCTCGGCGAAGGTCTCGATCTCGTCGAAGGCGAGGACGGCGTGCGGAGGGGGTTCGATCCGGACGACGTGGGTGAGCGCGTCGTCCACGGTCAACGCCGAGAGGACTTCCTCGGCGTGGCGGACGAACAGGTGGGCCAGACCGGGATCCAGGTGCCCGCCGGCCCTGCGGGCCACCTCGGCGACGGCCCCCGCGGGTCCCGCCGCGGCATGGGCGAGCACGGCCTGCTCCGCGATGTGGACGACGCGTGCCGCCAGGGTCAACCGCTCGCCAGCGCGGCCTTCGGGGATGCCCAAGCCGTCCCAGCGTTCGTAGACCTCGTCGAGCGCGGCGATCGCGGCGGGGTCGAGGCCGAGCCGCGGCCCCAGCGCCCGGCTCACCTCGCACCCGCTACGCGCCGCCACCGGACCGACGGTGGGGGCGAGCTCGACGAATCGCTGCGCCAGAGACGGGGCCGCGGCCTCACCGGCCCACCTACCGAACTGGGTGAGCTGACTGCCGAACACCGCCGCATCGCCGGGGTCGAGCGCCTTGAGAGCGGCCTGGAACGCCACGTCGTCGACGAAGTGGGCGGCGTTCTCGCTCGCATGGGCGGTGCACCCGACTGCCCTGAGCAGGGCGACCTGAAACACCACTCGCCGCTCACCGTCGGGCAGACCGAGCGCCCGCGCCAGGGCCTCGGCCGCCGCACAGGTCTGCAGCCCCTTCTCGAAGGGAACGCCAGAGGCGAGGTCCGAGGTCAGGGACAACGCGGCGAGGACCTCGACGACCCTCACCCGTCGCCGATCCCCGCCGACCATGCGCCGATCCTAGATGACAGTTCCCAAGGGGTGTCAGTGGTCGTAGGCGGTCAGTGAGCGACGTTCGACCCAGGCCTGAGCCGTTGCGGCGGAGGCATCCTAGAACTGTCGGAAGCGCGGCGGTTTGTGGCGCCTGCGCGGAACTTCTGGCGATGAGAGGTGGTCATTGTGCAGACCTCGACACCACAGCAACCCTGGGGAACCCCGGAGGCCCGGCCTCCCGACGATGCGCGAAAGATCGTGGAGAAGAAGCGTGGTTGGCAGTCCGCCATGGTGGCCTACGTGGTGGTCAACGCCTTCCTGGTGGGTATCTGGGCGATGACCGGCGGTGGCTACTTCTGGCCGGCCTGGCCGCTCGGCGCCTGGGGGCTCGGCATGGTCCTGAGCTTCTGGGACATCTACGTCCGCAAGCCCATCACCGAAGAGGACATCGACGCAGCGCTGCGGCGGCGATGAGTATCGGCGCCCTCGCCCGGTTCGCTGCTCAGAGCCCTTGCGGCCCAACGCCATTCCGGCGCGGCTGATTCGGTCAGGGCAGGCGGCGTGGGGGCTGGCCCCCGCCGGGATCCAGGGGTGGCACGGGGTCGCCGCCCGCGGCGCGGAACTGCTCGGGGTCGACCACCTCCACGTCCAGGGCGCCGGTCTCGGGGCCGGGTCCGGTCCGGCCGGTGACGTGGCAGACCAGGTCGAGCCTCACGCAGGCGGGCGCCGCCGATCCGGCCGGGTCGCGCGTGAAGGGCCACCAGGTGCCGTCGCCGCGCGCGATGCCCGGTACGCCGGGTCGGCCCGGGAGGAGTTCCGTCATGGTGGCCGGCCCGGTGCCGCGCAGGGGGGTGCCGTCGGCCGCGTCCATGTCGCCTCGCGAGGCGGTCCGCACCTGTACGGCGACTCGGGACCGCGTGCCGGACGTCAGGTCCGCGGCGACGACGCCGATCCAGAACGCCTCGCCGGTCGGGCACGGCAGGAGCAGCCGGCCGGGGCGCGTCACGAGGAACGGCAGGGCCCCACGGCTGGTCACGAGCCCGGTGACGTAACCGGCCTCCGGCAGCGGGTAGCGCTGGAAGGACACGACCAGCCGCGCTCCGAGCCGATACTCACGCATCGGGCGGGACCGGTGCGGGTCCGGGGTTCCGCCCGTCGCGCGCGCCCTGGCGCGCGGCCCAGAGACCCTGCACGATGCCGGACGGCACCTGAAGACGCAGACCCTCGTCCCTGGCCGCCTGGGGGAGCGGCCGGGCGGTCGGCGTCCCGCCCCGACCGGTGGCCGGTCTCGCGCCGGGGTCGCTGTCGGTGCCGTTCGCGTACCGGTCGATCCAGGCGGTCAGCTGCTCGGCGTGCGCGGCCCGGGTGGGTTCGTCGGCGGCCCAGATGAGGAACGCGCCGAAGTTCACGGTGGCGTGCACGCGGCCCCAGAGCTCGACCGGCACGAGGTCGGGGTCTGCGTAGCTGGCGGCCGTGACGAGCTGCCAGCTCTGCCGGAAGATCGGAGGGGCCGAGAACGGCACCGTGGTGCGCAGGCCGGGATCCTTGCAGCGCAGCGAGAGCGCTTCGACGTCGGGGTGGCTATGCCCGACGAGCGAGCGCAGGTTGCGGACGGCGGTGTCGAACCGGTGGGCGTGCGCTGGGTCGGGGCGGCCGGCGTCGGCGGCGCGGAGTAGCAGGTGCGCCCCGATGATGCCCGCGATCGGGTCGGCGAACTTGGTCAGCAGCAGCTCCGTGAGCTGCGTGCCACGGCCCTCCGTGAGCAGGTCCCGGCCCTGGGCGAGCGCGACCCGGGCTCCCTCGATGACCGCGTCCTGGGCGGGCTCGCGGGCGACGCCCTCGCGCCGCATGAAGACCGCGACGTCGGGGAGGCCCTCCTGGCCGGTCTCCGCGGTCGCCGGCTGGCGCCGGACCGCGACCTGGGTGACCCAGCCGGTGGAGACCACGACGCTGCCCTCGTAGCGCCGTCCTCCCGGGTGGAGCTGGCGCAGGCCGTAGGCGCCGGGCGGCAACCCGGCCTCCCACACGGCGACCGGGTCATGGTCGCCCGCGCCCTCGACCACGCTGTCTTGCGTGAGGTCGGCGACGGTCCGGCCCGACTGGTCCAGCAGCTCCAGCCCCGTCATCGGGTGCGGCGGCGGAGCCCCGGTCCCGGTCCCGCCGGGCGGCGTCCAGTACCGGGCCATCAGGGAGATCATCGACGCGCCGGACGTCGACGGTCCGCGGGTGGCGCTGCGCCGCACGGCTGCACCCTCGAAGGACGTCACGTGGAACTCGTGGGTCGCGGCGGTGCCAGGGATCGGGGCGGCGGACGACAGGTGCGTGGTCGACGACCGACCGGTCCGGGTGTCCCGGTCCAGCAGGAGCACCTCGTCCGAGCTCGGGGCGACCTCCCGGCCGAACTCGGTTCGCACCTTGTAGACGCCGGGCGCCTCCAGTTCGTGCACCTCGCCGGTGCCGGTGATGACCCGGGTGAAGGTGGGGTCCATGACGCTGATCGCCGCGGCAGAGTTGTCCGAGACGACGTCGAGCGAGAACAGCCGCGACGGCTCGGGCACCGTCACGGCTGGTCCGGTGCTGGCGACCACCTCGTGCACCGGCCCGGCGCCACTGACCTGGAAGCCGTGCCGCAGACCGCTCCCGGCCACCTCGGCGACGTACAGCCCCCGGACCAGCTGCCCCTTCCACTCCGTCGAGGCGAGCAGCGCCGAGGCCGCCTGCGCGAGCGGCCGCCCGGTCCAGATCCGCAACTCCTGTCCCGTCGCCCCGGCGGGCAGCTCGAGGTGGACCGGGTAGGTGGGCCGGGACCGCAACCGGCGCAGCACGATCCCCGGGTCGGCGCGGACGAAGGGCTGCAGGTCCACCGCGGAGGAGCGCTGGACGTCGGCGGGCAGCGACTCGGGCATCGCGGCGTAGAGGAAGCCGCGCAGGCTCTCGGCCGTGACCCGGCCACCTAGGTCCGCCGCGGCGCCGCGTAGGCCCTGCAGCAGGGTCCAGGTGAAGACCCCGTGCACCTGCCCGTCGCCCATCGGGTGCTCCACGGCACTCTTGGTCTGCGCGGCGATCGCGATGAAGGTCGGCCCCGGCACCCCGTTGCCGATCTTCGGCCTCATCAGCACCTCAGTGACCGGGATGGACTGCTGGTAGTTCATGCAGCTGTCCATCCACAGCACGGTCTCGCGGAAGCGCTGGGCCTTGCGGAACCAGCGCAGCCAGGCGTTCGCGTAGACGTACTCGGGGCTGACCTGGGTCGCATCCGCGGTGAAGAGCGCTCCCTCCTCCAGGACCGGAGAGAACCCGTGGCCGGAGAAGTACAGGTAGAGGCGGTCGCCCGTGACAGCCTGCGTCTGCCGCTCGATCCACTTCAGCTCGCGCTCGATGCGCGCCCTGCTCGGCTGGGGGCCGTCGGCGTCCTGCGGCTCGACGTCCGCAGAGCGGATCATCCGCACGTTGGCCGGGTCGAGGCGGCCGCCGTCCGGATCGACCAGCCAGTCGTGGATGGCCTGCGCGTCGTGGTCCGGGCCGTCCAGGTCGGTGGCCACGCCCTCGGCCGCGAGGTCCGGGTAGCGGGCGACCCCGACGACCACCGCGTAATCCGTCATCGTCCCTCCTGCCGGCCGAGGGGCCTGGTCGTGCCCGGCCCCCCGGCCGCGTCGTCACGGGACCGCTCGAGGGCGGTCACCACGCGTAGGCGCTCCGGATGAACTCCTTGTCCGTCTCCGACAGCTCCCGGTTCAGGTCCGCCGAGAACCCGTCCGTGGTCCAGGACGCCGGGATCGGGTACAGCATGATGGACTCGGCGTCGACCGCGGTGCCGGTGATCTCGGCCGGGTCGTAGGCCTTGAAGATGTTGTTCTCGATCGTCGCCTCGTCCCAGTTGTTGGGCGGGCCGGACAGGTCCGCGATGACCGCGGCACGGTTCCAGGCGATGGCGTGGTCGGGGTTCTGGTGCTCGTGGATCAGCCCGAGTGCGTGGCCGAACTCGTGCAGCACGACCCGGCGCAGCTCGTCGTCGTCGGAGTCTGGGGTCAGCCAGCCGTAGTTCATGGTCTGCTCGTCGGCCGGGATCTGCTGGCACATCGTGCCCAGGTACGACCACGAGCCGTCGCCCTGCACGAAGGCGATCCGGACGTCGGCGCTGCTGCCCTCGACGAACCGCAGGGCGAGGTTGGCCATCTTCGGTCCGGTCCACTCCTGGGCAACGGCCGCCACGCGCTCCTGCAGGGCCGGGTCGCCCTCCAGGAAGGCCACCGTGACCTCCGTGCCCGGCTGCCACTTGAACGCGTGGAGCAGTGCCGCACGGTCCTTGGCTGCCGATTGCGTCGGCACCGGCACCATGCAGTAGTGCCGCTGGTTCTCCGTCATTGCGACTCCCTGTCGTCGGTGGGCCCGTCTGGCCCTCGGCCGATCCGGTCGTCTGCAGGAGGCGGGGGGACGCCGACCAGATACGTCGCCGAGGCGCCTTTCTGCCGGACGACGGACGTCGCGGGACCGCCCCGCTCCCCGTGGATGACGTCGAGGTCGCCACCGTCCGCGCCTGATACGGGGCAGGCCTGCACGCAGCGTGACCAAGATCATCGCGGCGGGGTGGAGGGCCACAGAATCCCGGTGGTCAATCCGGGATGGAACATCAGCAATGGGGCGCCAGCTACAGTCCACCCATGCGACGGGTACTCGTCAGGGGGCTGTTCGCCCTGCTCCTGATCGGCTTCGTTGTGCAGCTCGCCGTGGCCAAGGTGTGGACCGAGCCGTACCCTGGGCTCTTCCAGCCGGGATTCGGGGGTTTCGGCGGCGCGCAGGGCCGGCCCGAGAACATGGCCACCGTTCCGGAGCCGACGGTGATGGCGACCTACGCCGACGGCAGCACGTCGACGTTCTCGCATCGAGACGTGATGGAGCGGTCCAAGTCGGGGCGGATGGCGGTGTTCCAATCCGCCTTCGGCACCGACAGCCCTCGGCGCTCCGATCCCCAGACGGTGGCGTGGCTACAGGAGCGCCTGACCGAACTCGACGGCGGGCGCCGGCCTGTCAGCGCGGTGATCTCGTGGCGCGACGTCGCGTACGACGTCGACACCCGGCAGCCAGGTCGGATCGTCACCACCGACAGCGTCGTCATCTCGTTCCCGGATGGAGGCGGCCATGGCTGAACGCCTTGACGGGTGGATTCATGGCGGCGTGATGACGCGGACCTCTCTGGCCCGCTACCGCGTGATCTACGCGCTGATCGCGCTGCTGATGCTGCCCGACTTCACGTGGATCTCTGCGTTCCCGGACTCGATGTACAACCCTCCGCCGGGCCCGATGCAGCTGTTCTCCGGTTTCCCCCCGGTGTGGGTGTTGTACGGGCTGGAGGTGGCGCTCGCGGTCTGCCTGGTTGGGATCCTGCTCGGCTGGCACACGCGCACCGCATCGTTCGCATCGGTAGCGGTTGCCATGACCGGCTACGGCTTCTGCTACTCACTCGGCAAGATCGATCACGACATCCTGCTCGTGCTCGTGCCGCTGCCGATGGCGCTCGCCGGGTGGGGTGACCGCTTGTCGCTGGACGCGCTGCGCCGACGTGTCCCGGGTGAACCGGAACGGTCGGAGCGGGCCGAGCACTGGCCGCTACGACTGTTCGCGCTGATGATCGGTCTGGCGTTCGCCACGGCCGCGCTGGACAAGGTGCGCGGCGGTTGGCTGGACCCTCGTACCCAGGCCGTCCAGGCGTCCGAGGTCATGCAGTACTTCACTCATGGGTACGACCTGCTCGTGCCGGCGTTCCTGGTCGTGAAGAGCCCGGTCCTCTGGGAGCTCATGGACGTCGTCACGATCGTGTTCGAGGCGGGCATGGTTCTGGCCGTCCTCACGTGGGCGACGACCCGCTTCTGGTTCGCCATCGCAGGGACGTTCCACCTCGGCGTGTGGCTCCTGATGGGCATCCCGTTCTTCATGAATGTCGTCGCGTACGGGTTCGTCGTCCCCTGGGACCGAGTGCCCACGCCGCAGGCCCTGCAGCGGGTGCATGTCTCGCCGAGGCTGGTGCGGTTCGCTCCACTGGCGGTGATCGGCGGCGGCGTCATCTGGGCCGCCCTGATCGACGCGTTCGCCAGGACCCCGATCGGCGGAAGTCCCACCCGCCTTGCCGCGGTGATATACCCGCTGGTGCTCGTGGCCGGCGGGCTTGGCGGGGCAGCATACTTGGCGTTCCTCTCAGTCCGGCTCGTGCGCTCGCTGCGCGACCCGGGGGACGCATCGACCGGTCGGCTGATCTACGACGCCGATTGCGGCTTCTGCACCCGGACGGCTCGGTGGCTGGCGCGACGACGTCCCGAGCGCGTGATCATCGTGCCCTGGCAGGCACTCCCCGATCTCGCGGCGCTCGGGCTCACCGCGCGCGACGTCACCGAACGGGCCTACTGGCAAGACGCTTCCGGCGCGCTGTCCCCCGGCAGCGAGGCCATTGCGGCCGCACTGGTTGCCCGTGGCGGCCTTGCGCTGGTGGCGGGCCGCCTGATCGCGAGCTCTTTGGTCGCGCCGCTGTCGGCCTTCGTCTACGACTGGGTCGCCACTCACCGGCACGCCATGCCCGGCTCGACAGATGCGTGCCGGGTGGCCGCTCCGTCGCAGCCGACGGACGAGTGACGACCGACGGTGATCGGCAGACGAGGCTGCCTGTCGCGGCATCTGCCGGTCTGGATGACGGGGCGCCAGTCAGTGGTTGATCAGCTCAGAGTGCAGGAGGTCGGGTCGACGGCGATGCTGCCGTAGGTGTTCCACCCTCCGGTGAACTTGCGGACGCCTGTGGCGGAACCCCACGACGGACCGCCGCCGAGCGGATCGGTGTGCCGGTACACACGTACCTCGGACAGCATGCCCGTCCCCGCATAGCCCACGAGCTCCGTGGCCGCATAGAGCACGCCGGCGCCTGCCGACCGCACGTCGTAGAACGTCCAGCCGGCACCGACGGTCCTGCGTGCGGACCACGTCACGGGCCCGGACGCCGGGTCGGTGTGGCGGTACCAGTACAGGCTGCCGCCGTGCTGGCGGTAGAGGGTGCCGTCACCGTTCGGAGCGATGATCTCGTCTCTGGTCCAGCCCGAACCGATGACCCATCCCGCGGGTCTCGCCCAGCTCGGTGAGCCGGAGAGGCGGCCGGTATGGCGATACAGCACGAGCTTGCGATCGGAGCGGACGACGTAGAGGTCCCCGCCGGGACCGAGCGCCATGGTGGTCACCCTGCTCCGCGTGAACCCGGTCCCGATGGTGTTGCCGCTGCCCGCGACCCAACGGGATCTGTCCGAGTCGTAGCGGTACCACTTCAGGTCCCCCGTCCAGGTCAGGGCGTAGACGACCCCGTCGCCACCGGAGGCCACCCACCGGAAGGTGCGGTCGCGCCAGTTTCTCCCCACCTGGCGCGCGTCGGTCATCGTGTCCTTGGCGCTGCTCAACGGCGCCGTGTCGGCCATCTCGTACAGACCGTAGGACGGCGCGGCACGGCGAAACGCCGTGACGGTCCCGCAGGTCGCGGTCCCCGATGTCTCCACCCGGACGTCCTGGGCGCCGCCGGGTGTGCCGGACGAGAGGACCGTCGTCCGGTCCCCCGCTCCCGGCATCGGGGCGGCTGGTGCCGTGGGGACCATGGTGATGGTCAGCGTGCCACCGAGGGCTGCGGCCGCGGCCGCCCGCAGGGCGCGACGGGCGAAGGGGCGGTTCGTGGCCGCGACGTCGACCCGAGATGGCATGCGATCCTCTCCCGCACCAGGTCATTGCACTACCTCTTGTCATAGGAACACTACTGTGAGTCATACTGGCCGTGGCGCAGATCCTCACGACGAGTCCTGTGCCGGCGGCGAAAGCACCTCGAGGGCCCTACCGTGGTGGGGTGACGGGCGAGACCGAGGCACACAATGGGCTGCCGGGGCCTCGGAGGGGATCCCCGCCACGCCGCACCGACTCGGTACGCCGCACCACCAGCCTGGACCTGCACCACCCGCTCGGCCCCGAGGGTCCCATTGAGATCGCCGGCCGCGGCCGTGACCTGCACACCGATCACCGGGGGGACACCCACGTGGTCGACTCCGCCCTCGTGGCCCTGCGCGTGCTCGGCGGCACGGTGGACATGCTGCACACCTATCCCGCCCGGCCGTCCATGGCGCGCCTGGTCGGCCGGCCCGCGGTCGTCGGCTGGCGCACTGGGTTGTGGCGCACGCTGCGTCCCGACGTGGAGGGCGGGACGGTTCTGCACCAGGTCCTCGACGACGTGCCAGGCGCGATGATCATCAGCGGGTTCACCCGACGGCGCCACGTGGCCGCCGAGGGCCGGTCTGTGCCCCAACCGGGACGCCGGGTGGACGTCTGCGTCGGGTGGTCGGCGACGTCGCGGGCAGTCCGGGTACTCGCCGACACCGGCAACCCACCATCACCGGTGACGCCACCCGCGCCATCGCTGACCGAGGGTGCCGACCCGCACGATTGGCACACGCTGGCGACCCTGCCCGCGTGGGGGATGAGCCGGCGCCGCCGGATCGACGTCCACCGAGGCGACGGGGGCGTCGACGTCGAC
Organism: uncultured Actinomycetota bacterium; assembly: GCA_963750395.1. Taxonomy (GTDB): domain Bacteria; phylum Actinomycetota; class Actinomycetes; order Actinomycetales; family Kineosporiaceae; genus JADJPO01. The sequence continues at coordinate 55,662 of CAVVQM010000018.1, read as the reverse complement.
GCCATGTTCCGGGACTCCTTCGTCGACGGCGAGGGCATCGAGCGCGTGTTGCACGAGTACGGTGTCCGGGCGCGGCTGGATCTTGACGAGCTCACCGTGACAACGATCATCCCGGACCCCCGGGTCCTGCCCCACCGGGAGTGCCCGGTCGCCGTCACCTCCGCGCAGTTACTGGTCGGCGCCGAGTGCGCACGGTTGCGGGAGTCGGTGTCGGCTCAGTTGTTCGGTCCCTCGACGTGCACCCACCTGAACGATCTGATCCGTTCGCTGGCAGACGTTCCGGCTCTCCTGACCTCCGTCGGCATGGGCGGGTCCGGTAGTGGCGATCCGGCAGCCTGCCTCGGACCACGGGACGTCGACGGGTGAGCCGAGGTCGCCGCCAGCCCTGATAGCGCCGGCCTTCCCATCGCCACCCTGTGCGCCTGACCTCGGTCGCGATCGCCCAGTCGCTCAGACCTGCTCGGCCAGCCAGTCGGCCCACGTCTGGCGGCCGGTGCGCCACGGGTCGTCGGGGATCAGCGCGCCCGAGCGCAGGCTTCGGCCGGCCGCACCGGGCAGCGGCACAGGCACGACCGCGGCGCGGATTCCCCGCGCTCGGGCCAGCCGGCCGACCAGGTTGGGCATCGCCAGTCGCTCCGGCCCGCCGAGCTCCACGGTCTCCCGGCTCGGGGGCTGGTCGACCAGGTCGGCCAGCGCGACGGCCACCTCGGCCGCCGCGACCGGGGCCGACAACATCTGCGGCACCGGCACCAGCGGGCCCCGTTTGAGCTGGGCGAGGAGCTGGCCGGCGAACTCGTGGAACTGCGTGGCCCTCAGCACGGTGAGCGCGCCGGCTCCCGCGCGGGCCGCCTGTTCCTGGGCCAGCTTGGCTCGATAGTAGGGCAGGGGAGTGCGGTCGATGCCGACGATCGACAGGAGCACGTGGCGTTCCACGTCGGCGGCTCGCTCCGCCTCGACAAGGGACTCGGTCGTCGACGTGAAGAACTCCGTGGCCACCTTCGCGCGGGTGCTGGTCACGTTGAGGCAGTCGACCACCACGTCCGCCCCTTCAAGGGCGTCCGCGACCTGGTCGCGTCGGCGTACGTCGATGCCCGCGGAGCGGGCCAGCACCATCGTCTGGTGGTTCCGCCGCTCGAGCTCGGCGACCAGCAGCCGCCCGACCAGGCCGGTGCCACCAGCGACCGCGACCCGCATGACGCACCCCTTCCCACCCTTCGCACGCTACCGGCGTCGCGGGTTGACGCCTATGTCGGGCGAGCGCCGGGCCTGCCGGTCCTATCCGTTGGCGAGGTCGCGCCACCGGAACCATCGCAGCGACGTCGCCGACGTCACGACGGCCATGGCGGCGAGAACGCCCAGCGCGTAGGGGGTCTGGCCGCTGTCCGAGGCCGGGACGTGCTGGTAGACACTGAGGTCGATGAGGCGCTCGGGGAGCTCCAGCAGGGTCCCCAGCAGAGCCAGGAAGGCGCTCACGGCGAGCGGGAACCAGGCGAGGTGTCGCCAGCGGGGTCCGGCGGCCACGGCGAGGGCGGCGAACGCCGCGAGGGCCAGCAGGGAGGGCCACTGGCCCAGCACCTGGGTGAAGGCCTTCCAGGCGACGTGGTCGCCGTCCAGGACCTGTGGCGCCACGAGGGCCGATGCGGTCGCGGTCGGGAGCAGGATCAGCAACGAACCCAGCATGGCCACGGCCAGGACGGCGGCCAGCGGGCGGGCGCGGGGGGCTCCCGCAGCCAATAGGTGCGCGGTCCGCCCGGCGCGTTCATCGGTGGCCAGGGTGAGCACCGTCAGCACCGCGTACACCCCGGCGACGATGCCGATGAGGGTCCCGGTGTAGCCGAGGTATCCCGCGGTCGGATCCTCCGTCCCGATCTGCGTGCCGAGGAACCCCCCTTCGATCTGGCCCTCGCTCGTCGCGGTCACGGCGCTGGAACCCAGGGCCGTGAACACGGCACCTCCCAGGGTCATCCCGGCCATCCACCCGAGGGCCGATCCCGCGCCGAGGCGCCGCTGCAGGCCGAAGGCGCTGCGGATCTGGAGTCGACGTGTCGTGCGGTTGCGTGTGGGCACCAGCCCGGCACCCAGGTCACGGCGCCCCTGGAGACCGGGGGCGATGAACGCCAGGACGCAGCACACGGCCATCGCCGCGACCAGCGGTAGGAGGTGGTCTGCGGCGAACGGCTCAGCGAGAGCGCGCAGGCCGAGCGGGGTCAGCACGTTGAGCCAGGGGAGGTCTTGGGTGTCGGCCACAGCGCGTACCAGAAAGGCGACGCCCAGCAGGGTGAACGCGGTGCCGCGGCCGGCCACCGCGGTCGGCATCACCTGCGCCACCACGCAGGTGAGCAGGGCCATGAGCAGGAAGGTCAGGCCGATCGCGCCGCCGAGTGTCCACGACCCGGTCTGGGTGGTGCCCTCGGTGCCGCGCGTGCCCACGGCGATGGCGCCCCCGGTCGCCGTGGCGGTCAGCAGGGCAACCAGTGTCAGCATGACGATCGAGGTGCGCAGCGGCGCCGCGGGCGAGATGCCGCTGGCGCGGAGGATCTCCAGGGTCCCGGCGTCCTCCGGGCCCCGGGTGGCGGCGATGGCCAGCAGGACGCCCATCACGGCCGCGAGGATGGTCAGGAAGGCGCCCATCTCCCAGGCGAAGTACTGCGCGGAGGTGCCCGGCTCGGCGAGTCGTCCGTACATGGCGGTGAGCGCCGGGTTCTCGCGCGCCGACTCCGCGGCGACGTGCCTGGCCTCAGCGCTGGGATAGCTGGACTCGTAGGCGTCGCCGGTGGCCACGGCCAACGCGCACAGCAGCAGTACCCAGACGACGATGGCGGTGCGGTGCGTTCGGGTGGTGAAGATCAGCAGTCTCATCGGGCGGCCACCTCGTAGTGGCGCAGGAACAGGTCCTCCAAGGTGGCCGGCGTGCAGACGATGTCCTCGGTCTGTGCCTGGGCGAGCAGCCCCAGCACCGGGGCCACCGCATCGCGGGGGACCTCGAGGGTGAGGTGGCCGTCGTCCTGGACCCAGCCCGACATCTGCGGGGCTGCCATCGCGTCGAGGTGCTGCCGCAGGGCGGGCACCAGATCCGCCGACACCCGTCCGGAGATCGTCGAGGCCGCGAGGTGGCGCATGTCCTGAAGCCGCCCCGTCTCGACCAGTCGACCGTCCTTGATGATCGTGACGGTCTCGCACACCTTCTCGACCTCTGCCAGGATGTGGCTCGAGAGCAGCACGGCGCGTCCCTCCGCCGCGGCCCGGCGAACGCAGTCCTGGAACACCTGCTCCATGAGCGGGTCCAGGCCGGAGGTCGGTTCGTCGAGCACCAGCAGGTCGGTGCGGGCCGCGAACGCAGCCACCAGCATGACCTTCTGCCGGTTGCCCTTGGAGTAGGCCCGCATCTTCTTGTGTGGGTCGAGGGAGTACGCCTCGAGCAGCCGTGCCTCCTCTGCGCTGTCGTAGGCACCGCGCAGCCCAGCCAGGGCATCGAGGACCTCCCGTCCGGTCAGGCCGCCCCACAGGGCGACGTCGCCGGGCACGTACGAAGTCCGCCGGGTGAGCGCGGCCGCATCGGTCGTCGGGTCCATACCGTGTACCTGGATCCGGCCGGCGCTCGGGCGCAGGAAACCCAGCAGCACCCGGATCGTGGTGGACTTGCCGGCCCCGTTCGGACCGAGGAATCCGTGCACCTCACCGGGTGCCACGTCGAACGAGAGCCCGTCGACCGCCCGGAAGTCACCGAAGCGTTTCTGCAAGTCCTGGATGTCGATCGCCGCGTCGGTCATGTGGGGAACCTCTCGAGCAGATCGTGCGGCCGGCCAGCTGGATTCGGATCCCGGAGACGCCGTCCGGTTGACATCGTGGACCATTGTCGCGCGCAGCCCACGGATCCAGCGTGGCTGGAGCGTGTGTCTGGTCACCGCGGCGTGATCTCAGTCCTAGGTGTCATCACGCCCAACGGGCCAGGGCCTGAGCCGTGTTCGGCTGCAACGGCTCATTTGGTGTGTCGGAAAGGCTTCGGGGTCTGTGGTGGAGGACGCTCGGGTGAGCTGGTTGGCCGACCCGCCAAGAGCGACTCGATCTCGGTCAGCGAGGTGCTCTCGGGGACGCCCGAGCGCACGGGTGGCGGACGCCGCGACGACATAGGCCCGCCACCCGAAGTGGTCGAGGAGGTCAGGGTGGCGATGGCCCATCGCTGATGAGGCACCCAAGCGCCGACAAGTCGCCCGCCTTCCAGCGGCTGATCACATTCAGTGTTCCGTCGGTCTCCAGGACGACCGCTTCGATGGCTGAGAGGTAACCGGTGCCCGGTGCCTCGCACGGCGTGGCGGAGTTCGTCCATGCTGACTCGCTGGCTCAGGGCAGCCGTCACCAACTGAAGGATCACCAGCGTGCTGACAGCGACCGCACGGGCGTCGAACCGAGCCGGGGTCGGTGGCCCCTTTCAGGCGAGCGAGGCGGCGAGCTCGTCCAGGGCCGCGGCGGCGCCCTCGGTCAGCGGCGGGCCGTGGCCGACCAGGATCGTCGTCGGCTTCAGCGTGGCCAACCTGCGGACCGACTCGGCCGCGGCTGCCTCGTCCTCGGTGAACTGCGGGTTCGAGCCCGAGAGCTTCTCCCCGGTCGTGAGGGCGTCCCCGGCCACGAGCACTCCGGTGTCGGCGTCGAACACCGCCAGATGCCCCGCGGTGTGACCTGGAGTGCCCACGATCTGCAGGCCGAACACCTCGTCGCCGTCGACCAGCGCGCTCAGCGAGGTCGCGGAGTCGACCGCGGCCAGATCCGCCTCACCGACGTACCCGACGGCGTTCGAGGCCTCGCCCAGGACGTCGCCGAGGCTGCCGACGTGGTCGGGGTGCTTGTGGGTGAGGACGACGTGACGTACGCCGGCCCACCCCGGCCCCGCGGTGTCGAGGACGCTCCCGATCGCCTCGGCACTGCCTGAAACGCCGGTGTCCACAACAGCCGCCTCATTGCCGCGCACAAGGACGTAGGCCGCCACGAACCCGAGGTCGACGCGAGACCAGGCCAGCTCGTCACTCGTGGTGGGTGACCTGGACGACCGTGGGGGACTCGCTGGGAGACGAGCCGGTGGGCGGGTCCTCCTCGGTGTCGCCGGCGCATGCCGCCACCCCCAGGATCGCGATGCCCAGGGCTCCGCGGCCGGTCCGCGTCAGCAACCACCGACGCCCGACGACCAACTCAGACCATGTGTCCATCTCCGTACCCTCGACCCGGGGCGTGGAGGGGTCAAGAGGCGCGGCACCTCTCGGTCGCCCGGGCGAGGGCGGGCGCTCGCTGGCGGGGGCCACGGCGTCGCTGACGCCGTACGAGTCCGAGGACCGGGGATATAGGGCAACTACGGCAACACCGTCGAGCGCTGGTACCGGCGGGGTGCCGTCCTGGGCATCGGACGATCTGCTGACCCGGCTGCGTGCGGCGACATCGACAGCGCCCGAGCCGAGCTGGTGACCCTAACCCCCCTCTGGGACAACGCGACACGACAGGCCCTGCATCCGGAACCGTTCCAGGCGGCCTTCCTGCACCCTGGTATTGACCAAGATCGAGGAGCTGTTCGCCGCAGCGCGGCGCCCCGCGAGCGCGACCGGCACGATCTGGATCGGCAATGGTTGCTGCCGGGTTCGCTGACTGTGATGCTGTGGGCATGGCTCGGCTATGGGGGACCACGGTGGCTCTGGGGCTGTTCTCGGCGGGGATGTGGTTGGCATGGCTGGGCTGGGACCACGAGTACTACCTCGTCGACGGGGTCCCGCAGGGGCCCTACGAAGCCTGGCAGGTGGTCGGGTGTGGACTGGCGATCGCGGTCGCCGCCATGATCGCCTACCTGTGGGTCCGCCGGGCGGTGGCGATCTTGTCGCTGACCGCCGCAGCGACGATCGGGTTCGCGGTGCCGTGGTCGGTGGATGCGTCGGCGAGTGACGACACGGGCTTGTGGGGGGTCGGGTTGATCTTCCTTCTGGTCGGCGGTGGAGCAGGGATCGCGATCCTGCTGGCGGTCACGGCTGCCATCGCGAAGCCTCGGCATTCATCGACGGCATAGCGGCGCTTCGACACCGAGCCAGGCCCCGGCGACCTCGGGTCGCGCCGCTCGTGGGTCCGGTGGGGCGGCATGGCTCAGCTGCGTGAGGGCAGAACGCAGAACTCGTTGCCGGAGGGGTCGGCGAAGACCCGCCACGGCAGGTCGCCCCAATCGACCTGGCGGTGACGGCCGCCGCGGTCGGCGATCCGGCGTGCCACCTCCTCGGCGTCGTCACCGGGCTCGAGCCGGACGTCGAGGTGCATCCGGTTCTTGCCCGGCGTCTTCGGCTCCGCCTCCGGGCACAGCTCGAGCAGGGGCCCGCGATGCGAGGGGTGGCGGAGGCTGATCAGCCCGCTGCCCTCGACCGGCACCCAGCCGGTCAGCCATGCCCAGAAGTCCCGGTCGCGCTCGGGGTCGGCCACGTCCAAAGGCAGCGCCGCGACCGGACCGGTGTCGACGTAGTCCGCCCGTCCCTCCATCACGCAGAACGGGTTCCCCTCGGGATCGGCGAGCACCACCCACGGCACCTGGCCCTGGCCGATGTCCGCGTAACGGGCGCCCAGGGCGAGCAGCCGCTCGACCACCGGCTGTTGTTCCTCGGCCCCGACGAGGTCGAGGTGGAATCGCTGCGGCTCGACGGGCGGCTCCGGCACCCGCTGGAAACACAGGTCGAGCACCGCGCCGCCCGGCACCGTGAGCCGGGTCTCGAAACCCTCGGGCCGGTCGGTCAGAGTCCTGGTGCCGAGAGCAGATTCCCAGAACCGGCCGAGTGCCTGCGGGTCGGTGGCGTCGATGACAACGTTCTCCAGGTACACGACCTCAGCGTAGGTGGCTGACCTGATGCCCGACGTCAGGCGTCCAGGGGCACGAACGGGTCGCGGACGGGTGGCAGGTCCTCGCGGGTGTCGTCGTGATGCTCGGCGTCCGTGGTGACCTGCGGCAGAACGCGATCCAGCCACGCCGGCAGCCACCAGTTCGCCCGGCCGAGCAGCGTCATGGTGGCCGGCACCAACACCATCCGGACGATGGTCGCGTCGATCAGGATCGCCGTCGCGAGGCCGAGCCCGAACATCTTGATCGAGGGCCCCTCGCCGAAGACGAAGGCCAGGAACACCGCGACCATGATCAGCGCCGCCGAGGTGATGACGCGTGCGGTGCCGGAGATGCCGGCAACGATCGAGGTGCCGTTGTCACCGGTGCGAAGGTATTCCTCCCGGACCCGGGACAGCAGGAACACCTCGTAGTCCATGGACAGCCCGAACAGGATCGCGAACATGAACATCGGGATGACCGAGACGATGGGCACGGTCGTCTCAAGCCCGATCAGCGCACCGCCCCAGCCCCACTGGAACACCATCACCATGACGCCGTAGGACGCGCCGATGCTCAGCAGGTTGAGCAGCACGGCCTTGAGCGGCACGAACACCGATCGGAAGATCAACATCAGCAGCACGAAGGACAGGGCGAGCACGGCTGCCACGAAGACCGGCAGGCGGTCGTTGACGCGGCCGCCGACGTCCGCCAGGTTCGCGGCGGCACCGCCGATGTGGGCCTGCGACGGCCCGTCGCCGACCGCAGAGGGCAGCACGGTGCTGCGCAGCCTGGTGACCGTGTCGGCCGTGGCCTTGTCCTGCGGGCCGGTGGTGGGGATGGCGATCACGCTCGCGATCCCGCTGCGCCGGTCGACCTGCGCGGGCGCGACGGAGGCGATCCCGGGGTCGGCGGCGACGGCCGTCGCCAGCCGGTCGAGCACGGTCGGGTCGCCCGCCACGTCCACCGCGATCACCAGGGGGCCGTTGGTTCCCGGGCCGAAGCCCTGCGCGACCAGGTCGTACGCGCGGCGTTCGGTCCGGCTGGGTGACATCGAACCGTCGTCCGGGATGCCCACGCGCAGGGCGAGCACGGGCGCCGCCAGGGCCAGCAGCAGCGTGACCGCGCCGATCGCGTACGGCACCGGGCGCCGGTTGACGTGGCGGATCCAGCGCCGCCAGCCCCCGTCGGGGGCGGCCCTGACGGTCCTCAGTCGGCGCAGCCCGAAGCGGTTGATCCGGGATCCGGCCAGGCCGAGGAAGGCCGGCAGCAGTGTCACCGAGGCGACCACCATGATCAGGACGACGAACGCGACCGCGAGCCCGCCCACGGTCATGAACGGCACTTCGGCGACCGCCATCCCGAGGATGGACACGACGACTGTGCTGCCGGCGAACACCACCGGCTGCCCGGCGGTGGCCACCGCCCGGCTCGCGGCCTCATGGACCTCGACGCCGTGCGCGAGGTACTCCCGGTGCCGGGTGAGCACGAAGAGCGCGTAGTCGATCCCGACGCCCAGTCCGACCATGCTCGCCAGGATCGGCGCGAAGGACGGGATCTGTGTCACTCCGGCCAGCATCGTGATCGTGCCGGCTCCCACGGCCAGCCCGAACGCCGCCATGCCGATCGGGAGCGCCGCAGCGACGAGCGAGCCGAACGCGAGGAACAGGATCGCGATCGCCACGAGGATCCCGACCAGCTCCCCGGCGCTGCCCGCATCGTCGGTGAAGGCGAAGAACAGGTCACCGCCCATCTCCAGGCGCAGCGGCGAGTCTGACGGCAACCGTTCCCCGACCGCGACCAGGGCGTTCAGATCGTCCACCGACAGCTTCGCCTGATCCGGATACTGGACGCGAAGGACGGCCACCCGACCGTCCGCGGAGACGAATCCACTGCGGACGGCGGCGTCGCGCCCCGCGGCCAGCGCCCCCGCCGGGTCGCTCGTGCCCAGGACCCGGGGCAGCGACCCGATCTCGGTCTGCAGCTGCGCGAGGGCCGTCCGCGCGGAGCCGGAGTCGAAGAAGGTGGTGGCGCCGTCCTTCGGGGTGACGACCACCTGGGCGGTCATGCCAGCCTGGTCCGAGCCCGCCCTCTGGAGCAGGTCCGCGGCTTGCTGGGAGTCCAGGCCGGGAACCGTCATCGAGTCGGTCGTCCTCCCGCCCAGGGCGGCGGCGCCGCCGACGGCGAAGCCCGCGACGAGCAGCCACACCGTGATCACTCGCCAGGGATGCCGCGCTGCGCTCCCACCCAGTCGGGAGAGTGTCTGCCACAGCATGGGGTCCTCCACACGTCGTCGGCCACCGGCGGCGGCCGTCTGCGAGCAGCCTCGCGACCGGGCGACGGCGCGGGATCCGCCTGCGGGCTGCAGGTTCCTCCCTCTGGTGGCGGGGGAACGTCTCGTTCTTTGGGCCGATGTGCGGCGCCAGGTGCTGCCTAGGCTGGGAAGCGTGATCCGTGACGAGCTGCGAGCGCTGTGGGCCGAGCCCCGTGTTCCCGATCCGCCGGTGCGGGTCTGGCGTGACTGGGCGCTGCTCGCCGCCGGCTTGATCGGCACCGCGCTGGAGGCAGCGCTGCGCGACGGCATCGTCTGGTGGCCGGTGTCCATCCTCGTCACCGTCGGGCTGTGCCTGACGACGTTGTGGCGCCGCACCCACCCGCTGGCGATGGTCGTCCTCGCCTTCGGCTCGGCCAGCGTGCTCATGCTGATCGACCTGGTCGCCGGGCACCAGGAACCGGCCGGGCTCAACAGCGGCGTGATCGTCCTCGCCCTGGTCTACGCGCTGGCCCGGTGGGCATCCGGCCGGGACATCGTGCTCGGGTCGGCCGTGATCCTCACGCCCTTCGTGCTGTCGGTGGTGGTCGAACGCCTCCCCCTCTTCGACCAGATCGCTGGCTTCGTGTTCCTGATCTTCCCGGGGGTGATCGGGGCGTCGGTGCGCATCTGGTCGGCGTCCCGTCAGCGCGAGCTGGAACAGATGCGATCCCAGGAGCGCACGGAGTTCGCCAGGGAGCTGCACGACACCGTGGCGCACCACGTCAGCGCGATCGTGATCCGCGCCCAGGCCGGACGGGTGGTCACCGGTGCGGACCCGGCGGCCGCCGTCCAGGCTCTGGAGGGGATCGAGGAGGAGGGTGCGCGGACGCTGGAGGCGATGCGGGCGTTGGTCGGCGCCTTGCGGGACGCCGACGCCGGCGCCGAGCTGTCGCCGCGGGCCGGCGTCGCCGACCTGGGGCGCCTGACCCGGACCCCCGGCGGCGGACCGCGGATCGACCTGCGGCTCGACGGCGACGTCGATGACCTTCCGCCGGCCGTGGACGCCGCTGTCTACCGCATCGTGCAGGAGGCGGTGACCAACGCGATCCGGCATGCGGAAGGGGTCACCGAGGTCGTCGTCCGGGTCACCGCGGAACCCGACCGGGTGCGCGTGACGGTGAAGGACGACGGGGCGATCATGGGGCGGCGCGGCCACCATCGAGACGGGTACGGCCTGGCCGGGCTGCGCGAGCGAGCGACGATACTCGGCGGGGTGCTCGACGCGGGCCCGTGCTCCGATCGTGGCTGGCTCGTCGCGGCCGAGCTACCGCGTGGGAGAGTGGGCGACCATGGCCATTCGGGTTCTCGTCGCTGACGATCAGGCGATCATCCGCACCGGGCTGCGGATGATGCTCGAGGCGCAACCGGACATCGAGGTCGTCGGCGAGGCGGTCGACGGGCGGGCGGCCGTGCGACTGGCCCGCGAGCTGCGCCCCGACGTCTGCCTGTTCGACATCCGGATGCCGGAGCTGGACGGGCTGGAGGCGACCCGGCAGCTCGCCGCCCCCGGCGTGGCCGACCCGATGGCCGTGGTCGTGATCACGACCTTCGACCTGGACGAGTACGTCTATGGAGCCCTGCGCGCCGGCGCCCGTGGCTTCCTGCTCAAGGACGCCGGGCCTGAGCTACTGGTCCAAGCCGTGCGTGCGGCGGCGGACGGCGAGGCGCTGATCGCGCCGAGCGTCACCGTCCGCCTGCTCGCGGCGTTCGCCGATATGCCGACGAGCCGGCCGCCGGTGCAGCCGATCGCCCCCCTGACCGCGCGAGAGGAGGACGTGCTGCTCGCCGTCGCGCAGGGACTGGCCAACGTCGAGATCGCCGACGTCCTCCACATCAGCCTGAGTACGGCGAAGACACACCTGGCGAGCCTGATGGCCAAGCTCGGCGCTCGCAACCGCGTCGAGATCGCCATGTGGGCCTACCAGACTCACCGCGTTGCTCCGGGGCCCCCGTCCAGCCGATTCGACTAGCGCGCCTCTCGCGGGCCTGCGGGAGTCCGCGACCCCCCTGTGAGGTGGTCGCGCGGTGGGGATTTCCCCGATGTGTTGGTCACGCCTGCCCGACGAACCTGGGGATGCAGCGTTCATCGACACGAAGGGAGAACGACAATGCGCACGTCACGGAGGATCACGGTCACCGGTGCGGCGACCCTCCTCACCTTGGCGGTCGGCTCGTCGACCCTCGCCGTTTCGGCCCACGCCGATGAGGTGCCCACCCCGGTGGCCACCTCTGGGCCGAACGTCGAGTACACGCCCGTCCAGCCCGCATCTGAGACCGAAACCGATGTGCAGACTCAAGCCAGCAAGGGCTGGAGCCCAGGCACGGAACGGGACCCCGACGGGAAGTGGACCGCCTACATCGAGATCGCGGGCGGCTTCGTCCGAGAGGAGGTCGGCACCTACGAGACCAGACGGGAGGCCCGCAAGGCCGCCAAGAAGGCAGCCGACGAGGCGAATGGTGTGGTGGCTGGGCCGGGTTGCGACGACCCGCTCGTCCTGTGCTGATAGCCAGCTGCGCTGATATCGAGCGGGACCGCTACCCGCGACGCACCAGAGAGCTCTGCTGCGTCGCGGGTAGCGGTCGCTGCCACTGCCCGGCCGCGCTCGAGAGGGTTGACAGGCGCCGCACAGTCCGATGCGAGCGTGCGCAAAGGGGTGCGGGTCTGAATGGACCCATGAGAACCTCACGAATTCGGATAGTCCTCGCTTCGGCCACGGCCGGGGCCCTGCTCGTCGGCGCCGCTGCCTGCGGATCCGACGCGACCACCGCCGGCTCCACGGAGACGTCCTCGGGCACCGTGGCGACGGCTCCGAGCGACGCGGCGTCCCCCATGCCGTCTGCCGATCGGGCCCCGGGTGGTGCCCCACCCGAGGGCGCCGCGCCGGCCGAAGCGCCGGACCTCACCGACTCGGCGGCCGAGCTGGGTGTGACCGTGGCGGACCTCGAGGCCGCGCTCGGCCAGCCACCCCTGGATCTTGCGGCGGCTGCCGCGACGCTGGGCGTGACCGAGGCCGAACTGACGACCGCCCTCCCGGCGCCGCCCGACGCTCCGGTCTCGTGACCGGAGCCGGTTGGGCACCGCCGTTCAGGAGGAGAAGAACAGCCGGGACAGCCCGCGCTTGCGGTAGTGGTAGGAACCGTGGTGTCCCCAGCCGGGACCCGCGTAGTACCCGGGCGGCGGCTGCTGGGCATACTGCTGCGGCGGTGCCTGGGTGAGCTGGGCCTCGAGGCCGAGCAGGCTCTCCAGCTCCCCGAAATCGAGGAAGATGCCGCGACACGTCTCGCACTGATCGATGTGGATTCCGTTGCGCTCGTAGGTGCGCATCGACCCTCGGCACTTCGGGCAGGTCAGCCCGGCTGTGGGGCTGTGCTGCGGTCGGCCGCCATACGCCGGCGGTGTGCCGTATGCGGGGGGCTCGGTCAGGATCTCGCTCCTTGGTCGAGAGGCGTACTCGTCCTGGACGACGATCGGCGACGCCGCGAGTTCCCGGCCCTACGGGTGGCTGGGCGTGTCGTGATCGAGCATCCGCTGACAGGCCTGTACCAGGGCAGTCGCCTCTTCGTCCAACGCCCAGCCCGCCGCGGCGTCCATCAGGCACCGAGCGGCCGCGATCACGACCGCGCCCCGGGCGTGCGCGTCCAGCGCGGGCCACACGTCGCCGGCGCCGGGAACGGCCGAGCCGTCCGCGCTCCGGTACCCGTCGAGGAAGGCGGACCAGGACGGGTGGTCGAGCAGCCCGGCTGCCCAGAAGCCCGCCGGCCGGCCGAGATCGGCTGCCGGGCAACCGGTTCCGAGGTCGTCCAGATCGAGCAGCAGCCGTCGCCCGGGCGACGGCGCCCCAGGCTGACCCAGGTGCCAGTCGCCGTGCACCAGGGTGGAGGGGCCGGCCGGCGCGCGCGTCATCCCGGCCCGCACGGCGCTGCCCGCCGCCAGGACGACGCGGCGCGGCGCCTCGAGGTGCGCCGCGCCGTCCGACGCCCCGAACGCAACGCGGGTCAGGCGATCGAGCGCCCGGTCGAGGCGTTGCGGCCCGGTCGTCGGCGGCGTACCGACCGGAACCGGCAGCAGGTGCAGCCCGGAAAGCAACCGGCCCGCCCGCCGCCACGGCAGATCCTCGGAACCGGGGTCGAGGACCTCGACCCGTGGCCAGGCGCCGGCCCATCGCCAGGAACCGCCGAGCCCGCGCGCAACGACGGCGGGGACCGCCACGGGACGGGCGATCAGCGGGGCCAGCAGGCACCGGGCCGCACTCGGATCGGTCGCGACGGTCAGGGATGTCGTCAGCCGTCGCGGGGTCGCGAGAGGCCTGGTCATCGGTGGTCTTGCTGAGTGCCTACCGAGGCATCCGTGCACCTCGCCATGCAACTACATCACGCCGTGACGGAGGCGCTTGTCCAGGGCCACGACCAGGAACGCGGCCAGGGCGAGCGCGAGGACTCGGGCCCACACCTCGATCCCGATCGGCGCGGTCCGGAACACGGTGTTCATGGCCGGAAGGTAGGTGATCGCCAGTTGGGCCAGAATCTGGACACTCACCCCGCCCAGGACCCACCGGTTGCTGAACACCCCCAGGCGCCAGATCGAGACAGTCAGCGAGCGGCAGCTGAACAGGTAGAACAGCTCCACGGCCACGAACACGTTCACCGCGGCGGTCCGGGCCTGGGCCAGGCTGGCTCCCTGGGCCAGCTCCCACTCGAACAGCCACCAGGAGCCGGCAACGAGCAGCGCAGACACCAGCAGGATCCGGATTATCAAGGCGCCGGTCAGCAGGGGTCGGCTGGGCGAGCGCGGTGGGCGGTTCATGATCCCGGCCTCCTTGGGTTCGAAGGCGAGCATCAGGCCCAGGGCGACGGCGGTCGTCATGTTGATCCATAGGATCTGCACGGGCAGGATCGGCAGCGTCGTCCCCACCATGATGGCGACCAGGATGACCAGCCCCTCGCCGATGTTCGTCGGCAGCGTCCAGACGATGAACTTGGTGAGGTTGTCGAAGACCCCCCGGCCCTCCTCTACCGCCGCCTCGATGGTGGCGAAGTCGTCGTCCAGCAGGATCATGTCTGCGGCATCCTTGGCGACCTCGGTGCCGCTGCGGCCCATGGCCACCCCGATGTCGGCGCGGCGCAGCGCGGGGGCATCGTTGACACCGTCCCCGGTCATGGCCACGACGTGGTCGCGGGACTGCAGGGCCTCGACGAGCCGCAGCTTCTGCTCCGCGGTGACGCGGGCGAACACCGACGCCTTCTCCACGGCGTCCGGGAACTCCTCGGCGGGAAGGGCGGCCAGGTCCGTCCCGGTCAGCACCTGGCCGTCGTCGTCCTCGGGCGTGGTGTCCAACAGCCCGATCTGCGTGGCGATGGCTGCGGCGGTGGCGGCGTGGTCACCGGTGATCATCTTCACCGAGATTCCGGCGACCTGACAGCTGTGCACGGCCGCGATCGCGGCGGCCCGGGGAGGGTCGAGCATCGCCTGCAGGCCCGTGAACGTCAGCGTTCGCCGGAGCGACGCGACGTCGAACGGGCCGGACGCCGCGGGGCCGGGCAGGCGGTGCGAGGCGGTCGCCAGCACCCGGAGTCCCTGGCCCGCCAGCTTTTTCGCCGCGCCGAGGACGGCGTCCTCGTCCAGCGGCAAGGACGTCCCGTCGGGGCCCATCTGGGCGCCGCACAGGTCCAGGATCCGCTCGACCCCGCCCTTGGCGAACACGACCTGACCATCGCGCCCCGGTTCGTCGTGCAGTGTGGCCATGTACTGACGGTCGGAGCTGAAGGGGATCAGCCCGGCCCTGGGAAACGACTGCCGTACCTCGGTCGGATCCAGGCCGCCCTTGTCGCAGGCCACGAGCATCGCCGCCTCCGTCGGGTCACCCACGGCCACCCATCGGCCGCCCTCGCGGGTCAACGCGGCGTCGCTGCATGCGGCCCCGGCCAGCAGGCACCACCGCAACGCCTCAGGTGGTTCCGCGCCCACCGGACAACCGGTTCGGTGCAGAACGTGGCCCTGGGGTTCGAACCCCGCTCCCGTGACCGAGAACTCTTCGTCTGCGGTCCACACGGCGCGCACGGTCATCTGGTTCTCGGTCAGCGTCCCGGTCTTGTCCGAACACACCACGGTGGTGCCACCCAGCGTTTCCACCGCCGGCAGCCGGCGCACCACAGCGCTGCGTCGCGCCATCCTGGCCACGCCGATAGCCAGGGTGATGGTGACCGCCGCAGGCAGCCCCTCCGGTATCGCCCCGACCGCCAATGCGACGGCGGCGGTGAACATCTCGGCCACGGGCTCGCCTCTGACCAGCCCTACCGCGAACGTCAGGGCCGCCAACGCAAGGATCGCGACCGTCAGGACCGTGCTGAACCGTGCGAGTTTGCGCGTCAACGGCGTCGCCAGCGTCTTGGCGGTTCCCACCAGACGGTGGATCTCCCCCAGCTCGGTCTGCGCGCCGGTGGCCACCGCTATTCCCGCCCCGACTCCCGTGGTCACCAGGGTCCCGGAGTAGACCATGTTGCGTCGGTCCGCGACCACCGTCGTCTCGGGCAGGACCACCTCGTCCTTGATCACGGGGATCGACTCCCCGGTCAAGCGCAGACTCGTCCACGCCCAGCTCGCTGACCCGCACCAGGCGCAGGTCTGCTGGGACCTTGTCGCCGGCCTCGATCACGACGACATCGCCTGGCACCAGCTCCCGCGACGGAACCGTGACCTCGCGGCCGTCGCGCAGGACCCGTGCGTCGGTGCGGACCATCGCCCGCAACGAGTCCAGCGCGGCTTGCGCCTTCGACTCCTGGAGAAACCCGATCACCGCATTGACCAGCACGACCGCGAAGATCACACTCGCGTCCACCCGCTCACCCAACGCCAGAGTCACCGCTCCAGCGGCCAACAACACGTAGACCAGCGGGTGATGGAACTGGCGCAGCCACCGCATCAACACTCCCGGCCCCTGAGCCTGCGGCAGCTCGTTGGGCCCGAAGCGTTCCAGGCGCTGGGCAGCCTCCAGATCGCTCAGGCCGCGGTCGACGTCCGAGACCAGCAGGAGCACGACCTCATGGGCGGCCAGACCATGGTGGTTGTTGGGCGTGGTCGCCGCCGGCAATACCCGCGCCTCGCTCACCGCAGCAGACCCATCGAGGCAGCCGACTTGACCAACCAAGCCGTGACGTCGGGGTGGCGCCGCCGGCTCGCGGACCCGATGGCACGACTCCCAATCACACGAGCCACCGCCATCCTCCAGCAACCGCCGTCACCATCATCCTCACGTTCAAGCGCATGATCACGGCAGGTAGAAGGTCCTGCTCGCGAAGGGCCTATGACGGGTCGAGCATCAGCCCGACGCGATCCAGCGGGTCGGGTACCTCGCCGTCCAGATCGCGAAGGCCCGATGGGCAGACTCGTCGCAACGTTGGCTGATTGATGTTCCGATCACGGCGTCACGCGGGAGAGAGGCGAAGTAGTCTCTCCCATGATTGATGGGGTCTGCCGGCGGCCGCGGCGAAATCGCTCGGCTGGTCGTGGGCGCCGTTGCGGATGCCTTGGTAGATACCGGCGATCACCGTACCCATGAATTCGCCGAGCGCGCCGACGCGATCCTCCCGGTACTCATCAACGGTCATCGAGCGGTAGACGAGCTGCGTGTCGAAAGCTCGGTTGAGGTAGTCGACCAGTTGTGCCTGCGTGATGGGCTCGCCGTGGAGCAGGAACGTGGAGCCGTCGTGCGCCGAATCGGTCAGCAGACACGCATAGGCGTGGGCCAGCTCCGGACGAGTCGTGTACCCGCACCTCGCGTCGCCTGCACAGTTGGCGACCTCGCCGGCTGCCGTGTACTGGTCGAGGCTCTCGATGTCGGGTTCGATGTAGATGCCGTTGCGTCCGATCACCCAGTCCAGACCGCTTTCTCGCACATCGGCCTCGGTCTGGCGATTGCTCTGCACGACCGAGGAGAACGCCGTGCCCTCCTCCGCTCCCTGCACACTGGTGTACACGACCTTGCCCACCCCAGCTGCCTTGGCAGCGTCCAGCACGTTGCGGTGCTGTTGAATGCGCTCGTCGGGTTGCTCGTTGCCCGAGACCAGCAGCAGCGTCGTCACGTCCCGCAGGGACGCCGACAACTGCTCCGCGTCGGCGTAGTCGCCAGGGCGGACCTCGATGTCGAGCCCCTGCGCGTTCGCCGGCGTGCGGGCGAGACCCACGATGGGCCCACCGTTGTCCAAGCGCTTGAGCGCTGCGACGATTGCGCTTCCGAGCTGGCCGGAAGCGGCAGTGACCGCGATCGTCATGACTGCTCCATCCTGGTGTGTGCTGTGGCTGGGTCGACGTCGTCGAACACCGCACATGGTCAGGGCAACCTACTTGCTTTCCGGTTCGAGGCATCGGCGCCAGGGGGATCGAGTTCGAGCGGCCCGTTCACCCGTCGGCCTCCGAGGCTCGGCCGGCGTGATGGACTGTCCCTGTGCTGATCCGCCCCGACGAGCTCGTCGCGATCCGAGCCGGCCAGGTCGACCTCGCCTTCCGCCGCTGGGACCGGCCCCGGGTGCGGGTCGGGACCCGGATGCGAACCGCGGTCGGGCTGATCGAGGTGACCTCGGTGGACGTCGTCCCGCAGCGGGCGCTGACCGCAGAGGCGGCCCGGCGTGCCGGCGCGCCGTCCGCCGCCGCTCTGCGTCGGGCCCTGTCCGGGCACCCCGATCGTGCGATCCACCGGATCGGGTTGCGCTGGGCCGGGCCGGACCCGCGGACGGCGCTGCGCGACCAGATCCCGGACGAGGCCGAGATCGCCCGGCTCCTCGAGGGGCTGGACCGGCTGGACGCTGCCTCGCCGTCCGGGCCATGGACCCGCCAGGTGCTGCGGCTGATCGACGACAACGCAGCCGTCCGCGCTCCCGACCTGGCCGCCCGGCTCGGCCGGGACACCGCCTCGTTCAAGCGCGACGTGCGCAAGCTCAAGGAGCGTGGCCTGACGGAGTCCCTCGACATCGGCTATCGGCTCTCGCCTCGTGGCGCCGCCGTCCTCGACCACGGCGGCCCCGCCCGGCTTCGGCCCGAACCGGACCCGGGCACCCCGCTGCCGAAGATCGGCGCCCCCGCCACGCGGGCCTTGACCGCGCAGGGGCTGACCCGTCTGGAGCAGCTGACCTCCGTCACCGAGTCCGACGTGGCCGCGCTGCACGGCGTGGGGCCGCGGGCGCTGCGGATCCTTCGAGAGGCCATGGACGAGGCTGGGTTGTCGTTCGCGGCCGCCTCGGCTGCTGGACACCCAGGACGGCGAGTCGGCGGCTCGGTCGACTGACCCTGATTCCGCAGGTCCTGGTGTTCAAGGGTTGATCGGACAAGGCCGATCACGCCAGGGAGATGGCTGCCGCTGTGGTGGTCAGGGCGAAGGGGGACTCGGGTGGTCGGCCCGTCCGGGTCCAGGTTCGCCGCGGGAGTGTCGTGGTGGCGCGTGATGCAGCGCGGCGGGCTGATGGTCGCCGTCGCGGCCCTCGTGCTGTTCGCGATCTCCCTTCCTGGGGGGCTGGCGCTGGGTGACCAGCTTCGGAATCTCTGGTTGTACAACGCCGTTGAGCTGGCCGCTGCCGTGGTGGTGGCAGTTCGGGCGGTCCGCGAGCCTGGGTTGCGGCTGGCGTGGTCGGCGATCGCGGCGGCCCTGGCGGCGACGGTTTCCGCCAACGTCTACTACTCCCTGGTCCTGGCCGCCGTCGACGAGGCCCCGTATCCGTCGTGGGCCGACCTCGGGTACGTGGCGTTCTACCCGCTGATGTATGTGGGGCTGGTCGGGTTGCTGCGGGCAAGGGTGCAGCACTGGCATCCCAGCGTGTGGTTGGACGGTCTGATGGTCGCCCTGTGTGCGGCAGCACTGGGTGCGGCGTTCGTGTTGGCTCCCGTTCTGCACCTGACCGGTGCGGCGTTCGCGGTGGTGGCCACGAATCTGGCCTACCCGCTGGGGGACCTGCTGTTGATGTCCACCGTGGTGGCGGGGGTGTTCCTGCTGGCCCGCCGTCTGGATCTGCAGTGGGCGCTGCTGGGTGCCGGGGTGCTGGCCAACGGCGTCGGCGACACGGTCTTCCTGGTTCAGGACAGTGCCGGGCAGTACACCGAAGGAACAGCCCTGGACCTGACCTGGCTGACCGGGGCGCTCCTGATGGCCTGGGCAGCCTCGTGGAAGACCGGCGTCGACGGCCGGTTGCCCGCTGCCGAGACGACCCAACCGCCGCATGGATCGGTGGCGTCACCGGCCCCGGCCTCGCGCTGGGCGCTACTGGGTGTCCCCGCCGTGGTCACGATGGCCGGCCTCGCGCTCCTGGTGCCGATCGGGCAGTGGCAGAGCCCCACGGTGGCGCAGTGGCTGGCGGCCGCCGCCCTGTGCGTGGTCGCCGCCCGGACATCGCTGACCTACCGCGAGGTGTGGCAGCTCGCCGACGTCCGACGGCAGGCTGTCACGGACGAGCTGACCGGCCTGACCAACAGGCGAGGGTTCACCGCCGATACCGAAGCCCACCTCGCCCGCCAGCACATCCAGGACGGTCGCGGAATGTCGCTGGGCGAGCCCGCCGCGCCCGCCCAGGAGTGCACGGCGCTGCTGCTGCTGGACCTGGACCAGTTCAAGGAGGTCAACGACAGCCTGGGCCACCACGCCGGGGACCAGCTGCTGGCCGCGATCGCAGAACGGCTGGCCGAAACCGGCCGAGGTCCCGAGGACGTTCTGGCCCGCCTGGGCGGGGACGAGTTCGCGGTGCTGCTGCCCGCCACCGACGCCGACGGCGCCGTGCGCGTCGCGGCCCGCATCCGGGCCGCGCTGGCCGAGCCCTTCGTGGTGGACGGCGTGCAGGTCCAGGCCGCAGTCAGCGTCGGGATCGCGGTGGCCCCTGATCACGGCAGGACCCTGTCGTTGCTGATGCGCCGCGCGGACATCGCCATGTACCGGGCCAAGGCCACTCGCACTGGCCACGCCGTCTACGACCCCAGCCAACGCGACCCCGACGGGGAAGACCGCCTTCACCGCGTCGCCGACCTGCGAGCCGCCCTGGAGCATCACCAGCTCGTCGTCCACTACCAACCCAAGGTCGACCTGGCCACCGGTTCGGTCACCGGGGTGGAGGCCCTCGTCCGGTGGGACCACCCCACCCGCGGGCTGATCTACCCCGACGCCTTCCTCGACCTGGCCGAGGAGGCGGGCCTGATGCCCGCCCTGACCGCCGAGGTCTTGGAGCAGGCCCTGGCAGATGCCGCCGCCTGGCGTCAGGAGGGCCGCGAGCTGACCGTCGCGGTGAACCTGCCCACCCCCGCGGTCGTCGACACCGCCCTTCCAGAGCGGATCATCGACCTGCTGGCCCGCCATCGACTGCCTCCGACCGCCCTCAGACTCGAGATCACCGAGGATTCTTTGCTCCACGACCGGGTCCGCGCCCGCGAGGTCCTTGCCCGACTGCGTCACGCCGGCGTCCAGATCGCCATCGACGACTACGGCAGCGGGTACTCCTCCCTGGCCTATCTCCGCGAACTCCCCGTCGACGAACTCAAGCTCGACCGTTCCTTCGTCTTCCCCATGGCCGACGACGCTCGCGCCGCGGCGATCGTCCGCTCAACCGTCGAACTCGCCCACTCCCTGGGACTGCGGATCGTCGCCGAAGGCGTCGAACACGAAGCCGCCGCCGACGATCTTGCCCGTTACGGCTGCGACGCCGCGCAAGGTTTCCACTACTCCGGCGCCCTGCCCCACGACGAACTCACCTCGTGGCTCGACAAGCGTCACACCCTGCAATCGCCGGGACCGATGCCACCCCGCCCGCGGTCCAGCCCCGACCTCGCGGCCCTGCCCGATCTACCCGGCACCTGATGGACCCGAGTCTGCAACTCCTGTCGAACTGCCGCGATCCTCGGTATGGCGCCTGAGAGGCGTTGCGCGAGGCATCGGCCCAATCGAACGGGCGGTACGACGAGGCCGTAGGGTCTGGCCGTGGATCGTGTCGACGCCGCCGGCTTCGTTCGGGCGGCGGAAGAGCTCACGGCCGGCGACCCCGACCTGGCTCGTCTGGTCGAGGCCCATGGCATGCCGGCGCTGTGGCTGCGCCCGCCCGGGTTCGCCAGCCTGGTGCTGTTCATCCTGGAGCAGCAGGTCTCCCTCGCCTCAGGCGCCGCGGCGTACCGCCGGGTGCTGTCCCGGATCGCCGCGATGACGCCGTCCGGCCTGCTTGCCACGACGCCCGCCGAGTTGCGCGAGGACGGTGTCTCCCGCCAGAAGGACCGCTACCTGCGGGCGCTGGCCGAGGCGGTCGAGAACGGCACCCTCGACCTGCACGCCCTCTCCACGCTGCCGGACGACGCCGTCCGAGCCGCGCTGGTCGCGCTGCCCGGGATCGGGACGTGGACCGCGGACGTCTACCTGCTGGCCTGTCTGGCCCGGCCGGATCTGTGGCCGGTCGGGGATCGGGCGCTCCAGGTCGCCACGGCCGAGGCCCTGGGGCTTGACCGGGTTCCGACGCAGTCCGAACTCGTCGAGATCGGCGAGCGCTGGCGTCCGCATCGTTCAAGCGCCGCGCGGTTGTTGTGGCACGCCTACCTGGCCCGTCGTGGCCGCGTCGAGACCCCCGTCGACGTGCTGGGCTGAACGGAGGGGCTCAACAACCGCTCCAGGAGCGGGCGAAGCGCCTCTCAACCCACGCGGTGGCCGACCTGATGGACCGGCGACTGCCGGCGGATGTAGTCCAGGGCCCGATCGGGCGGCATCGGTTCGGCGAACAGGTAGCCCTGGATGTACTCACATCCGAGCGCCACCAGCGCATCCCGCTGCTCGGGCCGCTCCGCGCCCTCGGCGACCGTGCTGAGCCCGAGCGTCCTCGCGATGCCGATGATCGCCGTGACGAGACCGTGCCGGCGGGTGTCGTGGAGCATGCTGTCGACGAAGCGTTTGTCGATCTTGAGCGTGTCGACGGGCAGGTCCGCGAGCGCCGCGAAGGATGAGTAACCGGTACCGAAGTCATCGATGGCGACGCGAACGCCCTGGCGGCGCAACGTGTTCAGCGCGCCGATGACATGGCCGGCGCCGGTGGCCAGGATTGACTCGGTGATCTCGAGGGTCAGTGCGTGTGGGTCGAGCCCGGTCGTGGTCAGGATCTCCTGGACCGTCCGGGCGAAGGTGGGCTCGAGGAGTTGGCGGCCGGACACGTTGACGGTGATGCCGATTCGGGTGTCGGGCTGTTCCGACCTCCAGGCCTGCGCCTGATGACAGGCTCCGAGCAGGGTCGACCTGCCGATGTCGTGGATGAGGCCGGTCTCCTCGGCGAGCGGGATGAACGTGTCGGCTGGGATGAAACCCTGGAGCGCGTGGTGCCATCGGGAGAGGGCCTCGAACGACGCGATCCGTCCCGTGCAGGCGTGGACGACGGGCTGGTAGTGCAGGGTCAGCTCGCCGCCGTTCACCGCCGCGCGCAGCGACTGCTCCAGGCTCAGGCGTTCGACGGCGCGGGTGTGCATCGAGGACTCGAAGAGCTGGCATCGCGCCTTACCGCTCTGCTTGGCCCGATACATCGCGGCGTCGGCCTGGCCCAGAACCCGTTCCGGCTCGGCGGTGTCCCCGGCGGCGATGGTGATGCCGATGCTCGCGCCGAGTGCGACCCGCCGCGCGCCGAACTCGATGGGCTCGACCATGAGGTCCAGCAGCCGCTGACCGATGCGGGCGGCCTGCTCGGGCGAGGCGACGTCGTCGATGAGGAACGCGAACTCATCGCCCCCGAGTCGGGCGATGGTGTCCACATCACGGAACGCCGCCCGGAAGCGCTGGGCGACGGCGACGAGCACGGCATCACCGCACTGGTGACCGAGGCTGTCGTTGATGTGCTTGAACCCGTCGAGGTCCACCACGATGACGGCCAGGGAACCCCCGTGCCGGGCCTGGCGCCGCAGGGCCTGAATCAGGTGGTCGTCGAAGGCGGCCCGGTTCGCCAGACCGGTCAACGAGTCGTGTAAGGCACGATGCTGGAGCTGACTGGTCAGCTGTGTCTCGGCCGTGATGTCGCGGAAGCTCCAGACCCGTCCGATGATCTCCCCGTCGAGCTTCTGGGGCAGGGACACCCGCTTGAAGACCCTGCCGTCCTTGGACTCCAGGGTGTCGTGGACCGCCTCGGTGGCCGCACCGGAGATCGCCTCGACCGCGGACGTGAACGCGTTCGGATCGCGAAGCTGGCCGACGACGAACGACAGGGCGTCGGCGTCGTCGCGTGACCGCAGGAGTTCCTCGGGGATGGACCACATCTCGACGAACCGGGTGTTGAAGCTGGAGATCGCCCCGTCCGCGCCGACCACGACGATCCCGTCCGCCGTCGACTCCAGCGTGGCCTCCAGCACCGAGTTCGCCGCGCGCAGCTCCCGATGCTCGGCGGCGAGCTCCTCCGCTGACGCGCGCAGGCTCTCGTACAGCGAGCGCATCTCCCGCGAGGAGTTCTCCAGCGAGCGCTCCAGCAGGTACCTCTCCTGCTCCTGGTCGGCCAGCAGAGACCGAATCAGCCCGAGAAAGGCGGTCCAGCCCGCGTGGTCCGGAGGCCCGGACTCGGTGAGTTCCGCCCGACGCAGGACCCGGGCGAGCAAACGTCGGCTGGCCGCCGTCCGGGGGTCGCTCACGACCTCAGTCTTCTGAGAATGTCGTGATCGTCATGGTCTGGTTGTGCAGGTCGCACCGCCCCGAGACCCCGGGCGCGATCTCCCCGTAGGAGTAGAAGCCGGCCAGCTCGCTGCCTTCCGGGAGGGCCTCGAGTGTCGCCTCGATCTCCTCGTCCGTGCGCTCGCCCAGCACCAGCCTGCGCCCGACGCACGAGATGGCGACCGCAAGGGTCGGGCCCACCGGCGCGAGACCAATGCCGCTGTCGGCGGCGGCACCGGTGGCGCCGTCGATCAGCCGGTCCGGGCTCGCCCGCATCAGCTGGGCGCGCCATCCCTGCGGGATGTCCCCGGCGAACGTCATGGACTGGTCCTCGTCGTCGACCGCGAGGACCGTCCGCACCAACTGGTCGCGCCCCTCGGCGGGTCTGATGGCGAGCGGGTACAGCAACGCGCTGGCCGGCAGGTCCACCGCCAGTTCGCCCAGATACCGCTTGTAGAGCTCCAGGGCCGGATTGCCGTCCAGTTCGTAGAGCACGCTGCCCTCCGACCGCGTGACGATCCGTTCGGGTCCGAAGATCCCCCATCCGCCCTCGGAACCAGACCCCACGTGCAGTGCGTCGCCGTAGAAGCCGACGGCGACGATCCGACCGGGACGGCGGGCGCCGTCATCGATCACCCAGGTCCGCTCGAAGTGATCGCCGTCGGCGGCGAGCCCACCCGTGACCAGCACGCCGGATCCGACGGCCGAAAGCAGTCCGGCGACGAGTTCGGTGCCGTTGACGCCGAGCCCGTCGGAGAGAACGAAGACCGCCCGCAGATCGTCGGCCGCCAACGCGCCCCCCAGCGAATGACCGGCGGCGGACGAGTCAGCGCTGCGCGAGACATCGGTCGCGGCCTTGGCCAACCGGGTCCGGTCAAAGCACGCAATCGCGACCGACAGGCCACCGTCGCACAGCGAGGGCCCCATGATCTGTCCGGAGGTCGAGCAGCCGGTCACGATCGACTGCGGGAACGAGTCGATCAGGGTCTGCAGGTGAGTGTCGTCGTCCTCGACCGCACGGTCACCGAAGACGAGCACGAGCGTGGACGGCGAGTCCAGGTCCGGCAGGGCACTCGACCATCCCTCGCCCGGGGTCCATCGAGTCGTCGAGACCTTCACGGTCGCCCTTTCGTCGGGTCAAACGATCACTCCACCATCGGCAGGGGGACCGGGGACCTTGACGGCGGCCAGACCGCTGGCCACGGCCGGCAGATAGGTGGCGAGGGTCTCGGAGTACGGATCCGCCAACGTCTTGGGCGTCATCGCGAGCAACCCCGCGGCGTCGGCCACCGTCCAGACGAGCCAGGTGCCCCGGTGCGGCCGGTGCCTCCGCGCCGATCCCGCGCAGGTAGAGGACCGCCCCGAGCAGGCTCGCCGCCGCTCCGGCCGCGGCTGCCGCGGTCGGCCCGGACAGCGCGATGCCCCGCTGATATCTCGACCCGTCGCGGTCCAGGGCGCGCAGCGGGCCGATACGGTTCTGAACCGTGAGTAGGCCCCGATCCGGACCGCCGGCGCTGCGGGTCGGGCTCGGTTGCATGCGGCTGTCGACCGATCCCGAGCGCGACGACGACGCGGCGTCCGGGGTGATCGGGACCGCTGTCGCGGAGGGCATCACGGTCTTCGACACCGCGCACGCCTACGGCCGCGACGAGGCCGACCTGGGGCACAACGAGCGGCTCCTGTCCCGTGCCCTACGGGAGTCGGGCGGCGACCGGACGGCGCGCATCGTCACCAAGGGAGGCATGTCCCGCCCCGGCGGCGCCTGGGTCCCGGACGGGCGCGCAGGCACCATCCGGCGGCATTGCGAGGGCTCGCTGGCCGCCCTGACTCCCCTACCCATCGACACCTACCTGCTGCACGCCCCCGACCCGCGCACCCCGTGGGCCACCTCGGTGCGGGCCCTGGCCCGGCTGGTCGAGTCCGGTCTGGTGGCCAGGGTCGGCCTGTCCAACGTCACCCGGGACCAGCTCGACCAGGCCCTCGACCTGGCTCCGGTGAGCGTGGTCCAGGTGGGGTTGAGCGTCCTCGAGGACGGCGCCGTCCGCGGCGGGGTGCTGGCGCGCTGCGTCGAGCGCGGGATCACCGTCATGGCGCACTCGCCGCTGGGTGGTCTGCGCCGAGTCGGGCGCGTGCTCGCCGACCCGACCCTGGCCGCGGTCGCCGGCCGCCACGACGGGCACGAGCCCGCCGAGGTGGCCCTGGCCTGGCTGCTCACCCTCGCGCCCGACCTGGTGGCCATCCCCGGCGCACGCCGACCGGAGACCGTGCGCTCGGCGGCCAGGGCGGCCACGCTGGCCCTGACCGAGGCCGATCGCCGGGAGCTGGATCAACGATTCGGTCGCCGCGCCGCACCGGTCGTGGCGGCCAGGCGGGATGCCTCGGAGCGGGAGGTGGTCGTGGTGATGGGCATCCCCGGCTCGGGCAAGACACGGCTCGCCCGGCAGCTGGCCGCCGACGGGGCCGTCCGGCTGAACCGCGACGAGCGCGGCGGCACCCTGCGCGACATCGCCGACGAACTCGATCGCGTCCTGGCCGGCGGCGGGCGAAAGGTGGTGCTGGACAACACCTACCTGACCCGGGCCTCACGCAGTCACGTGATCGACGTGGCCCGACGCCACGGCGTCCCGGTGCGATGCCAGTGGCTCGACATCCCGCCGGCCCAGGCCCAGGTCAACCTGATCGGTCGGCTGCTGGACCGCTTCGGCCATCTGCCGACCCCCGCCGAGCTGTCCGCGGCGGCGCGCCGCGAACCGGGGCTGCACACGCCCACCTCGCAGCTGCGCACCCACCGCGAGCTGGAGACCCCCACGGCCGACGAGGGTTTCGCCGTCGTCGAGCGGGTTCCCTACAGCCGGGTTCCGGACGATGCGGGCCCCGCCGGACCGGTCGTCGCGGTCGCGGCATCGGTCCTGGACGACGAGTCCTGGCCGGAGCGCATCGCGGCCCACACCGGCGTGCCACACCTGCTCCTGGACTGGCGACCGGGCGCCGAGGAGGCCGCCGTACCGGACGACCTGACCGAGCGCGCACAGCGGCTCGCGACCGTCGTCACCGGCCCCGTCGAGATCGCCGTGTGCACCCATCCGGGCGGACCGCCGCGGTGCTGGTGCCGACCGCCGTTGCCCGGACTGGCGATGGCCTTCGCCCGCCGGTGCGGTGTTCCACCGGACCGGGTCGTGGTGATCGGCACCAGCGCCGCGCACCGCGCGATGGCGGCGGCGCTGGCCGGGGGCTCGCCCTAGCCTGCGGACATGTCCCACTCGATCTCGGATCGCCATCAACGCTCAAGTGCCGACATCACATGCCGCAGGCCCCCTCAGCCTGGAGGCGGGTTTCCGTCTCGCAGCTCAGCTCGGGCAACTCGACGACCGGCGCTGCCGAGGTTCGTGGGGCGTGTCGGGAGTGCCCGACCATTGGTCAGGCCTGCCCTGCGTCGGGGCCGCGGCCAGCGCGTCCTGGGCTCATGGCATTGCGACACCTCATCTTGTGGAGCAGTCGGATTGCCTGAACCGCCACGGAAGGACGTCCACCGACCGGAGCCACGCTTGTTGCTCGCGCCTGATGGCCGAGCGCCTCCCCGAGTTGCGTGTAGGCGGTGAACTGGCCGTCGTCGAACCATTGGTCACTTGTCGAGTCGTGCGGGAACCCGGGGTGCTGCGCGGCGTAGGAGAGAACGGGGTAAGGCGCTCCTGGCCACAGCAGGGCCCGCGCGACGACCAGCATGCCGGTGCGTTGGCCGGCGGGTAACTCGGATGCCTCGGGGTAGTGGATTACTCCGACCAGCACCGGGTGGTCGCTGAGCTGGGAATTGAGAGCGGCGAGGTCTGAGGCCGTGCTGAGCGGGCTACCCGTGCCCGGCTCTGCCCGGAACGGCTCGACAAGCTCGATATGGACGCCGAGCTCGGACTCTGCCAGTGCCATGGCCTCGGCCAGCCCGGAGGCGGTGGGCGGGCTGTCGCCGCCGGCGTCCAGGCAGTAGATCGTCAGGCACCGGCGCCGGAGCAACTCGACGACGCCGAGGTTCTCGTAGTGCCCGCCGTCGGTGATCTGCAGTAGCCGCTCGTTGGCGAGGTGGATGTTGAAGACCTCGCGGAGGAGGTAGGTCAGCCGTCGGATGTGCGGCAACCCGGGCTTCGCCCAGCCGTCGGGGTCCTTCCTTGTCGCGGCCTTCTCCGCCGCGGCGAGGGTAGCGAGGAAGAGGGGGTTGGGCAGCCATGCACCGAGCCGCGCGCCCGAGGTGGCGAGCAGGATCTGGTACCAGCGGGAGAACCGGCCCATGGTCGAGGCGAACGCGGCTCCGCTGAGCGCGACCGCGCCCTGCACGGTGAGATCACGTCGGATTCGGGGGGAGCTCACCTGGTGCAGGGTCTTCGTCTTCACCCAGCCGACGTCCGGCCCGCCGCACCAGTCGGCGCCCATGACGAAGGACACGGCCGACCGCCCGGGTGGGGTGCGTTCTTCGCCGGTCAGGTTGGCCGCCGCGGCGAAGACGATCTCCGGGAACGGCTCCTTCTTCCCGGGGCGAGCCCTCCCGTACGTGTGCAACGTGGTCGGCTCGGCTGCGTCGTAGGGGACGGCCAGCGGCCCGACGGATTCGTCGAAGATGAGCGATCGTGAGGCGAAGGCGTTCGCGAGCCGCCGACGGTAGAAGGGGTGCAGGCTGAGGGATGACTCGTCGACGAAGCCGCCAACGAACATGACGACGCCCCCGACGACAGCGGCGACCCACAGCGGGGGCCACGGGTTGCCCTCGGCGATGTAGCTGGCGGCCGTGATCGTCGCGAACCCGAACAGCATGAGCCACCCGAAGCACAGCACGGCGACCGATGCGATGACCAGCAGGAGTTGGAGCAGCCCGCGGGGCACCGCCACGGTCCGGGCAGATTCGGAGCCGCCGGCGGCACCGACTGCATCCGTGATGGTCTTGCGTCGTCGCCAGAGCATTGACGCCAGGCTGCCCAGGTAGCTCAGGACGATGACCCCAACGGACCCGCCGACTCCTGCACCGACGCTCTTGTCCAGCAGTGAGATGACGTGGCCGGCGAGCCACACAGTCATCGGGACCGCGAGAACGACAATCGCCACCGCGGAGGCCGCCTGCGTGCTGAACGCGGCTGCCGGTCGAGCTTGGCGACGAATCACTTGCGCCAGCGTGGCGTCTCCGACGTTGTCGGTCGAGAGCTGCGCAAGCCACAGCAGCGTCGCCGCCGCGACGGCGACAGCCAGCGCCCAGACCGCTGGCGGTCGCATGAAGAACCCGTCGTCGATGCCCTGCGTGTTCGCGATCGGCCATGCGAGGGGATCGGGCGCGCTCCCCTCACCCAAGACGGGCACGTACGCCAACGGGATCGTGTGGTAGAAGATCGCGCCCAGCACACCAACGGGGACGGCTGGACCGAACAGGACCAGAAGGGACGCCAGGAGCCCGCGGGCCAGCACGCCCAGTGCCAGCAGCGTCTGTGTCGCTGTGGACGCGATGTAGGAGGAATGGCGTCTCACGTGGTCCCACTCAGGGCTGCCCGGGGAGTACGCCGTGCGGGGATCACGAACGGGTTGCGCATGTCGCGGGAGGTGGAGGCGATCGGTTCCCGCGGCGGTCAGCAGCTGGGCGTATGCCCCTGCGGTGTATCCTCCGCCGGAGACCGACACCAGGTAGTCCGCGTCGCGGACGATACCGCGCATGGCGTGCAGGAACCCGAGCGCGAGACTGGCCGAGCGGATACCGCCGCCGGAGAGGCACACCCCCACACCACCTTGCCGCGCGTCGGGGACCTGGTACCCGCGACGCCAACGCTGTTCCGTCCCGATCGCGGAATGGGACTCGCTCCGACTCCTCTTGGCTTTGGGTGGCTCGGTCCTGTCCGACGCGGTGACCAGTGGGCTGTCGTCGGCCGGGGATCGCGTGGCGCGCGGCGCCAGAATGGCGTGGGCGACGGGCACGGGAGGGATGAGGCCGGCCTTGCTCCAGTGAACTCCGTTCTGTGGTCGGAACCGCCGCCCGTTGTAGACCAACCGTACGGCCGCATCGGAAGCCCCGATTCCGGCGACCAGCACTGCAGGCAGCAGGAGGGAGAACTTGAGGGTGGCTGCGACGGCCGCCAGGTCGAGCCACCGGTCACGGGGGCCGACCCCGATCCAGGCCAGGGTGAGCAGCATGTTCTCGGTAAGGTCAGCCACGACGACGACGACCACGGCCCGGCGTACGGTTCGCGCGAGCTGCGAGGCTCGGGGCGTCCAGAAGACCCACAGCGCGGCGGTCGCGCCCATCCACAGCACCGTTCCATAGCCGACGATGAAGGCATGGTCCGCGCTGATCGCGGCACCGAGGTCAGCTCCCGCAAGGGCCGGCGGCCACGGCTGGACCGACCCGCCCAACTCGACGTGCACCATGTCGAGGCCCGGCGTGGTCGCGTAGAGCCAGATCCCGGCGAGCAGGCTGAACACGCTGACGGCCAGCCACAAGGCCGCGCCAGGTCGGCGTGGCGCAGCGTTCCGGTCGTACCCAGGGATGTCCGACGGTCTGATCAACCGGATGAGAAGTATTGGCATCACCGCGAGAACCCCGGCGACCACGGTACTTGGCGCGGCATGGACCTCAAGGCCGCTCCAACCTGCCCGTTCGCTCGGCGTGACGGCGCTGAGTGCGGCGGCCAACCCCACAACCATGGTCCAGGTCCAGGTCAAGAACCCGACCGCCGCTACCCTCTGCCCTCCAATGGGTTTCGGCGTCTTCCAGTCCGGGGTCCGGGGGCGTCGTCCCTCGCTGTCGAGTCATCGCCAGCACCCCCAGGTAGCACCATCAGGTCGCAGCTCCCCCCTGGGAACTGGCCCGTGGTCGACACGGTGGCATGTGAGCGTCACCAGAACGTCCCCACCGGCTGTTCACTTCGGCTGGGGCGCCCGAAGGGAGCCGGCTCTGCGCTTCGACAGAGTGCAGTACGCGCCGGCGCAGGCGTTCCCGCTCGAGACCACGCAGGCCGTTCAGGCGCGCTCGGCGCGGGCGGAACTCGCCCTGCGGTCCGGCGGATCGAGTCGAGCCACGCACACCTCCGGTTCGACGAAGGGGTGCAGCGAGACCTCTGCCTGGGCCCCGAGCCGGGCCAAGGTGGCGCGCAACAATTCACGGTGGATCGAGCAGACCACCTCGGGGTACTCACGGGCAACGGCGCGGAACGGACACGCGCGCAGCGTGATTCGTCGACCGGACCCGGTGGCCTCCAGCTGTGGATCGAAACCCAGATCGGCGAAGATCACGCTCACTCGATCCGCCGCATCCTCCAGTGCGAGACCGGAACGACGACGTCTGGGCACGAGCTGGCCCGCCCAGGCCGAGCCCACCTTCTCGGCACGCTCGGTGCGCTCGGCGGGCGTGTCGGACAGGTTCGCAGCCAATAGGCCCACCAGCCTCTGGTAGGCGGGCTCGACGTCCGCACTCTCCGGCGTGACGTCGGAGTAGAGCGTCCGGGGCCGGCCCGTCCCCGACGACAACCTCGAGGTGCGCACCACCACCCCGGCGGTGCGCAGCACCTCCAGATGGAATCGAACCGTGGACGGGTGTCTCCCGACCCGCTCGGCCAGGTCGTGGACGTCGCGCGGCTCGTCGCTGGCCTGCAGCAGCTCGAGCAGCCTACGGCGGGTGGGCACGGCCAGAGCACCGTGCAGATCGCGGCCGCCGAGGGTCGGGGACCGGGGGGTCATGAGTCCCGCGACGCCTGGCCACCCACGACGGGGTCGCCCGCGCTGTCCCGCCGCCCAGCGAGGAGGAAGCTCATCGCTGCCACCTCCTTACGCGGGAGTGACGTCTGGCTTTAGAGTACCGATGCCATCATAAGTAGGCGGACGGACGACCGCAGTTCCTGGCGTGCAGCGGCGGACGCGTCCGCGTGTCTGTGGGGGCATCGACCCGGCCACGCATCACTGGTGAAGGGACCCTCGATGACCACTGATGTCGCTACCACCCCGACCAGCCCTGAAACGCCCGGGCGGCGACCCATGCTCATCGGCAAGGGCTGGGTTCAAGCCGTGGCCCTCGTGATGATCTTCGGGTTCTTCGTGATGGGGATCCTGGCCTATCGCACGTACACCGCCTCGATGCCCCAACCGGCCCTGGTGGCGACTTCGTCTGGGGACACCGTGTTCACGGGTGAGGACATCACCAAGGGCCAGCAGCTCTTCCAGGCCCGTGGGCTGATGCAGTACGGCTCGATCCTCGGCCACGGTGCCTACCTCGGCCCGGACTTCACCGCCGACTATCTGCGCCGCTCGACCGACATCGCGATCGCCGAGCAGACCGCCGCCGGGACCCGTGAGCCACGCACCGCCGTCGTCGAGGAGTTCCGCACCAACCGCTACGACGCGAGCACCGAGGTGCTGACGTTCACCCCCACTCAAGTACGGGCCTTCGAGGAACTCAAGCAGCACTACGCCCTGTTCTTCGGGGAGGACTCCACCAAGAACGGTCTGGTTCCGCGGGTGATCACCGACCCGCAGGAGATCCATGAGCTCACCTCGTTCTTCGCGTGGACCGCCTGGGCCGCCGCAGCCGACAGACCCGGCCACGATTACTCGTACACGAACAACTGGCCTGCCGAGCCGCGGGTGGACAACGGTCCCACGGCCGATGTCGTCGTCTGGAGCGTGCTCTCGCTCGTCGTCCTGCTCGGTGGCACCGGAGTGCTCTTCGCGGTGTACGGCAAGTGGAGTCGCGAGATCGGTTGGCACAGTTCCGAGGCGCCGGCGATCGCCTTCCGCCAACCGGGGGAGGTGGGGCTGACGCCCGCCCAGCGCGCCACGGCGTGGTTCTTCCTCGTCATCGCGCTGCTGTTCGTGGTCCAGGCGACGCTGGGGTCCGCGGCCGAGCACTACCGGGCCGACATCCTCTCCTTCTTCGGCTTCGACCTTGCGCGGTGGCTCCCCTTCAACCTCGCGCGCACCTGGCACCTGCAGCTCTCGTTGTTCTGGACCGCCGCCGCCTTCCTGGCCGCCGGCATCTTCCTGACCCCGTTCATCGCCGGGCGAGAACCGCGGCGGCAGGGCACGTTGGCCTACATCCTGCTGGGCGCCGTCGCCGTCGTCGTCTTCGGGTCCCTGACCAGTGAGGCGCTATCCATCCACGGCGTCTCGTGGGCCAAGGGACCGCTGTTCGCGCAGCAGTGGGAGTACCTCGATCTGCCCTTCGTCTACCAGAGCCTGCTGACCGCCGGCCTGTTCATCTGGATCGCGATCATCTGGCGGGGCATCCGGTCCCGGCTCCGGCGCGAGTCCCGGGGCAACATGCCCTGGCTGTTCTTCTTCGCCGCCCTGGCGATCCCGGCTTTCTACGCGGTGGGCCTGCTCGCCCGCACCGACACACACTTCTCGGTGGCCGAGTTCTGGCGGTTCTGGGTGGTCCACCTGTGGGTGGAGGACTTCCTTGAGCTGTTCACCACGGTGATGGTCGCCTACATCTTCGTGATGCTCGGCGTGGTGCGCGAACGCATCGCCCTCGGGGTCATCTTCCTGGACATCATCCTCTACTCCGCGGGCGGCGTGATCGGCACCATGCACCATCTCTACTTCTCCGGTACTCCCGTGGAACACATGGCCCTCGGCGCCGCCTTCTCCGCGGCGGAGGTCATCCCCCTGACCTTCCTGACCGTGGAGGCGTGGAGCTTCCTGCAGCTGGGATCGCGGCAGGAGTCCCGCTCCACGGCTCCCTTCCCCCACCGGTGGGCAGTCATGTTCCTGGTCGCGGTGGGCTTCTGGAACTTCCTGGGGGCCGGGGTCTTCGGCTTCCTCATCAACCTGCCGATCGTGTCCTACTACGAGATCGGCACCGCGCTGACCGCCAACCACGCGCATGCCGCGATGATGGGCGTCTACGGCATGCTCGCCGTCGGCCTGGCGATGTTCGCACTGCGCTATCTGATCCCGGCCGACATCTGGCCGGACAAGCTGGCCCGACTCAGCTTCTGGTCGCTCAACATCGGGTTGGCGTGGATGGTGTTCGCGACCCTGCTGCCCCTCGGTGTCCTGCAGCTCTACCATTCCGTGGGCACCGGGTACTTCGAGGCACGCTCCCTCGGCTACCTCACCACCCCCGGCAACCGGCTCCTGGAGTGGGCGCGCCTGCCGGGTGACGTCGTGTTCATCGTCGGCGGCTGCCTGCCGTTCCTGTGGATCGCCTGGCTGGGAGTCAGACACCATCGCTCAGGTAGCACCGTGCACGAGCTCCCCGAGGACGTGCTGTTCACCGAGCTCGAGCCGGGTAGTGCCGGGTCGGGGCGATGAGTCCACCGTCGGGCACTGTCCTGCTCGTGGTGGCCTACGCCCTGTTCCTGCTCGGCGTGGCCTACGGGTTCGACCGTCTGGCGCGTCGTACGTCGATGAGATCAGCGCGGTGGCGAACCGGCGCGTTCACCTACCACGAGGACCACGACGCCTGGCTGTGCCCGCAGGACCAATGGCTGTGGCCGCAGACCTTCGATCCCGGCCAGCGCGTCATGCGTTACCGCGCCAAGCCCAGTGTCTGCAACGCCTGCCCCGTCAAACACAGCTGTACCGCCTCGGCGTCCGGGCGTGAGATCACCCGTGAGGTGGACCCCTGGCCGCACTCCGAGGCCGGCCGGTTCCATCGGGGGATCGCCTGCAGCATCGCTCTGCTCGCCGTCGTCCTGCCGGCCGGCATGCTCCTCTCGGTCTCCCGGGTCTCGGACGCACTGCTCCTGGTCGCGGTCATCGGCGCCGCGGCGGCAGCCGGGATGCCCCTTGCCCGCCACCTGTGGCAGAGTCCCGCAGGCTTCCCGGACCACGTCCCGCACGTCGGGGCGGACGACGTCGTGCTACCTCGGGACCGGTTCGCCACCCGGTGGGGTTCGTTCAGCACGGCCGACGCGAGTCGCACCAGTCGGTTGGCCGCCCGGGAACACGAAGGGGACGCAACGTGAGATGGCTCGTCGCGATGCTGGCGGTGCTGGCGGCGCTCGCCGTCCTGGCCGGTACCGGTGCCAGGGTGCTGCGCGAGTACGAACGCGGCGTCGTCTTCCGCTTCGGGCACCTCCGCGCCCTGTATCGCCCCGGACTCCGGCTCCTGCTCCCGCTCGCCGACCGTCTCATCCGCATCGACCTGCGTGTGGTCACCCTGACCATCCCGCCGCAGGAGATCATCACCAAGGACAACGTTCCGGCGCGAGTGAACGCCGTGGTGCTCTTCCGGGTCCTGGACCCCCAGAAGGCCGTGATGGCCGTGGAGAACTACGCCGTCGCCACGTCCCAGATCGCCCAGACCTCTCTGCGGTCGGTTCTCGGCCGCGCCGAACTCGACACGCTCCTCGCGCACCGGAGCGATCTCAACGAGGACCTGCGCGACACGATCGGGGCGCAGACCGAGCCCTGGGGCGTCGACGTGCAGGTGGTGGAGATCAAGGACGTCGAGATTCCAGAGGCCATGCAGCGCGCAATGGCCCGAGAGGCCGAGGCCGAGCGCGAACGCCGAGCCAAGATCATCAACGCGCGTGGAGAGCTCCAGGCCGCCGAGGAGCTGCGTCAGGCGGCCGAGACCCTAAGTCGAAACCCGGCCTCGCTCCAGCTGCGCTACCTGCAGACCCTGCTCGAACTCGGAGCCGATCAGAACTCGACCGTGGTGTTCCCGTTACCCATGGACATCATCGGTCCCTTTCTCGCCGCACAGGAGGCGAAGCCCGAGCCGACGCTGCGATCCTCGCACGATGACGGGCACGAAATCTGATCGAACAGGCGCCGGGTCGCGAGGCTGGTCCGCTGACTCGGCCGGCCTCTCCTCGGTGCCGGGATCGACCACGCCGAGCTCTGCCGGTCAGACGTGCGACAGCACGCGCAGGACGGGTGCGTTCGGGCGGGTCTGACGTCTGCGCGAATGGACCAGGCGGACCAGCTCGTCCGACGGCTGGACGCCCAGTTCCCGATCGAGCAGGTCGCGGTAGCAGGCGAGGGCCCGCAGCGCGTCCACCCGGTTCCCCTCGGCCAGGTAGGCCTCGATCAGGGCGCTCTGCGCGCTCTCGCGCAACGGTTCGGCCTGCAGGGCGGCCAGGGCGGCCTCGACGGCGTCCCCGTGTCGGCCCTGGCTGGACAGGATCCGGCTCTGTGCCTCGAGGGCATGAAGCACGCGCTGGCGCAGCCGCTCCCGCTCCAGAATCGTCCAATCGTCGTACCACCCGGGCAGCAGGTCGAGCGCGTCGGCCTCCAGGTCGAGGGGCTCGAGGTCGCCGTCCGCCGGTCGACCCGAGATGACCCGGTCGGCCCACGTGCTCACCCGGTGCACGTCGACGGTGACGCCGTCGCGCAGACTCAGCGACCACTTGTCGCTGTGCAGAACCTCGATCCCGGCGCCACGCAGGCGCCACAGGGCGGAGCGAAGGTTCCCGGCCGCGCGGTCGTCGCTTCCCACGGGCCAGAGTGCGCCGGCCGCGTGCCGGCGTTCCACCCTGCCGCGGCGCAGCGCGACGAAGCCGAGAAGGCGCTTGCTCCCCTCGGGCACAGCGAAACGGGCATCGCCGACCGAGACGTACGGTCCGCCGAACAGGTGCACCGTCGGTGTGCGAGACAATTCCGTGTCGTTGTGCACCGTTTTCCCCTTTCCCCCGCCGACTCTCGACGGGTCCGAACGCCGCGGGGAGCGCGGGTACCTACAAGAGTCGGCCACCCCGCGGCCTGATACCTCTCACCCGCCGGCCGCGCCAGTGGGCCAGTGGGACCGGACGAACTCGGCGACCGCCTCGATCGCCCGTTCCGGGTCTGCGAAGCGCCGCACCCGCGGCGGCCCGGCCTCGGTGAGGCCGCGGTGGCGGTACTGCTCCGTGGTGAGCGTGATCAGCAGCCGGTCGACCTCGGTCTCGATTCTCAGGATGCAGATGCCGGTCTGCCCCTCACGCTCAACCACGTTACGCGCGTTCACGCTTATGCCGAATCAGGAAGAAGACGACCACCCGCGCCACCCGCGCCAATGGCACCCGCGTCATGGTCACGATGAAGATCACGATGTGGCAGAACGCTGACGTCACGCTGGCGTTTCCCGCATCGTGATCTTGCTCGGTGGCCACTGCCTCACATCGTGATCTTGCTCGCGCCGGTGTCCGGGTAGGGGAGCCGGTGCTCGACGACGGCGGGTCGCAGGCGAGGGTGTTGGGCCGTGAACGTCGTCCGGGCGTGAGCGCGGGGCAGGAGCGCCTCGAACGACGCCAGGGGCGTAC
This sequence comes from uncultured Actinomycetota bacterium, assembly GCA_963750395.1. Lineage (GTDB taxonomy): Bacteria > Actinomycetota > Actinomycetes > Actinomycetales > Kineosporiaceae > JADJPO01. The sequence continues at coordinate 18,687 of CAVVQM010000018.1, read as the reverse complement.
TGTCGATGGTGCGGAGCCGTCCAGGCTTCCGACCAGAAGGTAGGAGCCATGGCTGACAAGTCGCCTCGACAGCGCTTGACCCAGAAAGCCAAGAAGTCCCTCAAGGAGAAGCGCTCTGACAAGCGCGCCAAGTCGGAGGCGAAGGGGGACGGCAAGGGCAACACGCCATTCCTGCCGTCCAAGGGCTGACGAGGTCGGCCGGGCTCAGGGGGCGATCGTTCCCGCCCGGCCGTAGAGGTCCCGGTGCCGGACGATGTCCTCCCGCCAACCGGGAGGCGCCGTCGACGTCTCGATGATGCGGGCGTCGGTGACGGCCGTGATGCGGTGGACGACGCGCGCCCGGATCAGGATGCGCTGGCCGGCCTCGAGAGTCAGGGTTCGCAGGTGTGAAGGGTCGGGGCCGAGCTCGATGCGCACCTGGCCGCTCTCCACGGCCAGCGTCTCCTCCTTCAGGAGGTGGTGCTGCAACGACAAGGAGCTCCCGGCCGTGATGGACAGCACCTTGCCGACGTACCTGCCCTCGAGGACGGCGGTGATCTGCTCGTGTCCCCAGGGTTTGCCGACGCGCTCGAACTCCTCGACCGCATCGATCGCCGGGCCGGTGTCGGAGTGGGGCCCAACGGCCCCGCCGGGTTGCTGGAATGGGTTCCAGGACGGGGTGCTCATGCCTGCGGAGGACTCTGCGTGAGACGGTCCAGCAGCCTCGCCAGATCGACGAACGCCATCCGGATGCTCGCGTCGCTGCAGCCGTACGGCAGGAGCAGGGTCCCCGCGTGCTCCAGGGCCCCGCAGGTGTAGACCACGTTGGGCACGTATCCGTCCCGCTCGTCAGGTCCCGGTCGCAGCAGTGGTTCGCGCAGGACGCCCACGACGCGAGAGGGGTCCTCGAGGTCGAGCAGGAGGGCTCCCAGGGCGTAGCGGCGCATCGGGCCGACGCCGTGGGTCAGCACCAGCCAGCCGGCGGGCGTCTCCAGCGGCGGGCCGCAGTTGCCCAGCTGGATGAGGTCCCAGGGCAGGCTCGGGGACTGGAGCTGCACCGAGTAGTCCCAGTTGTGGCCGTCGTCGGAGAGGGCCAGGGCGTTGTTCTCCCGGTCCCAGCGGGACAGCGCCACGTGACGACCCCCGACATGTCGGGGAAACAGCGCCATGCCCTTGTTGACGCGGCACGTCCGGTGAAGGGGCTGGCGTGGAAGGTCCGGAAGTCGTCGGTCTGCAGCCGCGCCGGGGTGATGTGCGCACCGTCGAACGCGGTGTACGTCGCCAGGTAGGTACGGGTTCCGTCCTCCTCGGTGAACTGCACGAACCGCGCATCCTCCATGCCGTGACTCTCGGCTGCCGAGCCGGGAAGTAGGGTCCGCTCGGAGAGCTCGGTCGCGGCGTCGAAGGCGACGTCGTAGGTCGCCTCCGCCGACCGGCGCACCGACGTGATGGTGCTCTCGACGTCGACGTGCGTCAGGCGCTGGCCCCGCAACCGCTCCACCGCCTCGTCCAGGTCGGCCGGGCCCACCTGTCGCGGCAGGTCGGCGAGGACGAGGCGCAGGCTCTCGCCGTCAGCCCCCTGCGCCATGGCCTCTCGGGCAAGCCGGTCGCGATCGATGACGGCCGGGCTGCGCCGTCCGGGCGTCGCCAGAACTGAGCCGACGTCCACGGTGGCCGTGGGGCCGCGGTCACCGACGTCCACCGAGCCGGACCGGAACGTGATGCTCGAGATGTGTCCCTCGCCCACGGCGCGGGCGCTCAGGACGAACCGCAGCCGATTCGGATCGTCGCCCTGCTCGGGGTGGGGCACGACGGAGGGGTTGAACAGGGCGGCTCCCTCGATCGCGTACTCCTGGGTGAAGTAGGCGCCGATGAGAGCCGCCGGTCGCTGGTCAGGGTGGCGGCGTGCGCCACGCGGTGGGCGACGCGCGCAGAAGTGCCCCTCCAGGATGTCGGCAAGGCCCCGATGGCGTGGTCCGTGTTCCGCAGAACCTGGTCGAGCGTCTCGCGGGCCTGGGCCTCGCTCATGTCCAGGCACCGCTCAACGACTGCCGCCGCGCGGGACTGGCCGGTCGCGCCGGCCTCCTGCCCGGGGAGGAAGAGGCGGGCGATGACCCGTCGCTGATCGGGCCGCACCAGGACGTCGGTGCGCGTCGACGTCGGGATCCGTGCTCATGCGAGGGCCGATGACAGGCGGCCGGCCTGCTGGAGGGTGGAGATGAGGGCCAGGGTGGACTCGGCGCCCTGGTTCTCGTTGCATCCGCCGGGCCTCCAGCCCGTCGCGGCACCCTCCGGAGACCGGGTCGTACAACGGGACGCCCCGCGTCGTTCGCGCCGAAGAACCAGGCGGCGGCCGAGTGGACGGCGTCGGCCCAGCGACTGTCCCCGGTCAGGTCGTAGGCCCTCACGCAGGCATCCGCCAGGGCTGCCACCTCGATGGGTTGCTGGTCGAACGCCGGTCCTTCGTCGCCCGGCCCGCTACCGCCCACAGGCGTGACCGACAGGTGCCCGTGGCGGGTCTGTGTGTCCAGCAACCAGCCCAGCAGTCCCAGGCCGTCCTCGACGAGGGCGCCTCTGCCGAGCTCGTGGCCCGCGGCCATCAACAGGTCTGGGAGGACTGCGTTGGCGTAGGTCAGTCGCGCCTGCGGCCACGGCCAGGCTGGGTTCTTCTGCTGGCCGTCCCACACTCGCCGCAGCGTCGGCGAGGAGGGCCCTGGCGCGGGCGTGAGTGGGGTCCACCCGCAGGACCTCGGCCGCCCCCAGCCCGGCGAATGCCATGGCTCGGGGCCAGGGCGAACGCTGGCGAGGCTCGACCTCGAACAGCGTCAGCGCCAGTCCGGCCTGGGCCATGTCGTCGATTCGCGCGACCGACCGAGCCCAGACCCCACAGCGCCCGGCCCCAACAGTCCTCGACCCCGTGCTCCCCGCGTCGCACATCCTCGACGTCGCATCGGTTCACGATCCGACCCTGCGCGTCCTGAGAGTCGGCGAGGAACCGCAGGTAGGTCCAGGCCAGTCGGGTCAGCTCACCGGGGACCGCCTCACCGCCGTTGCGGGACAGGACGATCAGGCCTCTCGCCACGTCGTCCACGCAATACCCGTGCTCGATGCGCGGGCGGGTGAACCGTGCGTGCTCGAACAGGCCGGTGTCATCCGACATCGCCAGGAGGTGGCTGAAGGGCGGGGCAGTCGGCGTCACGCCATCGCCGCCCATGCGGCCGGTTGTGCGCCGGCCAACACCGTCCGGGTCCGCGTGCGGCGGCCCGCCGTGAGATCGCGGCCGATCGCCAGGTAGCGCACGGCGACGCTCCCCCAGGACAGGGAGGGCGCGATCCGGCGCGAATGTGCCGACATGGCAGCGGGCCAGCCCGGGCTCGGTCAGGACCCGGCGCAGGGCGGCCGCGATGGCGTTCGGGTCGCCGTGGTCCACAAGCAGTCCCGACCCTGAATCGAGCAGTTCGACCGCGTGCGGGAACCGCGTGGACACCACGGGCCGCGCGGCCGCGACGGCCTCGATGAGCACGCCCGAGGTGACCTGCTCGCGGGAGTCGTAGGGCAGCAGGACGACGTCGGAGGCGGCCACGAGGCGATGCAGACGTTCCTCGTCCAGGAAACCGTTGTCGAACACCACGTCTCCGGCCATTCCCAGCGCCGATGACCCTGTCCCGCAGCCCCTCACGATAGGCCTCCCCCTCGTGTTCCAGGACGCGCGGATGGGTCCGGCCCGCGACGACGTACAGCGGACGCGGGGTCAGATCCTGCAGCCCGGCCATCGCCTCGATCCCCCACTCGATGCCCTTGCCCCGGCCCAGGAGTCCCCAGGTCAGGACGACGGGCCGGCCCGGCGAGCTGTCGGGACCCTCGGCCCGGTCATGCGATGCCCGGCATGCGACACCAGGTCCTGCGCCGCACCGTGCGGGATCACCTGGACGTGTTCGGGATCGACGACCACAGTGTCGAGCAACCGCCGCCGCGCGGTCTGGGTCATCGTCACCACCGCGTCGGACGCCGAGACCACGGACTGCAGGACGTGGCGCTGATGCGCGGTGGGCTCGGACAGCACGGTGTGCAGCACGGTCAGGACCGGAACCGTCAGCCGTGACAGCAGCGCGAGCAGATCGGCACCATCCTGGCCGCCGTAGATGCCGTACTCGTGCTGGATGACGGCGACGTCGTACCCGTTCAACACCTGCGCGGCCGTGTCGACGGAGTCGAGATCCCCTCTGACCAGTTCGTAAGCCACCGGCGGTGCGGACCGCGGCTCTGTGACGTCCACGATCCGGACGACGTCCACGTCCGTTCCGAGGTCGGACAGGGCACCGACCAGGGAGCGCGCGAACGTGGCGATCCCGCATCGGGTCGGCTGATACGTGCTGACGACCGCCCAGCGGGAAGGGGCAGTGGTCGGGGACGTGCCGGCAGTGAGACGAACGGGCATGGGTCCTCCAGGACCGAGAGCAGGGCCGTGAACGGCTCTGTCGGGCCCACCGTGGCCCAGCATGATGCGCGTGGTCCGATAGATCCGGCGCGGTCAGGGCCGCTGGTGACTGGACGCGATCGGCGTGAGGAGGAAAGAGGTCCGTGCGGACCTGTCAGTCTTCGCTCATCATGAAGTACCGCCGTTCGCACCATAGCAGTGCCCGCGACGCCTGATTCACCGGGAGAGCACCTGCCGGTAGGTGCTCTCGTAGGCGTCCACCATCCGGTCCACCCCGAAACGCGACGCCGCCCGGGCCCTGACCGCGGACCGGTCCAGCCCGGCCGCGCGACCGACCGCGGTGACCGCCGAGGCGACGTCGTGGACGAGGAACCCGGTCACACCCTCGTCGACGACCTCGGCCATCGACCCCCGCCGGTAGGCCACAACCGGCGTCCCGCACGCCATCGCCTCCACGACGGACAGCCCGAACGGCTCGTCGAAGGCGATCGGGTGCAGCAGCACCGCCGCCGACCCCAGCACCTCGGCGCGCTCGGACGGGCCGACGGAACCGAGGTACACCACCCGCTCCCCGTCGATGTGGGGGCGCACCTCTCGCGAAGTACGACTCGTCCTGGACGATCCCGCGATCAGCAACCGCCGCCCCGCTGCACGGGCGATGGCGATCGCCTCGGCAGTGCCCTTGTCCGGGTGGATCCGGCCGAAGACGACGAGGTCGGTGCCCGGCGTGGTGCTCACCGGCAGCCCGCGGAGGTCGACGCCGTGATGGATGGTCGCCACGTACTCCAGTTCGCTGCAGCGATCCGGGTCGGAGATGGACACGTATGACGAGGCCGCTTGCGCGTAGGCGGGCAGGATCCCGCGGCCGCTGAACCCGTGGACGGTCGTCAGCAGCGGCGCCCGCCATTGGTCCGGAGAACGCCAGGGGCAGCCAGTCGAGGTGGTTGTGGACCAGATCGAACGTCACCGGACCGGGCCAGGGCGTGGGCCACATGGAGCGCCTCGGCCACTCTCCGCCCACCGACGGATCGTCCCCGCATACCCGCCGGGACACACGCCGTCCGAGTTCTGCACCGGTGAGCGAGTCCAGGGTGGCGAACAGGGTGACGTGTGGCCCCGCTTGACCATGCCCTCGGTGATCAGGCTGGTCACCTGTTCCCACGGCCCGTAGTGGTGTGGAGGCGTTCGCCACGCCACCGGCCCCAGAACGGCCAGCCTCAGGCTGGTGCCTCAGGCCGCCTCGCAGATGACCACGGGGATCTCGCGGTCGGTCCGCTTCTGGTACCCCTCGTAGCCGCGGTAGGCGCGGACGATCCCCGGCCAGAGCTCCTGCTTCTCCTCGGCGGTCGCCGTGCGGGCCCGCATCGGTCGCGTCTGGCCGTCCATCGTCACCTCGACCTCGGGGTGGGCGAGGAGGTTGCGGTACCAGTCGGGGTCCCGATCGTCGCCGCCCTTCGACGCCACGAGCACCACGGTGTCGCCGTCGTGCACCGGCGCGGTCAGCATCGTCGTCCGACGCTTGCCCGACGTACGACCGGTCGTGTGCAACTGCAGCACCGGCATCGGTCCAATCCGGTTGCCGAGACGGCCACCGGAGACGGTGAGCAGCGTGCGGTGGCCGATGTTCCCCGCTTTCATGATCAGGTCGGTCAGGGCGTCGGGTGGCTTCATGGCTCCACCGTAGGCCCGCGGGCGCCTCAGCGCGGTGCGAGCGAGGGCACGGTGCGGATGCCGAACTCCCGCCGCAGCGCCGAGATCGCCGCCAGGTGGCCGGACATGCCGTGCACCCCCGGACCAGGTGGGGTCGACGCCGAGCACAGGTACACCCGGCGCAGCGGTGTGCGATGTGGATCCCAGCGGGGTGTGGGCCGCAGCAGGGACTGCCTCAGGGTCATGGCCCCCGCGGCGATGTCTCCGCCGACGTAGTTCGGGTTGTACTGCTCCAGCCCCGCCGCGCTGATCCCGCGGGCGGCCACCACGGTGTCGGCGAATCCGGGTGCGTACTGCTCGATCCGTGCGGTCACCGAGGCGACCGGATCGGTGTCGTCACCGTTCGGCACGTGGGCGTAGGCCCAGACCGGGCGCTGCCCGTCGGCGGCGCGGTCGGGGTCCGCCACGCACGGGTCCACCAGCAGGACGAAGGGCGCATCTCCCCGAGATCCGTTGGCCACCAACGACTCCTGGCGGAACACGTCGCGCCGGGTGCCGCCGAGGTGGACCGTTCCGGCCTGTCCCACCTCGGGATTGTTCCAGGGAATCGGATCGCGGAGGAGGTAGTCGACCTTCGCGGCGCCCGACCCGTACCGGAAGGCCTGCAGGCGGCGGCGGTACCCCCGGCGAAGTGCGGGGCCGGCCATCGTCAGGAACTGGGCGGGCGCGACGTCCAGCATGATGGCCCGGGCGCCCCGGAACTGCCGCAGGTCGCCGACCCGGTGCCCGGTCACGACCGTTCCGCCGTGGTCGGTCAGGTCGGCGATCATCGCCTCGGCGATGCGCCGGCTTCCACCTCGCGGCAGCGGCCAGCCGGGCCCGTGGGCGAGGTGCCCGAGCAGCAGGGCGGTCACGGCCGACGCGGGTGTCGGCATCCGGCCCGCCACGTGCGCCGCGACCCCGGCCAGCAGCGCGCCCGCCTCCTCCCCGTCGAACTGCCGCCTCGCCCAGGGCGTGCCGTGGGCGAGGACGCCGCGGGCCAGCAGCAGGGGCACCGTCGCGCTGGTCGGCAGGCTCCGGCGGCTGGACAGCAGCAGGTCCACCAGGGGGCGGCTGGCCTCGAGCAGCGGCCGCATCAGCGCATTCCATGCAGGGCCGTCCGCGCCGAGCCCGGCGCACGTCTGCGCCAGACTGCGGTGGGCCAGGGCGGCCCGGGCGCCGTCCAGGGGGTGGGCGTAGCTGATCGGGGGGTGGACCAGCTCGACCCCCCGGGCCGGGAGGTCGAACTCTCGGAAGAACGGCGACGCCGTGGCCAGCGGGTGCACGGCCGAGCAGATGTCGTGGACGACGTCCGGGCGGAACAGGGCGGAGCTGCGCAGCCCGCCGCCCGCGTCGTCCGCGGCCTCGTGCACCTCGACCGTGAGCCCGGCACGCGCCATGGTGATCGCGGCGGCCAGGCCGTTCGGCCCGCTGCCCACCACCACGACGTCCACAGTCACCCGATCACCCCGTCCGCTCGGGCCAGGTCGAATTCGAGGCGGTCGGCGATCTGCTGGACGGCGCCCCGCCGATGGGGTGCGACCCGGGCGTACAGACGGCGAAGGGCCAGCCCCAGGGATTGCCGGGTCTGCGGGTCGGAGCCGAAGTGGGCGATCTCGGTCCAGGCCAGGTCGAGGATCGACGTCCAGCCGGGCGCCGGCAGACTGACCCCGACCTCGTCGTCCACCAGCACGAGCCGCGCGCCGAGCCGGCGGCCTGCCAATTCGGTGACGACCTGCTCGATGTGGTCGATGGCCTGCCCGGCGGTGGTCGGGTCGTTGACCCCCGGGGAGAGCGCTCGGAGCGCAATGTCGACCAGCAGGCGCAGCGGGAACGCCGGATCGGCGTCGACCGTGCGCTCGTCCCCGACGACCAGGGCCGCACGCACCATCGGTCCCACGTCGTCATCGACGTCCACGGGCACCCCGGTCGACCGGTCGGTGAGCACGGCCACGGCCTCACGGGACGGCAGGAAGGCGCCGATCGGGACGGTCAACGACACGCACAGGCCCCGATCGCGGGCCAGGGACTCGAGCGAGGACAGATCGATGTCGACGAGGTTGCCGGCTGGGCCCTCGCGCCAGATCACGCCCGCGCTGGGCAGCCCCGACCAATCGACCATCGTGTGCTCGGGCAGGTTGTCCAGGGCCGGCTCGGCCTCGCCGCCCGACTCGACGGGGTAGGCCCCGTCGACGGTCCGTAACGCCTGCGCCGTCACCTGCGACAGCGTGCGACCGGGCCGCAGCGTCGAGGTGAGCCGCTCGAGCAGCCCGATGAACAGCAGCACGGTGCCGGTGGCGCCCACCAGCGCGACCACGGCGGCGATCGTGGCGGCGATCTGGTGGTCGGTGCGCACCACCAGGATGACCACGACCGAGTAGGTGAAGGTGCCGAGCGCCCCGCCCAGCGTGTGCCTCAACAGCCGGTCGCGCCGCAGCTGCTCGACCAGTCGGGGGGCGTAGGTGGTGGCCCCGAACTGGAGCGAGAGCGTGGCGATGGTCAGCACGAAGCCGGCCAAGGTCAGGGTGGCGCTGCCGATCGCGGGAAGCACCGTCTGAGCGACGTCCACCGTGACCACGGTCGGAACGTCGTCCAACCAGAGGGCGAGCCACGCCGTGAGCAGCGCAAGTGCGGCCCCCAGCAGAATGTCCACCACCGGCACACCCAGCAGTGAGCCGAACCATCGGCGCACACCTGAGCGGACCTGCCACGTCCAGTTCGCCAGGCGTTCCATCCAGGCACCGTAGCGAGTGCGCCGCCTCGGCCGCCTGGTCGCGATGACGATGCACCGCAATGAATGCGTTTGCAAAATGTGGCGTCCAACCCCTCATCAGCACGGCTCCCGGCGGCTAGGCTGACCGCGAATCCCGGACGGCGGCAGTCCGCTGTCCCACATCCGGCATACCCCCGCGGACGTCGGTCACGGCGCCCGTGCGGTGTGCCGCGGCACGACGTCGCCGACGTGGAGGAGACCATGAGTAGCCCGTCCGCCTTCGAACTCCCGGACATCGCCGACCTCGCGGCGGTGCCCACCGGCGACATGCCGGGGGACAGCATCCAGATCGGCCCGGCCCACGTGGCCAAGGCCCGGGCGATCTTCCCCGAACTATGGCGCCTGCTGGCCCCCCTCGGGGTGCCCGGCGACGGGCGGGCCGTGGTCGCCGTCCACGGCGGATCGGGGGTCGGCAAGTCTGAGATCGGGTCGCTGCTGGCCCACTACCTGCGCCACAACGACGTCGGGGCCTACGTGATGTCGGGCGACAACTACCCGCACCTCATCCCTCGGGAGAACGACGGGGAGCGGCTGCGGACCTTCCGTGCCGGTGCACTGCGAGGCCTGGTCGATGCCGGGGAGTACGACGAGACGGTCCGCGAGGCCCTGCCTCCCCTGTTGGCCACGGGCGAGGACGCCGACGCCGCGATGATCGGCGACCACCCCTGGCTGGCCACCTACCAGCAGGCCGGCCGCGCGGCGCTGGCGGCCTACCTGGGCACCGAGGCGGAGATCGACTTCCACCAGGTCAACGGCATCCTGTCGCGCTTCCACGAGGGCGCCGACAACCTGACGCTGAAGCGGATGGGCCGCGAGGCCGGCCAGGTCTGGCACGACGTCGTCGACGTGAGCGAGGTGCAGGTCCTGGTCATCGAATGGACCCACGGCAACAACGACCTCGTCGACGGCGTCGACATCCCCATCCTGCTGAACTCCACCCCGGCCGAGACGCTGGCCCACCGGCGCTCCCGGGCACGCGACGGCGCCGTCGACAGCCCGTTCACCGGCATCGTGCTCGAACTCGAACAGGCCAAGCTGCACTCCCAGGCGCATCGGGCGAAGATCATCCTCAGCAAGAGCGGGGAGTCGATCGACTACGACACCTACCTGCGCGGGATGGGCCTGAAGCCGGAGGCCGACACCTCGGCGGTCCAGCCCCAGACCAACGCCGAACCGCCGGCCATCGCAGCCGCCCCGCACTCGGCGGGCGCGATGCTCAACGTCTATCCCGACAGCATCGGCGGCACCCTCGCCGACCTGGTCGAGTTCGTCACCGACCCCCAGGTGGCCGGCGCATTCACCTCCGCCTACCTGTTGCCGAGCATCTTCAACACCGACCTCGACCGCGGCTTCTCCGTCATCGACTACGGCCTCAACGACCTGCTCGCCAGGCCCGAGGACCTGGCCGCCCTGGCGAGGGCCGGTATCGCTTTCACGTTCGACTTCATCCTGAATCACGCCTCGGTTCTCTCGCCGCAGTTCCAGGACCTGCTGGCCAAGGGTGAACGCTCGGCGTACAAGGACTTCTTCATCGACTGGAACGCCTTCTGGGAGGGGCACGGGACGATGACCGAGGGCGGCTACGTGCAGCCGGACCCGGAGCTCATCAAGGACATGTTCTTCCGCAAGCCCGGCCTGCCGATCCTCATGGTGCGCATGCCCGACGGCACCGAGAAGCCGTACTGGAACACCTTCTACCAGGAGGTCCGCTACACCGCGCCCGACGCCCAGGACCTGATGGCCGGTGCCGGAATGCAGTACGCCTCGGCGGAGCGACTGGCCGAGCGCATCGGCGTCGCGCTCGAGGCGGGCACCCGTCCCGCGGAGATCGACTTCACCGGCTTCGAGTCCGCCCGCGAGGCGGTGATCGACTGGCTGGAGTCGCGTCGCAAGTACCTGGGTCAGATGGACGTCAACATCAAGTCCGCGGCCGTGTGGGACTTCTACCGCGACACCCTCGACCGGCTGGCCGGCTACGGCGCGGAGATCGTGCGGCTGGACGCCTTCGCCTACGCGGTGAAGGAGCCGGGTGAACGCAACTTCTTCAACGTTCCGGGTACCTGGCAGCTGCTGGAGTCGGTCCGGCGGCTGGCCGCCGAGCGCGGTCTGTCGTTGCTGCCCGAGATCCATTCCAAGTACGAGGAGAGGGTCCACGAGGAGATCTCGGCCAAGGGTCTGCTCACCTACGACTTCTTCCTGCCCGGCCTGCTCATCGACGCCCTCGAGAGCAGAGACGCCGGCACGCTGGTCACGTGGATCCGCGAGTTGGTCGAGAAGCGGATCCGTACCGTCAACATGCTCGGCTGCCACGACGGCATCCCCCTGCTCGACCTGCTCGGTCTGCTCCCCGAGGAGCGCATCGATGCACTGATCGAGGTCGTCAAGGGCCGTGGCGGCTACGTGAAGGACCTGCACGGTCAGAAGGCGATGTACTACCAGGTCAACGCGACCTACTACTCCGCGCTCGGCGAGTCGGACGACGCGCTGCTGCTGGCCCGTGCCATCCAGCTGTTCGTGCCCGGCAAGCCCCAGGTGTGGTACCTCGACCTGTTCGCCGGGACCAACGACCACGAGGCCGTGGCCGCGGCAGGGCCCGGCGGGCACAAGGAGATCAACCGCAGCAACCTGTCCATGGACGCCGTCCGCACCGGTCTCAAGACACCGGTGGTGCAGCGGCAGCTCGAGCTGCTGCGCTGGCGTAACCAGTTCGGTGCGTTCGGGTTCGACGCCGAGTGCCAGGTCGAGACCGATGCCTCCGACCGGATCCGGATCACCTGGCGCAAGGACGGGCACGAGGCGGTGCTGGACGCCGACCTGACCGCCAGGTCGTTCAGCATCACCGCGGACGGTCAGACGATCTGACCGTAGGTGCGAGGATGTTCGGGTGGATGAGCGCCGGATCGCACTGCTGATAGACGCCGACAACGCCCCCGCGGCGAAGATCGATGTGGTGCTGGGGGAGGTGGCCCGACACGGGACCGCCAACGTCCGTCGCGCCTACGGGAACTGGAAGAGCCCGCGCCTGAAGGGGTGGGAGGCGATGCTGCACACCTATGCGATTCGTCCGATCCAGCAGTTCGCGTACTCGAGCGGCAAGAACGCCTCGGACATGGCCATGATCGTCGACGCCATGGACCTGCTCTACGGGCGCCGGTTGGACGCGTTCGCCATCGTCTCCAGCGACGCCGACTTCACCCCGCTGGTGATGCGCATCCTCACCGAGGGTCTGAGGGTGTACGGATTCGGGCAGCGTCAGACTCCGGAACCGTTCGTCAACGCCTGCTCCCAGTTCAGCTACCTGGAGGGCCTGACCCTGCCGGGTGAGGCCGACGGCGCCGACGGCGCCGGCCAGAGCGACAGCCTGCGCCCGGTCCCCGCCGAGCGGCTGCGCGGCGACGACCGGTTGGTCCGGTTGTTGCGCTCGGCGGTCGAGGCGGCCGGGGGGGACGAGGGCTGGGCGCATCTGGGCGCCGTCGGCTCGCAGATCGGCAACCAGGCCTCGCTCGACCCACGCAACTACGGGTACCGCAAGCTCAGTGACCTGGTGGACGCCACGGAACTGTTCGACGTCCGGCGTGACGGCCAGCAGGTCCTCATCCGTCGTCGTTCAGCGGGCACGTCCCGGCGCGGCCGGACCTGAACCGGGCACCGGGCAGGGGTCAGGCCAGCCGCAGGAACTCCAGGTGGCGCTCGTACTGGTCCAGGCAGTCGTGGATGATCTGCGCCGAGGCGTACCCCATCACGTCGTACCCCTGCCCGCCGCCGTCGGTGTGTACCTCGAGCCGCGCGTACATGTCACGGGCGCCGACCATCCGCCCGCCGTAGGTGGGCACGGGTGACTCGTCGACCTGTACCCGGTAGATGAACGGATCGTCGGTGTCCGTGCGCAACTGGACCCAGGCCAGCTCGCGGTCTTTGGTGCCCTCGTCGACACCGCCCACGCCGCTGGTGATCGCGGCCGGCACGCCCTCGGTGTCGAGCGCGGCGGCGACCTCGGCGAGAGCGGGGCGGACGACGTCCTGCAGGTAGGAGGTGGCCTCGTCCACGTCGACGAAGTTGACCGCGCGGGCCAACCGCGCCTTCCACAAGGACGACGGATCGTTTCCGCCGATGACCGTCCCGCGAGCGGACAGCATCATCGGCAGCGAGTGCGCACCCGAGTCGGCGCGCCGTCCCTCGACGCGCAGCGCCTTGAACAGGCTCACCATGACCAGTCCGACGACGAAGGCGAACGGCAACCCGAAGATCACCGTGGCGTACTGGAGCGCGAAGATCCCTCCCACCGCCAGCACCGCGATGGTCAGCAGACCGGTGACAGACGCCCACGCGATCCGCAACCACGCGGAGGCGTCGTCCTGCACCGAGCGAAGCTCTGAGGAAAGGTTGGCCATGACCAGGGCGCCGGAGTCGGCCGAGGTGACGTAGAACAGCAGGCCGACGAAGACCGACAACGCGATCACGATCCCAGACAGCGGGTAGGTCTCGAGAAGTCCGTAGAAGCCCGCCTCGGGGGAGGCGAGCGCCGCGTCGGCGAACGCGGTGTCGCCACCGCGGATGCGCTCCAGGGCCGCGTTGCCGAAGATCGAGATCCACATCACGATGTAGACGAACGGGATGATCAGCGTCCCGGCGACGAACTGACGGATCGTGCGGCCCCTGGAGATCCTGGCCAGGAAGAGCCCGACGAACGAGGCCCAGGCGATCCACCAGGCCCAGAAGAACAGCGTCCACAGCGACATCCACTCGGAGGCATCGGCGAACGCGAAGGTCTCCATGCTCCTGCTCGCGAAGGTCTGGACGTAGTCGCCGACGTTCATCACCACGGCGTTGAGGATGAAGCCGGTCTGTCCGGTGACGAGGACCCAGGCGGCGAGACCGAGGGCGAGAATGACATTGAGCTGGGACAGGAACCGGATGCCCTTGTCGACGCCGGTGGTCGCCGAGACCGCCGCCATCGTGATCGCCAGCAACACCAGCGCGATCTGTGCGCCGAGGCCGACGGGAACGCCGAACAGGACGTTGAGGCCCTGGTTCAGGAAGACCACCCCGATGCCCAGGCTGGTGGCGACCCCGAAGATGGTGCCGAGCACGGCGGCGGTGTCGACGGCGTGTCCGAGGCTCCCATCGATGCGGCGGCCGAAGATCGGGTAGAGCGCGGAGCGCACCGCAAGGGGCAGGTTGAGGCGGTAGGTGAAGTAGCCGAGGGCCAGACCCATCAACGCGTACAGGCCCCAGCCGGACAGGCCGTAGTGGAACAGCGTCCAGACCGTTGCGTCCCGGGCCGCCTCCACGGTCTGGCCCTCGCCCAGCGGCGGCGCGATGTACTGGCTGACGGGTTCGGCCACCGCGAAGAACATCACGTCGGTGCCGATACCGGCGGCGAAGAGCATCGACGCCCACGCGAAGGTGGAGAACTCCGGCTTGGAGTGATCCGGACCCAGCTTGATCGACCCGTACCGGGACAGGCCCAGATAGATCACGAAGACGAGCACGACCGAGGTCAAGAGGATGTAGAACCACCCGAAGGCGCCGACGATCCAGCCGACCGCCTCGCCGATCACCGATTCCGCCTGTTCGGGTGCCCAGATGGCCCAGATCGCCATCACCAGAACGCCGATCGCGGAGGTGATGAAGACAGGCCTGCGCACCGGCGGCCCCTCGAGGAGGAACGCCCATCGCGGCGTCGAACCCTCTGGCTCCGCGGTCCTGGTGCTCATGACGGCTCCTGTTCGTTGCGGGGATCCTGGTTGCGCGGATCACCGGGTGGGTAGAGCGGTGAACCGTCGCGGTAGCGGTAGAACGGGACGTCGGTCGCGGGAGCGGGCGGTTCGTTGCCGAGGATCAGGTCGGCGGCCTTCTCCGCCAGCATCATCACCGGGGCGTAGATGTTGCCGTTGGTGATGTAGGGCATCGACGAGGCGTCCACCACCCGAAGGCCCGTCGACGCCGTGCACGCGCAGGCTGGCGGGGTCGAGCACGCTCATCGCGTCGGTGCCGATCTTCGCCGTGCACGACGGGTGGAGCGCCGTCTCGGCGTCCCTGAGCCACCCAGTCCAGGATCTCCTGATCGGACTCGACGCCCGGGTCCGGGCGAGATCTCACCGTCGTTGAACGGCGCGAACGCGGGCTGGTTGAGGATGTCGCGGGCGATCCGCACCATCTCGATCCACTCCTGGCGATCGTTCTCGGTGGACAGGTAGTTGAAGCGCAGCGCCGGATGCCGCCGCGGGTCGGTCGAGGTGATCCTCACCGTGCCGCGGCAGTCGGAGTACATCGGTCCGATGTGCACCTGATAGCCGTGCTCACTCGCCGGCTGTGACCCGTCGTAGCGGATCGCGATCGGCAGGAAGTGGAACATGAGGTTCGGGTAGTCGACCCGGTCGTTGCTGCGCAGGAACCCGCCTGCTTCGAAGTGGTTGGTGGCGCCGACGCCGCGGCGCAGGAACAGCCACTCGGCACCGATGCGCGGCTTGTGGCGGTGCTTCATCCACGGCGCGATCGAGACCGGTTGCCTACTGGCGTACTGGATGTAGACCTCGAGGTGGTCCTGCAGGTTCGAGCCGACGCCCGGCAGGTCGACCACCGGCGTGATCCCCAGCGCGGTCAGGTCGTCGGCGGCGCCGATGCCGGACAGCTGCAGCAGCTGCGGGGAGTTGATCGCGCCGCCGCACAGGATCACCTCGCCCGCGCTGACGCTGCGCCGCAGCCTGCCCGCGCGCAGGTAGTCGAGGCCGACCACCCGTTTCCCGTCCAGGCGAAGGCCGGTGACGTGTGCCAGGGTCTCCACCCGCAGGTTCGGTCGTCCCATCACCGGGTGCAGGTACGCCCGGGCCGCGCTCAGCCGGCGTCCGCGATGGATGTTGCGGTCGAACCTGGCGAAACCCTCCTGGCGGTAGCCGTTCACGTCGTCCGTGCGCGGATGCCCGGCCTGTTCGGTGGCCTCCAGGAAGGCGCCGAACAACGGGTTCGTCGCCGGCCCGCGCTCCAGGACGAGGGGGCCGCTGCCCCCGCGCCACCGGTCCGCGCCGGCCAGGCAGGTCTCCATCCGCTTGAAGTAGGGCAGGCAGTGGGCGTAGTCCCAGTCCTGCATGCCGGGGTCCGCGGCCCACCGCTCGAAGTCGAGGGGATTGCCGCGCTGGAAGATCATCCCGTTGATGCTGCTGCTTCCGCCGAGCACCTTCCCACGCGCGTGGTAGACCCTGCGGCCACCCATGAACGGCTCCGGTTCGGACTCGTACCGCCAGTCATAGAGCCTGCTGCCGATCGGGAACGGCAGCGCGGCCGGCATGTGGATGAACGGATCGACCCTGAAGTCCGAGCGCCCCGCCTCCAGGACGAGGACGCTCGTCGACGGATCGACACTGAGTCGGTTCGCCAACGCCGATCCGGCCGATCCGGCACCGACGATGACGATGTCGTAGCTCTTCATGACGACTGCGCCGCGCCGAACCATCCGCTGGGCGCCGGGGCGGTGTTGTGCCAGATGTGCTTGGTCTCGCGGTACTCCTCCAGCCCGGTGAGCCCGAGTTCCCGGCCGATCCCCGACTGCTTGTACCCACCCCACTCGGCCTGCGGCACGTACGGGTGGAAGTCGTTGATCCACACCGTGCCCATCCGCAACCGGGCGGCGACCCGTTCGGCCCGGCCGGCGTTCGAGGTCCAGACCGCACCGGCGAGGCCGTACATGCTGTCGTTGGCGATCCGCACGGCCGCGGTCTCCAGCTCCTCGGCTCCTTCGCCGTCGAAGGTCTCCACGGTGAGGACAGGTCCGAACGACTCCTCGCGCACCACGCCCATCTCTGACGTGCAGGCGTCCAGGATCGTCGGCGGGTAGTAGAACCCGTCGGCGAGGGCTGGGTCCTCGGGCACGTGGCCGCCGAGGCGGAGGACGGCGCCCTCGGCGAGCCCGGACGCGACGTAGGCCTCGACCTTCGCGCGATGCTCCGCGCTGATCAACGGCCCGGTCTCGGCCTTGTCGTCGAACGGGCCGCCCATTTTGATCGTGGACGCGCGCCGGACGAGTTCGTCGACGAACTCGTCGTGGACCGAGGCCTCCACCACCAGCCGGGTGCCCGCGGAGCAGACCTGACCCGAGTGCAGGAACACGGCGGTCAGGGCGTTGTCCAGCGCCGCCTCGCGGTCGGCGTCGGCGAACACGATGTTCGGGTTCTTGCCGCCCAGTTCGAGGGCGATCCGCTTCACGGTGCCCGCGGCGGCGGACATGATCTGCCGGCCGGTGGCCAGCCCGCCGGTGAACGAGACCAGGTCGACGTCGGGATGCTCGGTCAGCGTCGGACCGACGCGGGCGCCCGAGCCGAGCACCAGGTTCGCGACCCCGGTCGGGACGCCTGCGTCGGTGAGCGCCCGCATCAACCAGATCGCGGTGGAGGGCGTCAGTTCGCTCGGCTTGAGCACGAAGGTGTTTCCGGCGGCGAGGGCCGGTGCGACCTTCCAGGACGTCTGCAGCAGCGGGTAGTTCCACGGCGTGATCAGGGCGCACACCCCGACGGGCTCATGGACGACGCGGCTGGCGATCCCCGGCCGGCCGGTGTCGATCACCCTGCCGCCCTCGGCGCAGGCCAGAGCGCCGTAGTGACGGAAGACGGCGGCGATGTCGTCCACGTCGAGCCGGGATTCGGCGAATCGTTTTCCGGTGTCCATCGACTCGAGGCGGGCCACCGCGTCTTTCTCGGCGTCCAGCAGGTCGGCGACCCGGTGCAGGATCCGGGCTCGTTCCAGGCAGGAGGTGTTCGGCCAGTCTCCGTCGTCGAAGGCGCGGCGCGCGGCGCCGACCGCGGCGTCCGCGTCGGGCGGGCCGGCCTCGGCGACCGTTCGCACGTGTGCGCCGTCGGCCGGACAACGGATGTCGCGCGTTGCACCGTCGGTGGCCTCGCGCCACGCTCCGTCGATGAACAGGTCGGGCACTCTGCTCTCCTCGCTACGGTCCAGCTCTGCGATCGACGTCACACTCAACCTGTCCTGCCCCCGGTGGATCGGTCAAGGGTCGAGCGCCCTCACCTGCACCGACACGTTCGGGGCTGGGACGCCGCTGGAACGCCGCTGCAAGGCCGCCGGAATGCCGCCGGAATGCCTGGGAGCCCCGGCGCTGTTGGCGCCCCCATGACTGATGTGGCCCTCTGGTTCGATCCCGTCTGCCCCTTCTGCTGGCTGACGAGCAAGTGGCTCAGGCTCGTCGCCGACCGGCGGGAGATGTCCATCGACTGGCGGTTCATCTCGCTGCGCATGCTCAACGACGAGACCGGCTACGACGACTTCCCGCCCGGGTACGGGCGGACTCACACGGCAGGGCTGCGAATGCTGCGGGTCGCCGCGGCGGTCCGCTCCGACGTGGGGCCCCAGGGGGTGGATGTCCTGCAGGCGGCCTACGGCGACATGATCTTCGAGCGTCCGCACGGCGAGGTGGACCGAGACCTGCTGGGCACTCGCGAACTCACCGAGAAGGTGCTCGGCAACGCCGGTCTGCCGCTCTCGCTCGCCGCGGCGCTTGAGGACGCTACCCGCGACGACGTGATCCGGTCCGAGACCGATCTGGCGCTCACGCTGGTCGGCCGTGGCGTCGGCACGCCGATCATCCAGGTCGATCCCCCCGACGGGATGGCCTTCTTCGGTCCGGTGATCTCCAGGACGCCGGGCCGGGAGGAGGCCGTCGAGTTGTGGGATCACGTGGTCGGGCTGGCCCGCTTCCCGGGCTTCGCCGAGCTCAAGAGGTCGCTGCGGCAGGCTCCCCAACTGCCGTCCCTGACGGAGTAGGCGGGTTCGTCCAGGTCGGGTCGCTACCCGGCGATCT
>CAVVQM010000017.1:0-228310 GCA_963750395.1 uncultured Actinomycetota bacterium | reverse complement strand
ACAAGCTCATTTGGCCCCACCGTGCTGGTCTGATTTGGCCCCACCCTGCGGTTGGTTGATCTTGCGGTTGGTGACGGTCCGTGTTGGATCTTCGGGGTTAGGTGTGTGGGCCGGCGGCCTTCTTCGCGCGGGTGGTGCGTAGCCGGTAGGAGTCGGTGCCGGTCTGGATGATGTGGGCCCGGAAGGTCAGGCGGTCCACGACGGCGGCGGCCAGGCGGGGGTCGGTGAAGGTGGCGCCCCATTCGCTGAACGGGGCGTTGGAGGCGCAGGCGATCGAGGCTTTCTCCTCTCTGGCGGTGATGATCTGGAAGAGCAGCTCGGCGCCGCGGGGGTCGAGGTGGACGTAGCCGACCTCGTCCAGGCAGAGGAGATCGAGGCGGGCGTAGCGGCCCACGACGCGGGACAGCTGTTTGGCGTCGGCGGCCTCGACGAGTTCGTTGACCAGGGCGGCGGTGGTGACGTAGCGGACCCGTCGGCCTTGTTCGGCGGCGGCGGTGCCGAACCCGATCAGCAGGTGGGTCTTGCCGGTGCCGGAGTCCCCGAGCAGGACGACCGGTTCCCCGGCGGTGACCCAGGCCCCTGAGGCCAGCAGCGCCAGGGTCGCCGCGGGCAGGTCGGGGATGGCGGTCAGGTCGAGGTCCTCGAGGCGTTTGGGGCGGGGGAACTTGGCTTCCTTGACCAGCCGGAGGCGGCGCCGGGTGTGCCGGTCGTCGCACTCGGCGGTCAGGACCTCGGCCAGGTATGCCTTGTGGGACAGGCGTTCTCGGGCTGCAGCCGCCGCCAACGGTCCGGCCTGCTCCCGGATCGTGGGTAGGGACAGGGCCCGGCAGGCGGCGCCGATCGCGGCGTCGGCCGCGGGGTCGGACAGGGCGGTCACCGGCGGCAACGCCACCGGGGCCGCGGTCCGTTTGGTCGCCGTGCCTGCCCGGGTGCCGGGTCGGGCCGGGGTCGTGGCCGGGCTCATGCCGGCACGTCCAGGTCCGGTGTCCCGGTCGTGGCCGCGGTGGGACCACCGACGCTGGTGGTCAGCAGGTCGTCGTAGCCGCTCAGCGTGGGCACCGCCCGCAGCACGCCCGCGGCGGGGCCGGCGCCGGCCGGGACCGGGACCGGAGCCGGGGCCGGTTGCCCGGTCTGGGCGCGGCGGGCCTCCACCGCGACCAGGTCGGGTTCGTAGCGGCCCAGCCGTAGCGCGGCGCCCATCCCGGCGTCCACGGCGGTGGCGGGCATCGTGCGGGCCAGCAGCAGCACCCCGATCAGGGCGCGGGTGCCGGGCCCGTCACCGAGCTGGCGGCGGGCGGCGTCCCAGAACCGCTGATGCACGGGCGTGAACGACCCCGCGGCGCGGGCCGCGGCCAGGGCGGTCGCCCCGGACAGGGCGCCGGGCTTGCGGGTCAGGACCTCCAGGTAGTGGTCCAGGACCAGAGTCTCGCTGCCCTTGTGCAACGACCGGACGTGATCGGCGACCTGGACGCCGTCGGCCCACGCGGTGACGCTCGCCGCGCCGAGGCGGGCGCTCACCCGCCGCCCCGCCAGACGGGCCGGGACCGAGTAGTAGGACTGACGCACACAGATCCGGGCCTTGGTATCGACCCGGCACGACAACGCCAACGACACGTCGAAGTCGCTGTCCGGCAACGGGTTCAACACCACCATCTCCCGTTCGAACGCCGCCCCGACCGTCTCGGTCCGGGCCGCGATCCGCCGGGCGTCATCACGCGCATCGGCCGCCGCCAGGGCAGCGTTCAACGCGGCCAACGACCCCACATCCGGGACCGGGGTCAGGTGCCGGCGCCGGAACCGGCCGATCTCACCCTCGACGCCGCCCTTCTCGTGCGCGCCCTCGATGCCGGGGGTGCAGAAGAACGAGTCATACCCGTAATGCGACCTCATCGCCACGAACCGGGGGTTCTGGGCGCGGTCGCGGCCCATCAGCACCCGGATCACCGCCGGGGTCAGGTTGTCATACCGGATCATCCCGGTCGGCACCCCACCCAACGCGGCGAACGCCCGGACATGCCCGTCCAGGAACGACTCCTGCGCCTGGTTGCCGTAAGCGATGTGCACCGCGCGCCCGGAGTGGGACAGCCGCAGCACGAACATCCACAACTTGATCAGCTCACCGGCGATCACCGCGACGAACTCCCCGAAGTCGACCTCAGCCTCCTCCCCAGCCGGATGAGTCTGCGGCACCGTCACCACCGGCCCGCCCGAACCGATCTCACGCCGGATCACCGCCACCAGAGACCGGACACTGGACTCACCCACCCGCGCGCCCTCCTCCTCGACCAGTCGCTGCCACACCCGCCGGGCCGTATGCCGCTGCTTGCGCGGCACCTCCTTGTCCGCGATCAGCCAGGACCGCACCAGGTCCTCATACACGCCCAGCACCGGCCGATCCCGAGCCGGGATCTTGCGCGTCGGCGGGGTCGCATCCCCCAACGCCGCACGCACCGTCCGCCGATGCACCCCATGCCGAACAGCCAGAGCCCTCACCGACAGGCCCTCATCCCGGCTGTCACGTCGGATACCTTCGAACTGCTCCACTCTCGATCTCTCCTTCACTCTCACCCTCTCCATGAACGCCTTGGCAGACGTCACGGACAGTAAGGGTCAGATGGTCGAGGGTGGGGCCACTTCAGACCAGCACAACAGCTCCAAGTGGGGCCACTTCAGGCTGACACACGCGGGCCGAGGCGATGCGCCTGGCGGTCGAACTGGACCCGCTGCTCGGCCAGGTCCTCCCTGCCGGGAGCCCGCTGGCCGATGCCCTCGAGGCACTGGATCCGCTGTGGCCGCGGCCCGGCTGCGTCTGGGGCCGAGCTTGGGCTCGCCGGTCGCCGTGGCGATGGTCATCGGTAGGTCGCTGCTGCACCCACTCCGCAGATGATCAACTGAGCCGGCCCCGGGCACCGGTCTGCCCCGCCCTCGGCGACAGCCTGAGGACGAACCCGTCGCCGTGAGCACCACGCCGCGCACCGATGCTCAGGCTGTCGCCGTCATACCCAGCCTGTCGCCCGAAACGCGCCGAATGCGTCGTCACGACGGACGTCGCCTTCGTCCTCATCTGGAGCGTCGGGCAACACCGAGCCCGCGATGACGCCCGAGTGGACTTGATGCGGGCCAGGCACCGGCTGTCGAAGCTGTTGCTGCGGCGCGGGATCGTCTATTCCGGTGGCCAGGCCTGGACCGGGGTGCACGAACGGTGGCTGCGTTCACAACGGTTCGAGCTGCCCGGCACCCGGGCCTCGTTCGAGGAGGCCTTCGACGCGGTGCTGTCGGTGACCGCGCGCCGGGCCCGTCTGGACGAGGCGATCATCGCGACCGCCGCCACACCGACGTGGGCGCCGATCGTGTCCCGGTTGGGCGCCATCCGCGGGATCGCGACATTGACCGGGTTCGGGTTGGCCGTCGAGATCGGCGACTGGGACCGGTTCACCGGTGCCAGTATCGGCGCCTACCTGGGCCTGGTCCCCTCCGAGTCCTCCAGCGGCGCCAGCCGCAACCAGGGGTCGATCACCAAGACCGGAAACACCCACGCCCGGCGGCTGCTGGTCGAGGCGGCCTGGCACCACCGTCGGCCTGCTACGCCCGGACCGAGCAAGGCCGTGGCGGCCCGCCGGGCCGGGCTGTCGCCCGGCGTGCGGGCCCGCGGTGAGGCCGCCGACCGGCGCCTGCACCACCGCTGGGCCACGATGGCCGCCCGCAAGAAGCGGCCCACCGTGATCGCGGTGGCCGTCGCCCGCGAACTCGCGGGCTGGTGCTGGAGCCTGGCCACCATGGACGACTGACCGACCCCGCCGCGCCGTTCGCGGCTGCCGCCGGCACAAGACCGGCCGGTGGGAGAACCCGGCAACAGCAGCGCGAGGAACGACCCGCGAGACCACTACGAGCACCCCGGGATCCAACCCTGACCCTGGGCCACGCTCGGTCTTAGACAGCGGCTCCGTTCCCGACGAACACTCGGTCATGCAGGTAACCAATCCGCGTATATGAGTCTGGACATCGCGTCGTTGACGAACCTGAAACCGGATCTCCCACCGGCCCCACACAGACCCGACCCGCACACGCCCGCCCGACAACACCCCGGCGGGTTCGATCCCCCTGCCCCTTGACGTTGCGACCCTCCATATGAGTGGAAGGCGATGGCGGTGTCCAGTACTCGCATCGGCTAACCGACTGGCGAAGACCCCAGAACCGACGAAGGCGTTGAGCACTGCAGTGTGCCTTCTGCAAGGGCGGGGATTGGAATGACCCCATCCACTGAGCAGCGCTACCACTGGACGCTACCGACGGCTGGTCGCCAGCCCTGACAGCGGCACGGTCGCGATCACCCGCGCGGGCCAGTCCACGGACGCGAACCATCGGCCGTGTACCAGCCGTGTACCTGATGCCGCCCAATCCGACGAGCCCGCGGGCCCCCTCACAACCAGACCAGTCTAATAGTTTAGAAGGCGCAGCATCCTGCCCGTCGCGAGGGCTGGGTTCGAACACCGGCCCGACGTCAATATGCTCCGCGAGAGCAAGCCAACCCGCTTGCCCCGTCCTGAGCCCGAGCGCCGCGGCTGATGGGCAGACTATTGCTCTGTGCATCCGCTCGATCACCAAAAGTTGCTAGGGTAGCGGGCGTGTCGGCACAGCGACTGGGGAGGGGACGACACGGTGACGCTTGCTGAGTACCTACGGCTGCTGCGGCAGAACTGGCTGCTGGTCGCGGTCGATGGCGGTGCTCGGCACGGCGGGCGCCCTCGCCTACTCGCTGGCCGCGACGCCCCTCTACCAGGCCAAGGCCCAGGTCTTCGTCTCCACCCAGCGGCGGCGCCGACATCAGCGACCTGACCCAGGGCAGCAGCTTCACCCAGCAGCGGGTCAAGTCCTACACCGATCTCGTCACCAGCCCGCGCGTGCTCCAACCGGTCATCGACGACCTGCACCTCCCGACGACCGCCGAGCAGCTGGCCGGCGAGGTCACGGCCACCAGCCCGCTCGACACCGTCCTCATCGAGATCGCCGTCACCGACCCCAGCCCCGAGCGCGCCCGCGACATCGCCAACGCCATCGCGACCACCTTCCCGAAGCTGATCGCCGAGCTGGAAACCCCACCGGGCGAGGCCAAGTCGCCGGTCAACGTCTCCCGCACCCGGGCCGCCGTCGACCCCGACCGTGCCGGTCTCGCCGCGCACCAAGCTCAACGTGCTGCTCGGCCTGCTGGTCGGCCTCGGCCTCGGCGTCGGGCTCGCCGTCCTGCGCGACAGCTTCGACAAGACCATCAAGTCCAAGGACCACGCGCAGAACACCGCCCAGGCCCCGGTGCTGACCGCCGTCCATGAGGACCCCGAGGCCGACGAGCACCGCCTGATCACCCACGACCCGTTCTCGGTGCGGGCCGAGGCGTTCCGGCAGCTGCGGACCAACATCCGCTTCCTGTCCGTCGACCACGCCGTGCGCAGCCTGGTGGTCACCAGTTCCGTTCCGTCCGAGGGCAAGACGAGCACCGCGGCCAACCTGGCCATCGCCATGGCCCAGGCCGGGGAGGACGTCGTGCTGATCGACGCCGACCTGCGCCGGCCGACGATCGCCGACGTGTTCACGCTCTCCAGCGGGGTCGGGCTCACCTCGGTGCTGCTCGGTGACCTCGCGCTCGACGAGGCGCTGCAGCCCTGGCGGCCCGACCTGCCGCTCAAGGTGCTCACCGCGGGCCCGATCCCGCCGAACCCGGCCGAGCTGATCGGCTCGGCCCGCATGAAGGCGCTGATCGGCGAGCTCACCGACGCCGGCATCACCGTCGTCCTGGACTCCCCTCCCCTGCTGCCGGTCACCGACGCCGCCCTGCTCGCCCGGGCCAGCGACGGCGCCCTGGTCGTCACCCGCGCCGCGTCCACCCACGTCGAGCAGCTCGCCGAGGCCACCCAGGCGCTGCGGACCGCGGGCGCGAACGTGCTCGGCGTCGTCCTCAACCGCATTCCGCGCAAGAAGGGCTCGGGCTACTACGGCGGCTACGACGCCTACCGCGGCTACCGCTCCACCACCGCGTCCGCCGTCGCCCACCTCGACCGCGGCGCCTGCCGCGAGGGCGGCCGCTGCGCCCGGGCCCGTCGAGCCGGCGACGCGACGCGGTCGCCGGGCCGCGCCCGAGCGGATCGACGTGACCGCGCTCGAATCGGCGCCGAACCCGCCGGCTCCTCAGGCCGTCAGCGCCTCACCTCGCCCTCGCCACCCGCCCCAGCTCCGCCGCCCGGCACCAGGCGGCCCGGCGCCCCCGGCCTACCCGGACCCCGACCAGGTGCCCGCGATCAACAGCGACCGGACGACGATCGTGGACTGGCCCGGCATCACCCCGGCCGCGAGCTGGACCGCCGCGCCGCCCGCCGTCCGCAGTCAGGTGCTGCGGCCGGAGCCGGCACCGACGTCCCGCACCGTGCACCCCGCCCCCGACGCCGACATGATCATCAACACCGATCGTCCCTCCATCAGCCGGCTCGACCCGATCGAGGACGGCGGCGACGACTCCACGGGCGTCTGGCACGTGGAATGGGGCGAGCTGCCCGCCTTGATCAGCGCGCCCCGCAACGGCGGTCGCAACGGCTCGTCCGCCAACGGGCGCGACTCACACAACGGGGCTCGCCACCGCAACTGAGCCTGCCACCGCACCTGAGTCTGGATGGTCAGGCCGTGGCGCCCCTCACCGGGGACCGCAGCGTGGACAGCTCGGCCGGAACCTCGCGGGACAGCCTGCGGCCGTAGCCGATCAGGCCCACCGCGAACAGTGCTGCCGCGACGGTGAACGAGAGCGCCCACGCCAACGGATAGTCGCCGTACTGATCCACCTGGCCGATGGGCCAGACCTCGTTCAAGAGCGTACAGGCTTCCCGCTCCGAGGGGCCACGCCACGATGAGCAGCGCGGACAGCATCGGCTGATCGAGCCCCGACACCGCGCAGGGCGCGCAGTGCGAGCACGCCCGCAAGGGTGATCAGCAGTGCCGTGATCGCCCACATCCAGGCGATCCCGCCGACCGCGAGCGCGCTGAACACGCCGAGCCCGATCACCGCGAACGTGGTGCGGCTGCGCATTCCCCCGGCGCGAACCGACATGCCGAGCAGGGCCACGGTCGTGACGGCCATGGCCAGCGTGGCCACGCCGGCGAACACGAAGTACCGCTGCACCGACCATCCCGTCAGGATCAGCGACTCCTGGGCGAACCAGTACACGATGGCCGCCACCAGCCAGGCGACGCCGGCCGCGACGGCGAGTTGACCACTGCGCCGGGTGAACGGTGGTGGGCACCGCCAGGCCACCCGACGGGGTCACGGCGAACGATCGGGCGACCAGGCCGAGGTCGCCGAAGCACTCCAGGGTTCGCCGCTGCGCCTCGGCGGGCTCGATGCCCGCGGCGACCAGCTGCTCGGCGTGCTGGCGCAGGTGGTCCTCGACCTCCGCGCAGACGTCGTCCAGATCGGCGCGCCAGCTCAGCGCCCGGCGCAGCTCGATCAGATAGGCATCGATCAGGTCGTGTTGCCATGTCGGCCCCCTCAGGACGCTGGTGACGGCGGCCGAGAACTCCAGCCACGCCGTCCGCAATTCGGTCAAGGTGCCGGCGCCGGTCTCGGTGATCCGATACGTGCGCCGTCGCCGTCCGCCGGCCACTCCCCACTCACTGGTCAACAGACCGGCCTTCTCCAGCCGGTGCAACGCCGGGTAGACGGTGCCCTCGGGCAGGTCGAACACCGCCTCGCTGCTCTCGCGCAGCGCCTCGATCACCGCATACCCGTGCCGGGGACCGTCGGCCAGCACGCTCAGCACGAGCAGGTCCAGATGGCCCTTCAGCGCCTCACCCGTCATACCTCGACACGCTATGCCTAGTTATTCTAGGTGTCAACGCTGTCAGGTCGTTCGTGCCCGCCCGCCGTGACCGCATCCAGCAGAGCGGAGTACGAGGCGACCAGCTCGGCGCGCTCCTGGCGCACCCGCAGCGGCCTCGCCCACTTCTCATAACCAAAGCTATGATAACTAGAGCTATGATTCTCGGCCCATCAGGAGGAGCACCCGTGATCGTCCGACCGGCGGAGATGTTCGACCGCGACCTCGAGTGGCGAGCCCTGGCAGCCTTCGCCTCCGAACCCGCCGCGGGTGCGCGACTCGGCGTGGTGTCCGGACGCAGACGCCAGGGCAAGACCTTCCTGCTGCGGGCACTGTGCCAGGCAACCGGCGGTTTCTACTTCGCCGCAGATCAGGCCACCGACCGGGAGTCCCTCAA
This sequence comes from uncultured Actinomycetota bacterium, assembly GCA_963750395.1. Lineage (GTDB taxonomy): Bacteria > Actinomycetota > Actinomycetes > Actinomycetales > Kineosporiaceae > JADJPO01. The sequence continues at coordinate 220,057 of CAVVQM010000017.1, read as the reverse complement.
CCGATTGGGATCCGCGCTCGCCGACCACCTCGGCGCGCCCGCCGCGTTCACGTTCGACACCTGGCACCCGGCGGTCGACGCTCTGCTCGCCCTGGGGCGCGACCGGCGCGTCCCCGTCGTCCTCGACGAGTTCCCCTACCTCGTGCGAGCCAACCCCCAACTGCCGTCCATCGTGCAGAACGCCTTGGCGCCGCTGCGCGCCGAGCGCGAGGCCAGCCACACCAGTCTGCTGCTGTGCGGATCGGCCATGTCCTTCATGGGCCGCCTCCTGAGTGGCAACGCCCCGCTGCGCGGCCGAGCGGGACTGGAGCTGATCGTCCCCACCCTCGACCACCGCCTCGCCGCCGAGTTCTGGGGCATCGACGACCCGATCACCGCCCTGAAGGTCAACGCCATCGTCGGCGGCACCCCCGCCTACCGCCGCGAGTTCGCCCGCGACGACACCCCCGCAGGTCCCGACGACTTCGACGACTGGGTCCTGCGCACCGTCCTGTCCCCCACCAGTCCCCTGTTCCGCGAAGCCCGCTACCTGCTCGCCGACGAACCGGACCTGCACGACATCGGTCTCTACCACTCAGTCCTGGCGGCCATCGCCTCCGGCAACACCCACCGCGGCGGCATCGCCTCCTACCTCGGCCGCAAGTCCGGCGACCTGGCCCACCCGCTCACCGTCCTGCAGGACTGCGGACTGATCACCCGGGAGCCCGACGCTTTCAAGGACAACCGCACCACGTTCCGCATCGCCGAACCGCTCGTGACCTTCTACCACGCCGTCATGCGCCCCATCTGGTCCGACCTGGAGCACACCCGCGACGCCACCCGCCTGTGGCAGCGCAGCCAGCGCCGCTTCACCTCCAACGTGCTCGGCCCCCGCCTCGAGCACGTCGCCAGGTACTGGACCCGGCACCTGGCGCCGCCCGATCTACTCGGCGACTACCCCAGCCTCGTCGGTACCGGCACCGTCAACGACCCCGCCCAGCGGGCCAGCCACGAGCTGGACGTCGTCGCCTTCGGTCTCGACGACCACGACCGCCCGGCATTGCTCGCCATCGGAGAGGCCAAACTGGGCAAGACCATGGGACTACCGCACCTCGACCGGCTCCGACACATCCGCGACCTGCTGACCGCCCAGGACCGGCCCGGCGCCTCCGACGCCCGCCTGGTCTGCTACGGCGGCAACGGATTCACCCCCGATCTGCTCCAGGCCGCCGACCAGGACGACGGCGTCGTCCTGGTCGACGTCGAGGATCTCTACCGGACAGCCGCAGCCGGCAGCCCCTGACGAGCCGCCACCCCCGCGCGGCCCGGGCCGACCAGGGCAAGCCGCGTACGGAGCGATCGCGTTGGCTAGCCGGGTGTCGAGGTCAGCGAGTCCGCCGATGTCACCGTGGTGCACGGATGCGGGTGGAGCGATGTGGGTGAGGCGATGGTCAGCGCTCTGGTCCTGTCATCCGGTAGTCCCTACGCTGGCGGTATGCCCGAGATCTCCGTGACCGACGACGAACTGGCCCTGCTGCGCAACGCCGTCAAGGCCTTCCTTGGCGACTTCAGCCATGACCAGAAGGACGTGCTCGTCCGTCTGCGAGCCCTGCAGGCGAAGCTCGCCGCCGTCAAGTGACGTTTGCCGCGTAGACCGCTGTCAACAGCGGCCACAGGGTCAGGGTGCCGCGGCCGGGGAAGTGCGTGCCCCTTGCCGGTCACCCAGCCGTCTTCGGACGACCGTCGTGACGACCCCACGATGCTCAGTCGGTCTCCTCGGCCTGACCGGGACCGACCCGGCGAAGCCGGAGACACTCCTGCACGCCGAGCCAGCGCAGTGTCCGCTGTTCCTGCGCCGAGAAGGCGTGAGCGACCTGCGGGGTCGGGACCACCTCCGGCTGATCGACGCGGTAGCGGTTTCCCTCATGCACCAACGTGGTGGACCCTTGCGCCAGGACGTTCTTGAGCCAGTCGGTGTTCGGCCCGTACGGCAACGCGATGACGAACCCCTCGTCCGCCTCCAGGACGGTGACGGGGGTCTCGTAGGCCGTGCCCGACGTCCGGCCGGTGTGCCGGATGATCGACGCCCTCGCTCCCGGCTTGCCCGCCGACGGCAGCAGCCGGGGGTTGCCGACGTCCCGGGCGAACCGGCGGACCCGGTCGACGACCGGCGGATACTTGGTGCGCATCCCGACCACGAAGACCGCCAAGAGCGCCGCCACCGCTCCCAGTAGAACGCCGACCACTGTCCTCGCTCGTCGCACCACGACCACACCCTCCCCAAGAGAAGCACCGTCGCGACCCTATGCACCCGCCGGGCCCACGGTCCATGGCCGGCTCTCGCCAGAACAGGCTCCCGAAACCCACGCCGCTGCGACCCGGCGACGCTGCCTAGTCTTTCTAGGTGTCAACGCTGTCGGGTCGTTCGTGCCCGCCCGCCGTGACCGCATCCAGCAGAGCGGAGTACGAGGCGACCAGCTCGGCGCGCTCCTCACGCACCCGCGGGTCCTCGAGGTGACAGCCATCGGCCACCCAGGCGTCGGAGATCCGCATGGCGAGCGCCCGATGGCGCGCCGCCGGGCGCACCGAGTCCTCCGGACGCTCGTACACGTAGGCGTACAGGCGGGTCAGGGCGGCGACCAGGGCGGTCTCGTCGTCGTCGGTGCGCTCGCGCTGCAGCACCCGGTGCTCGTGCCACCAGTCGACCTCACGGCGAGCGGCCTCGACCGGGTCCAGGCCGAGGCCGTGGACGCGACCCACGAGCGCGTAGAACCGTGCCATCAGCCGCCGCGCGGCGTCCGGGTCGTTGTCCGGGTAGGGCGCCCAGACCTGGTTCGCCCGCACCACGTACCAGGCGCCGAGCAACGTTCTCGGCCACGACATCCCGAACCCGGTGCGCACCATGCCCACCACCGCGGACAGCACCAGGCGCCAGTCCCGCCGGTAGTAGCCGACCCAGGCGTCGCACTCGTGGGCGGCCAGCCGCACCGGATCGAAGTCCCAGGGATTCGCCCTTCGCGCCATCCTCACTCGCCTCCGCTCCGCCCGTCGTCGGGTGCCGGTGTCGTCAGGGCACGAGGTCCGCCGACGCCGGGCCGATGCCGCGCAGGGCGGTCGCGAGCGTCGGAGCCAGAGGCAGCTGCGGGATCAGCGTCGCCTGGAACGCGTGGTAGACGTCGGGTTTGCCCTGCCAGACGGTGGCCGCCGGCCGGAGGGCGACGGGGTCCACCTCGTGGTGCCAGGACCCCGCCTCGTGGTCGATGAACGCGGTGCGTGCGTGATCCCACCAGGTGCGATACCACCGCTCGTACTGCGCCTCACCGGTGGCTGCGCGCAGCGCGGCCGCGGCGGCGATCGCCTCGGTGACCACCCAGTGCAGCCGGTCCCGCACCATGGGCGTGCCGTCCCAGTCCGTGGTGTAGACGAACCCGTCCGCGCCGTCCACCGCCCACCCGTCCCGGACGCCGGTACGGAACAGCTGGACGGCGCCGTCCAGCAACCCCTCCGCGACCGTGGACGACGACCCTGCAGGCAGGCTCGCCCGTGCGTGCAGGGCCAGGCGGGCCCACTCGAAGAGGTGACCGATGGTCACGCCGAAGGGTCGGAACGGGTGGTCGGGGGTGTCCCGGTTGTAGTCGGGCCGCTCCTGCCAGGTGGAGTCGAAGTGCTCCGGCAGTCGCCAGCCGTTGGGAGCGGCGAAGCCGTCGACGACGCGTTGGTGATCCGGACCGCCCGCTGGTGCCACGTCGGATCGCCTGTGACGTCGGCGGCGGCGAGGAAGGCCTCCACCGTGTGCATGTTCGCGTTGACGCCGCGGTAGTCCTCCAGCTCGGCCCAGGTGCGGTCCCACACGTCGGCGACCATCGACTCGTCCTCGCGCCAGAACCGGGTGCCCATCACCTGCAGTGCCTCTGCGAGCAGGTCAGCGGCTCCCGGCCGCTCGGCCGCCGCGGCGCTCGAGGCGGCCAGCACGACGAACGCGTGATCGTAGGCCCGCTTGTCCTGCTGGCCCTCGCCGGTTCCGGCGTACCACCCTCCGTGGACGTCGTCGCGCAACGGCCCGGTGAGCGCCGCGACACCGTGGTCGATCAGCGGGCCCGCGCCCGGCCGCCCCATCAGATGGGCACAGGCGAAGACATGGGTCATCCGGCAGGTGATCCAGGTCTCCACCGGCCGGTCGAGCAGGGGGCGGCCCGCGTCGTCCAGCCAGGCGAACCCACCCTCGGGATGGCGGCGATGCCTCGGCGAAGTCCAGCAGCCGGTCACACTCGGCGTCGAGCCACCGACGGTGCGACGGGTTCGCCGTCCAGGGCAATCCGGCGCCGCTCGGAATGGGCGGGGGGGGATGGGCGGACTGCGTCATGACGCTCACCTCGTGTTCTGTCGCTCGGCCAGTTGGGCACCCGCCGCGTGAAGCCACCGCACCGGTTCGGCGAGGGCGCCGTCCGGGCCGCCCGCCAGGTCGACCAACGTGACCAGGTCCAGGCAGCCGGGCGGCGGAGGTGCGGCGGCCTGCCCGGCCACGATCGCCAGGCCCACCCCGGCCGTCGTGGGCCTGCTCGGCAAGGTACCCGACAACCTTGCCCTCCATCGAGGTGGCATCGAACCGCCCCTCGCCGGTGATCAGCAGGTCGGTGCCCGCGCAGTTCCTCGGCCAGCCCGGTCGCGTCGGCGACGGCCGGGGCGCCGGGCTGCAACGACGCGCCCCAGGCCACCCGCAGCCCGTAGCCGGTGCCCCCGGCGGCGCCGTCGCCGGGGTGGTCGCCGAGGCGGCCGAGACGGCCGGCCAGGTGTGCGCAGACCGCGTTCCAGCAGGTCGATCGCAGCGGCGTCGGCGCCCTTCTGCGGTCCGAAGGTCGCCGCCGCGCCGTCCGGTCCCAGCAGCGGTGACACCACATCGCTCAGGCAGACCACCCCGCCGGCGGGAGCGGGCCGCAGGCCGCCGAGATCGATGCCGGCCAGGTCGACCAGAGCCGCCGCCGCCGAGCGGCAGCGGGCGGCCGTCCGCATCGAGGAACCGGGCCCCGAGCGCGGTCAGGCACCCGGTGCCGCCGTCGGTGCTCGCCGAGCCGCCGAGCCCGACCAGGATCCGCTGCGCGCCCGCGTCCAGGGCGGCCCTGATCGTCTCACCGAGCCCGTGGGTGTGGGCGCCGAGCGGGTCCGGGCGGTCCATCAGCGGCAGCCCGCTGCCCTGGGCCAGCTCGGTGACCGCGGTGCCGTCGCCGAGCATCACCCACTTCGCCCGGACCGGCCGCGACTGCGGACCGAGCACGTCGAGCTCGTGGCGGCGGGCGCCCGGATGGGCGGCCGCTATCGCGTCGACCGTGCCCTCCCCGCCGTCGGCCATCGGCCGCACCGTCACCACGTCGTCCGGACGTCGGTCGCGCCACCCCTGCGCGATGGCCTCGGCGGCCTGCGTCGCCGCGACCGAACCCTTGAAGGAGTCCGGCGCGACGACGATGTGCAGCCCCATCGGCGGCCTCAGCCCTTCACTGCCCCGGCGGTCAACGCGCCGACGATCTGGCGCTGCAGCAGCACGAAGATCACCAGCACCGGGGCGATGGCCATCACGCTGCCCGCGGCGAGGTACTGGGTGGTGATCTCGCCGCTGGTCGCCTGGAGGTTGATCACGCCGACCGAGACCGGGTACAGATCCCGGTCGTCGAGCAGGATGAACGGGATGGCGAACTGCGACCAGGAGGTCACCGAGGCCAGGATGCCCGCCGAGACGATGCCGGGGCGAGCGGTCGGAAGCACCACCTTGATCAGACCCTGCAGCCGGGAGCAGCCGTCGATCGCCGCCGCCTCGTCCAGATCCCTGGGAATGGTGTCCATGAAGGTCTTGAGGAACCAGGTGATGAACGGCGCGACGATCGCGATGTAGACGAGCACCAGGCCGAGGTAGTTGTTCACCAGGCCGAGTGCCACGAAGAGCCGGTACACGGGCACGGCGATGATCAACGGCGAGATCAGCTGCGCGGCAAGCAGTCCACGGGTGTAGGGCCGGCGACCCGGGAAGACGAAACGCGACAGCGCGTACGCCACCGGAACCGCCAGCAGCAGCGTGCCGGCCACGCTGAGCGCCACCAGGACGATCGAGTTCAGCAGGTACCGGCCGATCGGCGTCGTATCGAGGACGTCGCTGTAGTTGCTGAACAGCCACTGCTGCGGCAGCAGGCTCGGCGGCGACTGGAGCGTCTCCTCCGCGCTCTTCAGCGACAGCGACACCACCCACAGCAGCGGGAACGCGAACACCGCGATGAGGAGCAGCTGGGCCAGGTAGTAGCCGAGCGTTGCCCGAACGTGTCGCTCTCATCTCAAGCCGTCCTCTCCTGGCGCTCGACGAGTCTGAGGTACACCAGGATCATCGCGAGGTTGATCACCATCAGCACCACCGCCATCGCCGCGCCGCGGCCGACGTTGAGCTGACGGAAGATCTGGTCGTAGACGCCCAGGGCGAGTACCTCCGTCGCGTTGCCCGGGCCGCCGCCGGTGAGCGAGAGCACCATGTCGAAGGTGTTGAACGTCTCCACCACCACGAGGACCAGTGTCGTGGTGAGGATCGGCATCATCATCGGCAGCGTGACCCGGGCCAGGGTCTGTGCGGCGTTGGCGCCGTCCACCTTCGCGGCCTCGTAGACGTCGGCCGGGATCGTCTTCAGACCGGCGTAGCACAGGATCATGCTCAGTGCCGTCCCCCTCCAGACGTTCGCGACGACCACCGAGACCAGGGCGACGTTGGGGTCCGACAGGAAGGGGGTCTCGCCGGAGAAGCCGACCAGCGACAGGCCGTAGTTGACGATCCCCGACGGGCTCTCCTCGTACAGCAGCCGCCAGATCACACCGATGATCACTCCAGGGACCGCCCACGCGGTCAGGACGACCGTCCGCGTCACCACGGTGCCCCGCAGCCCGCGGCGTTCCGCGCCGTTGACCAGCAGAGCGGCGGCGAGCCCGATACCCAGCTGGAACACCGTGCTGAACAGGACGAACAGGAAGGTGATGTTCAGGGTGTGCCGGAAGTCGTCGCCGCGGACCAGCGAGCGGTAGGCGTCGGTGGTGTAGGAGTACGGCTCCCCGCTGACCAGGCTGGCGTCGGTGAAGCTCAACCGGAAGATCTCGATCATCGGGTAGAGCAGCACGAGCGCCAGCAGGGACGCCAGGGGCAGAAGCCACGGCCAGACCCGCCGCGACGGGTCCCGTCTGCGGCTCGTCCGGCCGACGCTTCGGCCGGGTGTTGCGGCTGCGGTGGTCGACGTGGTCATGGCGGTCTCCCCGCTGCTCAGGTCAGTCTGTTGAGGGCGTCGTCGAGGGCCTGCTCGGGCTCGCTGCTGCCGGCGGCGACGCTGGACAGCGCGATCTGCATGCTGTTGGAGACCAGGGAGTACTTGCGATCGGCGGGGCGTGCGCGCGCGTACTCACTGAGGTGTTGCCGGAAGGTCGGCGTGAACGGGTTCTGTTCGTACTTCGGGTTGTCGTAGACGCTCTCTCGCGGCGGCAGGTACCCGCCGAGTGAGCACCAGGTGGCCATGCCCTCGTCCCCGACGAAGGTCTGCATCACCCAGTCGATGCCGGCGTCGAGGCGTTCCTGGTCGTCGGTGAACCCCGCCCACACCCATCCCCCGGCGCTGGTGACGTTTCGCTCCCCGGAGACGCTCGGGATCGGGGCCACCCCCCAGGTGTCGAAGAAGTCCTTGTCGGGCAGCAGGTTGTTCAGCGCGGCGGCCTGCCAGTTGCCGCCGAGGAACATGGCCGTCCGGCCCGCCACGACGTCGGTGTTCTGGTCGTCCTCCCTGCCGAAGGTGGCCACCCGGTCCGGGACGACGCCCTGGCCGATCACCTTGGCCACCACGCCGAGGGCGTTGGCCATCGCCTCGTAGCCCTTGCCGGTGGCGAACGCGGGCTCGCCCGACTCGTCGAACAGCTCCACGCCCTGGTCCCAGTACTGCGGCCACAGCGTCGTGGTCACCGCACCCTCGCTGCGCCCCGCGGGGAAGGTGACCACGTGCCCGCTGTCGGCCAGGGGCTTGGCGATGCTGAGCAACTCGTCCCAGGTCTGGGGCGGCGTGGGCACGAGGTCCTTGCGGTAGTACAGCACCCGCACGTCGGTGGTGAACTGCAGCCCGCGGACGGTGTCCCCGCCCCCGGTCATGGTCTCCCGGATGCTGGGGAACCAGTCGTCCAGACTCAGCCCGGCCGCCGCCAGCTGGCTGGTGAGCGGCTGGGCGTTCGGTGCCACCCGGCCGAAGACGTAGCCGTCGACCTGGGAGATGTCGGGCGCCCGGCCCTGCGAGGCCTGCAGGAGCAGTTTGGCCATGGCGGCCGAGGTGTCGGCGGTGGTCACCTGGGGGATCAGCCGCCAACCGGACGACGCCTCGTAGGCGGCCCGCTGCGCGGTCAGGTAGCCGACCCGCTCGGGATCGGTCCCCTGGAGTGAGTACGACGGGATGGCCTGCCAGGTAACGGATTTGGGGTCCTGCCCCGAGGAGCAGCCGGGTAGCATCGCCGCGGCGGCGCCGACGCCCATCAGCTGGAGGATGGTTCGCCGAGTCGGCTCACCGGATGGAGTCATCATGGCGGGTCCGCTCCTTTGCGTCGGTGGCCGACGTGCCGGGCGACGCGCCCAGCAGGACGGTGGCGATCTGGGCCGGCCCGAGCGGGACGTTCAGCGAGCCGTCGGACTCGACGGTCAGGTCGGACCTGTGGATCTCCTCGAGGTCGCACCGTGAGGCCCAGGCGACCGGGAAGGCCGGGCGGAGCGTCGCGGTGACCGGCTCGTCGCTGCTGTTGAAGAACCGGACGACGAGGCCGCCTCGGTCCTCGGCCGTCTTGACCGCCGACAGGACCGCCTCCTGCGGAACGAGTTCCAGGCCGAGTCGGGCATCGGTGGTCGTGGCGCCGGAGACCTGCCGATCCCAGCGCGACCACGCCTGCAGCGGCACGGAGAACCGTTCCGCCGCCCGGTACAGGTGCCCCGCGCCGTCCTCGCCGCTGAACGGTCGCAGGGCGCAACGGAACTGGTGTCGACCGGGGCACTGCGCTCCCGGGAGTGACGATCTCCGGGCCGATCTTGTGCGGCCGCAGGGAGTGGTCCACCCGCGCCATCCAGCCGATGCACCGCAACAGGGTGACGAACAGGACGCCGTCGGAGGTGCTGCTGTACTCGTGAAGTCCCTCGGCGAGGACCTGGAGCCCGGCGCCGTCCTGCTCGACCGCGACGAATCGGCGCATGGGGAACACCCCGGACGGCAGGTCCTGCCAGCCGGTGGAATCGGGCAGCGTGCCGTCTCGCCGGACGGTGCCGAACGCGGACTCGGCCACGGTGTCGCCGGTCCGGATCCCGGTGGGCAGGCGCAGACGGAGCCGGTGGTCCTCCGCCGGGTTGTCCACGGTCAGGTCCACGAACAGGGTGTCGTCACCCGGGGCGAGGTGCAGGGCGGCCTCCACCACGATGTCGACCTCCTCGCCGGATCGGCGGGCACGGTCGGGGGTCAGGCCCCGCGGGACCGGCATCCGGCGGCGTACGCGCAGGACGCCGTCCGGGCCCAGATCGACCACGGCCTCACCGGCCGTACCGGACAACGGTGCGTCGCCGGGCAGGGGGTCGTAGCCGTATTCGTCGCCGGCGTCAGCGTCGTCGACGAGGTCGAGCAGCCCGCCGAGTCGGACCCCGGAGCGCAGGTCGGTGATCGCGAGGGTCCCGCCCGGCTCCACCTCGACCCGCAACACGCCGTTGTCCAGGATCGGCGCCGAACCCGTGCCGCTGTCGTCGGTCCGGGCGTGGGCTCGGCTCCCCCGTGCCGTCGGCCGGAACGAGGCGATACACGGCGGTCCCCAGCGGGGGGACGTCGGCGGCCGTGAAGGAGACCCGGTCCAGGGTCAGCTCCTTGCGGCGGTCGAGGGTGTCGTGGACGAGCAACCGCGCCTCGGGCGTCCACTGGTGCGGGACGTGGCGGCCCTGGGGGTCCAGCAACCGGTAGCCGCCCAGGTCGACACCGGCGCCCTGCAGCCATCCGAACCGGCGGACGCCGACCGGGGCGTCCAGGTCGGGCAGGACGTCGGCGCTCACCGGCCCGGTGCGGGCGAAGGCGCTCGGGTTGACCACCACGATCGGGATCTCACCGGCCACGACCGGCGCCGTCGCGGCCGCGATGCGGGCCAGGGCGTCCTCGGCGACCGCGGCCGTGGTCTGACCGATCATGGTCATCCGGGTGACCATCTCCTCGTGGACCTCGTCCACCGAGCAGCCGCAGATCGAATCATGGGCGTAGTTCTTGACCAGTTGCCGCCAGGCGTACCGCAGCGAGTCCAGCGAGGACTGCCCGTCGAGCAGGGTGGCGAGAGCGTCGAGACGCTCGGCGACGCCGGTCAGGTGCGACTCGGTGCGCTCGTTCAGCGCCTTCATCGGGGTGCGTGTCGAGACGATGCCGTCGAAGACGGCGTGCGTCCGGCCGTAACGCAGCTCGCCGGTGACCACCGTCTCGGGCTTCGGCGCGGCGTCCAACAGGGCATGGAACTCCTCCAGGCCGCCCATCCGGATGTCGAGATCCAGATCGGCGCCGAGGGAGTCGACCAGGGCGGGGGCCTCGCGCTGCACCCGAAGGTGGTCGCCGCCGTTGAGCAGCAGCAGCACGCGTGAGGCCGCCCGCGGCGACAGTCGGCCGAGCAGCTCGGCGAGGGTGTCGTAGCGGACCAGCGCGCCGTGGTGCAACAGCATGGCGTCCGAGGTCGGCGCCAGGACGCCGGCGTTGGAGTAGCTCTCGGTGAGCCACTCGGTGAGAACCCGGGAGCCGTCCGGCCCCTCCCACCAGAACTGGCTGCCGAGTTCATCGGGGTCCTGGCCGAAACCCCGCATGGCGTAGAACGTCTCGATGCCGAAGCCGCGCAGGATCTGCGGCATCTGGTCGACGTGCCCGAAGGTGTCCGGCAGGTAGCCCTCGCGCATCACCCAGCCGAACTCCGCGGCCATCCGGGTGCCGATGAGCATGTTGCGGACCAGCGCCTCGCCGGAGACGTGGAACTCGTCGGGCTGCACGTAACTGGGACCGGGGCGCATCCGGCCCGCGCGCACCAGGGCGATCACGCGCTCGCGCTGGTCGGGGCGGATCTCGAGGTAGTCCTCCAGGATCACCGTCTGGCCGTCGAGCAGGAAGACGGGGAAGCGCGGATCGTCCTCCAGCACACGGATCAGCTCGTCGAAGAACTTCACGAGATGGAAGCGCATGGTCTCGAACGGGGCGTACCACTCCCGGTCCCAATGGGTGTGCGGGACCACCACCGCCTGGACGGCGCGGGTCTGGGCCTTCGCGGGCGCCGGCACCTCACTCATGGGCGGACATCCGATTTCGCCTGACCGACTGCCCAGCAGGCTGCGCGGTCTCGTCCATGATCAGTAACCTTCCCGATCCGGCTACGTCAACGTTGACTGTCAACGTTGACGTAGTACATTCCCTTCAGGCTCCCGGTGTCAAGGGGGTCGGAGGTACCAACACGGTCAAGGAGGTCGGGAGAATGGACGGAAGGGCTCCTTCCCGACCCACGATGGGGGACATCGCCGAGCGGGTCGGGGTCAGCATCAAGAGCGTCTCGCGGGTGCTGAACGGGGAGCCGGGGGTGTCGCCGGCCACCGCGCGCCGGATCCTGGAGGTCGCCGAGGAACTCGGCTTCCGGCGCAACGACCTGGCCCGCAGCCTGCGACGACGAGACTCGGACAACACCATCGGCGTGGTCGTGAGGACCACCTCGGCACGGTTCTTCGCCGATCTGATCCGCGGCATCGAGCAGATCGCCCAGGAGCAGAACTCCCTCGTGCTGATCGCGACCACTCCCGACCCGGATCGGGAGCTGTCCAAGCTGCTGGCCCTGTCCTCCCGGCGGGTGGACGCGCTGGTGATCGTGCCGCGGGGAAAGGACCAGTCGTTCCTGCGGGCCGAGCAGGCGATGGGCCTGCCGATGGTCTTCGTCGACCAGCCGCCGCGCGGCATCACGGCGGACACCGTCGTCGTCGACAACGCCGGTGGGGCGCACACCGCCACGGCCCATCTTCTGGCGCAGGGCCACCGACGCATCGGCGTCGTGGGCTCGCGGGCGGACAGGTTCACGGTGCGGGAACGGCTGCGGGGTTATGAGGAGGCGTTCGAGGCTGTCGGGCTCAGGCCGCGCGGCCCGGTCCGACTCGACCTTGCGACGCAGGAGATGGCCCGGGCAGTCCACGGCCGAGATGCTCAGCCGGCCGCAGCCGCCGACCGCGCTGTTCGCCTTGAACAACCCCTGTGCGATCGGAGCCGCACAGGCACTGCGCCAGGCGGGGCTGGGCCACGACGTGGCGTTGATCGGTTTCGACGACTTCGACACCGCCGACCTGATCGACCCGCCGCTGACCGTCGTGTCGCAGGACGTCGAGGAGATGGGACGGGAAGCAGTCCGCCTGCTGCTGTCCAGGCTGGGCGGGAGCGTCGCACCGGCGCGGACCGTCATGCTTCCCACCCGGCTGATCCAGCGGGGGTCGGGCGAGATCGCGCCCCAGAAGGCCGATGCCCGCGCAGGCTAGGCCGTCGACGGGGTCGCCACGCGTTCAGTGCGCCCGTCAAGCTGGAGTCGCGACCGACCCCGGGCCCTGCGCGGGCTGATGCATGTGCATCCGAGCTTGCATTCGTACATATGTTCGATTAGTCTGGACGTATGTCAGCGCAGCCCTCCTTCACCGCACCGGCCCCCACGCCGGTGCGGCCGACCGGGCTGCCGACCGGGCTGCCCGACCCCCGCGACGTCGCCGCCTGGGTCCGCGCCACCGCCGACATGGTCACCGGGCTGCAGACCTGCCTGAGCGACGCCGACGCGACCGTCACCGGCAGCGACATCCAGGCCATCGAGCGGGTGGCCCGCCGCCTGGACGCCGCCCGGCTCGCCGCGCTGGCACGCGTGGACTCCGCGCGCCTCGCCGACCAGGACGGCGCCAGCAGCACCGGCGCCTGGTTCGCCCGCGCCACCCGGTCCAACGCCGCCGACGCCGCGAGCCAGGTCACCCTGGCCCGCTCCCTCGACGAGGGCCTCGACAGCACCCGCGAGGCGATGGCCGAGGGCTCGCTGTCCAGCGAGCACGCCCGCGTCATCGCCCGAGCCATGGCCGATCTACCGGACGACGTCACTGCCGCCGAACGCGACCGCATCGAGCGGCACCTGGTCGACCAGGCACGCATCCTCGACCCCGCCCGGCTACGCCGCGCCGCCCGTCGCGCGCTGGAGGCGCTCGCGCGGCCGCCCGAGCAGGTCGAGGAGCACCACGGCACCACCCTGCGCGACGAGGAGGAGCGGGCCCGGGCCCGAACCCGGTTGCACCTGCGGGACAACCAGGACGGCACCACCAGCGGCAGCTTCACCATCCCGACCTTCGCCGCGTCCGCCCTCCGCAAGATCATCCAACAGATGACCGCACCCCGCCGCCAACGCCGCGACCCCGGATCGGGTGCACCGGGCCCCGCAGCCGACCACGCCACCGCCCGCGACCACACTCCCACCGGTCCTGCGCTCCTCCCAGACACGGTCGACGCCCCCACCGGTCGCGCCTTCGTCCGCGACACGGTCGACGCCCCCGCCGGTCGCGCCTTCGTCCGCGACACGGCCGACGAGCCCGCGCCGATCTGCCGCCCCGCCTCGCAGTACACGACCGACGGCCAGGTCGACGCCCGGGCCATGGCCACCGACTGGGCCCACGCCTACGGCCTGGCGTTCGTCTCGCTGCTGGAGCGCCTGCCCACCGACCACCTCCCCCACAAGGTGGCCGCCACCGTCGTGATCACCCTCGACCACCACACGCTCGTCACCGGCCTGGGCGCCGCCGGCGTCGACACCGGCATCGAGATCTCCGCCGCCGACGCCCGGCGCCTGGCCTGCACCGCCGGCCTCATCCCCGCGGTGCTCGGCACCAACTCGGTGCCCCTCGACCTCGGCCGCTCCACCCGCCTGTTCAGCCAGGCCCAACGCGTCGCGCTCGCCGGCCTCTACGACTCCTGCGCCGTCGACGGCTGCGACCGACCCTTCGCCTGGTGCGAGATCCACCACACCAAGCCCTGGGCCGAGGGCGGACCCACCAACCTCGCCAACGCGGTCCCCGTCTGCTCCTTCCACCACCATCGGCTCGACGATCCGAGCTTCCACCACACGATCTCCACCGACGCCCGCGGCAGCAAGACGATCCACCTCCACCGGCGGACATAAGCGGCGCACGGATGTCACCGGACCGATGTAGAAGGACGCCGCTGTCCGCGAAGGAGGCCTCCGATCGTTCGGCTCAGATCCGTGGCTCAGATCCGTGGGCTCAGACAAGGCCCGTGTCGTGGACGCAGATCGCGATCTGGACCCGGTTCGCGCCATCCTCACTCGCGTCCGCTCCGCCCGTCGTGCGCGCCGTCAGGTGCTGGCATCATCGACGTGCCGGCGCTCGGGACGCCAGAACTGAGTGCCGACCCGGCCACTCGCGGATCGTCACTGTGGAGGCCTGATGTCCGGTGCCGGACCCCACGACAGCGGCGTTCGCGCCGTCCTGGTCGCGATGTCCGCCCTGCTGGAGGATCTGGAGGCGGCCGGCGATCCGCGCCGCTTCTTCCTCGCGGCCTACGCACGGACCACCGCCGCCGTGGCCGAGGCCATCACCGAGGCGAGCTTCGAGGACCCCGTCTGGGTGGACCGATGGGACGTCGCCTTCGCCGACCTCTACCTCGACGCGCTCGCCGCCCACGACGGCGACCCGTCGTCCGCGCCGCGGCCGTGGCGGACGGCGTTCGGCGCACCCGAGCGGCTGAGCCCGCTGCAGCATGTGCTGCTGGGGATCAACGCCCACGTCAACTACGACCTGCCGCAGGCCCTGATCGCCGTCATCTCCGAGGAGGACTTCACCCGCCCCCTGGTGATGGCCCGGCGTCGGCGCGACCACGAACGCATCGATGCCGTCCTGTCCTCCCGGGTCGCGGCCGAGGACGCCGCGTTGACGGAGTCTTCGCGCGCGCAGTCGATGCCCGGGCCGTCGGTGACCGATCGCCTGCTGCAGCCGCTGAACCGTGCCGCGAGTCGGCGGTTCCTGCGTGAGGCGCGTCTGAAGGTCTGGCGCAACACCGAGATCCTGCACCAGGCGCGGTTGGACGGCGAGGACGCCTACCGGCAGCGCCTCGCCGAGCTGGAGATCCTCAGCACGGCCCGGGTGGCGGACCTGCTCACCCCGGGAAACGTGCTGATCAAGCTCGCCGTGGCCGGCTTCGGAGTGACGCTGCCGCCGTGAGAGGTGGCCCGTGACCGGTGACCGGTGACCGGTGACCCGTGACCGTGACCGGTGACCCGTGACCCGTGACGCCTGCCGACGACGCCGGATCGGGGTCGCGGTGCCGATGCGTGCCGTACGCGGTTCAGGCTCGAACCGCCACGGACGCCGGCACGAGCGGAGGATCGGCCATCGACGTCACGGTCGCGACCGTCACCACCGGGCGCTGCGGCAGTCCGACCAGGATGCCCACCGCGATCGCCATCACGCCGCACACGAGCGCGGGATGGCCCATCGCGCCCCCCCGAACGCCCTCGCCCAGCACCGTGACGCCGATGAGGAACGCTGCCACCGGCTCCGAGGCGGACAGCGCCGGTTGCACGGACCGCAGCGGGGCCAGCTGGTAGGCGTGCTGCCCCGCCACGCCACCGACGAACGACGCAAGAGCGAATCCGAGCGCATTCGCGGCACCGGCCGCGGCACGCAGCTTCGGGTCTGTGGAGGGAGCCGCCAGCGGGTCGAAAGCGGCGGCCAGGGCCTGCAGGAACACGGCGTCAACGGCGAAGCAGGCACCGGCGGCCACCGCCAGCAGCCGGGGCGCCCACTCACCGTGGACCTGGCCTCGCAACCTCACCACGGCGACCCACGCCGGCAACACCACCAGGGCGCACACGGCGACGACCGGGCCTGCGATAGCCGGATCGTGACTTGCCGGTCGGCTCAGCCCGACGACGATGAGGACGCCGGCGACGACCGCCCCGGCGCCCGCGAGTTCCCTACAGCAGAGACGACGACGCTCCCGCAGTGCCTCGATGGCCAAGGTGATGATCAGTCCGAGCGCCATGACCGCCTGCACCGCCGTGACACTCCCCCGCGCCAGGGCTATCGCGTGCAGGGCGAGGGCTGCGACGCCGATCAGGCCGCCCAGCAGCCATCGCCGGTCGCGAACCAGCCGCCGCAGCAGATACACCGACCCCGTGCGGTCGCTGGGGACCGCCGAGGCGGCGACCCGCTGCAGGTTGGTCGTCACGGCGAACAGGAGAGCCGAGGCCAACGCGGTCAGGGTGCACACCCACACCACAGCCCCCTCTCGTCGAGCGGGCTGACGAATGCAGTCCACCGGCAGAGAAGAGAGGGCATCGATCGGCTCAGATACCTCACGGTGCGACGGTTTCGCCGTCAGGGCACTCTCCCCGTCAGGGCACTCCCCTCCGTCAGGGCACTCCCCTCCGTCAGGGCACTCCCCTCAGGTTCTGTCGCTCGGCCAGCTGGGCACCCGCCACGTGGAGCCACCGCACCGGTTCGGCGAGGGCGCCGTCCGGGCCGCCCGCCAGGTCGACCAACGTGATCAGGTCCAGGCAGCCAGGGGGCGGCGCTACGTCGGCCTGCCCGGCCACGATCGCCAGGCCCACCCCGGCCGCGTGGGCCTGCTCGGCGAGGTAACCGACCACCTTGCCGAACATCGAGGTGGCATCGAAGCGGCCCTCGCCGGTGATCAGCAGGTCGCTGCTGCTTAGGTGCTCGACAAGTCCGGTCTCGTCGGCAACGGCCGGTGCGCCGGGCCGCAAGGACGGCGCCCCAGGCCACCCGCAGCCCGTAGCCGGTGCCTCCGGCGGCTCCGTCGCCGGGCTCGTCACCGGGGCTGCCCAGCAGGTCGGCCAGGTGTCGCAGACCTCGCTCCAGCAGGTCGATCCCGGCGGCGTCGGCCCCCTTCTGCGGCCCGAAGGCGGTCGCCGCACCGCGCGGTCCCACCAGCGGCGAGACCACGTCACTGAGGCAGACCACCCCGCCGGGCGGAGCCGGACGCAGGCCCGCCAGGTCGATGCGGTCCAGGTCGACCAGAGCGCCGCCGCCGAGCGGCAGCCGGCGGCCGCTCGCGTCCAGGAACCGGGCCCCGAGCGCGGTCAGGCACCCGGTGCCGCCGTCGGTGCTCGCCGAGCCGCCCAGCCCGACCAGCACCCGGACAGCGCCCGCGTCCAGGGCGGCCGCGATCGTCTCACCGAGCCCATGGGTGTGGGCGCCCACCGGGTCCGGGCCGTCCATCAGCGGCAGCCCGCTGCCCTGGGCCAGCTCGGTGACCGCGGTGCCGTCGCCGAGCATCACCCACCTCGCCGTGACCGGCCGCGACTGCGGGCCCAGCACCTTGACCTCGTGGCGGCGGGCGTCCGGGTGGGCAGCCGCGATCGCCTCCATCGTGCCCTCGCCCCCGTCGGCCATCGGCCGCACCGTCACCACGTCGTCCGGGCGGCGATCGCGCCAACCCTGCGCGATCGCCTCGGCGGCCTGCGCCGCCCCGACGGAACCCTTGAAGGAGTCCGGCGCGACGATGATGTGCAGCACGGTGTCGTACGGGACGTACCTCTCCCCGTCCCAGTAGGTGTGCGGAACCCCCACCCATTCGTCCATGATCGGCAACCCCCTCCCGAGGGAGATGTCAACGTTCACTGTCAACGTCGACGTAGTACATGGTTGGGCGCACACTGCCCGGCTCACCTGCTGGCCCACGGCCACAGAAACGGGAGCAGTCCCCCCTGCCGCTCTCAAGGCTAGGCTTCGACACGGGCCACCGACAGGGTGCTCGGTGTGCCGGCCTCACCGGCCGGCGCCGGGCAGCTGAGGTGGGGCCCGACCGGGCCGCGCCCCCGAAGGCGTGAGACGGGACAGCGATGAGGATCACCGCGACGGCCGACCTGTGGTGGAAGACGGCGGTCGTCTACTGCCTTGACGTCGAGACCTACTTCGACGGCAACGGCGACGGCATCGGCGACTTCGTCGGGCTGGCGCGGCGTATCGACCATCTCGCCGACCTCGGCGTCACCTGCCTGTGGCTGATGCCCTTCTACCCGACCGCCGAACGCGACGACGGCTACGACATCACCGACTTCTACGGCGTCGACCCCCGGCTGGGCACGCACGGCGACCTGCTCGAGATGATCCGCATCGCGCGGGACCGCGGCATCCGGGTGATCGCCGATCTCGTGGTGAACCACACCTCGGCCAAGCACCCGTGGTTCAAGGCGGCCCGCTCCTCGAAGAACTCGCCGTTCCGCGACTACTACGTCTGGCGCAGCGACCCGCCGCCGGACACCTCCGACGAGGTCGTCTTCCCCGACGCCGAGAACAGCATCTGGGCCTACGACGAGCGCACCGAGGAGTGGTACCTGCACCGCTTCTACCGTGCCCAGCCCGATCTCAACGTCACCAACCCCGCCGTGCGCGACGAGATCGCCAAGGTGATGGAGTTCTGGCTTCAGTTGGGGCTGAGCGGTTTTCGGGTGGACGCCGTGCCGTTCCTGCTGGAGACGATGGGAACCGACGCCGGCGAGCAGGACCGCCTGCCCGACCCGCACGACTTTCTGCGCGACCTGCGTCTGCTGCTCGGCCGGCGCACCGGGGACGGCGTCCTGCTCGGTGAGGTGAACCTGCCGCACCGCGAGCAGCTGACGTTCTTCGGCGGCAAGGACGGCGACGAGCTGACGATGATGTTCGACTTCATCGGGATGCAGAACCTGTACCTCTCGCTGGCCCGCGCCGACACCGCGCCGCTGCGACGGGCCCTGACCCGCCGCCCGAAGGTGCCGGTGGAGAGCCAGTGGGCCACCTTCGTGCGCAACCACGACGAGCTCACCCTGGACAAGCTGACCGACCGCGAGCGCGAGGAGGTGTTCGCCGCCTTCGGCCCGGAGGAGGAGATGCAGCTGTTCGGCCGCGGGCTGCGGCGGCGGCTGCCGCCGATGCTGGACGGCGACCCGCGCCGGATGCGGATGGTCTACAGCCTGCTGTTCTCCCTGCCCGGCACCCCGGTGCTGTTCTACGGCGAGGAGATCGGCATGGGCGAGAACCTCGACGTGCCCGGCCGGCTCGCCGTCCGCACCCCGATGCAGTGGACGGCGGAGAGGAACGGCGGCTTCTCCACCGCGGCTCCCTCCCGGCTGCCGGCCCCGGTGGTCACCGGCGGCTACGGGCCGGAGCACGTCAACGTCGCCGACCAGCGCCGTGACCCCGACTCGTTGCTCTCCTTCATCGGCCTGCTGGCCCGCCGCTACCGCGAGTGCCCCGAGCTGGGCTGGGGCGACCTCGAGATCCTCGACCAGCCGCACCGCGCCGTCCTCGCCCACCGCTGCACCTGGGAGGACGCCTCCATGGTCGCGGTGCACAACCTCTCCCCCGAGCCGCTCACCGTGCCGCTGGCCCTGGCCGGGTGCGACGAGACCTCCCGGCTGCTGGACCTGCTGGCACCCGGCGACTGTGAGGTCGGGCCGGACGGCGCGGTGAGCCTGGCGCTGGACGGCTACGGCTACCGGTGGCTCAGGGTGCACCGCCCCGGGGACCGCCGTCTCGTCTGAAGGTGTGGTCTGAAGGTCTGGTGACCCGTTCGTGGCGCCAGGCGTGTCGCGGATCCGCGACACGTGCCGACTTGACCCTCGCACGGTGTCAGATGGGATAACCAGCGACATGAACGCTTACGACATCAAGTCCTATGACATCAAGAAGGACTACGCCACGCTGTACGCGCCCAAGGTGGGCGGCTTCCACCTCGTCGAGGTTCCCGAACTGTCGTTCCTGATGATCGACGGCCACGGCGACCCGAACACCTCCCCCGCCTACGTCGAGGCCGTCCAGGCGCTGTTCACCCTCTCCTACGCCGTCCGCGCCACCGCCAAGCGCGAGCTCGGCCGGGTGCACACCGTGGGGCCGCTCGAGGGGCTGTGGAGCGCGGAGGATCCCCACGCCTTCGTCGCGCGGGACAAGAGCGCCTGGGACTGGACCATGATGATCTCCCAACCCGCCTGGATCACCCCCGAGATCCTCGGGACGGCGATGGGCACGGCGCGGAAGAAGGCGCTCGCGGCGCTGGATCGCGTGCGCTTCGCGCCGTACACCGAAGGCACCAGCGTGCAGATCCTGCACATCGGCTCGTTCGACTCCGAGGCACCCGTCCTGGCCCGACTCCACGACGAGTACCTGCCCGAGCACGGCCTCACCTTCAACGGCAAGCACCATGAGATCTACCTGTCCGACCCACGCCGCACCGAGCCGGCGAAGCTGCGCACGATCCTGCGCCAACCGGTCACCGCAGTCTCGTAGCCACGGACGATCAATCCCGGATCTGCTCCGGTACTGAGTAGGGACTTCTGAATCAGATACTCTGATCTCATGAAGGAGATGTCCGCATCCGAGGTGGCCCGCAGCTTCTCGGCGGCCCTGGACGGCGCTGAGAGCGGTGAGACCATCGTGATCACCCGTGGTGGACACCGCGTCGCCATGCTGGTCCCCGCCCCGCGGGCCAACGGACGAGCCGTGCTCGACGTCCTGGCCACCTGGCGAGGCCGACTCGCCCTTGATGACGCATTCGCGACCGCAGTCGCCACGGCCGACCAGAGCGAGCCTGGCCTCGATGAGGATCCGTGGCGCGGCTGATCCTCGACACCGGCGTCGTCGTCGCCGCGGTCCGCGGCCACCTCGACCTGGAGCGAGGTGGCATGGGTGAGCAGGACGACGTGGCCTTGCCCGCCGTGGCCGTGGCCGAGTACCTGACCGAAGTGGAGCTGGACGACGACCCCGCCCGGCGCGCCGGCCAAGCGGCCTTCCTTGACGACCTGCTGAGCGCCATCCCCGTCATCGACTACACCACCGAGGTGGCGCGCCACCATGCCGAGCTGCTGGCCCACACGCGCCGGACCGGACGCCCGCGCGGGGCCCATGATCTGATCATCGCCGCCTCTGCCCGCGCCACCGGTCGCACCCTGCTCACCACTGACGCCAAGGCCGGTTTCGAGGACCTACCCGACGTCGAGTACCGCCTGCTGACCCGCTGACGCAGCAGGGTGGAGAAGGCCCGGTCGCCCATGGTCAGGGGCCACGCGTGCAGGGGGGCGCCTCCACTCAGACCAGGCCCGCGTCGTGCACGCAGATCGCGATCTGGACCCGGTTCGTGGCGCCGAGCTTGTCGAAGATCCGCGAGACGTGCGCCTTCACCGTCGGGACCGACAGGTGCAGGGTGGCCGCGATCTCGGCGTTGCTCAGGCCCTGCCCCACGACCAGCGCCACCTCGCGCTCGCGGTCGGTCAGCACCGCGAGCCGGGCCGCGGCGGCGCTGCCCCGTTCACGGCCCTCGTCGTCGCGGATCCGACGGACCAGGCTGCGGGTGGCGCTGGGCGAGAGCATCGCCTCACCGTCGGCCACCTTCTGGATCGCCGCCACGATGTCGGCCGGCGGCGTGTCCTTGAGCAGGAAGCCGTCGGCGCCGGCGGCCAGCGCCTGGACCACGTACTCGTCGGCGGCGAAGGTGGTCAGCACGATCACCCGGGGCGGGTCGGGTACCCGCTGCAGTGCGCGGGTCGCCTCCAGACCATTCATCACGGGCATCCGGATGTCCATCAGCACGACGGACGGCGCCAGTTCGCGGACCCGCTGCAGCGCCTCGCGGCCGTCGGCCGCCTCGCCCACCACCTCGAGGTCCGGGCGGCCGCCCAGCATCAGGCCCAGTGCCGAGCGCACCAGCGGGTCGTCGTCGACCACCAGCACCGACGTCATCCCTCCCACGGCAACCACACCTCCAGCACGAACTGTTCACGCTCGCGTCGGTGGGCGAGGGTTCCGCCGCGCAGGTGGGCCCGCTCCGCGAGTCCGACCAGACCCAGGCGCGCACCCGGCGCGGCGCTCGATGCGGGGCTCGATGAGAAGCCGATCGGGTTGCTGATGCACACGTTGATGCCCGGGCCGGGCGACCCGATGACGCTCACGCTGACCGCGGCCCCGGGCGCATGCTTGCGGGCGTTCGTCAGCCCCTCCTGGACGACCCGGTAGACCGTCCGCCCCAGCTGATCGGGCACCGGCCCGCCGTCCACGCGGGTCGTGACGTGCACCGTGGCGCCGGCGCTACGGGCCTCCTCGATCAGAAGTCCCAGGTCCTCGAAGGTCGGCTGCGGCCGGTCGGTCAGCTCGCCGGTCTCGGGGTCGCGCAACACCCCGAGGATCCCGCGCAGGTCGGTGAGCGCGGCGTTCGCCTGCTCCCGGATGTCGGCCGACCCCTGCCGCAGCTCGCCGGCGGACAGGTCCTCGCGGAAGGCCAGCGCGCCGGCCCGCATCGACACCTGCGAGATCCGGTGGGCCAGCACGTCGTGCATCTCGCGGGCGATCCGGGCGCGCTCGGTCGTCCGGGCCCGCGAGGTCCGCAGCTCCTGCTCCGCCTCGGCGCGCTCGGCCCGCTGCCGCAGCGTCCAGACCAGCTCGCGGCGCGAACCGATGAACATGCCCAGCACGAGCATGGTCGCGGTGACCGTGGTGGTCAGGGCCGTGTTGACCCACCAGAGGGTCGGCGGCGAGGTCGGCACCAATCGGGCGTACACCTCACCGGCCAGGATGCTCACCGCGGCCACCGCGATCAGCTCGCGCCACACCCGGCGGGTGGCCAGCGAGACGGCGGCCAGGGTGCTGGGACCCGCCGATGATATGGACACCGCGGCGAAGGACATCAGCAGCAGCGCGATCGCGAACGGCCAGCGCCTGCGCAGCGCCACCAGCGCGAAGGAGAGAACCCCGAGCGTGACGTCGACGACGAGCAGCCATCGGGACGGAGACGCCGACGCCAGCATGAGTGCCGTCAGCGTCCCCGACATCACCAGGCACAGCAGGTACCGCCAGGTGTGACCCCACCGGCTCAGCGGCGGTTGGTACTGATCCGGGCGGGCACCGTCCACTCCGCCAGGCTAGACATCACCGAGCCCGGCGGCCGCCTCCCAGGGTCTGCAGTCACCCCCGACTTTCGTCGGGGCCGGGCGGCACCCGGGTCACCGCCGTCCATGCCGGCGACCGATGTGCGGACACCCTGACCCGGCAAGGCTGGACGCATGATCACTGTGGAGAGACTCACCAAGCGGTACGGCGCCTTCACCGCCGTCGACCGCGTCAGCTTCGAGTGCCGACCCGGCCGGGTCACCGGCTTCCTGGGGCCGAACGGCGCGGGCAAGACCACGACCATGCGGGTGCTGGTCGGCCTGACCCCGGCCACCCGCGGCACCGCCACGATCGGTGGGCACCGGTTCGCCGACCTGCCGAACCCCGGGCGGCACGTGGGCGTGCTGCTGGACGCCTCGGCCCAGCACGGCGGGCGTACCGGTCGCGAGGTGCTACAGATCGGCGCCCGCACGATGGGCCTGCCGGACTCCCGGGTGGAGGAGATGCTGGCGCTGGTCAGCCTGTCTGCGGACGAGGCACGACGCCGGGTCCGGAACTACTCGCTCGGCATGCGGCAGCGGCTCGGCATCGCGCACGCCCTGCTCGGCGACCCGTCGGTGCTGGTGCTGGACGAACCGGCCAACGGGCTCGACCCGGCCGGAATCCGGTGGATGCGCACCCTGCTTACGCAGTTCGCCGAGCGCGGCGGAACGGTCCTGCTGTCGAGCCACCTGCTCAACGAGGTGGAGCAGGTGGCCGACGACATGCTGCTCATCGGCCGGGGCCGGATCGTCGCGGCGGGCAGCAAGCACGACCTGCTGGGCCGCGGCGGCGGGGCCACCCTGGTCACCGCCCACGACCGGGCGGCGATGGCGCGAGCGCTGTCGGCGAGGGGCCTGCCCCACACGGACGCCGGTCCCGCGCTGCGGGTGGAGGCGGACCCGCTGCGGATCGGGACGGTGGCCGCCGAGGAGCGTCTGGTGCTCACCGATCTGCGCCCGGCCGACCCCGGGCTGGAGCGCCTGTTCCTGGAGCTCACCGCCGACAGCCGGCGCGACGCCGAAACGCCACCGGACGACGTCCGCAGTGGCCGCGTCGACTCAGGTCACCGATCCAACTCAGATCACCGATCGAACGAGCAAGGAGCCCTGGCATGACCGGCACGATGATCCTCGACGTCAGCGCGACCCCGCCGGTGCCGGTGACCCGGCTCGTCGCCATCGAATTGCGCAAGATGGCCGACACCCGCGCGGGCCGGTGGCTGCTGATCGCCACCGCCCTCGTCACGGCCGCTGTGCTGGTGACCCAGCTCTGGGTGGGTGTCGCGCAGGACCTGACGATCACCCAGCAGGACTTCATGATCGGCATGAACACCCCGATGGGGGTCTTCCTGCCGGTGCTCGGCGTGATGTCGGTGACCGGCGAATGGACCCAGCGCACGGCCCTGGTGACCTTCACCCTCGAGCCGTCGCGGCTGCGGGTGGTGGCCGCCAAGCTCGCCTCGGTGCTACTCATCGCGCTGGCCGCCCTCGCCGTCGGGACGGCGCTCGCGGCCGTGGCCAACCTGGCCTTCGCCGGCCTGACCGGGGCCGACGCGGTGTGGGACGTCGACCTCGCGGACACCGCGAAGTTCCTGCTGCTGCACCTGATCGGCATGCTCACCGGCTTCGCGCTGGGGGCGCTGCTGCTGAACACCGCGGCCGCCCTGGTCGTCTACTTCGTCTGGGCGTTCGTGCTGCCGGGCCTGCTCGGTCTCGCCGCGGCGCTGCTGCAGTGGTTCCGCGACGTCCAGCCGTGGGTCGACTACACCTACACCCAGAACTGGCTGCTCGACGGCCAGGACCTGACCGGCCGGATGTGGGCCCAGCTCGGCGTCACCGTGCTGGCCTGGACGGTGATGCCGCTGCTGCTCGGCCTGTGGCGCGTGGTCCGGGCCGAGCTGAAGTAGCTGAGCTGAAGTAGCCGAGCCGGTCCGGGGCCTCTCAGATGCCACCAGGTGGGTAGGTCGGGGAGGGTTTCGGCCCCGCAGACGGTGCAGAAGTGGACGCGACCCCCTCGATCCCCAGGCCAGGGCGAACCTCAGGCTCTGCAGGCCCCTCCATGACCAGGTCGAAGGCCCGATCGGCGTCCCGCTCGATGTCGTGCCCGTTGAGCAGGCAGAACACGCGCGTCAGGTACCAACCGGCCCTCGTGTCGCCATCGACGAGTGAATGGTTGGCGATCAGGGAGTGCAGCATGGCCGCCGCCTTGTACGCCAGGCTCGGGTAGGCGTCCTGCCCGAACACCGTCGTCCGGGGCCGGCAGATCGCCGAGTCCAGCAGGCCCACGTCGCGGACGGGGCCGTAGCCGGCCTGGGCCAACATGGCGTCGGTGGCGGCGTCCGTCCGCAGAGTCATGGCCATTCCCCGACGGTCTCAATCGCCGGTATCGACCGACGGTTTCACACCTCGTCGTGGGGCGCCGTGCAACTCCGGGGGTGAACATCCCATTTGTCGTCACAGACCGCTACCGCCATCCGCCCGGCGGCTTGTCATCGGTCACGCAGCGCACCGTAAGATTCGCTCGCTGGGTCGCCGCAGCGGCCAACAACGACAGATGACGAGCAAGGCGGCCGATGTCAGATCTACCCCTGCCACCCGGGTTCGAGGAGGTTCTCGCCGCTCGGCGTCGGCGTCGACGCCGACGACGGATCGCCTACGCCGTCCTCGCCGCCCTGCTGCTGGTCGCGCTGATCTTCGCCGCCCTCCAGTGGCTGCGCCCGAACAGCGGCCCCGCCACCGCATCGGCGACCTCGACCGACGCCGACGCCGCCGCGACGACCCGACAGGGGTGCGAGCCGATCGTCGAACTCGTCGCGGCCGTCTCGACGGCCAAGGCCACCCTGATCACCCAGCTCGCCGACGACTTCTCCGCCACCGACGAGGGCGCCTGCGTGGCGGTGACCGTGCGGACCCTGCGGCCGGACGAGACCGCCCTGGTCCTGACCGAAAGCACCGACGAGGCCCGCCCCGACGTCTGGCTGCCGGAATCGACCACGTCCGCCGTCCTGGCGGCCGCGGACCTGAAGAACGCCGCCGGCGAACCACTGCTCGACCCCGAGGCCGACGCACCGAGCCTGGCCACCACGCCCAGCGTCGTCGCGCTGCCAGAACCGATGGCGAAGGCCCTCGGCTGGCCCGACAAACCCGTCTCCTGGAAGGACCTGCGCACCCTCGCGCTGGCCCCGGACGGCTGGGGCTCGCTCGGACACGCCGAGTGGGGCCGGTTCCGCCTCGCCGTCCCCGACCCGACCCAGGACGCCGCGGGCCTGGCCGCCGTCACCACCCAGACCTACGCCGCAGTCGGCGGCGCGCAACGGTTCAACGACACCCGCCTGGCATCGGACTCCGTCGCCCGCCAGGTGGCCTCGCTGCAGAGGCTCGTCGTCGACGACCGCCCCGATGCGACCGTGCTCACCGAGTGGGCCGATTCCGGCGACGCGAGTCAACTGCTCGCGCACCTCTCGGCGGTGGCCACCGACGAGGCTCACGTCGCGGCCTTCAACCAGGGAGAGTCCGGGGCCGACGCCGCCGCCGGAGCTGCCACCCCCGCCGACGCTGCCACCCCCGCCGACGCTGCCACCCCGGCCACCCAGACACTGCCCCCGGTCCGGCTGGCGCCCGTACTCCTGAGCGACGGCACGATCCTGGCCGACAACCCCTACCTGATGCTCAACGGCGACTGGGTCACCCCCGAGAAGCGTTCCGCCGCAGAGGCCTTCGCCGACTTCCTGACCGGGCCGCAGGGACTGGCCGCCTTCAGCAAGGCCCACTACCGCATCGGCGACGACACGCCGGGCGAGCAGGCGACCGTCGTCCAGACCGCCGACGCCGACCAGACCCGCACCATGCTCCAGCGCTGGACGGCGGCGCGCACCCCGATGAGCGTGCTCAACGTCATCGACGTCTCCAGCTCGATGGGCGCCAAGCTCAGCGGCACGAACGGCGACAAGCTGGACGCCGTCCAGGCCGTCGCCACCGCCACGCTGACCAGCTACGGCCCCCAGGACCAGGTCGGGCTGTGGTCCTTCTCCGGCGGCGTGCGGCTGCCCGACCACACCGAGATCGTGCCGGTCGGCCCGATGGACGAGCCCGCAGGCGGCACGTCGCGACGCGAGGCCCTGGCCGCCGGGATCGCCGGGCTGGCCGCGAGGGGACGCACGCACCTCTACACCACGGTGCGGGACGCCACCCGCGCCCTGGCCGACCCCGCCCGCACCGGGACGGCCCGCGTCGTCCTGGTCACCGACGGGTACAACGACGACGACGACGGTCCGCGACTGAGCCAGGTGCTCGCCGAGATCGAGGCCACCCCCGCCGACCAGCGGGTGCAGGTCAGCACGATCGCCTACGGCACCGGCGCCGACGCGGCGGTGCTGCAACGGATCGCCCGGGCCAGCGGCGGCACGGCCTACCAGGCCCGCACCCGAGCGCAGCTCACCACCGTCTACGCCCAGGCCATCTCCAACTTCTGATTTTGCGGGGTGTCGCACTCGGACACCGTGGGTAATGGCTCTATAACCTTCAGTTAGTGTCCAGACTGATGACCGCCGCCCACGCACAGGGCCATGCCGAGGACGAGAGGTGGTTGTGACTCTCGCCCAGCACGCGCGCAGCCTGCAGCGTCACAGTGCCGGCGCCGTCGCCGTGGGAGCCCTGCTGGGCGGCATGGCCGCGGCCGGCTACGTGCTGGTGCGGCCCGCCACCTACCAGAGCACCGCGCAGCTCTACGTCACCACGACGGCCAGGACGGCCGACGGGCAGATCGCGGACGACCTGTCCGCCACCGACCGGGTGCGCAGCTACGCGCGGCTGGCCACCTCCGACGAGGTGCTGGCCGGGGTGGTCAAGGAACTCGGCCTGCCGATGACCAGCACCGAACTCGCCATGCGGGTGCGGGCGAGCGCCGACCCGGGCACCGTGCTCATCGACGTCACCGCACGCGACGGGTCCGCCGAGGGCGCGCGCAACATCGCCAACGCGGTCGGCGCCGAACTGCCCGGCGTGGTCCTCGCGATCGAGGGGGCCGGCACCGCCGGTGAGAACGTCGAGCCGACCGACCCGCCGATCGCCATCACCACCACCACCGCCGCTCAACTGCCGACCGAACCGGTCGGGCTGGGCCTGCCCTGGGCCGGGCTGCTCGGGCTCGGCGGCGGGGCACTGCTCGGGCTGGCCGTCGGCGGAACCCGCCTGGCGCGAGACACCACGCTGGGCGGCCGCGACGACGTGATCGACCGGATCGGCCTGCCGGTCCTGACCGAGATCGACGAGCTTCCGAACGGCCCGATCGATCTGCTCTCGGTCGCCGGCCGGGACGACGCGGCCGACTGGCCGGCGGCCAACCGCCAGGCGGACGCGTTCCGTCGGCTGCGTGCCCACCTGCACCACGCCGGGACCGGCCACGGCCCCCGCGCCATCCTGATCGCCGGGCCGGGCGAGGGCGTCGGGCGCACCTCGATCGCCGCGCACCTGGCGGCCTCCCTGGCCGCCACCGGCATCCCCGTCGTGCTGCTGGACGCCGACCTGCGCAACCCCGGCGTCGCCGCGATCACCGGGACCGGCTCCGGGCCGGGCCTGACCGCGCTGCTGGGCCAGGGCGTGCCGATCACCTCGGTGCTGCGCGCCGTCCAGCCCGACTCGACGCTTCGGGTGATCACGGCCGGCGACCCGGTTCGCGAGGGCGGCGACCTGATCGGATCCCCGGCGATGTCCGCCCTGCTCACCGCCCTGACCGACAACGGCTACATCGTCGTCATCGACTCGCCCCCGACCGATCTCTTCGCCGACGCGATGGCCCTGGCCCCCTTGGCCGACGCCACGGTGCTGGTCGCTCGGGCCGGGCACACCCGGGCCGAGGAGCTGCTCGCCGACGTCGAGGAACTGGACGCCCTGGGCGCCCACCCCGTCGGCGTCGCCCTCACCACGGGCTCGCGGTCGCCGAGGCGCGGCAGTGGACGGCGCCCGTCGTCCACCCACCTCGGCCGACCGGTCGCCGCCCGTCATGGACGCCGCGCCGTCACCGGCCCGGACCCGGTCGCCGATACCGCCGCCGAGTACCCGGAACCGCGGACGTTCGACCTGCCGCTCGACCTGCCGGCGGCGATTGCCGAACCCGCGACGCCCGCCCCGCCCGTCGCTGCGGACCGGGTGCCCACCTCGCCGTCCGATCTCGCCCAGACCCGCACCGCTCCCCCGGACACCCTGGCCTCGGTCGTCGAGGCACTGGACGCCGTGGCCGACCAGGCCCGCGAGGCCGACTCGGTCGCCGTGGCGGACTCAGTCGTCGAGGTCGACTCATTCGCCGAGGTGGACTCATTCGCCGAGGTCGACTCATTCGCCGAGGTCGAATCGGCCGAGGACCCGGAGGAGCCGCACATCAGCGCCGAGGCCCCCACCGGGGATCAGATCCGCTGGTTCGACTTCTCCGCGGGGATGGCCCTGACGCCGGCCGTCGAGTCCTTGGACCCTGTCGAGGGCGATTCGATCGAGGCTGGTTCGATCGAGGCTGATTCGATCGACCTCTACGCCACACCGCAGTACGACACGGCCTACGAGTACGACGACAACCCGACGTCCGAGTACGACGCCGCCGCCGAGTACGACGCCACCTCGACGGATCAGCCGAGCCAGGAACCGTTCTGGCCATTCGACGAACCGGCCTTCGCCACCCTTCCGGCCGACGACGTCACCTGGGCCAATCCCGTGCCGGACGACACGACGTCGTACGAGGCCACGTCAGACGAGTCCACGCCGTACGAGCCCACGCCGGATGACGCCACGTACGAGCCCACCTCGTACGAGGCCACGCCGTATGAGACTGCGCCGTACGAGGCCACGCCGTACGAGACCGCGCCGTACGAGACCGCGCCGTACGAGACCGCGCCGTACGAGGCCACGCCGTATGAGAGCACGACAGACGACGTCGGCTGGAATGACGACAGCTGGGACGACGAGCCGACCTTCGCCACCATTGCGGCCTTCGACACCCCGCCCGAGTCCGACCCACGCCCCGAACCGGCTACCCAATCCGTAGGGGACCGCGCGCCCGAGCCAGACCCCGCGCCAGAACCGGACGTCGCACCCGAACCCGAACCGGACGTCGCAGTTGAGTTCTCCTACGGCGTGGTCCCCGACACCCCGCCCCGCGGGATGCCCCGTAGCGAGCCGCCGGCCCTGCCTCCGCCGATGCCGCCCGCGTCGACGGTCGAGGAGCCACCGGCACCGCCCATCACGCAGCAGATCCCACAGCAGTGGGCACCCCCGGAGCCCGAGCGCACCGAACGCTTCAACCCTCGTCGGCTGACCGAGGACCCGCTGGCGGCCGACCCCTTCTCGGCCAGCCTGTACGAGGCGGGTCCGTACGAGATCCGGCGCCCGCCCGAGGAACCGCACGAACGGACCCGGGTACGGGGCCGCCACCGCGAACCCTCAGCATCGGAGCCCATCGCCGCGTCGCGAGCCCATGCAGTCGCCGCCGGCCCCACCACCGTCGGCCCCGATGCCCCCTCCGCCGCCGACCCCGACGCCCCCTCCGCCGCCGGCCCCACCGGCTCCACCGCCGCCGGCCGTGCCCCTACCCCCCATTTCGATACCCCCGGCCTCGATGCCTCCGAATCGAATGCCCCAGGCCCCGATGTCCCCCACTTCGATGCCCCCGAACCCGATGCCCCCGGCCCCGATGTCCCCCAGTTCGATGCCCCCGAACCCGATGCCGCCGAACCCGATGCCGCCGGCCCCGATGACGGATCCCGACCCCACCCCCGGCTGGCGGTCAGACCCGTTGACGGACCCACGGTTCGAACAGCAGAACCTCGAACAGCAGAGCGTCGAGGGCGAAACGCTCGCCCAGGACGTGTTCGGTCAGAGCGCGCACGGGTCGAACCCGTTCAGCGGTGAGACCCGCGAGGTCGGCAATGCGTCGCTGCACGACGTCCGCGCCCAGTCGATCACGCCGAACCCGCGCCGGCGGCGCTAGTTCTCCAGGTACCAGGCGTAGGTCGACTCGATGCCCTCGCGCAGACCGATCCGCGCCGACCAGCCGAGCTCGGTCAGTCGGCTCACGTCGAGCAGTTTGCGCGGCGTGCCATCGGGTTTGGACTCGTCCTGGCCGATCTCGCCGTGCCAGCCGACGATGTCGGCGACCAGGTCGGCCAGTTCGCGGATGGTCAGGTCACGACCCGTCCCCACGTTGATGGGGGCGCCGTCGTCGTAGTGGTCGAGCAGGAAGACCAGCGCCTCGGCGAGGTCGTCGACGTGCAGGAACTCGCGCCGCGGCGTCCCGGTCCCCCACAGGGTGACCCGTTCCACGCCGGCGCGTTTGGCCTCGTCGAACCGGCGGATCATCGCCGGCAGGACGTGCGAGGAGGCCGGGTCGAAGTTGTCACCGGGACCGTAGAGGTTGGTCGGCATCGCCGAGATGTAGCTCAGGCCGTACTGCCGGCGGATCGCCTGGACCTGGAGCACGCCGGCGATCTTGGCGATCGCGTAGCCGTCGTTCGTCTCCTCCAGGGCCCCGGTCAGCAGTGCTGACTCGCTGATCGGCTGCGGGGCGAACTTCGGATAGATGCAGCTCGACCCGAGGAACAGCAACCGCTGGACGCCGTGGCGCTGCGCCGCCTGGAGCAGGTTGACCTGGATCCGCAGGTTGTCGGCCAGGAAGTCGGCCGGCGCGCTCGCGTTCGCGCCGATGCCACCGACCCGGGCGGCGGCCACCACGACGACGCTCGGCGCCGTGTTCTTCACGTACTCCTCGACAGCCCCCGCGTCGCGCAGGTCGAGCTCGGCCGAACTCGCGCCCACCACGTCCGTGAAGCCCTGCGCGGCAAGCTGTCTGACCAGCGCGGAGCCGACCATCCCGCGATGCCCGGCGACATACACCCTGGCGCCGCGGTCGATCGGGTGTGTCGTCGCCATCAATGTGCCCCGCTTCCCCGCACCACGGCGAACACCGTCTTCCAGACGATCTCGGCGTCGAGTGCCACAGACCAGTTCTCCACATAGTAGAGATCCAGGCGGACCGTCTCCGCCCACGAGAGCTCCGAGCGGCCGCTCACCTGCCACAGCCCGGTGATCCCCGGGGTGACCAGCAGCCGCCGGTGCACATCCTGCTCGTAACAGGCCACCTCGCTCGGCAGCGGCGGGCGGGGCCCGACCAGTGACATCTGCCCGATCAGCACGTTGACCAGCTGCGGCAGCTCGTCCAGGGAGTACCGCCGCAGCCATCGACCCACCCGGGTCACCCGGGGGTCGCTGCGCATCTTGAACAGCACGCCGTCGCTCTCGTTGTGTCCGAGAAGCTCCTGGCGCCGGTCCTCGGCGTCGCGGCACATGCTGCGGAACTTGAACAGCCGGAAGGTCTTTCCGCCCCGGCCGACCCGGTCCTGGCTGAACAGCACCGGCCCGCGGCTGGTCAGGGCGACCAGCAGCGACACCGCGAGGAACACCGGCGAGAGCAGCACCAGCAGCAGCGCCGAACAGATCACGTCGATGCCGCGCTTGACCAGCAGACCACCACCGCTGAACTGCGGCGAGGCGATCTGCAGCAGCGGCAGGCCCGACACGGGCCGGACGTGGATGCGGGGGCCGGCGACGTCGGTGAAGGCCGGCGCCACCAGCAGGTCGACGCCCAATCCCTCCAGGTCCCAGGCCATCCGGCGCAGTCCGTGCGGGCCGATGCCCGGTGAGTGCGCGACGGCCACCGTGTCGGCGCGGTGGTGCTCGATCGCCGTCCGGACGTGCGCCAGCGACCCGTCGGGCGTGGGCCGGCAGGTGGCGACCACGCGCAGACCGGCGTGCGGGCTGGACAGCAGGCGCCGGCCCAGCGCGTCCAGCGCCGGGTCCTCGCCGACCAGCAGGACCCGATGGCAGGCGGACCCCTTGCCCCGGATCCGGTGCAGAACGCGCCGGGCGCCGTAGCGCCCCAACAGGGCGAGGACGCCGCTGAGCGGCAACGCCACCGCGACCATCTTGCGCGCCGGGTCGACGTCCAGGGCCAGGGCGAGCACCGCGACGACGGCCACGAAGCGCACCGAGCCGTTGAACACCCGGCGGAACTCCTCGCTGCCCAGCCCGAGGAACCGGGCCTCGTACGGCCCGGCCGAGGGCCATCGTGGCCACCCACGGCAGCGCCGCCACGAACACGACCATGACGTACGTCGACCCCGCGAGCGGCGCCTCGAGGGTGCCGAAGCGCATCAGCGTCGCGATGCCGCTGCCGATCGCCAGGGCCGCGACGTCGACCAGCATCAGCGCGAGCTGGTAGGACCGCATCCAGACCGCCCCGCCGAGGCGGGCGGTGGGGTCCAGTGCCGCGCCCTCGCGCAGGTCGATGTGGCGGACCTCGAGGTCGGCGCCGGACAGAGACGGCGCCGGGGTCTCCTGGCGGGGGTGCGGGATCTCCTGGTCGTGGGACAGCGAGGTCACGAGGCCTCCCCGCAGGCGGACACGTCGGAGTCGACCGTCGGTGCGTTGACCATGGTCTGCACCGGCAGCCTCGGAGCCCCCGTCGTCCCGGCCGGTTCGGTGAACCGGAACACCACCGTGCGGGGGACGTCGGGCACCAGTTCGAGGTTCAGCCCGAACGCCGGCCGCCCCGCGGTGACGCCGATGTCGATCAGTCCGCTGTCCAGACCGCCGCCGGCCAGCCCGCCGGTGGGCAGCGTGGCCGGCAGGTCGCCCTCCGGGGGCGCCAGCGGCACGGGATAGCCGTCCACCGTGGCCTGGGACAGCGTCGCGCCCTGGGTCACCATCACCTGCAACTCGGCTCGGTTCTGCCCGGTGACGGTCTTGAACAGCGGCTTGTCGCTGCGCACCGTCACGTACTGCGGCAGTCCGGTCGTCGGCGCGGCGTTGAGCAGCTTCACCGTCACCTCGACGGTCCGCCCACCCGCGCGGCACTCCAGCACCTGGTAGCTCAGGCTCTGGTGCAGCCAGGTGTCGAGCTTGTTGCCACCGGCGTTGACCACGACGGCCTGGGCGAACGGCTCCATGCCCTGATCCACCGCGCCGGCCAGGTCGGAGTCGACCAGCACGCTCTGCACCTGCGGTGTCGTGCTGTAGAGCAGCACGTGGCCCCCGGCGGTGGCGGTGCGCAGCTTCGGCACCAGGGTCTGCGGGGACGCCTTGCCGGCCAGCACCGCGTCCATCGCCTCCACCCCGACCTGCAGCATCAGCCGCTTGCGCTGGTCATTGGTGGTGAAGTCCTTGCGCCGGTACTGCTCCAGCAGCACCAGGTCGACGACGTCCTCCCCGCTGACCGTGCCGACCCCGGGAGCGGTCACCGGGCCGGTCGCCGTCAGCACCTGCGCCAGGGCGTGCGGGTCGAGCATCACCGCGCCGTCCAGTTGCTCGCCGGTGGCCGCCCGCCACATCGCCATCCAGGCGGCGCCCACCTCGGGGAAGTCCGGGGACAGGTTCGAGTTCACCCACAGCGAGGTGGCGCCCACCCCGGAGTAGCGCTCCACGAACGCCTCGTCGAGGCCGTCGATCTGGGCCGGCAGCGTGGGCAGCTGCTGGTGCGTGCCGGTCTTCTCCACCACCAGCTTGCCGTCCTCGGCCCGCACGATCGCGTAGGCGTCCAGGAAGCCGCCGGTGCCCCGGGCCTCGTTCGGGTTCTGGAACCCCACGAGGTAGCGGCGGGGGCCGTTCTCGCCGAGCATGTCCGGGGCGATCCGGGCCGCGGTCGCCGCCGAGCCGGTCAGGTCGGCCAGGGTGACCAACTGCTCGTGCAGGTCGGCTCGGGCCTGCGCCACCGGACCGATCCAGGACGGCGGGAGGTCGCCGACCGCGTCGCGCTGCTGTTGCAGTGCGGCCTCGGCCGTCTCGAGCGGCTCGGAGGCCTTGCCCAGCCCGGACACGTCGATCCGGCCGCCCTCCAGCAGCCGCGCCGGGTGGACGTCGGAACTGGCCGCGCTCAGCGCCGGCAACCCCTGCTCGGACACCGCGGCGATCGAGGTCGTGATCCCCCGCACCGTCGCCGCCGGGCTGCCCAGCCACGGGATCGCCGCGACCGCCGCCCACACCGGGTCGTGGGTCTTGTCCTGCGCCGCCTTCGCGTGCTGTCGGAGCGCGGAGATCCGTTGGGCCACAACGGGATCACCGCTCAGCACCTCACCGCGCAGCGGGCCGAGCTCGGCCTGTGCCGCGACCAGCTCCGCCCGGGCCTGCTGCGCGGTGACCGCCAGCCAGCCCAGGGTCGCCACCGCGACGACGGCGACCCCGCCGGCAGCGACCAGGCGCCCCCGGAACCTCATGTGTCGACGTCTCCCACGATCGAAGGGTTGTGCCCCGTTCCCCCTTCGACCCACCTACCTGCAGGATCAACGGCAGGATCTCCGAGGAGGTCATCGAGTGACCCCTGCCCGAGGCCACGACCGCCTGGTAGTAGTGCGTCGCCCACGACGGGACGTCGAACGAGAAGTTGCCGTCGCGATCGACAGCACCGTTGCGGATCTGCACCCAGCTCGTCTTGCCGTCGTGCGAGCTGTACAGCCCGAGCTTGACGTTGCCGGACTTGCAGCCGTTGTGGGTCAACTTGCCGCGCAGGGTGACCGTCTTGCCCTTGGTGGTCGTGCCGGGACCGCTCATCGACACCTGCAGCGAACGGCCGGGCGGGTAGTGACAGCCACCCTGGTTGCCGTTGCCGCCATTGCCGTTGTTGCCGCCGTTGCCGTGTCCACCGCCACCGTTGTTGCCGCCACCGTTGTTGCCGCCACCGTTGTTGCCGCCACCGTTGTTGCCGCCACCGTTGTTGCTGCCGCCACCGTTGTTGTTGCCGTGGCCGTGGCCGTGCCCAGGGGTGTGGTGCTTCACGGGCCGGCCGATCACGCGCCCGTCCGAGTCGCGACCCCTCGAGTTGCGACTCTTCGAGTCGCGCTTGCCCGAGGTGTTGCTCGTGGAGCCGTTGCTGGTGGAGCCGTTGCCGGTGTCGTTGCCACCGGAGCCGCCGGCCGGGCGCGAGTCGGAACGCTTGGGCGAGCGCCAGGTGTGGCCGCAGCCGCCGCCGCCGCCGTGCTCACCGCCGTGACCGTGGCTGCCGCGGCCGCGGACCTTGCGGTAGGCCTTCTTGTTCGAGTCACGGTGTGCCGGCAGAACGCTGGAGACCGAACCCGCCGTGGCCGTCGCCGTCGCCGCGGTCGCCGCCGTCGGGCTTGCCTGGGCGGCGATCGGACCGAGCCCGGTCAGCACCAGCGCCCCCACGCCGACTGTCGCCGCCATCCGTCCCGTTCGGCCGATCATCACTGTCGTCACTGGTTCCCCCTGGTCGAATCACCGCGCCGTACGTCCTCGATCGCCGCGATCCTTCCACACGTTTAGTAGTCAGCCAATCATTCTGTGTAGTCACGCGCGGATGTTGCGCAGATCACAGGGGCAATTCGGGCAGGCCGGTCAGTTCGCCCCGGTCGGGGCTCAGGATTCACCCGGATCGAGCAACGGGACCCAGGCCCAGGTGGCCCGCGTGATCTGCTCCACGGCGACGTCCAACGCGGACGGCGGCCCGTCGACCGGATCCTCGACGTCCAGCTCCGCCGGTGCCGGAGCCGGAAGCAGCCCGCGCCGCGACGCCGCCAGGGCGGGGAGCGCCCTCAGCCGCTCCGCCGGGTTCGCGCCGTCCACCTCGGCCGGGCTCACGCCGTCCAGCAGGTGGGCGAACTCGCGCCAGGTGAAGGTGCGCCGCAGGGCGAACGGCGCCACCACCAGCGCCTCGTCACGCACCCGCCGGGTCGCCGCCAGCACGACGTCCGCCGATCGCACCAGGTCCGGCGTCAGCCGGCGGGCGACGAAGCCGTCCACGGCCCAGCCGTGGCCCGGCGCCAGATCGGCGACCGCCGGCCACGCACCGACGCCGGGGATGGCCCGGACGCCCGCGCTGGCGACCGTCACCCCGGCGAGCCGGCGACGCTGCAGCGCCTGGCGGGTGATCGCCTCGGCGATAACCGACCGACAACGATTGGCGACACAGAGGTGCAGAACGCCTCCCATGCGGATTGATCCTGCCAGCCGGTGGCGTCACGACTGGCCACGCGACAGACTGGCCGCCATGCCGAGTGATCCCCGCCCGCCCAGTGAGTCCGCAACCGCCAACTCCTCCGCCAAGCCTGCGGCCAAGAAGGCCCCGGCGGCCAAGTCCGCGGCCAAGAAGGCCCCAGCGGCCAAGAAGGCCCCAGCGGCCAAGCCTGCGGCGGACAAGGCCCCGCCGACCAAGCGCGGACCGGCCTGCGGCGAGAAGGCCCCGGCCACCGAGTCCGCCGGTGCGGCGCCCGCGCCGGTGAGCCACGACGTCCTGGTCCAGGTCGCGGCCGGCGCCTACCACAACCCTCACTCGGTGCTCGGTGCCCACCCGCACGACGGTGCGGTCACGGTACGCACCCTGCGTCCCTTCGCCCATCGGTCACCGCCGTGCTGCCGGACGGGTCGACGCACGAACTGACCCACGAGTGGGACGGCATCTGGGTGGCGGTGCTGCCGATCCCCGAGGTCACCGACTACCGGCTCGACGTCGCCTACGAGGGCCTCGGTACCACCCGCGTGGACGACCCCTACCGCTACCTGCCGACGCTCGGCGAGGTGGACCTGCACCTGATCGGGGAGGGCCGCCACGAACAGCTCTGGGACGCCCTCGGCGCCCGGATGAAGCAATATCGACGGACCGATGGGTGCCACCTCGGGCACCTCGTTCGCGGTCTGGGCGCCCAACGCCCAGGCGGTGCGGGTGGTCGGCGACTTCAACCACTGGGTCGGCCGCGGCCACTCCATGCGCAGCCTCGGCTCCTCCGGCGTCTGGGATCTGTTCCTGCCGGACGTCGGCGACGGCACCCGGTACAAGTTCGAGATCCTCGGCAGGGACGGCACCTGGCGGCAGAAGGCCGACCCGATGGCGTTCGGCACCGAGGTCCCGCCGTCCACGGCCAGCATGGTGTTCGACTCCGACTACACCTGGGGCGACGACGAGTGGATGACCGCCGCGCGCCCAGCGTGACGTGCACAACGCCCCGATGAGCATCTACGAGGTGCACCTCGGCTCCTGGCGGCAGGGCCTGGGCTACCGCGACGCTGGCCGACCAGCTCGTCGGCTACGTCAAGGACCTCGGCTTCACCCACATCGAGCTGATGCCGGTCGCCGAGCACCCGTTCGGCGGCTCCTGGGGGTACCAGGTCACCTCGCTACTACGCGCCGACGTCCCGCTTCGGCAACCCCGACGACTTCCGCTACCTGGTCGACGCCCTGCACCAGGCCGGGATCGGCGTGATCGTGGACTGGGTGCCGGCGCACTTCCCGAAGGACGAGTGGGCGCTGGCCCGCTTCGACGGCGAGGCGCTCTACGAGTACGCCGACCCGCGCAAGGGCGACCACCCCGAGTGGGGCACCCACGTGTTCGACTTCGGCCGCACCGAGGTGCGCAACTTCCTGGTCGCCAACGCGATCTACTGGCTCGAGGAGTACCACATCGACGGGCTGCGGGTGGACGCCGTCGCCTCGATGCTCTACCTCGACTACTCGCGCGAGGACGGCGAGTGGACGCCGAACATCTACGGCGGTCGGGAGCACCTCGAGGCGGTCTCCTTCCTGCAGGAGGTCGAACGCGACCGCCTACAAGCGCTGCCCGGGCATCGTGACCATCGCCGAGGAGTCCACCGCGTGGCCCGGCGTCACCCGGCCCACCCACGTCGGCGGCCTCGGCTTCGGCCTGAAGTGGAACATGGGCTGGATGCACGACTCGCTGGCCTACATGACCAAGGAGCCGATCCACCGGCAGTACCACCACCACCAGATGACGTTCTCGCTGATGTACGCGTTCACCGAGAACTTCGTGCTGCCGATCAGCCACGACGAGGTCGTGCACGGCAAGGGGTCGCTGCTGCGCAAGATGCCCGGCGACCGCTGGCAGCAGCTGGCCAACGTGCGCGCCTACCTGGCCTTCATGTGGGCCCACCCCGGCAAGCAGCTGCTGTTCATGGGCACCGAGCTCGGCCAGGAGGCCGAGTGGTCGGAGTCGCGCAGCCTGGACTGGTGGCTCGAGGAGACGCCCTGGCACGCGGGTCTGCAGCAGCTGGTCCGTGACCTCAACCGCACCTACCTCGCCCACCCGGCGCTGTACGAGGTGGACTTCGACGCCGACGGCTTCGAGTGGATCGACGCCAACGACTCGCAGCCACAACACCTTCTCGTTCATGCGCTGGGACAAGCCTCGCGCAGCAAGCCGCTGGTCTGCGATCGTCAACTTCTCCGGCGCCCCGGACGAGAACTACCGGGTCGGCCTGCCCCACGGCGGGCGGTGGCGCGAGGTGCTCAACACCGACGCCGGGGAGTACAGCGGCTCGGGCGTCGGCAACCTGGGCGTCGTCAACGCGGAGGACGTCGAGTGGCACGGCCGGCCGGCCTCGGCCGAGCTGCGGGTGCCGCCGCTCGGGGCGGTCTGGCTGGTTCCGGACACCGAGGAGTAGCGGCAGGGCACGGCGGCGCATCGCGAGGGTCGATGGCCCGTCTGGCGACGAACCGATTTCGCGCCTAGTCCTGCGCGGAAGCCGAATCGCCGATGCCGTCGAGCACTTGGCGCAAGATGTCCTGGAACTGGGTCGGGGCCTCGCGCCGTGGATTGTGGCCGGCTCCGTCGAGTCGGCGAATCTGCACCCGAGGCCCGAGCGCGTCAAGGTCAGCCATTCGTTGGGGGCTCGTCTCCCCTTCGTCATCAGCCCCGAACACCATGGTGACCGGGCATGCGATCGTGCTCACGAGATCGCTTATCGGCGAGTCCCAGTTCCCCAGGCGCAGCAGAACCCGCCCGTCGGTCTCGCGCTTGCTCCTCGCCCACACCTCCAGCTCGGCTGTCGACCAATCGTCAGCATGCCCCGTGAACTGGTCGGCGCGTTCCTGTGTGGCGTGACGTACTCGCTGCAGGAAGATCCACTGCTGCAGGCGGTAGACCACTCCCGGCGCCCTGGAGGGCCCCGGCGGCTCCTCCAGCACCGCGTGCCGGACGACGTCCGGCCGCCGGGCGGCGAGCGCCGCCGCCTCCACCGCACCCATAGAGTGTCCGACGACCACCACAGGACGGTGTGGCGCGACCAGGTCGGGTATCTCGTCCAGCACATCGAGGTCCAGGGGCAGCAGTGCTTCTGCGCTGTAGCGTCGTGGCAACCGTCCGTGGGAGCAGCCGTGACCTGGGGCGTCAGGTGCCAGGAACACGCACCGGTCGGTGATCGCCTGCGCCGTGGGACCGTACACGATGCCGCCATCGGTCAGTCCATGGAAAGCCAGGACCACCGGGACGGCGCCCGCCGCAGGGCGCTCCCACACGTGCACGCAACGATCGCCCACGCGGGCCATCCGGGCCTCGACGGCATCGTTGCTCGTCCCAGTCATCCGGCAAGCATGCAGCGTGTCGTTGCGCACAACCCCCGAGATGGCACGAGTTCGTCTCCCGATAACACTCGCATGACAGACC
Source organism: uncultured Actinomycetota bacterium (assembly GCA_963750395.1). Taxonomy (GTDB): domain Bacteria; phylum Actinomycetota; class Actinomycetes; order Actinomycetales; family Kineosporiaceae; genus JADJPO01. Next base: position 179,660 of record CAVVQM010000017.1, on the reverse strand, counting down.
CATGACCCGAACGGCCCAAGCGAGCAACCGGGTCACCCCGACCGCGTGTCCGAGTTCGCACACCGCTGGTACTTTGACTGAACGCCCGATGCAGCAAATCGTCCGACCGTACGGGTGTGATCCGGTCCACCCTGGTGGGCCGATTCCCGATTCTGGCCGGTTCACAAGATCCGGTCTGGAGAGTGACGTAGAGTCCAGGGGGCAATCGGGACGTTATAGGCGTTCCCTGACGCAAGCGACAGCCCTTCACGGCTCGTGTCAGGCAGGGAGGACGTGCGGTGGGTTCGACGCGCGACGTCAACCCGATGGGTGTCGCCCCCGACTCCCGTCGATCCTCGGCGGCGCAGCGACTCGGGCAGGAGTGGTCCGTCACGGTCGTGGTCACCTGCTACGACCTGCCGAGGATCGAGCAGACGCAACAGTGCATCCAGGCGGTCGCCGAGCAGGATTACCCGGCCTCGGTCGTGGTCGTCGTGGACCACAACCGCGCACTCGGGGAACGACTGAAAGAGCACCTACCCACCGATGTCACCATGATGAGCAACGAGCGCGCGCGCGGCGCCTCGGGTGCACGCAATTCTGCAGCGCTCAAGGCCGACACGGACCTCGTCGCATTCGTCGACGACGACGCCTATCCCGACCCGGACTGGTTGAGGCGGTTGGCCCATTCGATGGACGACGAACGCCTGGTCGGAGCGGGCGGAACCATCGTCGCCGAGTGGCTGGACAAGGCGCCGAGGTGGTTCCCGCCGGCCTTCGGTTGGGTGGTCGGGGGCAGTATCCCGAGCTCGTCCGAGGATCATCGGGTGCGCAACGTCTGGGCGGGCAACATGATCGTGCGGACAGCGGCGTTTCAGGCCGCGGGTGGCTTCCGCGAGGCCTGGGGCAAGGTCGGTGACGGTGGCGAGCCGGAGGACACCGAACTGTCTCTGCGGCTCGCGGGCGACTCGAGGCAGTGGCTGTTTGTTCCGGATGCGGTGGTCCACCATCGCGTTTCCCCGCGCCGGGCGACCATCCGGTTCTTCCTCCATCGCTGCCGCGCCGAAGGCCGTGGAAAGGCTCGCCTCCGCCGGATCCACAAGGACAACCACACGGTCCTGGCCGCCGAGCGCCGCTATTTGGTACAAGACGTGCCGATGGCGACCATCCGCCACCTCGGCGAGTTCCTGCACGGCGATCCGTCCGCCGCGGGCCGGGCCGCCCTGTGTGTCGGCGGAACGGCCGCCACGCTGTACGGCTTCGCACACGAGACGGTGCGTCTGCGGTGGAAGCGCAAATGAGCCAGTCCGACGTGTCACGCCGGGTACCCGAGGAGCGACGTGGGGCCCATGGCCTGACGCCACCTCGACGATCGCGGGTCAGGCCGTCCGCGCCCGCCACGCTCGGGCACGGCGGTTCGGACCACCCGAGGCCGATCAGGTTGCTGACAGCATGGACGACGCTCCTGCTGGCGGCCCTGGAGCCTGGCAATCCTGACGACGGCGGCCGACACAAGATGGGGCGTCCTGGCCGGCCTGGTGCTGTTGTGCCCGGTACCCGGCACAGCCGTGCTGGCCTGGAATCGCACCGATCGACCGCTGACCAGGGTTCTAGCCGTCGTCGCTGCTAGTCTGACCTGGTCGGTCCTCGTCTCCACACTGCTCGCCTCCACACAACGACTGACCCGACCCAACCTGTTCATCGCCCTGGTAATGGTCCCCTGTCTCATCTCAGCTGGTTCCTGATCCGCGAGAGCCTGTTCATTCCCACAGATCAACGACCGCGGTCCATGGCACGAATCGGTCATGCCCGCGCGGGCCTGGTCTTCGGTACCCGCGTCGGACCTCTGCTGCTGCTCGCAAGCATCGGGCTGTGGATCTTCTCGATCCACCAAGCGCGCCAGGCCCCGGTGAACACCTACGGTCTCATTCCGATGCTCGGTCCGGCCTTCATCGTGGCCTTGGCCCTGGCGGTGGGGACGGCGATGTGGGCCCTACCCGAACGACTGGGCCTCGTGTCTGGCCTCGCCCTGACGATGGTCGTGCTGTTCCTCAACGGCACCCCGGCGTTGGTCGCCGATCAGACGCTCTCGTCATGGAACTACAAGCACTTCGGCATCGTCGACTACATCGTTTCGGGAGCCCCCCTCAATAATCAGCTGGACGTGTTTCAGCAGTGGCCGGGCTTCTTCGCCGCCGGCGCTGCCCTGGTCGAGCTGACGGGGGTCCCACCCCTCGACTACGCGAACTGGGCTCAGTTCTTCTTCGAGGCCCTGAACGCCCTGACTGTGTTCGCCCTCGCCAGACGACTGGCACCCTCCAGCAAGGAGGTGGCCCACCTGACCGTCCTCATGTTCGTCACCTCAGCCTGGGTGGGGCAGCGATACTACGCACCACAGAGCCTGGCCTTTCTGATGTGGCTGCTCTTCATCTACTTCGCCCTCCCTATGACCGATCCCTCGCGCACGAGGTTTCGCCTGCTGTGGGAAAGGCGCAGGTCCGGCCTGCGGGCGAAATACTCCCCGCCGAGCTGGCTGGGCAACCCTGAGTTCGCGGGTCAGCGCGGTCGCTCGGACTTCGTCGTGCCCGGTCTGACACTGATGTTTGTGGCCATCACGATCACACACCAGTTGACGCCGTACATGGTCATGGCGACCCTGGTCGGGCTGTGGATCATGGGTGTGCTCCCCGCGCCCCTCCCTCATGGTCAGTTGCGGGGTCGTCCTTGCGTTGTCGTCCTTGTGGCACCGCGGGGCGATCACCAACCAGCCCTGGCTGTCCCTGTTCCAGTTCGCCAACGCCACAGGCGCCTCGTTTGGGCGAGACCTCTCCACAGCAGGAGTTGGCCGGCACGCTGGCCCGGGGTGTTGGAGTAGGCGCTGTGGCTGTTGGCCATGATCGCGATACTCACCTATCGACGCCGGTTCTGGAGTGTCGCGCTTCCCGCGGTCCTGGCTTTTGCTCCCTTCGGACTGATTCCGGTGCAGAGCTACGGCGGCGAAGGCATCTACCGGGTATTCCTGTTCTCCTCCGCCTGGTGTGCCCTCATCATCGCCATGCGACTGATCGACCTTCGCCGGCTCTTCGAAGTCCGCTGGGCGATGATCACCATGTGGGCCGTCCTGGCAGGTCTCGCAAGCGCGCAGGCCACGGTCATGGGGATGTATCCCATGCTCCTGGTCAGCAAAGACGAGGTGACGGCCAGCCAACACTTCGCGACCCAGGCGCCGAACGGGTCCACTCTGGTGATGGCGGCGTCGAACTTCCCCGGACGCCTGGATCGTCGATATGTGCTGCACAACCCCATGAACACGGTGAACGACCCGGCGCTGAACGAGATCCCGGACCTGCGCGGAGAAGGCCTCGACGACATCTCGCCCCAGGAGCTTGCGACTCAGGTCGCGGATCTTGCGGAAGGACACGGTTATCTCGTCATCTCCCAAGCGATGCTGGCCTATGACGAGTATTACGGCGTGTATACGAGCGGGACCCTGGAGGACCTTGCACCCCGCCTTCTGAAGACCCCTTATTGGCGAGTGTGGTTCAAGAACGACGAGGCGATCATCCTGGAGGCCCGGCCCGCATGACGGCACCTACCATGACCTCCATTTGGCGCTTGCCGGTCCTGATGTACCACGCAGTACCGCCCTTTCCCCGTGATCGCCGCACACCCCTGGACGTCGGTTCACAGCGGTTCGACGAGCAACTCCGTGCCTTGTTGCACGACGGCTGGACGATCTCGGGTTTGACCTCCGCGTTGCTGACCAAGCAGCACGACCCGGCCGCCAACGTCGTGGCAGTGACGATCGACGACGCCTACGAGGACTCGTATGACGCGGCCCTCCACGTCCTGCACCTGGGCGGCGGGTGCACCGTGTACGTGCCGACCGGATGGGTTGGTCACGGGCCATCGGACGCCTTCGCCCATCCGCTTCTCGACTGGCCGCGGCTGCGTGACCTCGCCGACGCGGGCGTCGAGCTGGGGAGCCACAGTGTCAGCCACCAGCCGCTGGACGTGCTGGGCAAACAGGAGATGCGCCAGGAACTGCAGACCAGCCGGGAGGTCATCGGGGAGCACACCGGCGCCGAGGTGCTCAGCCTGTGTTACCCGTACGGGTACGCCAACCGCGCCGTGCGGGACGAGGCCGCGCGTCTGGGATACCGCAACGCGTGCACCGTGGGCCGCCGCATCGCGGCGTCGCGTGACCCGCTGCTGGCGCTACCACGACTGCAACCCTTCGAGCGGATGACCGGCGCCGACATGGTGCGGCTGGTCGAACACGGCGAACCCGGAGCGGCACCGCATGTCAAACGCCTCCTGCACCCGGGGTGGGGACTGGTCCGCCGGATCGCCCGACGATGGGGCAAGACCCTGACATGACCGCATCCGACGATCTGCGCGGCACACAGGCGATCCCCGCCCACGTCCTCGACATCGATCTGGCCGAGCCGGTGCCGGCGATCGAGTGCGACGACGGCCATGGCCACGTCTCCCAGTCCGCCCTGGTGCTGGTGCGGTTCAGGGGCGAGCCGATCGCGCTCGAAACCCTAGAGCTACCGCCGGCGGGGCTCTCTGGTGTCGCCGTCAGCACGATCTTGGGCGAGCGCTGCGCCGCCCAGCTGCGCGAACGCGAGTGCCAGGAGCGCGAGGGTGAGCCAGGGTATCGGCAACAACACGCCGACTACCTGGCGCGCGCCGGCACGTGTTCGGTCGTGCTGTGTACCCGGGAGCGACCGACGGACCTACGGCGTGCGCTGGCGAGTCTGGCCCGACAGGACCACCCCGACTTCACCGTGGTCGTGGTCGACAACGCCCCGGTCTCATCGGCGACCCGCGAGGTGGTCGAAGAGTTCGCAGACAGTCTGCGCCTGCGCTACCTCCTCGAGCCACGTCCCGGTCTGTCCCGGGCCCGCAACGCCGCTGTCCGTGCCGGTCTGAGCGGCGAGTTCGTGGCCTGGCTGGACGACGACGAGACGGCGGATCCGCACTGGCTCAGCGAGCTCACCCGCTGCCTAGAGGATAGTCCGGGTGTGTCCGCGGCCTCTGGACTGGTCGTTCCCGCCGAGCTCGCCACCCCGGCCCAGGCGTGGTTCGAGGAGTTCGGCGGACACAGCAAGGGCCGTGGGGTGCGCTCCCAGGAGTTCTCTCGGGCCACCTGGAAGCATCAGCACCCGCTGTTTCCGCTGCCCCCCTTCGGCACGGGGGCGAACATGGCCTTCCGCGTCGACGCGCTGACGGCCGTCGGCGGCTTCGACGACGCTCTCGGTGCGGGCACCCTGACCCGTGGCGCCGAGGACACGAAGGTCTTCGCGGACCTGCTCCGAGCCGGGGCCACGACTCGCTATCTGCACACGGCCCTGACCCGCCACTTCCACCGGCAGGATCTGGAGTCACTGCGCAGCCAGATGGTCGGCTACGGCAGCGGACTGACCGCCTTCTACACCGCCACCGTGCTGGACTCGCCCCGAACCCTGCTCTCCCTGCTCGCGCTGGCGCCCAGGGCGCTGCGCGAGGTGCTCGGCTCCGGCGAACGAACGGCGAGCATCGGGCCGGACTTCCCGCGGGAGCTGTTGGTGCTCAACCGGCGGGCCATGATGAAGGGGCCATGGCTCTACCTCCGGCAGCGCTGGGCCGACCGCCGGGTCGACCGGGGCCCTGAGAACGGCGCGACACCATGACCCAGCGGGTGGATATGCGTCGGCGGGCCGCGGGGGTCGCCCGCGACGGGGCACTGCGAGGTGCCCTCTCCCTGATGTTCTCCGCGGTGGCGGCCGGCGGATTGGGCCTGGTCTTCTGGTCGGTCGCGGCCCGGACGGTCACCGCCGCCGACATCGGGCGGGCCGCCGCGGAGATCTCCATGATCACCTTCCTGGCCGGAGTGGGCAGCCTCAACCTGATCAACGTCTTCGGCCGCTTCCTGCCCGAGGCCGGTCACCGGACCCGGCGCTTCATCACCGCAGGACTGCTCTCGGCGATCGTCGCCGGCACCCTGGTCGGGCTGATCTTCCTGATCACCCCATGGGCGCCGGACCTGGTGATCGGCGGCACCAGCGGGCGGGTGGCCTTTGTCGTCCTGGTGGTCATCAACAGCATCTTCATGATCCAGGACGGCGGGCTGCTCGGACTGGGCAAGCCGGAGTGGGTGCCACTGGAGAACCTCGTGGTGGCCCTGACCCGCTTGGCCCTCCTGCCCCTACTGGCCGGCCGGGCGGATCCGTCGGCCGCTCTGCTGATCGCCTGGGCCGTGCCGATGCTCATTGCGGTGCTGGTGGTCAACCTGATCATCCTGCGCGGGCTGGCGCTGCTGCACGCCGACCGTGAGTGCAGGCTGCCGGCCCGGAACGAGCTGGTCCGGTTCATCGCCATCGAATCGGTCACCACGGCGATCTCCTCCTCGATCAGCGCGCTCCTTCCGGCCATCGTGACGTTGCGTCTCGGCCCCGAGGAGGGCGGCTACTTCTACGTCCCCTGGGTCATCGCGACGATGATCGCCCTGCTGATCTCCAGCACCTTGATCTCCCTGGTCCGCGAGATCGTGGCCAACCCGCAGCGCGTGGTCGAGGCCACCCGGCGCTCACTCATCCTGGTCGGCGGCATCGTCGCCCTGGCCAGCCTTGTCTGTGTCGCCCTGCCACAACTGATCCTGCTGCCTCTTGGTCCCGCCTACGTCGAGAACGGCGTGACGCTCGTGCGCTGGATCGGGTTGTCCCTGCCCGCCACCTTGGTCAGCTTGCTCTACTGGTCGGTGTGTCTGAGGCGGCGCCGCGCTTGGCCCGTGTTCTGGCTGAACGCCGCCATCAGCGCCGGCACCCTGGTCGGGGTGCTCACGCTGCCGGCCACGGCTCAGATCGGCGACGTGGGCCGAATCCATTGTGTGGTGCAGTGGGTCGTCGCGCTGGCCGTCACCGTTCCGCTCGCCCGCGCCGTGTCCGCCCTCCGACGAAAGAGCCGAAGTAGATGAAGCCCTGGTTTCCGGTATCGCCCCGGCGCACGGCTCAGGCTGATGGGCTGACCATCTACCCGATCGAGCGCCTTGGCAACCAACTCTTCACCTATGCCGCCGTGTTCGCCCAGGCCCAGCGTCTTGGTGTCCCCTGCTATGTCAACCTGGGCTTCTTCGAACATGTGCGCCCCGAGCGGACCTACACCTACAAGTACGAGTTGGACGTGTTCGACAACGGCTTGGTGACACCCGCTCGCCCGACCGACCATCTGCCGATGTATCTCGGCTTCCCCACCGTCCCCGGAGCCGCGGCCTGGCATCGTCACATCGGGCCCTACCTGCCTTCGGGGGGTCCCCCTGTCTACATGGAGCGCGACTTCACCTACGAACCGGCGCTGCGCGAGGTCGGGCCCGGAACGACGGTGGTCGGGATGTTCCAGTCGTGGAAGTACTTCGACGACATGGCCGACGAGATCCGCGACCGGATGAGCCGTCTCACCAGACCCTCACCCTGGTTCGAGGAGATGCGGACGCTGCTGAAGCCGGGTCAGGGCAACATCGGCCTGCACGTCCGGCGCGGCGACTACACGATCTCGCTGCAGATGGGCCGCCAGGGTCTGGCCAGGGCGGACTACTACGAACGGGCCCACGCGCTGATGCGGCGACTCGGGCTGGACGGCAAGCTCTACGTGGCCAGTGACGACTTCGACGCAGTACGTCAGGAGTTCACCTGGCTGCGCAACTTCGAACCACTTGAGCCTCCCCCGGGTGTCGACCCGTTCGAGTTGGTGGTCGTCATGTCATGGCTCGACGGCCTGGTCACGGCGAACAGTTCGTTCAGTTGGTGGGGCGCCTACCTGGGTACCCGTCCCGACCAGGTCGTCATCGCGCCGCGACCCTGGTTCACGATGACCAACCTGGACACCCGCGATCTGCTGCCTCCAGGATGGCTCACCCTGGACCGTGGGGCCTGATAGGGGCCGATCATCCCGACGACGGATCAGCAGCGCGCGGTCACGGTTGCAACGCGCCGATGGCCACCCGTTCGAGCCGAGGTTGACACCGTTGTAATCCCCGGCGTAGCCCAAGCCGCTGAGACCGGCACCAGCCGCGGGCTGGCCGTGGACGGCCGCAGATCGCCGCCAGCGAGGTCACGGAACCGCGGGTCTGCGATGACCTCGTTGGCGCCGAGGCTGAACCCGAGGCGTACCCCCCGGCGAGGTAGTAGATGTTGTGCGAGTGGGTGAAACTGCCCGACCCGTACCAGCCGCACATCTTCTGCCCCTGGCCCTTCCCGTCGAGGTAGTAGATGTTGTTCCGCGAGATCAGACCTGACGGAGTCGCCGAGGGGAAGATGATGGCGGGATCGCCGGGTTCGGTCTGCACCATGGTGTTGTTCTCGAATCGCAGGTCGTCCACATCGATGGCGAAGGCGATTGTTCCGGTTCACGTTCACGGCGTTGTCCGAGTTCTCGATGATGTTGTAGGCGATCCGCACGTTGTTGGCGGAGCGCTTAGCCCTCGTTCGCACCCGATCTCGATGAAACCATTGGAGTTGGTCGACCTGTTGTGGTGGATATACGTCCCATCCCCGTTGTTGAAGATCTCAGCGAAGCCCCCATCGATGTCCGTAGTCCTGGCTTGGCGCCTTACAGCCGTCGCAGACCGAGTAGGAGATCTCGTTGTGACTTACCGTTGACGGCGAAGCCTACCGCCCCGTAATCGTCGTTCCCACCGGGAGTGCTTGTCACCATGTGCAGACCGTGCGCCGCCGCGCGGGTCACCAGCCCGTAGTTGCCGTCCATGATGAAGCCCAGCCCGACGTCGGTCACCGTGACGTTGCCGGCGACGCTGTTGTCCCCTTCCAGCCGGACCCCGGCAAAATGAGCTGAGCCGCGCGTCGACGTCGTCCACCACCGCATAGTGGCCTCTTCAGGTCGATGGCGACCGAGTACTCCCCTGAGCTCGTGTTGCGCACGACGGGCGATGCGCCGCTCCCGTAGGACGTCACGACCACGGGGGCGCCCTGGGTGCCGTTCCCCTCTATGACGAGGCCGCCGTCCCAACTGCACCCGGTCTTGAGGCGAAGCCCCTCGCCCGGGGAGAAGGTCCGACGCTTGGCCGGATCGAGGCTGCGCCAGGCCGTCTCGGGCGTGCGGCCGTCGGCGGTGTCGGAACCGGCCGAACAGTCCACGTAGTAGGCCCTGGTGATGGTGTAGTCGAGATCGGCCCTGCCCGGGTTCCGGGAGGACGCGGGCGCGGGCGCCACGGACGTCCCCGTCGCCACCTTGGACGGCGCGCGGGTCGCGGGCCGCGAGGCGCGCGTCGGCCCCGATTCGGACCTGCCACCAGCAGCGGCGGTCGACGTGGATGTCCCGCTCCGCTCTGCGCTCGATCCGGCGGCACCCGTCGACGAGGGAGCGTCGGCGCTCGCAGCCGTGGCCCCGGTCGTCGTGGTGGGCGTCGTGGTGGGCGTCGTGGTGGGCGCGGGCGTGGCCGGTACCTCCAGCTCCTGGGGCACCTGCACAAGGGACAACTGGGTCACCGAGACGTCCTCGCCCGGGCGCAGATGGGCCCAGCCCGCGTCCATACCGAGAAAGGCCAGCGTCACACCAACAGAGGGCAGGAGCACACGGACCCTGGAGCGCCGGACAGCCGTCACTTCCTCAAATCTCCCTGGTGGTCGAGGAACCACCGATAGGTCAGCTGGAGCCCCTCGGCCAACGAGAAGCGTGCCTTCCAACCCAGGGCGTTGATCCGTGAGACGTCCAGGAGCTTGCGCGGGGTTCCGTCCGGCTTGCTGGCGTCGAATTCCAGGTCACCGTCCCACCCGACGACCTGCGCCACGGTCTCGGCCAGTTCACGGATCGTGATGTCCTGGCCGGTTCCGACGTTGATCGGTTCCGGCTGGTCGTACACGTCGAGCAGGTGCAGCACGGCCAGCGCGAGGTCGTCGACGTACAGGAACTCCCGGCGAGGCGTCCCGGTACCCCAGATGGCTACCGACCGTGCCCCATCCCGCTTGGCCTCATGGATGCGGCGGATCAACGCGGGCAGGACGTGGGAGCCCTCGGGGTCGAAGTTGTCACCCGGGCCGTACAGGTTGGTGGGCATCGCCGAGATGTACGGCAGCCCGTACTGGCGTCGGATGGCCTGGACCTGGGTGATACCCGCGATCTTCGCCACGGCGTACGCGTCATTCGTCGGCTCCAAGGCACCCGTGAGAAGCGACTCCTCGCGGATGGGCTGCTCGGCGAACTTCGGGTAGATGCAGCTGGAACCCAGGAACAGCAGCCGCTCGACGCCGTAGCGCCGCGCCGTGTCCACCACGTTGAGCTGGATCCTGAGGTTGTCCGAGATGAAGTCCGCCGGGTAGCTCGCGTTCGCCAGGATGCCGCCCACCTTGGCAGCGGCCAGGACCACCACGCGCGGGCGGTTCTGCTCGAAGAAGGTGTCGACGGCGACGGGGTCACGAAGGTCGAGCTCCCGAGAGGAGGCACCGACCAGGTTCACGAAACCTGCTCGCCGCGCCGCCCGCCAGATGGCCGAGCCGACAAGGCCGTTGTGGCCGGCGACGTACAGCCTGTCGTCCAAGGCCAAGCCGCTCACTATCCTCCGCTCCAGGTCTGAGCCGCGGTTCCGTCCGCCACGGTGGCCACCGGTCGTCGCGTCACGCCCAGCGCTCGCAGGGCATCCCGTCCATTACCTGCATCGTAGCCGTGGGCCGGGTGGGGGCTGGTAGCGTCTTCACGGTGGGATCGAGCATTTAGGACTCGTTTAGATCGGCCTTCAGGGGATCGGGCAAGGAACTGACATGAACAAGGTGGCATTGATCACCGGAATCACCGGCCAGGACGGTTCCTACCTGGCGGAGCTCCTGTTGGCGAAGGGCTATACCGTTCACGGGCTGATCAGGCGTGCGAGCACCTTCACCACTCAGCGCATCGAGCACCTCTACCAGGACCCTCACGATCCGGACGCCCGCCTCTTCCTGCACTACGCCGATCTCACGGACGGTTCACGTCTGGTCACGCTGCTGGATTCGATCCAGCCGGTGGAGGTGTACAACCTCGCCGCACAGAGTCATGTGCGGGTCTCCTTCGACGAGCCGGAGTTCACCGGTCTCACCACCGGCATGGGCACGACTCGGCTGCTCGAAGCGATTCGACGCATCGGCCTGAGCTGTCGCTACTACCAGGCATCCAGCTCGGAGATGTTCGGCGCGACGCCGCCGCCTCAGGACGAATCGACTCCCTTCTGGCCGCGCAGCCCCTACGGGGCGGCGAAGGTCTACTCGTACTGGATGACGCGGAACTACCGCGAGGCCTACGACCTTTTCGCCGTCAACGGCATTCTCTTCAACCACGAGAGCCCTCGCCGCGGCGAGACGTTCGTCACCCGGAAGATCGCGATCGCGGCCGCCCGCATCGCCGCCGGCCAGCAGCAGGAGCTCTTTCTGGGCAACCTGGACGCCGTGCGTGACTGGGGTTATGCGCCGGAGTACGTCCACGCGATGTGGCTGATGCTGCAACGCGATGAGCCCGATGACTACGTCGTGGCCACCGGCGCCGGCTACTCCGTCCGGCAGTTCCTGGAGTACTCCTTCGGCTCGGTCGGGCTGGATTGGCAGAAGTACGTGCGCATGGACGAGCGCTACCTGCGTCCGAGCGAGGTCGACAGCCTCATCGGCGATGCCTCGAAGGCCGCCACGACGCTCGGCTGGACGGCGACCACCCACACCCCTGCGCTGGCCGAACTGATGACCAAGCATGAACTGAACGCTCTGAAGAGCTGACGCGCATCCGGGGTCTCGCGAGGCTCACCAGGCGTTCAGACCAGGCTCGCCCCCCGCACGCGACGAATCCATCGATCGTTGAGCGCGGCGCTCGCCCCCAGGGCAGCGGCGACCGCTCCCGAGGAGATCGCGCCCGCGCGAAGGAGCCCATCAGGGTTGCCGCGCAGCGCATCCCGCACCCCGCGGGCGAGTCCCCGAGGCAGAACTCGGGTCAGGTACGCATGCTCATCGCCCAGGCGACTGGCCTGATCGCCGAGCAACTCCGCCATCTCGATCTTGCCCCGGCCCTCGAGATAGCTGCGCCTGAGGAAGAACCGGTAGGTCGACCTTGCCACCGGGACATGGTGATCGGCGACGGCGTCGGGCACATAGATCCAGTGCCCGCGAGGTCGATGCTGGGCCATACGGATGCACAGATCCGTATCCTCGGGCCGGGATCGATGCCCCACCTTGCCGAACCCCAGCCGGAACCCACCCACGGCCTCGAAGACATCGCGGCGCACAGCCATGTTCTCGCTCCACACGTTGCGCACCTGGGCACGGCCCACGGGCATACCCAGGAAACTCGCCCCGATAGCCCAGTCGAACTCCTCAGGAAACCACCGCGGCCGTTCGCCACAGGCCCAAACTGGCGCCACACCACCACCGGTGCCGACCACATCGGGATCACCGAAGGGTTCAAGCAGGCGACTCAGCCAGTTCGGGTGCGCTGCCGCGTCGTCATCAAGGAAGGCGATGAACTCGGTCGTACACGCCTCGGCACCGGTGTTTCGCACACCGGACGCACCCCGCTCGAAACGGTTCTCGACGACCGTGATATCGGGCCACGTGGCGCAGATCCGCTCAGCAAGTGGACGATTGTGGTCGACGCCGACGACGATCGCGCATTTCACGCCTTGTTCCCGCACGCTTGCCAAGGCAGCAGCAAGATGATCCCAACGCCGCTCGTCGTGGCAGGCCACCACGACGGTGAGTTCTGCCGAGGTCATGTCCACCTGAGTTTAGGCCGTTGACGCTGGGTGCCGACCCAGCTCAGGAAGACCTGGCCGGCAGCGGCATCACGAATGGGCTGGGTTCTGCCGGGCAAGACGGTTGCTCCGACGCTCACGCGTGATCTTTCGTTCGGCGACGATGGTGCGCAGCACTCGAAGACCATCGGTCACGGCGTTGAGGTTGCTCGCCCCGTGGATCCGCTCGAGTTCGACACTGCCGACCTCGGCGATGGAGGCCCCCATGGCCGCCACCCGGACGTTGATCAGGGTTTCGATCTCGAACCCGTCACCCCAGACCATGTCGTGCGATCCGAGTCCCTCCTGGTGAACGGGGGGCAGGTCCAGGGCCGGCAGCAACGAGACCCAGAAGGCGTTGTAGCCGTAGCAGAGATCGGTGTAACGCGTCCTGTACAGCAGGTTCACGAGACCATTGAGGCCCCGATTGCCCAGCCGCCGGAAACGGGTGATGTCCTGACTGGCCCCGCCGCAGGCGAACCGGGTGCCCTTCGCGAAGTCGGCACCGGCGACCAGGGCCGCGATGAAGTCCTTGATCTCGGCGGGGTCGGCCGAGCCGTCAGCATCCAGCATGACGACGATGTCGCCTCTCACGGCGGCGAATCCACAGGCGAGGGCGTTGCCCTTGCCCTTGCGGGTCTGGTGAACGACCTTGATGCCCGGCCAGCAGCGCCGGGCGACCTCGACGGTCTCGTCCACCGAGTGTCCGTCGACGAGGATCACCTCGTAGACGTCCCCAGGGATCTGTGCCAGCACTATCGGTAGATTGCGGGCCTCGTTTCGCGCCGGGACGACGACCGATACTTTCGGCATCCCGACCGGCTCTGGCTGGTCGTGCGTGCCGGCGTTGCGCGATAAAGACAGTGATTCGGCGAGCCTCGTGATCGTCACTCAGATTCCTTTTCGTTTCGATCTGTCGCGGCAACTCCCGTTGACCTGCGGCGCCCCCGACCACTTTGTCTAGCGATGTCACGATCGAACCACACAAGATCCTTGTCGGGGTCAACCTGCAGTAATTCGCGGCTCTACCTCTTCGCCGTTGCCTAGCACTCTCCGTGCTATATCAAGTACGATGAGTGAGAATCCTTGGAGAAGCCTCAAGGGTGGTCTAAGCGCCACTCACGAGGGCCCTAAGAAGATGGCTTCAACCCGGTTCCGGCAGGCGATGGGGCTCACATGTTCAGAAGAGTGACATGCGTCACAGGCGGGGACGTAGTGGCCCCGCGATCGTCAGCGGGCGCCGATCGGTGCATCTGCACACACTCGCGCGCCGCCCACGATCACTACCGGCGGGGAACCGACTGCGCCCATTGCCCACCGGGCGCCTGCGCGCGATATCGCCGGCGCCGCCTCTGGTCCCGGTGGCTGTCCCTCAGCGTGTCCCGCCGACACCCGCGCTGACGCCCAGGGCACGGCTGTCGCGCTCAGAACAGGGCGTTGGCCAGCCCCAGCCGCGCCGAGGCCACCCGCGGGTCCGTGCCACCGACCACGTCGAACAGCTCGATCAGATGCAGCCGGGCCCGGTCGCGCTCGGCCCCGGAGGTGCGCCGGACCGTCTCGATCAGCCGCGTGAAGGCGTCCTCGACGTGGCCACCGAGCAGGTCGAGGTCGGCGACGGTGATCTGTGCCTCGACGTCCTGCGGTGAGTCGGCCGCCGCCTGGCGGGCCACCTGCGGGTCGACGTCGTTGGTGCGCTTGAGCAGGCCGACCTGGGCCAGGCCGAGCCGGGCCATCTCGTCGGTGGGGTCCTCGGCCAGCGCCGCCTCGTAGGAGGTCACGGCGGCGTCCAGATCGCCCGCGTCGATGGCGTCGTAGGCGGCCTGGTGGTGCGGCGGCAGCTCCTCCTCGACGGGCTCGGCGGCCTCCGCAGGGGCGGCGGCCGAGGCGACCCGGCCGGTGACCCCGTTCGAGGCGGCCACCTTGAGCAGCTCGTCGATCACCTGACGGACCTGCGCCTCCGGCTGGGCACCCTGGAACAGCGGGACCGGCTGCCCCTTGATCACCGCATAGACCGAGGGGATCGACTGCACCTGGAACGCCTGCGCGAGCTGGGGATTGGCGTCGACGTCCACCGTGGCCAGCAGGAAGGCGCCGCCGAACTCGCCGGCCAGCTTCTCCAGCACCGGCGACAACTGCTTGCACGGTCCGCACCAGGTGGCCCAGAAGTCCAGGACCACCGGGACGGTGCTCGAGCGCTCCACCACCTCGGGCACGAACGTGGCGTCGCTGACCGCCACCACGAACGCCTCACCGCCGCCCGTCGCGGCACCTGCTCCGGCTGCTCCTGCTCCGGGACCGCCCGCCGCTGCGGCCGGGCCGGGGCCTTTGCAGCGAACTCAGATCGACCGCCCCGTGCAGATTGATCCGGGGCTGGGGGGCACGGCCCGATTGGGTGCTCATCTCTGGTGCTGCCCTTCTTGCCACATCGTCGAGATACCTCGGCCGCATCCGTGTCGCGCGAGGTCGAACACAGCCTAAGTCACCCGGTCGGGCCCTCTGCTCGGTCCTGTGCCGCGGCCGGCCGTGCGATGGCCGCCTCCAGCCGGTCCAGCTTGGCCTGCATCTCCCCGGTGCGCCCGGCCTGGGCGCCGGTGCGGATGTCGGCCTTGAGGACCAGGCTGACCCGTTCCCCGTGCCGGCCGACGGCCTCCACGGCACGCCGGACGACGTCCATGCACTCGGCCCACTCCCCCTCGACGGTGGTGAACATCGAATCGGTGGAGTTCGGCAGCCCGCTCTAGCGGACCACCCGGACGGCGTCCGCCACGGCGGCGCTGACCGAGTCGCCGGTCCCGGACGGCGCCACGGAGAAGGCGATCAACATGTGCCGACCCTAACCGTGCTCACCCGCGGCAACGGACACCGGCTCACCCGATCGGCGCCCGGCCGGGCACCACGTCCCTCATGGCCGCCCGGCCGCTGCCGACGGGCAGGGCATGCTCGCTCACCTGCTGGCCGCCCACCGGGGCGGCACCGGTCCCGACGACCTGGAGACCGCGCTCGCCCACGCCGTGCGCCGGGCCGCGACGGACGGCGAGCCGGGTGAGAGCGGCGCCCTGTTCCTCGCCCTGGTCGGGCTGGACGGCGTGGACGAGCTCACCCGGCGCACCGGGCGGCGCTGGGCCGAGCAGCAGATCGTCGCGGCGGAACGGGCCCTGGTCGCCGAGGCCGCGGCCGATCGGCGCCTGCGGGCGGTGCGGGCGGGCGCCCTGACCTACGCCGTGATCATCACCTGCACCGACCTGGACGGCGCGTTCTCGATCTGCTCGCACCTGGGGGCCGCCGTGATGGCCAGCACCGACTCGCTCGCCGCCCCGATCGGTCTGGCCGCACTGGACGGGCATCACGCCGACGACCCGATCACCCTGCTGATCGCCGCGGACGCCGCGCTCGACCAGGCCCGCGGTCTCGGTCAGGCAGAGGTCGGCCCGGTGTGCGCCGCGGCCCCTGCGGGCACCGGACTGCGCTGGCTGTCCTCGAGGGCCGCGAGCACCGAGCCCGCCGCGCTGTAGGGGTCCAGGTCGCCGCCCGCGACGGCGTCGGCGAGGTCCCGCAGCCGATCACCGTCGCTCAGATCCCCGATCCGCCGGCGCAGTTCGGTCAGCACGAGCGCCTCGATCTCCCCCTCCGCGCGGCGCCGGCGGCGCACCGTCAGCTCTCCTCCGGCGAGCGCCCAGTCGTGATGCGCGTCCAGGGCCTGGATCACCTCGTCGATCCCCTGGCCGGCGTTGGCCACCGTGGTCAGCACCGGCGGGCGCCACCGGCCCGCCTCGCGATGATCACCCAGGGCGATCATGTTGCGGATGTCCCGCACGGTGTTCTGGGCGCCGTCCCGGTCGGCCTTGTTCACCACGAACACGTCGCCGATCTCGAGGATGCCCGCCTTGGCCGCCTGGACGCCGTCCCCCATCCCGGGCGCCAGCAGCACCACGGTCGTGTCGGCCAGGGCCGCCACCTCGATCTCGCTCTGTCCCACCCCGACCGTCTCCACCAGCACCACGTCGCACCCCGCGCCGTCCAGCACGCGCAGCGCCTGCGGCGTGGCCCGCGCCAGACCGCCCAGGTGACCGCGGCTGGCCATCGACCGGATGAACACCCCGTCGTCGGTGGCGTGCTCCTGCATGCGCACCCGGTCGCCGAGCAGCGCTCCCCCGGAGAACGGGGACGACGGGTCGACCGCCAGGACCGCCACCCGCAGATCCCTGTCGCGCAGCGCGGTCACCAGGGCCGAGGTCGTCGTGGACTTGCCCACCCCGGGCGAGCCGGTGATCCCGAGGATCCGGGCGCGGCCGGTGTGCGGGGCCAGCGCGGCCATCACCTCGGGCAGCGCCGGATCGCCGTTCTCGACCAGGGAGATCAGCCGCGCGACGGCGCGCGGTTCACCCGCCCGGGCACCGGCCACCAGCGCCGCCACATCCGGAACCCGGCTCACTCGTCCACCCCCGTCGTGCCCCGCCCGCCGCGGGCCGCGCCTGAACCATGCGGCGGCGGCTGAGCGGCGGCCGACCGCAGCAGGAGCGAGTCGCCCTGACCGCCGCCCCCGCACAGCGCGGCCACGCCGATCGCCCGGTTCCGGCCGGCCAGGCGATGGGCCAGATGCAGCACCACCCGCGCCCCGGAGGCGCCGATCGGATGTCCCAACGCGATCGCGCCGCCGTCCACGTTGACCCGTTCCAGATCCAGCCCGAGCAGCTTCACCGCGGACAGCACGATCGCCGCGAACGCCTCGTTGATCTCGACCAGGTCCAGCTCGGCCGGCTCGATCCCGGCCCGCCCGCACACGGTGGCGATCGCGTTCGCCGGCTGGACCTGGAGGGTGGAGTCCGGGCCGGCCACGCTGGCGTGACCGACGATCTCGGTCAACCACCGACGGCCCTCCCGCTCGGCGCGCTCCTTGCTCATCA
This sequence comes from uncultured Actinomycetota bacterium, assembly GCA_963750395.1. GTDB lineage: Bacteria > Actinomycetota > Actinomycetes > Actinomycetales > Kineosporiaceae > JADJPO01. The sequence continues at coordinate 162,032 of CAVVQM010000017.1, read as the reverse complement.
CCACGAGCGCGGCCGCGCCGTCCGATATCTGCGAGGCGGTGCCCGCGGTGATCGTGCCCCTCGGCGCGAAGACCGGTCGCAGACGCGCCAGGGCCTGCAGGTCGGTGTCCGGCCGGATGCCCTCGTCCTCGGCGACCACGGCGTGGCCGCCCCTCGGCTGCGGCACCCGGACCGCGACGACCTCTCGACCCATCGTCCCGTCCCGCCAGGCCCGCGCGGCCCGCTGGTGGGAGGTCACCGCGTACTCGTCCTGCGCGGCCCGGCTCACCTCGGCGATGCCGAAGTTGCCCGACTCGGCCAGCGACCCCATCCCCTGGTCGGTGAAGCTGTCCCACAGGCCGTCGACCTCCATGTGGTCCTGGATCCGGCTGCCGCCGAAACGCCGTCCTGCGCGCAGGTCGGGCAGCAGGTGCGGGGCCAGGGACATCGACTCCTGACCGCCGGCGATCACCACCTCGGCCTCGCCGAGCCGGATCATCCGGTCGGCCTGCACCACGGCGTCGAGCCCGGACAGGCACACCTTGTTCACCGTCAGGCTGGGCACGTCCATCGCGATGCCGGCGGCCGCCGCGGCCCGACGTGCCGGGATCTGACCGGCACCGGCGGTGAGTACCTGCCCCATGATCACGTGATCGACGGCCTCGGCCGGGACACCGCCACGATCCAGGGCGGCCGCGATGGCCAGGGCGCCCAGGTCCGAGGCGGGCATCGTGGACAGCCCGCCGAGCAGGGTGCCGATGGGGGTCCGGGCGCCGGCGACGATGACGGAGCTGGGTGCGGAGGCCATGCGCCCATTGTGGCGCGGCCGGCGCAGCACCACGAAAGCCCCCGGGACGGGAGTGCACCTGCTCACATCATCGGCTCCTGCGCCCCTCGGGGGCGCCGCCTAACCTGGGACGATGACCGCCGAGACGTCGCCGACGCCACCTGTGGACCTGTTCACCGCCATCGACCACGTCGGGGTCGCCGTGCCCGATCTGGCCGCGGCGGTGACCTTCTACAGCGAGGTGATGGGCATGCGCCTGCTGCACGAGGAGGTCAACGAGGAACAGGGCGTGCACGAGGCGATGATGGGCGTGGGCGAGTCCGGGTCCTGCGTGCAGCTGCTCGCTCCCCTGTCGCCGACCTCGACGATCGGCAAGTTCATCGAGCGCAGCGGTCCCGGTCTGCAACAGATCGCCTACCGGGTCGAGGACGTCGATTCGGTGTGCGCCACGCTGCGCGAGCGCGGCGTCCGGCTGCTCTACGAGGAGCCCCGACGCGGGACGGCCGGCAGCCGGATCAACTTCGTCCACCCGAAGGACGCCGGCGGCGTCCTGGTCGAGCTCGTCGAGCCGGCGACCTCCTGACACGGCACGCCCGGCAGGGGAGCTGAGACACATTTCACCCGCCGCCGGATCCCTGCCGGCCACCGCCTGAGTACGTTTCTAGACACCCGCAGAGCACTGGAGGACGACCGTGCAGAAGATCCTCGACACCATCATGTCCGGCGAGGCCACGGCCGAGGACTACCTGGCCCTGGACATCCCCGAGTCCTACACCGCCGTGACCGTCCATGCCGACGAGGTCGACATGTTCGAGAACATGCCCAGCCGGGAGAAGGACCCTCGCGAGAGCCTTCACGTCGAGGACGTGCCCACCCCCGAACTCGGTCCCGGCGAGGCACTGGTGGCCGTGATGGCCAGCGCCATCAACTACAACACCGTGTGGACCTCGATCTTCGAACCGGTGTCGACGTTCGGCTTCCTGCAGTCGCTACGGCCGGATCTCCCCGCTGGCCAAGCGCCACGACCTGCCCTACCACGTGGTGGGTTCCGACCTGTCCGGCGTCGTGCTGCGAACCGGTCCCGGTGTGCACGTGTGGTAGCCCGGCGACGAGGTCGTGGCGCACTGCCTGTCGGTCGAGCTCGAGCGGCCGGAGGGCCACAACGACACCATGCTCGACCCGGAGCAGCGGATCTGGGGCTTCGAGACCAACTTCGGCGGCCTCGCCCAGCTCGCCCTGGTGAAGGCCAACCAGCTGATGCCCAAGCCCGAGCACCTGACCTGGGAGGAGTCCGCCGTCCCCGGGCTGGTGAACTCCACCGCCTATCGGCAGCTGATCACCACCAACGGCGCCGGGCTGAAGCTCGGCGACACGGTGCTGATCTGGGGGGCCTCCGGCGGGTTGGGGTCCTACGCCACCCAGATGGCGCTGGCGGCCGGGGCCACCCCGATCTGCGTGGTCTCCAGCCGGGAGAAGGCCGAGATCTGCCGCCGGATGGGCGCCGACCTGGTGATCGACCGCAGCGAGCAGGCCTACCAGTTCTGGTCCGACGAGCACACCCAGGACCAGAGCGAGTGGCGGCGCCTCGGCTCCGACATCCGCCAGCTGACCGGGGGGCGGGACGTCGACATCGTCTTCGAGCACCCGGGCCGGGAGACCTTCGGTGCGAGTGTGTTCGTGGCTCGCCGCGGCGGCACCATCGTGACGTGCGCCTCGACGTCCGGTTTCATGCACTCCTACGACAATCGCTACCTCTGGATGAACCTCAAAAGGATCATCGGATCCCATTTCGCTAACTACGCAGAGGCATGGGTCGCTAACGATCTGATAGCTCGCGGACTCATTCATCCAACCTTGTCCAAATCGTATCCATTGGCACTAGCCCCTCAGGCTGCTTTTGACGTCCATCGCAACCTGCACCAGGGCAAGGTGGGGGTACGCTGCCTCTCGCCGGCTCCCGAACTCGGGGTCCGCGACGCGGCTCTCCGTGACCGGCACATCGACGCAATCATGAGATTCCGTGACACGTAGTAGGCCCCGCGGGGGTCGAGGAGGACTCGGATAGTGGCCGGCGACCAGAACCACCAAGCCTTCAAGACTGTTATGCGGGGCTACGACCCCCACCAGGTTGATGAGCGTATCGAGGCATTGAGCGCGCAGTTGCGGGACGCACGGGCCCGTGTCGAAGAGGTCGACGCGTCGCGCGATGAAGCTGTCGGGCGAGGTGGCCGAGGCCCACCGCCAGCTGCGCGAGGTCGAGCGACCCTCGTACAGCGGGCTGGGAGCCCGCATCGAGCAGCTCCTGCGGCTGGCCGAGGAGCAGGCCAGTGACGTCATCGCGGCCGCGACCAAGGACGCCGACGAGGCTGCTCGCCCAGGCGCGGATCGAGGCCGCCCAGGTCCGTGCGGCGGCCCAGAACGAGTCCGCCGAGCTGACCGCGGACGCCCAGCGCGAGAGCGCCGAGGTGCGCCAGAACGCCAGCGAGGACGCCGAGGAGATCGTCGCCACGGCCACCCGCAAGTCCGAGGAGATGCTGGCGGTCGCCGAGCGCGAGGCCGCCAAGCTGCGCTCGGTCACCGAGCACGAGACCAGCGAGAAGCGCACCACCGTCGACCGCGAGCTCGCCCGCCTGCGGGCCACCGCCGAGCGCGAGGTCACCGAGCTGCGGGCGGCGGCCAAGCGCGAGGTCGACGAGCACCGGGCCAACGCCAAGAAGGAGGCCGACGACCTGCGGGCCGCCGCCGCCCAGCAGCACGAGGAGACCCGGACCAAGGTCGAGCAGATGACCACCGACCTGGAGGTCATGCTCGCCGCCCGCCGCGAGGAGGCCGAGCGGATCGACGCCGAGCGGCACGAGCAGGCGGTCGCCCAGGCCACCCAGCTGGTCGCCGAGGCCGAGCAGCGCGCCGCGGCCGCCGAGCAGCGGGCCGCCAAGGCCGTCGAGCAGGCCGAGTCGGTCCGCCGCGATGCCGACGAGCACGCCAAGGGCCTGGTCTCCAACGCCCGCCGCAACGCCGACCAGGTCGATCGCCGAGGCCCGCGGCCACGCCGACAAGGTGCTGTCCGAGGCCAAGGCCGAGGCCGAGCGCAACCGCCGCGCCGCCCAGCGTCAGGTCGACGAGCTGATCCGCCAGCGGGACAGCATCACCGGCACCCTCGACCAGCTCCGCTCCCTGCTCGGTGCCACCATGCCGATGCCCGGGCTGGACAAGCTGGGCGGCAAGGGATCCCTCGGCGATGCCGACCACACCGTGAACGGCGAGGAGGGCGTGCAGACCGCGGGTGACATCGCCGCCGAGACCGAGCAGTCGGACCTCGAGGTCCCCCAGGACGAGCCCGCCACGCACTGATCCACTGGATCGGCTGAGGCCGATCGACGTCGATGGGCGCCGGTTCCGGAGCGAGTCCGGAACCGGTGTCCATCGCCATGTTCCGGGCGACCCTCTGCCCGGCGGGACAGCCGTAGTGTGTGCCCGTGAGCCCCTGGACGCCGCGACACCTGCGCAGCCCGCGCTTCCCGGCCTTCGTGGGCCGGCTGGCCGATCAGCGCAGGGGCGCCGCGGCCGGGCGCGAGCCGCAGACCGCCAGCGTGTGGATCGTCCCCGAACCGGTCGCGCCTGAACCCATCGCGCCTGACCGATCGTGCCTGGACCGGTCGTGCCTGAACTGACCGTGTCTGAACCGACCGAGCCTGAACCGGCCGAGCCGGCAGACCCCGCTGCGGGGGACGCCGACCCGGGCAGCCCCGAGCCGGGATCGTCGAGGGAGCACCCCCGCTACGGGCGTCCCGGGCCCCCGCTCAACCGGTTCCACCCCTTCCTGATCGGCTTCCAGGGCGCTGTCGGCGTGCTCACCGCCTGGTTCCTGCTCGGGCTGCTGGGCCAGTTGACCGGCGTGCTCACCCTGGTGGTCATCGCGATCTTCCTGGCCCTGTCCCTGGATCCCCTGGTGCGTGCCCTGCAGCGGCGCGGGCTGCGCCGCAGCGTCTCGGTGAGCCTGGTGTTCCTGGCGGTCATCGCCCTCTTCGCCGGCTTCGCGATCAGCGTGGTGCCGAACCTGGTGGGTCAGGCCACCGAGCTCAGCAGCCAACTGCCGCAATTGATCACCGACCTGCAGCGCTCGCCCACGGTGCAGCGCCTCGACCAGCAGTTCGGCCTGATCAACTCGCTGAGCACGCAGGTGCAGTCCCGGCTCAGCAGCGGCGACACCGTGCTCCAGTTGTTCGGCGGCGTGCTCGGCGCGGGACAGGCGGTGATCTCCGGGGCGTTCAGCACGTTCATCGTCCTCGTGCTGACCCTGTACTTCACGGCCTCGCTGAACACGCTGCGCGAGGCGATCTACGAGCTGGTCCCCGCTTCCCGGCGTTCTCGGGTCCGACTGCTGGGCGACGAGATCATCCGCCGGATCGGCGGATACACCGCCGGACAGATCGCGGTGGCCTCGATCAACGCGACCTGCACCTACATCCTGCTGCTGATCCTCGGGCTGCCGTTCGCCGTGGTGCTCTCGCTCAGCGTCGGGGTGCTCGGTCTCATCCCGCTGGTCGGGGCGACCATCGGCGCCGCCCTGGTGACGGTGGTCGCCCTCTTCGACAGCTGGCAGTACGCGGTGGTGGTCATGATCTACTACCTGGTCTACCAGCAGCTCGAGAACTACCTGATCGCGCCGCGGATCATGTCCCGCACCGTGAAGGTGCCGGGCTTCCTGGCGGTCATCGCCGCGCTCGCCGGTGCCACCCTGCTCGGGGTACTCGGCGCACTCATCGCCATCCCGATCGCCGCGGGCATCCTGCTGATCGTGCAGGAGGTCGTCATCCCGCGGCAGCGGCGGAGCTGATCAGGGCGCCGGCCGCACCCGCACCATCAGCGCGGTCAGCGCGGCGGCCACGTCGTCCGGGGCCTCCATCGCGGCCAGATGGCCGGCCCCGGGCAACACCGTGAGGACGGCGTCCGGCAGCGCATCGGCCATCTCGCGGGCCAGGTCCGGCGGGGAGAGCGTGTCCTCCTGCCCCACGACCACGGCGGCCGGGACGTCGAGGGTGCGCAGCAGGTCCAGGCTGTCGGGGCGCCCGGCCATCGCCCGCTGGGACCAGGCCACCCCCTCGGGCCGCGCGGCCGCGATCCGGGCGCGGACGTCGTCCACCAGGTCCGGCCGCTCGTCCCGGGTGGTCGCGCCGAGCAGTGCGTCCAGCATCGGCGCGAGGGCGCCGGTGTCCCCCGCGGCCAGGACCGCCTCGGCGACGCGGTACCGGTTGGACCGGGCGGCCTCGTCGTCCGCGCCCGCCTTGGTGTCGATCAGGGCCAACCCCGCCAGCCGCTGCCGGTGACGTCGGGCGAAGGCCATCGCGACGTATCCGCCCATCGACACCCCCGCCAGGACGGCCTGCTGGTGACCGGCCTCGTCCAGCGCGGCCGCGACCAGGTCGGCCGCCACCGCCAGGTCCGGTGGGCCGTCGGGCAGGGGCGCCGAGCCCAGACCCGGAAGGTCCGGGGTCAGCACGACCGGGACGCCCGGCCCCAGCGCGGCCACCACCGGGGTCCACATGGTGGCGTCGAGCGGGAACGCGTGCAGCAGCACGAGCGGCAGCGAGCTCATCCGGCCAGCCTAGTGCGGACCCGGGCGGGGGTTCCGCTCAGGGAGTGGCTCTCCGGAAGGCTCTTCGGGAGTGGACCTCCGGAAGTGGATCGGCGGGGGTGGATCTCAGGAGTGGATCTTCAGGAGTAGATACGGAAGCCGCGCCCGGTCTTGCGACCGAGGTACCCGGCGGTGACCATCTGCTCGAGCATCGGCGCCGGCGACCAACCGCGCTCGCGGAACTCGAGGTAGAGGGTCTTCTGAATGGCCAGCGAGACGTCCAGCCCGACCACGTCCAGCAGCTCGAACGGCCCCATCGGGTAGCCGCAACCGTTGCGCATGGCCAGGTCGATCTCGTCGGCGGTCGCGTAGTGCTCCGACAGCATCCGGACCGCGTCGTTCAGGTACGGGAACAGCAGCGCGTTCACGATGAACCCGGCCACGTCGCCACAGGTCACCGGGTGCTTGCCGATCCTGCCGGACACCTCCACCACGGTGTCGACGACATCCGGTGCGGTGGCCACGGTGTGCACCACCTCGATCAGCTTCATCACCGGGGCCGGGTTGAAGAAGTGCATGCCCACCACGTCACCGGGGCGCGAGGTGGCCACGGCGCACTCGATCACCGGCAGGGACGAGGTGGTGGTCGCCAGGATCGCGCCGGGCTTGCAGATCCTGTCCATGTCGCCGAACAGCGCCCGCTTGACGTCGAGGTCCTCGACGACCGACTCGACCACGAGGTCCGCCTCGGCCAGATCCGACATCGACGTCGACCCGGTGATCCGCTGCAGCGCAGCGACCTTGGCCTCCTCGGCGAGCCGGCCGCGGCTGACCGCCCGGTCCAGGCTCTTGGTGATCCGCGCCAGCACGGCGTCGACCTTGGCCTCGCTCCGGGCGACGAAGACCACATCGTGGCCCGCCTTCGCGAAGACCTCGATGATGCCGGTGGCCATCGTCCCGGACCCCACCACGCCGACCTGGTCGATGTGGCGCAGTTGCTCTCCGGCGACCCGCGCCGGCGGGGTGGCCGCGTCCGGCACCACGGTCGAGGCGCCCGCCTTGGTGTAGGTGTAGAACCCGCGCCCGCTCTTGCGTCCGAGCAGCCCGGCGGTGACCATCTGCTTGATCATCGGCGCCGGCGCGTGCAGCCGGTCCCGGCTCTGGTGGTACATCGTGTCCAGCACCTCGTACGCGGTGTCCAGACCGATCAGGTCCATCAACGCCAGCGGGCCCATCGGCAGGCCGCAGCCGAGCACCATGGCCGAGTCGATGTCCTCCCGGCTGGCGTAGCGCGACTCGAGCATCCGCACGGCGTGGTTGAGGTAGTTGAACAGCAGGGTGTTCGCGATGAATCCGGCCCGGTCCCCCACCACCACCGGGGTCTTGCCCAGCCGCTCGGCCAGAGCCACCGCGTCGTCCAGAACGGCCTGGTCGGTGACCACGGTCCGAATCACCTCGACCAACGCCTGCACCGGCGCCGGGTTGAAGAAGTGCATCCCGACCACACGCCCCGGCTTACTGGTGGCGACCGAGATGTCGGTCACCGGAAGGCTCGAGGTGTTGGTCGCCAGGATCGCCCGGTCGCCCAGGATCACGTCGAGCTTGCTGAAGATCTCCTTCTTCAGCTCCAACCGCTCCGGCACCGTCTCGATCGCCAGGTCGGCGGGCGCCACGTCGTCCAGGTTCACCGTGTAGGTGATCCGCTTCTGCAGCGCCTCGGCCTCGTCCTCGGTGAGCTTGCCGCGCTCCACCGCACGGGTCACCGATCTGACCACCCGGCGCTGGGCCCGTTCCAGGGCCGGCTCGTCGATCTCGACGCCGATCACCTCGAGCCCGTTGCGGGCCATCACCTCGGCCACTCCCGATCCCATGGTGCCCAGACCGATCACGGCGACAGTGTTGACATCGAGTGTCATGGCGTCCTCCTCGACTGACCAGATACGGAAGTCTGTCACCGGGGCCCACCCCTTCAGGGGCTCCTGAGTGCGGCGCTCGCCACATCCGGCGGGCTAGCCTGATCCGCGTGCGCCTCGTCATCGCCCACTGCTCGGTGGACTACGCCGGGCGGCTCAACGCCCATCTGCCGCGGGCCAGGCGCCTGCTGATGGTCAAGGCCGACGGCAGCGTGCTGGTGCACTCCGACGGCGGCTCGTACAAGCCGCTGAACTGGATGAGCGCGCCGTGCCGGCTGACCGTCGCCGAGCCGTCGCCGGCTCAGGCCGAGGCCGGCGTCACGGCGGTCTGGACCGTCCAGCACACCAAGACCGACGACCGCCTGGTGGTCACCGTGTTCGAGGTGGGTCACGACAGCGACCACGAACTCGGCATCGACCCGGGACTGGTCAAGGACGGCGTCGAGGCCCACCTCCAGCAGCTGCTCGCCGAGCAGGTGGGCGCCCTGGGCGAGGGCTACACGCTGGTACGCCGGGAGTTCCCGACCGCGATCGGCCCGGTCGACCTGATGGTGCGCGACCGCGACGGCGGGTGCGTGGCGGTGGAGATCAAGCGGCGCGGCGAGATCGACGGTGTCGAGCAGCTGACCCGCTACCTCGACCTGCTCAACCGGGACCCGATGCTCGCCCCGGTCACCGGCGTCTTCGCCGCTCAGGAGATCAAGCCGCAGGCCCGGGTGCTGGCCACCGATCGAGGAATCCGCTGCCTGACCCTCGACTACGACGCGCTGCGGGGCCACGATGCAGCCGAGGACAGACTCTTCTGAGGGATGCTCGCGGTGCAGTCGCCGCGGCATCCGGCCGACATCGGTGGTGTGGACGTGACGGATCGCGTGATCGTGGTCGGGGCCGGAGTCGTCGGGTTGACCTGCGCGGTCGCCCTCGCCGAGGCCGGTCACCGCGTCGATGTGCTCGCCCGGGACCTGCCCGGCGAGACCGCCTCCTCCGCGGCCGCACGCCCGTGGCTGCCGGTCCCCGTCCGACTCGGCACCCAGGCCGCGCACTGGGCGGCCCGCACCCGCGCCGTCCTGGTGCAGCTGGCGCAGGACCCGCGCAGTGGGGTCCACCTGGCCGCCGGCGTGATCCGGACCGCCGAGGGGCGCCTCGACGAGGTGCCGGACGTGCCGGTGGTCGACCCGGGCCCCTACCTGGCCTCGCTGACCGGCCGTCTGCTCACCGCCGGCGGCACCATGACCCGGCTCGCCCTGACCGCGCTGCCGGCCCCCGCCGTCCGGGGGTCCGGCGCGCTCACCGTGGTCAACTGCTCCGGGGTCGCCTCGCGCGCACTCGTGCCGGACGACCGGGTGCGCCCCGCGCCGCGCCGGGTGCTGCACCTGAGCGATCCGGGCCTGCCGGGCTGGACGGCGCTGCTCGGCCCCGACGGGGACCCGGACCTGGTCCTGGCCCCGCAGCCGGGCAGCGGGACGGTGAGGGTCATCGGCGGCGACGAGCCGGCGGGGAGCGTGCTCGAGCGCGCGGTGGCGATCGACCCGCTGCTGGCCGGTCAGCGGATGCTGGGCGAGCGGCTGGTGGTGCACGCCGACCGCGACCGGGTCCGCGTGGACGTCGTCGGGGACGGCCCGGGACGCCGTCTGGTGCACTGCTACGGCTTCGGTGCCCACGCCCTGTCCCTGTCGTGGGGAAGCGCCCGAGGTGCCGCTGACCTGCTGGAAGCATCCCGTGCGGGGGCGCAGGGACGGGTTTGAGGTCCCCTTCGCGAGCTGGCCGTCCGCCGGCCTGGCAGACTGCGGCTGTGCCCACCCTGACCACCCCGGAGCCGTCCGCGACCGATCGGGACGCCGCGCCCGACTGGGACCTGGACGACGAGACCCTGCGCGCGTGCGGGAACGTGAAGTGGACCTATCCCGGCCCCGGGGTCCTGCCCGCGTGGGTGGCCGAGATGGACGTCGCGACGGCACCCGTCGTCCGGCAGGCCCTGCTGGACGCGGTGCGGCGGAACGTGACCGGCTACCCGCCACCGGACCACCTGACCGGCCTCGGGGAGGCCACCGCCTCGCTCCTGCGGCGCCGATTCGGCATCAGCGTGGAGCCGAGGGCCGTGATCGCCTGCGGGGACGTGATGGCCGGGATCCGCGTGGTGCTGGAGACGCTGTGCGACCAGGCGCCGGTGGTGGTGCCGATCCCCGCCTATCCGCCGTTCCTGGAGATCCCGGCGGTCACCGGCCGGCGCCTGCTCACCGTCCCCACGGCGATCGCGCCCGGCCCCGCCGGGCCACGAGCGGTGTTGGACCTCGACGCGATCGAGGGCGCCCTGGCCGCGGGCGGGCGCACCGTGCTGCTGTCCGCCCCGCACAACCCGCTCGGGCGCGCCTTCACGCGCACCGAACTCGAGGCGCTGCGCGACGTGGTGCTGCGCCGCGGCGCGCGGGTGATCAGCGACGAGATCCACGCCCCGATGGTGCTGCCCGGCGCCGAGCACGTGCCGTACAGCGCGATCGAGGGCACCGCCGATCACGTGACGACGCTGACCGCCGCCTCCAAGGCCTGGAACCTGCCCGGACTCAAGTGCGCACAGATCATCGCGAACAACGGCGCCGACCTGGCCGCCCTGCGCGCCGTCCCGACGGTCGCCAACCACGGCACCTCCTCGCTGGGGCTGGTGGCCACCGTCGCCGCGTACACCCACGGCGAGCCCTGGCTCGACGCCGTCCTGGCCCACCTGGACGCCCAGCGCAGCCGGTTCGGGGTGCTGCTCGCCGAGCAGGTACCGACGGTGCGCTGGACGCCGATGGAGGCCACCTACCTGGCCTGGGTGGACGCCCGCGGGACCGGTCTGGACGACCCGTCGCACGAGGCGCTGGAGACCGGACGGGTGATGGTGCACCCCGGCAGCTGGTTCGGGGACGGCCTGAAGGGCTTCGCCCGGGTCAACCTCGCGACCTCCTCCGAGCGGCTGGAGCGGATCGTCGCGGGCCTGGCGAAGGCCTGGGCGTAGCGGCGGTCCGCTGACCCAATCGGCGGATTCTTCGCCCCCGGAGGTTGGGCGCGGGGGTGGTTCGTCCGAGAAGGACTCATGAACTCGATCCCGCCGCCCACCGTCGAAGCGCCGTCCCCGTCCCCGTTGGTCGAGGTGCGCGAGAGCGGACCCCGGCTGGGCGATGTGCATGACTATGCCCGCCGCACGGCGTTCCTGACCGAGGTGGACAGCCAGACCTGGATCTCCCGCTACACGGCGGCCGAGAGCCTCGGGGACCCGGGGACGGTGACCTCCGTCGCCCGCTACCTGGCCTGGCTGCGCCGGATGCACGCCGCCTGGTCGCGGGTGCCGATGCCCAGCCTGGCGCAGGCCGAGCCGGTCTGGCGGTTCGCCTCGCTGCCCGCCTCGGCGCTGAGCATCACGGCCTGGATCGAGGCCGATCTGCGCGAGGCCTCGCCCGCCGGCAGCCCCCGCCCGCAGGCGCGCGCCGGGAACGCGACGACGCTCACCGCCCTGATCAGCGCCCAGGAGGACGTCGACGCCGCGTACGTGGCCGGGGCCGCCTACGTGGCGGTCACCATGGCCCAGGAGGTGGCCGTGCTGGGTGCCGACGTCGCCCACCTGTCCGCGACCGCGGCGCGCACCGAGCTCCCGCAGCGCTACCTGCGGCACTGCCTGCACCTGGCCTCCGTGCGGGGTCCGTTGCGCCGCGAACTGGCGACGTGGGCCGACCGGGCCGGACCGGACGCCGCCGAGCGCGTCGTCCTGGCGGCGCGGATGCTCACCGAGCAGCTCGCGCAGGCGCTGAACGGCCCGAGCCGCCCCGGTTGGTGAGCCGGGGCTCGGTCGACTTGGTGAGCCGGGGGCTGGGTCGACGAGGCTTCAGGCGACGGGAACCGCCTCGCTGCGCAGCCCGCGGGCGGTCCGGATCTCGGCCAGGATCCGTTCCATGATCTCGTTGAGGGAGTAGTCCCTGGGCGTGAACACGGCGGCGACCCCCTGGGCGAGAAGCTCCTTGCCGTCCGCGTCGGGGATGATCCCGCCGACGACCAGCGGGACGTCGTCCAGACCCGAGGCCCTGCAGGCCGTTCAGGACGGCCGGAACCAGTTCCATGTGGGAGCCGGACAGCACCGACAGCCCGACGCAGTGCACGTCCTCGGCGACGGCCGAGGCGACGATCTGCTCCGGCGTCAGCCGGATCCCGGAGTAGATCACCTCGAACCCGGCGTCGCGGGCCCGGACGGCGATCTGCTCGGCGCCGTTGGAATGCCCGTCCAGGCCGGGCTTGCCGATCAGCAGCCGCAGCCGGCCGCCCTCACCGGTCAGCTCGGCACCGGTGTCCGCGACCGCCTCGCGCAGTCGCGACCAGGCCGGGTCCTGGCCGTGATCGGCGACGCCGACCGCCCCGGCGACGCCGGTGGGTGCGCGGAACTCGCCGAACACCTCGCGCAGGGCTCCGGCCCACTCCCCCGTCGTCACCCCGGCCCGGGCGGCCTGCAGGCTGGCGGGCATCAGGTTGACACCGCCGGCGGCGTCCGCCTTGAGCCTGTCGACGGCCGCCTGCCAGGCGGCGCGGCCCTCCTCGGTCCCGTCCCGGGTTGCCCGCCATTCCTGCACCGCGGCAACGGCTCTCGCCTCGACACCGGCGTCCACGGTCTGGATCGCGGCCTCCAGGTCCGCGGTCAGCGGATTCGGCTCGGTGCTCGTGTAGGCGTTGACGCCGACCACGATCTCCTCACCCGACTCGATCCGTCCGCGGCGTTGCGCGTGCGAGGCGACCAGGGCCGACTTCAGGTACCCGGACTCGACCGCGGCGACCACCCCGCCGAGCTGCTCGATCCGGTCCATCTCGGCGCGGGCGCCGGCGGCGATCTCGGCGGTCTTGGCCTCGATCACCGGCGAGCCGTCGAACAGGTCCTCGTACTCGAGCAGATCGGACTCGGCGGCCAGCACCTGCTGGATCCGCAGGCTCCACTGCTGGTCCCACGGGCGCGGCAGGCCGAGCGCCTCGTTCCAGGCGGGCAGTTGGACGGCGCGGGCCCGGGCCCGCTTGGACAGCGTGACGCCGAGCATCTCCAGCACGATCCGCTGGACGTTGTTCTCCGGCTGGGCCTCGGTCAGCCCGAGCGAGTTCACCTGGACGCCGTACCGGAACCGGCGCTGACGCTCGTCGGTGACCCCGTACCGGTCGCGGGTGATCTCGTCCCACAGGTCGACGAAGGCGCGCATCTTGCACATCTCCTCGACGAAGCGCACCCCGGCGTTGACGAAGAACGAGATCCGCTGGACGACGTCGCCGAACCCCTCGTCGGGGAGCTGACCGGACGCGCGCACGGCGTCCAGGACGGCGACCGCGGTGGCCAGGGCGAAGGCGACCTCCTGCACGGGGGTGGCCCCGGCCTCCTGCAGGTGATAGCTGCAGATGTTGGTCGGGTTCCACTTCGGCATCGCGGCGACCGTGTACGCGATGGTGTCGGTGGTCAGGCGCATGCTGGGCCCGGGCGGGAACACATAGGTGCCTCGGGACAGGTACTCCTTGATGATGTCGTTCTGGGTGGTGCCGCCCAGCCGGGCGAGCACCCCGGCGTCCACCGGCCTGCTCCTCGGCGACCACCTGGTAGAGCGCCAGCAGCCACATGGCCGGGGCGTTGATGGTCATCGAGGTGTTCATCTCGCCCAGGGGGATGCCCTCGAACAGGGCCCGCATGTCGCCGACGTGACTGATCGGCACCCCGACCTTGCCGACCTCGCCGCGGGCGAGCGGATGGTCGGGGTCGTAGCCGGTCTGGGTCGGCAGGTCGAAGGCGACGGACAGCCCGGTCTGACCCTTGGCCAGATTGCGCCGATACAGCGCATTCGACTCCGCCGCGCTGGAGTGCCCGGCGTAGGTCCGCATCACCCAGGGACGGTCACGTTTGGCCACCATGCCCGGACCATAACCGCGGCGCGGGCGCCGTCGGCACCCCCTGATCGGTGACCAGCCTCACCCCCGGCGCCGGCCTGCCCGCGCCGACGATCACCGCGATCACCGCTGCCCCGGCGAGTCGGATGTCTCAGCCGACCTCACGGTCGACGAAGCACCACCGCCACTGCTCGTCGAGTTCGATACTGCGGATCACCGGGTGGCCGCTGGCCCGGTAGTGGCCCGCGGCGTGCCGGTGCGGTGAGGAGTCGCAGCAGCCGACCCGCCCGCAGGTCAGGCACATGCGCAGCGCCACCCATCCTCGTTCGCCGACGGCCAGGCAGTCCTGGCAGCCGTTCGGGGTCAGCGGCTCGACCAGCTCGGGTGCCTGGCGCAGATGCTCACAGGCGGCCTCGTCCGGGCCGCGCGCCACGCCGCCGCCGGAGGTGTCGATCTCGGTGGTGTCGGCGAAGCCGGTGAGCATCGCCTCCTCCTGGTCCAGGCGTTCCAGGACCGACTCCAGCACCTCCGCCGGCACGGCACCGGAGGCGTGCACCTGCGCCACCACCTCGCGCTCGGCGCCGAGCATCTCCACCCGGAGCCGGCGGAAGGCCCGCGCGGGCGTCTCGACCCCGGTCTGGGAGGTGCCCAGCCTCTCCCACACCGCGTTGGCCAGCCGCTCGGTCCACGCGTGCAGGGCCCGGACGACGTCGGCCGGCGCCGCGCCGGCCTTCTCGTCCAGGCGCGCGCGGCCGGCGTCGACGGCCCTTTGCAGGACCAGGGCCCGCTGCAGCGCCTCGTGGGCATGGTCGGGGCCGCGCACGCCGAGGCGGCGCACCAGCGCGGGCAGGGTCGCCCCCTGCAGCAGCAGCGACACGACGACCACGCTGAACGCCGCGAGGACCAGGATCTCGGTGTACCGCACCCCGACCAGGGTGAAGGCGGCCGCCAGGGTGACCACCCCGCGCATGCCGGCCCACGACAGGACGGCGACCGCGCGCCAGGGCGGCGCGGGGTCGGCTCGGCGCACCGCCGGGATCAGTCGCGGCAGGTAGGTGGCGGGGAACACCCAGGCGATGCGGACGGCGATCACCGTGGCGACCACGGCCAGGCAGAACACCGCGATCCGGCCGGGGGCGATCTCGCTGTTCGCGGCGTCGTTCAGCAGCGCCCGCAGCTGCAGGCCGATGAGCAGGAACACCACCGATTCGAGGAGGAACTGCACCGTGCGGAACAGCGTGCGCTCGGTGACCCGTGAGCTCGCACTCTGGATCCGCGGTGAGCGGTGCCCGAGGATCAGGCCCGCGACCACCACGGCGAGCACCCCGGATCCGCCGAGTTCCTCGGCGGCGAGCATGGCCACGTACGGGGCGAACAGGGACAGCGAGGTGTCCAGCACCGGGTCGGTGACACTGCGCCGCACCAGGGTGATCAGCGCCGCAACCGCCCACCCGACCAGCGAGCCGACGGTCACGGCGGTCACGAACCCCAGCGCCACCTCGCCCAGGGACACGCTCGCCGCGACGGCCGCCAGCGCCGTCCGCAGGGTGACCAGGGCCGTGGCGTCGTTGAGCAGGCTCTCGCCCTCGAGCAGGGTCACCACCCGACGGGGCAGGCCGACCTTGCGCGCCACCGCCGTGGCGGCGACCGCGTCGGGCGGGGCGACGACGGCGCCCAGGGCGATGCCCGCGGACAACGGCAGGGAGGGCAGCAGCCAGGTGGCGACCAGTCCGACGACCACGGCCGTGACCAGGACCAGCACCACCGAGAGCAGCAGGATCGGCCGGCGATTGCGTCTGATGTCGACGAAGGGGGTCCGGATCGCCGTGGTGTACAGCAGTGGCGGCAGGATGCCGAGCAGCACCAGATCCGGCTCCAGCTGGTAGTCGGGCACACCCGGAACGAACGAACCGACGAT
Organism: uncultured Actinomycetota bacterium; assembly: GCA_963750395.1. Taxonomy (GTDB): domain Bacteria; phylum Actinomycetota; class Actinomycetes; order Actinomycetales; family Kineosporiaceae; genus JADJPO01. The sequence goes on along the minus strand of CAVVQM010000017.1, from coordinate 145,980 downwards.
GCCGACGACGACCAGGACCAGCGGCGACGAGGCGCCGACACGCGCAGCCGCCCCGGCGACCAGCGCGGCGGTCAGCAGCAGGCCGACCAGGCTCACCGCGGACATCGGACCCTCACGCGGCGAATCTAGCGGGACGCGGCGAACCTATCGGGCGGTCGAACGCTCCCGGGCCGGTCCCCGGGGCGGACCTCCAGCACCCTGTCGAGCTGGGCCACCAGCAGCATGCGGAGCTGCCGCGGGGACACGTCGACCAGGATCAGCCGGCGGCCGAACCGTCTGGCCTGCGCATGCGCGCCCAGCAGCACGGCCAACCCGGAGGGACCCCAGATGTCCAGCTCGGGGACCCGGACCCGGAGCTCGCCGTCCCCCTTGTCCAGTGCCTCCTGCAGCGCGGCCCGTGCTGCCGGGGCGCTGCGGGCATCGAGACGCCCGGCGAGGGTGACCTCCTGCCCGTCCCCCCGGCGTCGATGCTCAGCCGATCCTGACCCTGCGACAACCCCGACTCCCCCACCCGCCGCCCACCCGCGGCCCGCCCGTCTGCGTCTCCCCAGGGTAATCGACGGGCCCCGCCAGACGAGGATCGAACACGCTCGGTGTCGGCGCGTTGACAGGGAGGCTCGAGGGCAGGTCCGCCCGCCACGATCGGCAGGACCGCCCGCCACGACCGGCATGGTCACCGGCGGCCTTGCGAGCGCAGACTTGACCTGTGAACCGCACCAGTCTGTCCTTCATGTACGGACCGCTGATCGCCCTGGTCGTGCTGGGGGTGCTGGTGCTGCTCCTGCGCTGGGCGTTCGGGCACGGTTCCTCCCTGGTCGCCAGGCGGGTTCGCCCCGGTGACCCGCAGGAGTACGGCCTGCTGGTGCGGATCGCCTCGCCCAGCACCGTCGTCGAGGCCGAGATGATCCGGTTGCGGCTGGTCGACGCCGGACTGCGCGCGACCCTGGCCCCGACCACGCAGGGACCGGCCGTGATGGTGTTCACGGAGGACGCCCAGGCCGCCCGCGAACTGCTCGACGAACCGTAGGGTGGTCGTCATGGTGAATCTGACCCGCATCTACACACGGACCGGCGACGACGGAACCACAGCCCTGGGTGACGGCACCCGGACCTCCAAGACGGACCCGCGTCTGTCCGCCTACGCGGACGTGGACGAGACGAATTGCATGATCGGGGTCGTGGTGACCACCGGCGGCCTGCCGAACGACGTCCAGACCCTGCTGCTGCGGATCCAGAACGACCTCTTCGACGTGGGCGCGGACCTGGCCACCCCACTGACCTCCGAGCCCAAGGGCCCCGAGCTTCGGGTCCGCCAGGGCTACATCGACGAGCTCGAGTCGGCCTGCGACCGGCTGAACGCCGACCTGAAGCCGCTGCGGTCCTTCGTCCTGCCCGGTGGGTCGCTGATCTCGGCCCGGCTGCACGTGGCGCGGGCGGTCTGCCGGCGCGCCGAGCGGTCGGTGTGGACCGCCATCGAGGAGCACGGCACCGAGCCGGACGGCGGGGTGAGCCTGCTCGCCGCGACCTATCTGAACCGCCTCAGTGACCTGTTGTTCATCCTGTGCCGCTACGCCAACCTGGGCAAGGGCGGCGGGGACGTGTTGTGGGAGCCGGGCGGCGGCCGCAGCGCAGTTCCGGGCGAGGCGAACGGCTGAACGAACCAATCAGTGCTGAACGAACCGATCAGGCCAGCATCAGTTTCAGCATCAGTTCAGCACCGAATGCTCTCCCGGCGGCGCGGACTCCAGCCAGGTGGACAGACCGTTGTAGGCCAGTTCGCTCATGCCCAGCTCGATGGTGGTCGAGTCGTACTGGCAGCGCACGAGGACCCAGTCCGCGGACAAGGGCGTCTCCGTGGGGTCCGGGCGGCGCCGCCCGAGGATGGTCAGCCGGTTGCGGGGCAGTGACCGCGCCGGCCGCAGGGACACCCCCAACAGGCGGAACCAGTCGAGGCGGTCATCGGCGTAACGCGCCACTCCCAGCACCCAGCCGCCCTCGTCCACCCGGCGTCGCAGCGAGCAGTCGAACGTGGCCATGCCACGGCTGAGCAGGCTTCGCCGGCCGAGCAGGACGACGAGCAGGATCAGCAGGGCGCTGGCCAGCACAGCCAGTACGACGGCAGGAACGATGAGTTCGTTCATGCCGCCAAGTCCTACTCGCTGGTCTCGGGTCTGGCGCCGAGTCCCGCACTGCCGGAGACGATCATGACCCGGTTGTGCTCCACGGACAGGAAGCCGCCGTCGACGTGCGCCACCACGGCATTGCCTCCGGTCTCGGTGATCGTGAGCTCCGAGGGCGTCATGACCGCGAGCAGCGGCGCATGGCCGGGCAGCACACCAAGGTCGCCGTCGACCGTACGGGCGACGATCCTGGAGGCCTCACCGGACCAGACCTTCTGATCGGCGGAGACCAACTCGACCTGCAATGCCACCGTGGACCTCCCGGGGGACGGGACCGTGAGCCGGCGGTCTGGACGAACCGGACCATTCGCTCAGGATCAAGGATACCGATCTCAGCTGGTCTGCTCGGCGATCTCCGCCGCCTTGCGCTCGACGTCGTCCAGGCCACCGCACATGAAGAAGGCCTGCTCGGGGACGCCGTCGTACTCGCCGTCCGCGATCTTGGTGAACGCCTCGATGGTGTCCTCCAGGGGCACGAACGAGCCCTCCAGGCCGGTGAAGGCCTTGGCCACGAAGGTGTTCTGGGACAGGAAGCGCTCGATCCGGCGGGCCCGGTTGACGATGATCCGGTCCTCCTCCGAGAGCTCCTCGACACCGAGGATCGCGATGATGTCCTGCAGCTCCTTGTTCCGCTGCAGGATCTGCTTGACCCGCACCGCGGTGGAGTAGTGCTCGGCCGAGATGTACCGCGGGTCGAGGATCCGGCTGGTCGAGGTCAGCGGGTCCACCGCCGGGTAGATACCCAGCGAGGCGACCGTCCGGCTCAGCTCGGTGGTGGCGTCCAGGTGGGCGAACGTGGTCGCCGGCGCCGGGTCGGTGTAGTCGTCGGCGGGCACGTAGACGGCCTGCATCGAGGTGATGGAGTGGCCTCGGGTGGAGGTGATCCGCTCCTGCAACACGCCCATCTCGTCGGCCAGGGTCGGCTGGTAGCCGACCGCGGACGGCATCCGGCCGAGCAGCGTGGAGACCTCCGAGCCGGCCTGGGTGAACCGGAAGATGTTGTCGATGAACAGCAGCACGTCCTGCTTCTGGACGTCGCGGAAGTACTCGGCCATGGTCAGCGCGGACAGGGCGACCCGCAGCCGGGTGCCGGGCGGCTCGTCCATCTGTCCGAAGACCAGCGCGGTCTTCTCGATGACGCCGGTCTCGGTCATCTCCGCGATCAGGTCGTTGCCCTCGCGGGTGCGCTCGCCGACGCCGGCGAACACCGAGACGCCACCGAAGTTCTCGGCGACCCGGTAGATCATCTCCTGGATCAACACCGTCTTGCCGACACCGGCGCCGCCGAACAGGCCGATCTTGCCGCCCTGGACGTACGGGGTCAGCAGGTCGATGACCTTGATGCCGGTGGTGAACATCTCGGTCTTGGACTCGAGCTGGTCGAAGGCGGGGGCCTTGCGGTGGATGCCCCAGCGCTCGTTGATCTCGAGGTGCTCCCCGGGCTTGAGGTTGAGGCAGTCCCCGATCGTGTTGAACACGTGCCCCTTGGTCACGTCGCCGACCGGCACCGTGATCGGGCCACCGGTGTCCCGGACGACCGATCCGCGGACCATGCCGTCGGTGGGCTGCATGGAGATGGCGCGGACCATGTTGTCGCCGATGTGCTGGGCGACCTCGAGGGTCAGTTCGCGGGTGTTCTCGCCCAGGGTCACGTCGATCTTGAGGGAGTTGTAGATCTCCGGCATCGCGTCGTTCGGGAACTCGATGTCGACGACGGGACCGATCACCCGGGACACCCGGCCGACGCCCGCCGACTCGTTCTCGGTCTGGGACTCAACAGCAGTGGTCGTCATGTCTCTCTCACTCTTCGTTTCCGGGTCGGCGTCGGCTCATGGCTTCTCGATCAGTGGGCATCCGCATCGGCCAGCGCGCCGGCACCACCGACGATCTCGCTGATCTCCTGGGTGATCTCCGCCTGCCGCGCGGTGTTGGCGAGACGGGAGTATCGGCGTGATGAGCTCCTCGGCGTTGTCGGTCGCCGACTTCATGGCCCGCTGTCTGGAGGCCAGCTCGCTCGCGGCCGAGGTCAGCAGGGCGTTGAACATCGCGTGCCTCGACATAGCGCGGCAGCAGGGAGTCGAGCACCTCGCCGGCCGAGGGTTCGAACTCGTAGAGCGGCAGGACGTCGTCCGGTGCCGGAGGCTCGTCGCCCTCGACGACCTCCAGGGGCAGCAGGCGCACGACCTCTGGCTCCTGGGTGACCATGTTGACGAAGCGGGTGTAGACGAGGTGGATCTCGTCGACCCCGCCCTCCTCGGAGGGGGTGAGGAAGGCGTTGATCAGGGTGTTGGCGATCTCCTGGGCGACCTCGAAGGTCGGTGCGTCGGAGAACCCGGCCCACTGACCGGCGATCTCGCGCCGCCGGAAGGTGTAGAAGGCCGCGCCCTTGCGCCCAGCGATGTAGGTCAGCACCGTCTTGCCCTCGGCGCGGAGCAGCTCGACGAGCCGTTCCCCCTCCTTGATCACGTTGGAGGAGTAGGCCCCCGCCAGACCCCGGTCCGCGGTCACCAGCAGCATGGCCGCGCGCGTCACGTTCGGCTTCTCCGAGGTCAGCGGGTGGTCCTCGTTGGAGTAGGTGGCCACCGCCGAGACCGCGCGGGTGATCGCCCGGGTGTAGGGCATGGACGCCGCTGTCCGCTGCTGCGCCTTGATCATCCGCGACGTCGCGATCAGCTCGAAGGCACGAGTGATCTTCTTGGTCGCCTGAACCGTCTTGATGCGCTGGCGATAGATGCGTAGCTGGGCACCCATCGGTCAGCCGCGCCTCTGCCTGACGATCTTCTCCTGCTCGACGTCCTCCTCGTCCAGCGCCTCGCTCGGCGGCCTCCTTGCCGAGCGCGCCGATGCGCCTGACCGGTGCCGCCGCTTGAAGCGCTGCTTGAACGCCGCGACCTCCTTCTCCAGGGAGGCGAGGGTGTCGTCCGAGACCGCCTTGGTCTCGCGGATCGTGTCGAGCACGGAGGTGTTGCGGCGCAGGTGATCGAGGAACTCCTGCTCGAAGTCGCGCACGTCCTCGACCTCGACCGAGTCCAGGGCCCCGCTGGTGCCGGTCCAGATCGAGACCGCCTGATCCTCCATCGAGTACGGCGAGTACTGGGGCTGCTTGAGCAGTTCCACCAGGCGCGCACCGCGGCCGAGCTGGGCACGGGAGGCGGCGTCCAGGTCGGAGGCGAACATCGCGAACGCCTCGAGCGCCCGGTACTGGGCCAGGTCCACGCGCAGCGAACCGGACACCGCCTTCATCGCCTTGGTCTGCGCGGCACTCCCGACCCGGCTGACCGAGATACCGACGTTCACCGCGGGACGGACGTTCGCGTTGAACAGGTCCGACTCCAGGAAGATCTGTCCGTCGGTGATCGAGATGACGTTGGTCGGGATGTACGCCGAGACGTCGTTCGCCTTGGTCTCGATGATCGGCAGGCCGGTCATCGACCCGGAGCCCATCTCGTCGCTGAGCTTGGCGCATCGCTCGAGCAGGCGGCTGTGCAGGTAGAACACGTCGCCCGGGTAGGCCTCGCGGCCCGGAGGACGGCGCAGCAGCAGCGAGACGGCGCGGTAGGCCTCGGCCTGCTTCGTCAGGTCGTCGAAGACGATCAGGACGTGCTTGCCGCCGTACATCCAGTGCTGGGCGATGGCCGAACCGGTGTACGGGGCCAGGTACTTGAAGCCCGCCGGGTCGGAGGCCGGTGCGGCCACGATCGTCGTGTACTCCAGCGCGCCGGCCTCTTCGAGGGCCCCGCGCACGCCGGCGATCGTCGAGCCCTTCTGACCGATCGCCACGTACACACAGCGGACCTGCTTGGTCGGGTCGCCGCTGGCCCAGTTGTCCTTCTGGTTGATGATCGTGTCGATGCAGACGGCGGTCTTGCCCGTCTGCCGGTCGCCGATGATCAGCTGCCGCTGGCCGCGCCCGATCGGGGTCATCGAGTCGATCGCCTTGACCCCGGTCATCAGCGGCTCGTTGACACTCTGCCGCTCGACGACGCTGGGCGCCTGCAGTTCCAGCGGCCGCCGGCCCTCGGGCTCGATCTCGCCGAGGCCGTCGATCGGTATACCCAGCGGGTCCACGACCCTGCCGAGGAAGTTGTCACCGATGGGAACGGACAGGATCTCGCCGGTCCGGCGGACCTCCTGGCCCTCCTCGATGCCGTCGAACTCGCCGAGGACCACCACGCCGACCAGTCGGACGTCGAGGTTCAGCGCCAGGCCGAGCGAGCCGTCCTCGAAGGTGAGCAGTTCGTTGGCCATCACGCCCGGCAGGCCCTCGACGTGGGCGATGCCGTCGCCGGCGTCGGCCACCCGGCCGACCTCCTCGCGCGAGGTCGGCACCCGGCTCGTAGGACTGGACGAAGGCGTCCAGGGCGTCCCGGATCTCCTCCGGACGGATCGTCAGTTCCGCCATGGTGTCGGTCCCTCTGCTCTCTGTTCAGTCGGGTCTCGGTTCGTCCTGGGTCTGGTTCTCGTGGATCTTCCTGGTGCTGTCGGTCTCAGCGGGCCATCCGGCGCCGGGCCTCGTCGATCCTGCCGGACAGCGGTGCCGTCGATGACCTCGCCACCGACCTCGACCCGGATCCCGCCGACCACCTCGGGATCGACGTCGATGTTCAGGCGGACGTCGCGGCCGTAGCTGCCGATTCAGGGCGGCGCCCAGACGGTCTCGCTGGGCCTGGGTCAGGGGTGCCGCGGCGACCACCTCGGCGACGAGCTGACGGCGCCGGTCGGCGGCCGCCTGCACGTAGGACTCCAGCACCCGCTCGGTGTTCAGCCCACGGGGTGACGTCGCGGCCTCGGTGGCCAGCCGCACCGTCTCCGGGGCCGCTGTCGCGCCGAGCAGGCGATCGACCAGCTCGGCCTTGCGGGCGGCGCCGGGAGTGCGGGCGGAGAACGCGTCCCGCAGGCCCTGATCGCCGGCCACCGTGCGCGAGAAGCGGAACAGCTCGTCCTCCACCGCGTCCAGCCGGCCGGCCTTCTCCGCCGAGGCCAGCAGGGCGGCCACGCCCAGGTGCTCTGTGGCGTCGGCCAGGTCGCCTCCGGTGGACCAGCGGCTGCGCACGACCCCGGAGACCAGGTCGACCGCGATGTCGGAGATCTTCCCGCCGAAGAGCCGGGACACCAGGGTCGCCTTGGCCTCGCCGTCCCGGGAGGGATCGGTCAGCGAACGGCGCAGAGCCGCGGAGCCGGCCAGCGCGCCGGTGACCCCGAACAGGTCGTCGGCGACGGCGGCGGCGGCCGTTGCGTCCAGCCCACCGAGCAGCGTCTCCAGACGCTCGCGCGCCGCGGCGAGAGAATCCCTGCTCGTGCGCCGCATCAGGACCCCGACCCCGCCGGGGTGCCCGCGCCGTCGGAGCTGGACTCGAGGTCGGCGAGGAAGCGGTCGATCACCCGGCTGGACCGGGCCTCGTCCTCCAGGGACTCGCCGACGATCCGCGAGGCGAGGCTGGTGGCCATGGTGCCCACCTCGCTGCGGAGCTGGACGACGGCCTGCTGCCGCTCGGCCTGGATCTGCTGCTGGGCGGCGGCGGTGATCCGGTTGGCCTCGGACTGGGCCCGCTCGCGCATCTCCGCGAGGATCTGGGCGCCCTCGGCGCGAGCCTGCTCGCGGATCTGCTGGGCCTCACCCTGCGCGTCGGCCAGCTGCGCGCGATAGGACTCCAGGGCCGCTCTGGCCTCCGCCTGCGCGGCCTCGGCCTTGGCGATACCGCCTTCGATGGCCTCGGTGCGCGCGGCGAACATCCGCTCCATGTTCGGCACGGCGAACTTCGCGTACAGCCAGTACAGGGCCGAGAACGCGACGATGCCGACGATGATCTCGGCCGGGTGCGGCAACAGGGGCAGGGCCTCTGGCCATCCGGGACCGGCGTGTTCCTCGGTCCCGGCGGCGGCGACCACGCTGGCGCTGACTGCGCTGATCAAGGTCGTCTCCTTCTCTACTCAGCTACTCGAGGTGGGGGATCGAAGCAGCGATCAGGTGCGGAAGACGAAGGCGAAGACCAGACCCAGGATGGCGAGTGCCTCGGTGAGGGCCATGCCGGTGAAGGCGATGGTCTGCAGCATGCCGCGGGCCTCCGGCTGACGGGCCACGCCGTTGATGTAGGCGGCGAAGATCAGGCCGATACCGATACCGGGGCCGATGGCGGCGAGGCCGTACCCCAGGTACGCGATGTTTCCGGTCATTTGCCAGGTCCGTCCTTTCGATGTCGCCGAGAACCCTTCCCGGCGAGTCGTGCGGGTCAGTGGTGCCAGTCGGGGACGGTGGTGCCGGATCGGTGGTGCCGGATCGGTGGTGCCGGATCAGTGGTGCTCGGAGACCGCGTCGGCGAGGTACAACGCGGACAGCATGGTGAAGATGAACGCCTGCAGGAACTCGACCAGCAACTCGAAGGCGGTCATCACGATCGCGAACGCGAACGACAGGACCCCGGAGAACTGCAGCCCGATGTTGCCGCCGTGCAGCAGCAGGTACTCCCCGCCGACGATGAAGACCAGCAGCATCAGGTGACCGGCCATCATGTTGCCGAAGAGCCGCAGCGCCAGGGTTGCCGGACGGATGACGAAGTAGGTCAGCAGTTCCAGGACGAACATGATCGGCACGAGCCAGCCGGGCAGCCCCGGGGGGACCAGGGACTTGACGTAGCCGCCGACGCCGCCCTTACGACGGATCGCCGTCACGTGGTAGACGACGTAGACGACCGCGGCCAGCACGATCGGGAACGCGATTCGGCTGGTCGAGGGGAACTGGATGAAGGGGATGATCCCGGCGAGGTTGTTCAGCAGGATCAGGGTGAACAAGGTGAACAGCAAGGGGATGAACGGCCGGAAGTCCTTGGCGCCGATCACGTCTCGGCCGATCGTGTTGCGCACGAAGCCGTAGACCGACTCGACCATGAACTGACGCTTGCCCGGGACGACGGCCAATCGGCGACTGGTGCCGACGAACAGCCAGCCCAGGAACACCACGGAGACCAACATGACGACCGAGGGACGGGTGAGCGCCCAGTTGCTGTCCCCGCCGACGAGGGGCCAGTAGAAGTCACCGGTGCTTGGCGTCTCGAAGCTGTCGCCCTCGGCGGCGACGAGGCTCATTGCGAGCAGGTGACTCACCAGCGTTCCCTCACTCAGTGCTGACCGGCGTCCAGGGACGCCGCTGGGCGGGCGTCGGTCGTGCGCACAGTACCGGACCCTGGTCGGTGCGGGGAGTGCTCTCCGCGGGCTGTCCCAGGCCTTGGCGCCGTGCGTCGTGAAGGATGAGCCGGGCCGACTCGAGTCCTTCGACTCGCTGCGGGCACCGGCGTCCAACGGTGGAAACCCTATCAGTCACGCGCTGCATCCGAGTCGTCCCGGCCACCTTGATCAGGGGCCTTCGGCGGCTCCGGCCCAGGGGCCGGCTCGGGCGGCGCCACGGCCGGCTGCTCGTCGTAGACCAGGATGCGCTGCCGGCGATGGGTGACGATCAAGGAGGCGCTGGCGACCAGGGTCGCCGCGAACAGGGTCCATCCGAGGTGTTCCTGGGAGAGCCAGCTCGCCGGGTCCAGGACGAGAAGGACGATGCCGAAGGCGCCGACCAGGATCATGTAGCCGGTCAGCGCGGCCGCCATCACCGCAGGTGGAGACCATTTCGAGGACAGCCCCATGAGCAACGGGGGCATGCCGAAGGCCAGCATCGCCAGGACCGTGGCGATCAACGATCCGCGCACCGCGGCCATCGAATCGGCCGCCGAGACGATCATCGAGCAGAGCCCGACAAGAGCGATCGGCACGAGGGTGCCGATCATCAGGGTCCGCGCCGGGTGGGGGGCGACGACGGTGCGAGCCATCACCGCTCACCTCTCCCACAGCGACCGAGGGGACCGCCGGGACGGCTTGTGAAAGAGATCACGACATCCACGATGGTCACCCTGCGTGCTCGGAGGGGGTTCGGTCACCGGGATCCCTACGCACCGGGTCACGGAGCGGGCCCAGGGTCAGCGCCAGGGCTCCTGCGACCGCGAGCACCCCCGCGAGCAACGCCGCTCCCACCGGGATGAACGCCATCAGGGCCACCCCGTAGGCGACGATCGCCGTCCAGACGTAGAAGATGAGGACCGCCCGCGCGTGCGAGTGCCCCAGCCGCAGGAGCCGGTGATGCAGATGCAGCGCGTCCGGGTGCCAGGGCTTGCGGCCGGCCCGCGTCCGCCGGATCACGGCCATGCCGAGGTCGACCAGCGGCACCGCGAGGATGGCCAGCGGGAGCAGCAGGGGGAAGAAGGCGGGCACGATCTGGGCCTGGGAGACCACCGTCGGGTCCACCTGACCGGTGATGGTGATCGTGGACGCCGCCACCAGCAGCCCGAGCAGCATCGAACCCGAGTCGCCCATGAACACCCTGGCGGGGTTGAAGTTGTGCGGCAGGAAGCCGAGGCAGCACCCCACCGTCGTCGCGGTCACCAGCGAGGCCAGGGAGGCGTAGTCCTGCGGACTGGCGTCCTGAGACAGGAGATAGGAGTAGACGAAGAACGCCGACCCGGCGATGCCGACGATCCCGGCCGCCAGCCCGTCCAGGCCGTCGACGAAGTTCACGGCGTTGATGGTGATCACGACCACCAGCACGGTGACCACGAACAGGCTGCCGTAGGACAACAGGGTCACACCGCCGATCGGCAGGATCAGCAGTTGCACGCCCTTCCAGGCCATCAGTCCCGCCGCGAGCGCCTGACCGGCGAGTTTGGTGATCGCGTCCAGGTTCCACAGGTCGTCCGCCACCCCGAGCGCGCACACGGCGGCCGCGCCCAACAGCACTCCCCAGGGCGCACCGCCGTCGAAGATCGGCTGGGTGAACGGCATCCGGCTGGCGGCCGCCAGCGCCGCGGCGAACCCGGCCAGCATCGCCGTGCCGCCCATCCGCGGAATGGGCACCGTGTGCACGTCGCGGTCACGCACCGGGGTGATCGCCCCGATGCGACGCGCGGTCCGCCGGACCAGCGGGGTCGTGAGGTAGGTGACCGCCGCGGCGACCAGGAGGACGTAGAGATAGGCGCGCATCCGCCGTCCTCTACCCGTCCTGGGTGAGCAGGTCGGGGACGACCTCGCGCAGCGCCGTCTCGCTCACGGCACCGGGGCGCAGCAGCCGCGGATGCTCGCCGGTCACGTCGACGACGCTGGACGGGCCGGCGCCGGCCGGGCCGTCCCCGCTCAGGTGGCCGATGTTGAGGTAGACCTGCACACCCTCACCGAAGTTCTCGCGGACCTCGGCGCCCGAGATCGGCTGGCGGCTGGATCCGGGCAGGTTGGCCCCGGTGACCGCCATCGGCCCGGTGCGGTCGAGCAGTTCCAGTGCGACCGGGTGCAGGGGGATCCGCACGGCGACGGACCCGGAGCCGGCCAGGTCCCACTTCAGGGTCGGCTGTGCCCGGCAGATCAGGGTGAGCAGCCCCGGCCAGAAGGCCGCCGCCAGACTCCGGGCGGCCGCGCTCAGACCGGTCGTGATCCCGTCCAGGGTGCGGGGATGGGCGATCATCACCGGCGGCGCGAAGGTGGAGGCCTGCCCCTTCAGCGTCCTCAACGCGGCGATCCCGTTCTCGGAGAACGGATCACAGCCGATCGCGTAGACCGCTTCGACGGGCAGGGCGACCAGCTCTCCCCCGGCGACCGCGATCGCGGCCCGTTCGATGCCGCGGCGCCGCCCGGCCGATTCCGTGCAGTCGAAGGTGAGAGGCACGTCCGGAGTCTGTCACCTTCGACCGGCCACAATGGAATCGGCACCGGGACGCCGGGCGGCCAGCACGCGGTCGCGGCCGGCGCGGTCGATCACCGTGGCACCGTCCACCAGCCCAGCCCGTTCCGCCTCCCGGCGCGTCTGCGCCCCCTGGGTCTCGCCGTGCTCCATCAGGACCAACCCACCGGGGCGCAGCAGCTGGACGGCACAGGCGAGCACCGCGCGGGGCACGTCCAGCCCGTCCTGACCGCCGCCGTACAGCGCCGCCGCCGGATCGTGGTCGGCGACCTCCACCTCGAGCGGGACCGCGTCGTCCGGGATGTAGGGCGGGTTGGCCGTGACCACGTCGACCCGACCGACCAGGTCGGCCAGCACCCCGGTCGCGGCTGTCCGGACGTCGCCGGCCCGCAGGTCGACCCGCCTCCCGGCGGCCTGGCGGGCGACGTTGAGCCGCGCCCAGGTCAGCGCATCCTGATCCAGTTCGAGGGCCACCACCCGCGCCGACTCGACGGCGCGGGCCACCGCGAGCGCGATCGCCGCCGACCCGGTGCAGAGATCGACGACCACGGGGCCGGGGTGGGCGCTCAGCTCGCGGACGGCGCGCTCCAGCACCACCTCGGACTCTGGTCTGGGCACGAAGACACCGGGGCCGACCTCCAGCTCCAGGTCGGCGAAGGGGGCCCGGCCGGTCAGGTGTTGCAGGGGTTCGCGGGCGATCCGGCGCACGATCAGGGCCTCCAACGCCTGCGCCCGCTCCTCCGGCAGACCCGTCCCCCGCAGCGCGGCGGCGACCAGTTCGCCCCGGGAGACCTCCATCACGTGCGCGGCCAGAAGCTCGGCGTCCGGGCGCGGGCTCGGGACCCCGGCGCGCGCCAGGCGGTCTGCGGCCCGGCGGAGCACGTCGTCCAGTCGGGGGACGTCGCCCGAGGTCACCGGTCGTCGCCGGCCAGCTTCGCCGCCTCGTCGGCCTGCAGGCACGAGGCGATCACCGGATCGAGGTCGCCGTCCAGCACCACGTCGAGGTTGTACGCCTTGTACCCGGTGCGATGGTCGGCGATCCGGTTCTCACCGAAGTTGTAGGTGCGGATGCGCTCGCTGCGGTCGACGGTGCGCACCTGGGAGCGGCGGGCGGCCGACGCCTGCGCGTCGGCCTGCTCCTGGGCGGCGGCGTGCAACCGGGCGCGCAGGATCCGCAGCGCCGACTCCTTGTTCTGCAGCTGGCTCTTCTCGTTCTGGCAGGAGACCACGATCCCGGTCGGCAGATGGGTGATCCGTACCGCCGAGTCGGTGGTGTTCACGCTCTGGCCGCCGGGTCCGGAGGATCGGTACACGTCGATGCGCAGATCCTCGTCCCGGATCTCGATCTCGACCTCCTCGACGTCCGGCAGCACCAGGACGCCGGCGGCGCTGGTGTGCACCCGGCCCGAGGACTCGGTGACCGGGACTCGTTGCACCCGATGGACGCCGCCCTCGTACTTGAGCCGGGCGAACACCCCCTCGCCGGGCGCCGGGGTCCCGCGGGAGGACACCGCCACCGAGACGTCCTTGTAGCCGCCCAGTTCGCTCTCGGTCGAGTCGAGCACCTCGGTCCGCCAGCCCCTGCGCTCGGCGTAGCGCAGGTACATACGTAGCAGGTCGGCGGCGAACAGCGCCGACTCGGTGCCGCCCTCGCCCGCCTTGACCTCGAGGATCACGTCGCGGTCGTCGTCCGGATCGCGGGGTAGCAGCAGCGTCCGCAACCGTTCGCGGGCGGCCCGCTCGGCCACCGCCGAGCTCGACCGCCTCGGCGGCCATCGACGCGTCGAACTCGCCCAGTTCGCGCGCTGCGGCCAGGTCACCGGCGATGGCGTGCCAGCTGCGGTGGGCCTCGACGACCTGGGTCAGCTCGGCGTAGCGCCGCCCCAGGCGGCGCGCCTTCGCGGCGTCCGCGTGCACCTGTGGATCGGCCAGCGCGGTCTCGATCTCGGCGTGCTCGGTCAGCAGCGGCTGGACGGCGCCGGTCAGCGCATCGTCCACGGGGTGCTCCTGTCCGGCTGCGCGAGCCAGGTGGGCTGGGTGGGACTGGGGACAAGTGGCTCGGCCAAATGATTCGGCCAAAGAATTCGGTGCCGGTCGCGCCGTCCCAGGTGGACGGCGCGACCGGCACCGTGGATCGAGCTACTTGCCGCCGGGCTTGCGAGTGCCGTAGCGCTTCTGGAACCGGGCCACGCGGCCGCCGGTGTCCATGATCTTCTGCTTGCCCGTGTAGAAGGGGTGGCACTGACTGCACACGTCGGCGTGGATGACTGCCGCTCCTGGCAGTGCTGCGCGTGGTGAACGTGCTCCCGCAGGTGCAGGTCACCGTCGTCTCGACGTACTCCGGGTGGATACCGCTCTTCACCATGTCTCCTTGAGTCGTTGCCGCCGGGTCGCCCTGGGTCCTACCAGGTGCGTGAACCGGAGCCGGGGACCAGTGTGCCACGTCGGTAACGGTGGTCCCGACCGTCGCATTCCCCCCGCTTCGAGCACGACGTGACGTCACGCTCAATAGACGAGCGCAACGTCACTCATTGATCAGCGGCGCTCTGAGCACTGTGTGACATCACGCTCAATAGACGAGCGTGACGTCACGTCGTGCTCACCTGGGAGGGGCGCGTCAGTCGTCGTCGCGACCCGGCAGCGGAGTGGTCTTGTGGACCTGCAACAGGAACTCCGTGTTGCTCTTGGTGCCCTTGACCCGGCCGAGCAGCAGCTCGATCGCGGCCTGCGGCTCCAGCGCTCCCATGACGCGGCGGAGCTTCCAGATGATGGACAGCTCGTCCTTCGCCATCAGGATCTCCTCGCGGCGGGTGCCGGAGGCGTTGACGTCGACCGCGGGGAAGATCCGCTTGTCGGCGAGCGAGCGGGACAGCCGCAGTTCCATGTTGCCGGTGCCCTTGAACTCCTCGAAGATCACTTCGTCCATCTTCGAGCCGGTCTCGACCAGGGCGGTGGCCAGGATGGTCAGCGATCCGCCGTTCTCGATGTTGCGGGCCGCACCGAAGAACCGCTTCGGCGGGTACAGCGCCGACGAGTCCACGCCGCCGGACAGGATCCGGCCGCTGGCCGGGGCCGCCAGGTTGTAGGCGCGGCCCAGCCGGGTGATCGAGTCGAGCAGGACGACGACGTCGTGACCCAGCTCGACCAGCCGCTTGGCCCGCTCGATGGCGAGCTCGGCGACCGTGGTGTGGTCGTCCGCGGGCCGGTCGAAGGTCGAGGCGATGACCTCACCCTTGACCGTGCGCTGCATGTCGGTGACCTCTTCGGGCCGCTCGTCGACGAGGACGACCATGAGGTGGCACTCGGGGTTGTTCTGCGTGATCGCGTTGGCGATCGCCTGCAGGATCAGCGTCTTGCCGGCCTTCGGCGGGGAGACGATCAGACCCCGCTGGCCCTTGCCGATCGGTGCGACCAGGTCGATGATCCGGGTGCTCATCTGGCTCGACTCGGTCTCGAGCCGCAACCGCTCCTGCGGGTACAGCGGCGTGAGCTTGCCGAAGTCCGGACGGTTGCGCGCCTCCTCGGGACTGGACCCGTTGACGGTATCCACCCGGACCAGGGCGTTGAACTTCTGCCGCTGGTTCTGCGCCTCGCCGTCGCGCTGCTGCCGGACGGCGCCGGTCACCGCGTCGCCCTTGCGCAGACCGGCCTTCTTCACCTGCCCGAGCGAGACGTAGACGTCGCTCGGCCCCGGCAGATAGCCGGAGGTGCGCAGGAAGGCGTAGTTGTCCAGCACGTCGAGGATCCCGGCCACCGGGACGAGAACGTCCTCGTCGGTGACCTCCGGCTCGTCGATCATTCCGCCCGGTCCGTCGGGGCGCTGACGCCGCTTGCGGTCGCGGTAACGACCCCGGCGGCGCCGGCCGCGACCGTCGCCCTCGTCATCCTCGTCGTCGCGGCTGCGGGGGGTCTGGTTGCCCTGGTGGTTCTGACGGTTCTCGGTGTTCTGACGGTTCTCGGTGTTCTGACGGTTCTCGTTGTTCTGATTGCCCTGATTGTTCTGACGGTTCTCGTTGGTCTGACGGCCGTCGCGCTGGCGGTTGCCCCGGTTCTGTCCCCGGCTTTCGGCGCCGTCCCGGGCAGCGCCCTCGGCGCCGTCCTTGGCAGCGACCGCATCCCGGGCGGCCCCCTGCTGGGCGTCGGTGGTGGGCTGATCGCCCTGCACTCGCTCGGTCGCGGTGTCGGCGGGAGCTTCGGCCGGGCGGCCGTCCGCAGCGGGCCCCGGCTCGGGGGCCGATTCCTCGCGGGCGGCGCGACGCGCCGGGGTGGGATCGCCGGCGGTGCGGGTGGCCCGTCGTGGGGCACGTGCGCTGGTAGCGCCCGATTCCCCGCCGGTGGCCTGGCCACCGCCGGACTGGCGGGACCTGATCGCCTCCAGCAGGTCGGACTTGCGCATCCGGCCGACGCCGCTGATCCCCAGGTCGGCGGCGATCGCCTGCAACTGTGGCAGCCGCAGCGAGGACAGGCTTCCCGAGGTGGCGGGCGCGGCACCCTGCTCAGTGGAGGAGGTATCTGCGTCAGCGATCTCAGTCGTTTCGGTCAACTGGTTCCCTTTCGCCTCCGCGCCCGCGCAGGGCAGGCGTGGAGCGGATTGACGTCCGGGTCATGACCGACCCGGACCGGTGGAAACCGCGCCGTTGCACCGTACTGATTCGGGATGTGCGCGGTGTCTGTCAGCGAACTGGGGCTCGTGGGTCGAAGCCTCCGAGTGGCTGCGAACACACTCTAACACCGTCGGGGTGTCATCGCGCCACACGTCGTGCGGCGGGGCCCGGAAGGAAGCACCCGTTGCGGCCTGCCCCCGGCTCGATCCGCTCTGCTAAGAGTATCGGGGAGGACCTTCGCCGCGTGCACCACGAGAGACAGCCCAGGAGGATGTCGTGACCGACGATTCATCACCCAGGCCTCGCCCGTGGTGGCGCGATGCGGTGATCTACGAGGTCTACCCGCGCAGTTTCAGCGACGCGAGCGGGGACGGCGACGGCGACCTGCGCGGCGTCCGGGATCGGCTGCCCTATCTGGCCGACCTGGGGATCGACGGCATCTGGATCGCGCCGTGGTACCCCTCACCGATGGCCGACGGCGGGTACGACGTCAGCGACTACTACGACATCCATCCGATGTTTGGCACCCTGGACGACGCCGTGGATCTGATCGCGGCCGCCCACCAGCACGGCGTGAGAGTGATCATCGATCTGGTGGCCAACCACTGCTCCGACCAGCATCCCTGGTTCCAGGCAGCCCTGGCGGCCGGCCCCGGCTCACCGGAACGGGATCGCTTCATCTTCCGCAACGGCGCCGGTGAGCACGGCGAGCGGCCACCAAACAACTGGATCGCCTGCTTCGGCGGGCCGGGGTGGACGCGGGTCACGGAACCGGACGGCGGGCCCGGGCAGTGGTATTACCACATGTTCGCCGCCGAGCAGCCGGACCTGAACTGGCGCAGCCCTCAGGTCTGGACGGACTTCGACAAGGTCCTGCGGTTCTGGTTGGACCTCGGCGTGGACGGGCTGCGGGTCGACGCCGCGCCCGCGATGGCGAAGCTGCCCGACCTGCGCGACGCCGACTACGGCGGAGTGCTGCGGTTCCGGAACATGGACTGGACGGACAACCCGCACTGGGACGTCGACGACGTGCACGAGATCATGCGGCACCTGCGGGCCGTGACCGATTCCTACCCGGGCGAGCGGGTGCTGGTGGCCGAGGCGGTGGTCGGCAGTGCCGAACGGCTGAGCCGATACGTGCGCCCCGGGGAGATGCACAGCGCATTCAACTTCCCTTACCTGAAGGCCCCGTGGGAGGAGCCGGCGATCCGGTCGATCGTCGACACCACGCTGAAGGCTCTGGCCCCGACCGGCGCCCCGGCCACCTGGGTCCTGGCCTCCCACGACGAGTTCCGCCAGGTGACCCGGTACGGGCGGGCCGAGACGGGTGCCACGTTCATCACCGACGGCGAGGGGCTGCCCGCAGACCTCGAGCTCGGCTTCCGCAGGTCGCGGGCCGCGCTCATGCTCATGCTGGCCCTGCCCGGCAGCGCCTACCTGTACCAGGGCGAGGAACTGGGTCTGCCGCAGGTGGAGGACCTTCCGGACGACCTGCTGCAGGACCCCATGTGGCGCCGGTCGGGCGGAACGATGCGTGGGCGTGACGGGTGCCGAGTGCCCATGCCCTGGGACGGCCGGCATCCGCCGTTCGGATTCAGCCCGCCGGGGACGCAGACCTGGCTGCCGCAGCCCGACGCCTGGGCCTCGTTGACCGTCGAGGCGCAACTGGCCGACCCAGGGTCGATGCTGTCCTTCTACCGGCAGGCGCTCCGCCTGCGTCGTGAGGTCCCCTCATTCCGTACCGATGCGTTCGCGTGGCGCCCAGCTGCCGACGGCGTGCTCGACTTCGACCGTGGCCCCGGGCTGCGCTGCGTGGTCAATCTCTCCGAAGCCCCGGTGCCGCTCCCCCCGGACTGGCACCTGCTGCTCTCCAGCGGGCCGCTGGACGGCGGCTCACTGCCGCAGGACGCGACCGTCTGGCTCGGACGCGGAACCGCGAACCCCTGACGGGGACGCGGGCCCGACGACGCAGGTCCCGCCGTCGACCAGGACGGCGCCGAGACGGTCCACGGCCAGCGGGTGCACCTGCCAGTCGCCGAGACGGCCGCCGTGCTCGGCCAGCACCGACCGCACGGCGCCGAGCGTCGTGGGGTGTTCACCGAGCACGAGCACGCTGGGACCGGCCCCGGAGACCACCGCCGCCTCCCCGCGCGACGCGCACCGCCGCGAGCAGGGCCGCGGTCGGCGGCATCGCCGAGGCCCGCTGAGCCTGGTGCAGCCGGTCGTCGGTCGCCTCCAGCAGCAGGTCGGGCCGACCGGACAGGGCGTGCACGAGCAGCGCGGTGCGGGCGGCGTTGAAGGCGGCGTCGGCGTGCGGCACCTGCTCGGGCAGCATGGCCCGGGCGCGCGAGGTGGCCAGTTCGGCGTCCGGGACGCAGACCACAGCCGAGATGCGGGGGTCCAGCTCCAACTGGACGACGCGGGCCCGGGCGAGCGCACCGGGCGCGGCCGGCGCCGTCCAGGACAGGGTGCAGCCACCGAACAGCGCCGCCGAGGCGTTGTCGGGATGCCCCTCGGCCGCGGTGGCCAGGTCGAAGACGGTCGCCGTGTCCAGCCGGTCGGGATCGGTGAGCAGGCTCTGGGCGAGCACCAGCCCCACCGTGATCGCCGCCGCCGACGAACCCAGCCCGCGGCCGTGCGGGACGGCGTTGCGGCAGGTCAACCGCAGGGCCGGCTGCCGCTCGGGGCGACCGGCCCCCGCGCGAGACAGCCCGGCCCGCAGCGAGCGGACGACGAGATGGTCCTCGTCGAGCGGCACGGCACCCTCACCCTGGCCCGCGACCTCGACCAGGGCGCTCGGCCCGTCACCGCGCGGTGAGGCCAGCGCGGTCACCTCGTCGTACAGGGCCAACGCCAGGGCCAGGCTGTCGAAACCCGGTCCGAGATTGGCGCTCGAGGCCGGGGTCCTCGCCGTGACGGGGACCCCGAGCCGCACCAGGTCGGGCACGCTCAGGACCCCTCCACCCGCATGACGCTCTGCACTCCCTCGACGCTGTCGAGAGCGGCCAGATCGGCGACGGTGGCCGACAGCGCGGCGTCCGGGGCCGCATGGGTGACCACCACCAGGGCGGCGCGGGGGGCGCCGGCGGCCGGATGGGGCGGCCCCGGTGCGGGTGACTCGTGCTGATGCTGACGGACCGTCTCGATCGACACGCCGTGCCCGGCGAAGACGGAGGCGATCTGGGCCAGAACGCCCGGGCGGTCGGCGACGTCCAGGCTGATGTAGTAGCGGGTGACCGCCTGCCCCATCGCCAGGACCGGCAGCTGGGCGTACGCCGACTCGCGCGGCCCGCGGCCCCCGGCGACCCGATTGCGGGCGACGCTGATCACGTCGCCGAGCACAGCGCTGGCGGTCGGCTGGCCCCCCGCTCCGCGCCCGTAGAACATCAGCTCCCCCGCCGCCTCAGACTCGACGAAGACCGCGTTGAACGCCTCGCGGACCCCGGCCAGGGGATGACTGCGCGGGATCATCGCGGGGTGGACCCGCACTGAGATCCCTTCGCCGCCAACGCCGCCAACGCCACCAGCGCCACCGTCGTCCGCACCGGAATCGGTGAGGGTGGTGCGTTCGCAGATCGCCAGGAGTTTCACCACGGCGCCCATCTGGTCGGCCCCCGCCATGTCGGCGGCGCTCACCGCGGTGATGCCCTCGCGGTGGACGTCCGCCGCCCTCACCCGGGTGTGGAAGGCGAGGCTGGCCAGGATCGCCGCCTTGGCAGCGGCGTCGAAACCCTCGACGTCCGCGGTCGGATCGGCCTCCGCGTAGCCGAGCTCCTGAGCCTGGGAGACGGCCTCGTCGAAGCCCATCCCGGTGGTGTCCATCTTGTCCAGCACGTAGTTCGTCGTGCCGTTGACGATGCCGAGCACCCGGGTGACGCGGTCACCGGCGAGGGACTCGCGCAGCGGGCGCACCAACGGGATGGCCCCGGCGACGGCGGCCTCGTAGTAGAGGTCGACGCCATGCTCCGCGGCGGCCGCGTACAGGGCCGGGCCGTCCTCGGCCAACAGGGCCTTGTTCGCCGTGACCACACCTGCCCCGCCGGCCATCGCCTCCAGGATCAACGACCGGGCCGGCTCGATCCCACCGATGACCTCGACGACGATGTCGGCCTGTTTGACCAGGGCGGCGGCGTCGGTGGTGAACAGGTCCTGCGGCAGATCCAGGTCGCGCGCGCGACCGAGCCGGCGCACGGCGATCCCGCTGAGCGTCAACGGCGCTCCGACCCGGCGGGAGAGTTCACCGGCGTGCTGGGTGAGCAGCCGGGCCACCTCCGTGCCGACCGTGCCGCACCCCAACAGGGCCACCTTCACCGGCTCCACGCCCACCTCCTCGTTCTGGTCCACGGTCAGCCCCCGGCCGGGATCGACTCGGCCCCGACGTCCAGGGCGAGCAGGTCGTCCTCGGTCTCCCGCCGCACGATCAGCCGTGCTGCGCCGTCCGCGACGGCGACCACGGGCGGGCGCGGCACGTGGTTGTACTGGCTCGCCATGCTGCGGCAGTAGGCGCCGGTGCCCGGGACGGCGAGCAGGTCGCCCCGCCCGGCGTCCGAGGGGAGGAACTCGTCCCGGACGACGACATCCCCACTCTCGCAGTGCTTTCCGACGACGCGGGTGAGCACCGGGCTCGCCGGGGAGGCCCGCGAGGCGAGGGTGCACGAGTAGTCGGCGTCGTACAGCGCCGTGCGGATGTTGTCGCTCATCCCGCCGTCCACGCTCACGTATCGCCGGCGGGCCCCGTGGTCGAGTTCGACGTCCTTGACCGCGCCCACCCGGTAGAGGGTGAACGTGCTCGGGCCGGCGATGGCCCGCCCCGGCTCCACGCTCACCCGTGGCACCGCGACGCCGGCGGACTCGCACTCACGGGCGACGATCGCGGCCAGGGACTTCGCCAGCAGGTGCGGTTCCAACGGATCGTGCTCGGAGGTGTAGGCGATGCCGAACCCACCGCCGAGATCAAGTTCCGGCAGCGCGGAACCGTCGCCGCCCACGTGGTCCCGGACGATCCGGGCGTGCAGGCCGATCAGCCTGCGGGCGGCCACCTCGAACCCACCGGTGTCGAAGATCTGCGAGCCGATGTGGCTGTGCAGCCCCAGCAGGCGCAGCCGGGGGTCGGACAGCGCCACCTGTGCAGCCTCGTCGGCCCACCCGCCGGCCAGGGACAGACCGAACTTCTGGTCCTCGTGCGCGGTGGCGATGTACTCGTGGGTGTGGGCCTCGACCCCGACCGTGACCCGCAGCATCACCGGTGCGATCACCCCGAGCCCGTCGGCGATCTGGGAGACCCGGCCGACCTCCTCGATGCTGTCCAGGACGATCCGGCCCACCCCGGCGCGCAGTGCCCGTTCGATCTCGGCGTCGCTCTTGTTGTTGCCGTGCAGCGCGATCCGCTGCCCGGGTACACCCGCACGCAGGGCCACCGCGAGCTCGCCGCCGGTGCACACGTCCAGGCTCAGGCCGTCGGCGGCCACCCAGCGGGCGACCTCGGTGCACAGGAACGCCTTGCCCGCATAGAACACCTCGGCCGAACCGTCGAACGCCTCGACGAAGGCGTCGCGGAAAGCCGTTGCACGGGAACGGAAATCGGCCTCATCCACGATGTACGCGGGCGTCCCGAAGCGCTCGGCCAGCTCGGTGACGTCCACCCCGGCGACGTTCAGGACGCCGCCGTCCACAGTACGGCGGACCGAGCGGGCCCACAGCGCCGGCTGCAACTCGTTGACGTCCGGCGGCGGGCTCAGCCAGCTCGGCACGGTCGCCACGCCGCCGTAGCCGGGGGTGTGCAGCGCCCCTGCCTCGTGCGCGTTCATCGCGTTGTCCTCACATTCGTTCCGGGGCGCTGACGCCGAGCAGGCCGAGACCGTTCGCCAGCACCGTCCTGGTCGCCTCGGCCAGCCACAGCCGAGTGCGGTGCACGTCGGTCACAGGTTCCTCCCCGCGGGGGGTGACCCGACAGGCGTCGTACCAGCGGTTGGACAGGGTGGCCAGCCCCTCGAGGTAGCGGGCGACCCGGTGGGGTTCGCGCAGTTCTGCGGCTTGGGCCACCACCCGTGGGTACTCGCCGAGCCCCGCGAGCAGGACGGCCTCGCTCTCGTGCTCGAGCAGCGCGGGGTCGAAGGCGTCCTCGCGGCGTACCTGCGCGGCGGTCGCGTTGCGCGCGACCCCGGCCCAGCGGGCGTGGGCGTACTGCACGTAGTAGACGGGGTTGTCGTTGGTGTGACGGACCAGCAGGTCCAGGTCGATGTCGATGCTCGAGTCCGCCGCCGACCGGACGAGGGAGTACCTCGCGGCGTCCACCCCGACCGCGTCGACCAGGTCCTGCATGGTGATGACCGTTCCGGCCCGCTTGCTCATCCGCATCGGCTCACCGTCGGAGACCAGGTTCACCATCTGACCGATGAGGATCTCCAGGTTCACCCACGGGGTGTCGCCGAAGGCCGCGCACATCGCCATCATCCGGCCGATGTAGCCGTGGTGGTCGGCACCGAGCATGATGATCGCCCGGTCGAAGCCGCGCTCGCGCTTGTTCAGGTAGTAGGCCAGGTCACCGGCGATGTAGGCGGCCTCGCCGTTGCTCTTGAAGACGGGCCGGTCCTTGTCGTCGCCCAGGTCACCGGTGCGCAGCCAGGTGGCTCCGTCCCGCTCGTAGATCCGGCCGAGTTCGCGCAGCCGGGCGACGGCCCGATCCACCGCCCCCGAGGTGTAGAGGTCGTTCTCGTGGAAGTAGACGTCGAAGTCGACGCCGAAGCGGTGCAGATCGGTCTTGATCTCCTCGAACATCATCGTCACGCCACGAGCGCGGAAGACCTCCTGGGCCGCCGCGTCGTCCAGCGTGAGCGGGTCCGGTTCGCCGGCCGCGGCGACGCCGGCGATCACCTTCGCGGCGATCTCGTCGATGTAGCGGCCGCCGTACCCGTCCTCGGGTGTCGGCTCGCCCTTGGCCCGGGCGAGCAGGGAACGCGCGAAGCGGTCGATCTGCGCACCGTGGTCGTTGAAGTAGTACTCGCGGGTGACGTCGGCGCCGACCGCGGCGAGGATCCGGGCCAGGCTGTCGCCGACAGCGGCCCACCGGGTGCCGCCCAGGTGCAGCGGACCGGTCGGGTTCGCCGAGACGAACTCCAGGTTGAGCCGCTGGCCGGCCAGCGCCGTCGCCCGTTCCGTAGCCCGCGCCGGCCTCCACGACGGCGCGGGCCAACTCACCCGCCGCCGCGGCGTCCAGGACGATGTTGAGGAACCCGGGCCCGGCGACCTCGACGCTCTTGACCCCGGCGACCTCGCCCAGCCGGCCGGCGAGGATCCCGGCCACCTCCCGCGGGGGCAGGCCCGCCTGCTTGGCCACCTGCATGGCGACGTTCGTCGCCCAGTCACCGTGCTCGCGCTGCCGGGGTCGCTCCACCCGGACGTCCGCCGGGACGTCGACGTCGAGCACGCCGTCCTGGACGGCGGCGGTCAGGCAGGCGCGAATGGCGGCGGACAGTTCTGCGGGCGTCACTGCCTCAGCGTATCGAGGTCCGGCAACCGGATTCGGCACGGACCACGCGACCGGGACGGCGGTGACGCACGGTGAGGTTCTCGGGTCTCGGAGCCCGGTCGCACGGAAGGCAGTCAACGAACCCATACAGCGGGTTACCCTTGGTCGGTGACAGAGGTGAGCAGTCGGTGACCCCGGCCTCGACAACGGCCCCACTGCGCGCGGCGCGGCGCGCCGGGTTGATCGATCAGGTCATCGAGCAGTTGCGCGACCAGATCACCTCGGGTGTCTGGCCGATCGGGGCACGCATCCCGACCGAGCCCGAGTTGTCGGTGATCACCGGGACGAGCCGGAACACCGTTCGGGAGGCCGTCCAGGCGCTCGTGCACACCGGCCTGCTGGAGCGACGGCAGGGCTCGGGCACCTACGTGTTGGCCGCCAGCGAGTTCGCGGGCGCCGTCAGCCGCCAGATCGCCGGCGCCCGCGCGCGGCACGTCCTGGAGGTGCGCCGCACGCTCGAGGTCGGGGCCGCCCGGCTCGCCGCCGTGAACCGGACGCCCAAGGACACCCTCGAGCATCGCCGGATCATCCACGAACGCAACGCCGCGGCGCGGGCCGGGGCGCTGAACGAGGCGGCCGCCGCCGACGTCGCGCTGCACCTGGCGATCGTGCGCGCCTCACGCAACCCCCTGCTGATCGACCTCTACGAGAACGTCCTCGGCGCCCTCGACGAGAGCGTTCGCCGTCACATCGACCAGTTGGGAACGTTCGACGACACCCACGTCGACCTGGTCGAGGCGATCGCCGCGGGCGACGTCGAACGCGCAGGGCTGGAGGCGGCCTGCTTCCTGGACGACTTGCTCGCCAACACCGACTGAGCCCGACGACCGACTCGAGCCCGACGACTCGACTCGAGCCCGACGATCCCCCGCACGCGGCCGGGCGGACCCGTCGGCGGCGCGGTTCTGCGAGTGACTGCTATCGTCTTTGAGTCCCGAGCCCCCGTAGCTCAGGGGATAGAGCACCGCCCTCCGGAGGCGGGAGCGCAGGTTCGAATCCTGCCGGGGGTACAGCAGCGGCGGCGAGCCCGACGAGACCGCCGTCCCCCATCGGGTGATAGCCCACCCGGACCGCCTCGCAGAGTGCGACTCAGTAGCGTAGGACGTCGCCGCGGGGCGCCGTGCCAGCGGGTGAGCCCGTTGCGGCCGAGAGGGAGTCGAGCATGTCGATCACGGCGAGGCACCTGGAGATCTTCGGCTCCCCCGCGGCGGGTGTGTGGTCGGCACCGGGACGGGTCAACGTGGTCGGTGAGCACACGGACTACAACGGCGGACTGGTGCTTCCGATCGCGATTCCGCAGCGCACCAGTGCCGCCTGCTCGCCACGGGGGGACGCTCTGCTGCGGGTGCATTCGCTCCAGAACGACGACCAGGTGCACGTCGACCTGGCCGATGTGGGCCCGGGCCGCCCGGCCGGGTGGGCAGCCTATGTCGCCGGGGTGTTGTGGGCCCTGCGGCAGGACGGGCTCGAGATCGGCGGGCTGGACGTGACCATCGACAGCGACGTCCCGCTCGGGGCGGGGCTGTCCAGCTCCGCCGCGCTGGAGTGCTCGGTCGCCCTCGCCGCGAGCGACCTGTTCGGCCTCGGGCTCGCCGAGGGCGAGGCCCGGCGGGCCCGGTTGGCGCGGGCCTGCGTGCGCGCCGAGAACGACATCGCCGGCGCGCCCACCGGCGGCATGGACCAGTCCGCGTCCCTGCTGTGCCGTGAGGGGCACGCCCTGCTGCTCGACTGCCGCGACGGCACCACCCGGCAGGTCCCGTTCGACGTGGGCGAGGACCACGTCCTGCTGGTCACGGACACCCGGGCCCACCACGCCCTCAACGATGGCCAGTACGCGGCGCGGCGCGCGTCCTGCCAGGAGGCGGCCCGTCGACTGGGTGTCGAGTCGCTGCGGGAGCTGGAGGACGAGGACCCCGCGCGCCTGCAAGACCGGTTGGACGACGACGAACTGACCCGCCGCGCCCGGCATGTCATCACCGAGATCGCTCGGGTCCGTCAGGCCGTGACCGCTCTGCGCGCACGGGATCTCGCCGGCCTGGGCCATATCCTCGACGCCTCCCACGACTCGCTCCGCGACGACTACGAGGTCAGCTGCCCCGAACTCGACGTCGCCGTGGACGCCGCCCGCGACGCCGGCGCCCTCGGAGCGAGGATGACCGGTGGCGGCTTCGGCGGCTCCACGATCGCCCTGCTGCCCACCAGCGCCCTGGACGTGGTGCAGCGGCAGACGAGGCGGGCCTTCGAGGTCAGCGGGTGGAAGCAGCCCCGATGCTTCGTGGTCACGCCCGGCCCGCCCGCCCGCCGTGACGCCTGAGTGCGCCGCGCGGATCGCCGCGTCCACGGTGAGGCGTGACAGGTAATACCCCATGGGGTATATTCATGGGCAGTCGTCATCCACCGAACGGAGCCAACCCATGTGCAGTCCCGCTGTCTGTTCGCGTTGTCGCAAGGCCACCTGGTCCGGCTGCGGCATGCACGCCGACCAGGTCATGGCCGGCGTGCCGTCCGACAAGCAGTGCTCCTGCCGCTGAGTAGACTTCTCAGCAGAAGACGTCGAGAGCCCTGTCCCCTCACGGGGTCAGGGCCTCTCGTGCGTCTGTCGGGCGTGCGGTTCAGCCGTCCCGGCCCGGGGACCACTCCCAGTGCCAGGGCTCGTACAGCGAGGCGTTCGCCCAGTCGGGGTTCTCCCAGCCGTAGCGGTCGGAGTTGGCGCGCAGCCAGGTGAAGGTCTCGGTCCCGGCCACGGAACTGCCGCCGCACAGGTCGATGGCCAGGCCCCAGCCGTGCTCGCTGGTGCCGGGGGCGGCCGCGTACCCGCCACGCAGGGCCTTGACCGTGTACTGCTCGCCCAGGGTCCGATAGGAGTCGGTGACGCAGATGTCCTTGCCGAGCTCCTGCTTGTAGGCCACGTTCATCTTGGCGAAGGCCACGGCGGCGTCGGCGCGCAGCTTCTGGTCCTTGTCCCACAGACTGCACAACGCCGAGGCGGGCAACCTGCCGTTGGCGGCCTTCTTCGCGCTGTCGGGGACGACACCGTCGCAACCCGGCAGGACGGCGCGCCCGGCGCTTCCCCGTGAGGCCCGGGTGACCAGTAGCCGACTCGGCGGTGCCAGGGCCGCCGGCACGGTGCCGACCTGCTTGTCGTCGACGACCACGCGCGCGGCCTCGACGGCATTCTTGGCGGCCGGCACGGTCTGGGGGAAGTTGATCGCCGCCTCGGGCTTCGCCGGAGCGGCGACGCCGACTGCGCTGACACTCGAGGCGGCCAGCTGATTGGCCCCGGCCTGGCTCGGAGCGGTGAGAGCGCCGCTCAGCGGTGCGGCGATGGTGGCCAGGCCGAGTGCGCTGGCGATCCCCACCTGGGGCACGCTCAGACTCCCCGAGCTCCGGCGGGCCGCGCGGGCCTCGAGCCGGCGGATCTCCGAGCGACGCTGGTAGGGCGACGCCTTGGCGGGGGCCGGCGGCGCGTCCGTCGGCAGGACGGCCGGAGGCGGGACCTGGATGGTCACGGTGGAGGGTGTCGGCTCATCGACCGGAGCCGGCATGGCCGCTGGGACCGGAGCGGCGGACGTCACCACGGCCGGCAGCGCGTGGTCCACGACGCGGCGGACCCGAAGGGTGTCGACGTCCAGGACCACACGCTCCTCCGCCTGCGGAGCGGCCTTGGAGTGGAAGGGGCTGGGCGGGGTCCCGGTGACGACGCTGTGCGAGCGGGTGTCGACCACGCCCTCGGGCAGGCGGAGGCCCTCGCGGATGTCGACGATCTGGACGCCGTGCGGTCGCGTGTCGACGACACCCGGGGGTAACAGGGCGCGCCCGGCCCGGGTCTCCAGGTCGATGTTGCGGGACAGCTGCACGCCGAGGAGCGCACCCCAGTCGTTGTCCAGCGCAGATCCCTGCCCGGGCGACGCCTGTGATGATCGCGAACTCTGGCGACGTGATGTCGACTGCTGCGAGCCGACATAGGACGACGTCACGGATCGGGCCTCCGGTGCGAGCAGGTGAACTGCTTACGGACAGCTATATAACTGGGCGGTTACGGGGCGAGGCAAGTTTCGGGGCGTGTCTTGAGCGCGTCATCGCAGACCCTTAACACTTACATGGCTCAGAGCGTCGAGACTGCTACCCAAGGTGACATTCACACGCCACCCTCCGTGATCGGCGTCACGCGCACGATCTCCTGGGCAATCGTTTCCATCTGGGCATTCGAACCCCGAATCGGTCACAACGAGTTACCAGCCCCGGCCGCCCTCATGACCAGACTGGATCTCTGGGTGGCATCCCGGACCTCCCCGACCAGCTCCTCGAGGACGTCCTCGAGGAAGACCACCCCCAGGGTCGGAACATGGTTACTCTCCGTAGCATCAACCACTCTCGCCATGTGCGCTCCGGAGCGCTGCAGGGCCGAGAGGACCTCCTCGATCTCGTCGTCCAGACCGACCGTGACCAGCGATCGGATCCGCTTGTCCGGAATGGGGGCGGTGTATCGGTGGTCGTCTGCGTAGAGCAGATCCTTCAGGTGCAGGTAACCGGCCACCTCGTTGCGCCCCGAGGCCACGACCGGGAACCGGCTGTAGCCGGTACGCGCGACCAGTCGGTCCACGTCCTGCGGCGTCGACCCCAGCGGCACCGTGGTCAGGCGATCCCACGGCACCATGACGTCCGCCGCCTGCCGCTGGGCCAGTTCGAGCGCCCCGGTGACCAGGTCGTGGCCGGGTTGCAGCAGACCCTCCTTGCGCGACTCGACGACGATCGCGTGCACCTCCTCGGCGGTGAACGCGCTGGTCAGCTCCTCCTTGGGTTCGACCTTGAGCAGCCGCAGCAGCACGTTCGTCGTGGCCCGCAGCATCCGGATCAGCAGGGAGGTGGCGCGAGCGGTGAACACCAGCGGGGGGCTCAACACGAGTGCCGCCCGCTCGGGCCTGGACAGGGCCAGGTTCTTCGGGATCATCTCCCCCACGACCACGTGCAGGTAGATCACCACCGACAGGGCCAGGGCGAACGAGACCGGATGGAGGAAGGAGTCCGGCACCCGCAACGCGTGGAACGGCACCTCCAGCAGGTGGGCCAGGGCGGGCTCGGCCACCGCACCGAGGCCGAGCGAGCAGACGGTGATGCCGAGCTGGGCGGCCGCCAGCATGAGCGAGACGTTCTCCATGGCCCACAACGTCGTCCGGGCGCCTCGCCGGCCCGCCTCGACCAGCGGTTCGATCTGGCTGCGCCGGGCCGAGATCACCGCGAACTCGGCACCGACGAAGAAGGCGTTGAGCAGCAACAGGACCAGTCCCAGCAGCAATGCCGTCCCGGCGCTCATCGCCGTGCTCCGGCCGGCCCGGACGCCTCGGCGCCGGCGCGTGCGACCCGCGCGGCGCGTGCGGCCCGGGCGGCGCGAACGGACACCGGGGCGATCGGCACGCGGTGCGGACGGGCCACCGCCCGCACCCGCTCGATGCGGTGGCGCTCCAGCCGCTCGACGGTGAGCTCGGCGCCCGGGACGGACACCCGGTCGCCCAGTTGGGCGAGTCGACCCAGGCGCTCGAGCATGAAACCCGCGACCGTCTCGTAGGCCGGATCGTCCGGCACCGCGAGCCCGATCGCCTCGCGGACCTCGTCGGGACGGATCAGCCCGGACAGGCTGTACGAGCCGTCACGATGACGGACCACCGAGCTGCGCGATTGATCGTGCTCGTCGGAGACCTCGCCGACGATCTCCTCGATCACGTCCTCCAAGCGTGACGATGCCGGCGGTGCCGCCGTACTCGTCCTCGACCACCGCCAGCTGCAGGCCGTGCTGGCGCAGGGTGAGCAGCAACGGGTCCAGCCGCAGTGTCTCGGGCACCCGCAGCACCTCGGACATCAGAGCCGCGACCGGCACCTCCGCACGCCGCTCGATGGGGACCGCCACCGCCGACTTCAGGTGGACGACCCCCACCACGTCGTCGACGCCCTCACCCACCACCGGGAATCGGCTGTGCCCGGTACGCCTGGCCAGGGCGATCACCTCGGCCGCGCTCTGACCGCGCGCCATCGTCTCCATGCGCACCCGCGGGGTCATCACGTCGTCCGCGGTGTGCGCACTGAAGTCGAGCGATCTGGTGATCAGGGCCGCCGTCTGTTCGTCCAGGGTGCCGGCCTGCGCACTCCGCTTGACCAGCGCGGCCAGTTCGTCGGGGGTGCGCCCGCTGGACAGCTCCTCCTGCGGTTCGACGCCCACACTGCGCAGGAACCCGTTCGCGCTGCCGTTGAGAAGCGTGATCACCGGCAGGACCGCCCGCGTGAAGGCACGCTGTGGACCGGCCACCACCTTGGCGGTGGCCAGCGGTACCGAGATGCCCAGGTTCTGGGGAAGCAGTTCGCCGACGATCATCGAGAACACCGTGGCCACGAACAGGCCGAGACCGACGGCGATCGCGTCCACCGCCTCGACCGGCACGCCGAGCGCGTTGATCGGCGACGCGAGCAGCGTGGCCAGGGAAGGTTCCACCAAGTAGCCCACGATCAGGGTGGTCAGGGTGATCCCGATCTGCGCACCGGACAGTTGCGTCGACAGGGACCGCACCGCCGCCAGCACCGGCACCGCCCGGGTGTCGCCGGCGGCGACCGCGCGCTCCACCGTGTGCCGGTCCAGGCTCACCAGGGAGAACTCGGCGGCGACGAACAGCGCGGTGCCGATGGTCAGAAGGACGCCGATGGCGAGGAAGAGCCAGGCGGTCACCGGGCAACCCTAACGGCACCGGGTTTCATCGCCGTGACCTCACCAGCCCGCCGGCAGAGGGCGCCCCTCCTCGAAGCCCGCCGTGGACTGCACCCCCACGACGGCCCGCGCGTGGAACTCCTCCAGCGTGGTCGCCCCGGAGTAGGTGCAGGCGCTGCGAACGCCGAACACGATCTCGTCGACGAGGTCCTCCACGCCCGGACGGCGCGGGTCGAGATGCCGGCGCGAGGTCGAGATGCCCTCCTCGAACAGCCCCTTGCGCGCCCGGTCGAACGCCGAATCCGTCTGCGTCCGCGCCGCCACGGCGCGCGAGGAGGCCATGCCGTAGCTCTCCTTGTAGGGGCGGCCCTGCTCGTCGATGAGCAGATCCCCCGGGCTCTCGTGCGTGCCGGCGAACCAGGACCCGATCATCACCTGGCTGGCCCCCGCGGCCAGGGCCAGGGCGACGTCGCGGGGATAGCGCACCCCGCCGTCGGCCCACACGTGCCGGCCCAGTGCACGTGCCGCCGCGGCGCACTCCAGGACGGCGGAGAACTGGGGCCGCCCGACCGCCGTCATCATCCGCGTGGTGCACATGGCACCCGGCCCGACGCCCACCTTGACGATGTCCGCCCCGGCCTCGACGAGGTCGTCCACCCCGGCCGCCGTCACCACGTTCCCGGCCACCACCGGGACCGCACCCGGTGCGTCGGAGATGACCGAGCGCGTCTGATGCAGGGCCTCGAGCATGCGTTCCTGATGCCCGTGCGCGGTGTCCACGACGAGCACGTCGGCGCCCGCGCGCAGCACGGCGTCGGTCTTGGCCGCGACATCGCCGTTGATGCCGATCGCCACCGCCACCCGCAATCTGCCCCGGGCATCGAGGGCGGGTCGGTACAGGGCCGAGCGCAACGCGCCGATCCGGGTCAGCACCCCGGCAAGACGACCCGCGCCGTCCACCACGGGCGCGAACCGCCGTCGTGCCGCGTCCAGCGTCTCGAAGGCCGAGCGCAGGCCGCCCGGTCCCTCGACCGCCGACTGGTCCAGGATCAGGGGATGCGGGGTCATCACCCGGTGGAGTTGGGTGAAGCGGTCGACGCTGCGGCAGTCGGACTCGGTGACCACCCCCAGCGGATGACGCTCGGCGTCGAGGACCACGAGTGCGCCGTGCGCCCGCTTCGGGATCAGGTGCATGGCGTCGAGGACGGTGTTGTCCGCGCCGAGGGTCACCGCCGTCTCCAGCACCGGGTGGCTGCCCTTGACCGAGGCGATGACGTCGGCGACCACATCGAGCGGGATGTCCTGCGGAAGCACCGCCAGGCCGCCGCGGCGGGCGATCGTCTCAGCCATGCGGCGACCGGCGACCGCCGTCATGTTCGCCACGACCAGCGGCACGGTGGTGCCGGTCCCGTCCGCCGAGGTCAGATCGACATCCAGCCGGGAGGTCACCGCCGACCGGCTCGGGGTCAGGAAGACGTCGGTGTAGGTCAGGTCATCGGGATGACGGTCCGGGCCGACGGCTGGGCCGGCGCCGGCACGCCCGGTGTCGAGGAAGCGCACCGGAACAGTGTGTCCTACCCCACCGACCGCTCGGCGCGGATCGGATGACGCCCGGCGGGACGAAAGGCGCGCGACATCGGCAGTCCGCCTGAGTGCGGATAGTCTGACTTACAGTCGATGACGCATTGCCCAGCCGGGAAGTGAAAGCAGCTGTGACCTCGAATCCGACCTCCCCCCAGCCACCTGCCTTCGGGCCCAACGAATGGCTGGTCGACGAGCTCTACCAGCAGTACCTGGCCGACAGGAACACGGTCGACCCGGCCTGGTGGGCGTTCTTCGCCGACTACACGCCGGCGGAGGGCCCGCAGGGGCCTGACCAGTCGTCGGGAACCGCCCGCACGGCGGCCCGCAGGGCCGACAACGGCGCCGCAACGCCGGCACCGCAACCAGCCTCGGCTGCGGCATCGGCACCGCCCGCCGCCCCGGCGACACCACCCGCGCCAGCATCGGCGACACCACCCGAGCGAGCATCCGTGACATCACCACCCACGACACCACCTGCACCCGCCGCGCCGGCGCCGCCGGTGACCCGCGTCTCCGAGTCCCCGCGCGGACCCCAGACCCCCCGCGAACCGGCCTCGAACCCATCGGCGAAGAAGGTCAGCGGCGAGGCGTCGACGACTCCGATCAAGGGCCCGCAGGCCCGGGTCGCGCAGAACATGGAGTCCAGCCTCGAGGTTCCGACCGCGACCAGCGTGCGCGCGGTGCCCGCGAAGCTGCTCATCGACAACCGGACGGTCATCAACAACCACCTGGCCAGGGCCCGCGGCGGCAAGGTGTCCTTCACGCACATCATCGGGTTCGCCCTGGTCGAGGCGCTGGCCCAGATGCCGGAGATGAACGGCTCCTACGCCGAGGACGACGCCGGCAAGCCGATCCTGGTCAAGCCGGCGCACATCAACCTCGGCATCGCCATCGACCTGGCCAAGCCGGACGGAACCCGCCAGCTCCTGGTGCCGTGCGTCAAGCACTGCGAGGACATGGACTTCGCGCAGTTCTGGAGCGCCTACGAGGACGTCATCCGCCGCGCCCGGTCCGGCAAGCTGACCGCGGACGACTTCGCCGGGACGACGATCAGCCTGACCAACCCGGGCACGATCGGCACCGTCCACTCCGTGCCACGGCTGATGAAGGGCCAGGGCGCCATCATCGGCGTCGGCGCCATGCAGTACCCGGCCGAGTACCAGGGGGCCTCCGACGACACCCTGGCCCGGCTCGCGGTCAGCAAGGTGATGACGCTCACCTCGACCTACGACCACCGGATCATCCAGGGCGCCCAGTCCGGCGACTTCCTGCGGACGGTGCACAGCAAGCTGCTCGGCGAGGACCACTTCTTCGATCGGATCTTCCACGCGTTGCGGCTGCCGTACGAACCGATCCGCTGGATCCGCGACATCTCGGTCTCGCACGAGGACGAGATCAACAAGACCTCGCGGGTGCAGGAGCTGATCCACGCCTATCGGGTCCGCGGACACCTGATGGCCGACACGGATCCGCTGGAGTACAAGCAGCGCCGCCACCCCGACCTGGACGTCACCACCCACGGGCTGACCCTGTGGGACCTCGACCGGGAGTTCCCCACGGGCGGCTTCGGCGGCGAGCCGGTGATGAGGCTGCGCGCCATCCTCGGGGTGCTGCGCGACTCCTACTGCCGCACCGTCGGCATCGAGTACATGCACATCCAGGATCCGGAGCAGCGGATGTGGCTCCAGGACCGGGTGGAGACGCCGTTCACCAAGCCGAACCGCGAGGAGCAGCTGCGGATCCTGCGTCGGCTCAACGCCGCCGAGGCGTTCGAGACCTTCCTGCAGACCAAGTTCGTCGGGCAGAAGCGGTTCAGCCTCGAGGGCGGCGAGTCCGTGATCCCGCTGATGGACGCCGTCCTCTCCGAGGCCGCACGGGCACACCTGGACGAGGTGTGCATCGGCATGCCGCACCGTGGCCGGCTGAACGTGCTGGCCAACATCGCCGGCAAGAGCTACGGCCAGATCTTCCAGGAGTTCGAGGGAACCCAGGATCCCAAGAGCGTGCAGGGCTCCGGGGACGTCAAGTACCACCTCGGCACCGAGGGCATGTTCGTCGGCGAGTCCGGGGAGACCACGAAGGTCTATCTGGCCGCCAACCCCTCGCACCTGGAGGCGGTCAACCCGGTGCTGGAAGGCGTCGTGCGGGCCAAGCAGGACCGGCTGAACCGGGGTTCGGCCTTCTTCTCGGTGCTGCCGGTGCTCCTGCACGGCGACGCCGCGTTCGCCGGGCAGGGCGTGGTCACGGAGACGCTCAACCTGTCGCAGTTGCGTGGGTACCGAACCGGCGGCACCGTGCACGTGATCATCAACAACCAGGTCGGCTTCACCACCTCGCCGACCTCGTCGCGCTCGACCGTGTACTGCACGGACGCCGCGCGGATGATCCAGGCGCCGATCTTCCACGTCAACGGTGACGACCCCGAGGCCTGCGTGCGGGTGGCGCGGCTGGCCTTCGAGTTCCGTATGGAGTTCGACAAGGACGTCGTCATCGACATGATCTGCTACCGCCGGCGTGGTCACAACGAGGGCGACGACCCCTCGATGACCCAGCCCCTGATGTACAGCCTGATCGAGGCCAAGCGCAGCGTCCGCAAGCTCTACACCGAGGCGCTGATCGGCCGCGGCGACATCACGGTCGAGGACGCCGAGGGCGCGCTGCGCGACTACCAGGAGCAATTGGAGCGGGTGTTCGCCGAGACCAGGGAGGCCGCCGGCCAGCCCGCCGAGCCCGCGAGCGCCACGGCGGGGCTGGAGCTGCCGTCCGCTCAGGCCCAGGACGACCGCAGGCCGAACACGGTGGCGACGGCCGTGGATTCGGCGGTGCTCAAACGGATCGGCGACGCGCACGTCAGCCCGCCCGACGGCTTCACGGTGCACCCCAAGCTCCAGCAGTTGATGGAGCGACGGGCCGCCATGGTCACCGAGGGCGGCATCGACTGGGGCTTCGGCGAGATCCTGGCCTTCGGCTCCATCCTGCTCGAGGGCACATCGATCCGGATGGCCGGGCAGGACACCCGGCGCGGCACCTTCGTGCAGCGGCACGCCGTCCTGACCGACAAGAACACCGCGGCCGAGTGGACACCGCTGGCGAACCTGTCCGAGGACCAGGGCAAGTTCTGGCTCTACGACTCGCTGCTCTCCGAGTTCGCGGCCATGGGCTTCGAGTACGGCTACTCGGTGGAGCGGCCGGACGCCCTGGTCCTGTGGGAGGCGCAGTTCGGCGACTTCGCCAACGGCGCGCAGACCATCATGGACGAGTTCATCTCCTCCTCCGAGCAGAAGTGGCAGCAGCGATCCGGAGTCGTGCTGCTGCTGCCGCACGGCTTCGAGGGTCAGGGTCCGGACCACTCCTCCGCCCGCATCGAGCGCTACCTGCAGATGTGCGCGGAGAACAACATGACGGTGGCCCAGCCCTCCACCCCGTCCTCGCACTTCCACATGCTGCGGCGGCAGGCCTATGCGCGGCCCCGTCGTCCGCTGATCGTCTTCACCCCCAAGTCGATGCTGCGGCTCAAGGCCGCCGCCTCGCCGGCGGAGGAGTTCACCAGCGGATCGTTCCGGCCGGTGATCGGCGAGAGCGAGCGACTGTCCGAGGTCGACCGTGTGCTGCTGTGCTCGGGCAAGATCTACTGGGAGCTGCTCGCCGAGCGGAACCATCGCAACGACACCCGCACCGCGATCGTGCGGTTGGAGCAGCTCTACCCCTTGGACGCCGACGGCGTGCTCGAGGCGATCGAACCCTTCGGGAACGCTCAACTGGTCTGGATCCAGGACGAGCCGGCCAACCAGGGCCCCTGGCCGTTCATCGCCCTGAACCTGCCCGAGCACCTGGGTGGGCGTCCGCTGCTGCGCGTCTCCCGACCGGCCTCGGCCTCCACCGCAGCCGGTTCGTCGAGGACCCACCAGAACGAGCAGGCAACGCTGTTGGCCCAGGCCTTCAACCGCTGACCGACCTCTCCCGCGCGCCTTCGGGCCGACGGGGACAGCCGGGGGGACAATGCGGGCATGTACTTCACCGACCGCGGAATCGAGGAACTCGGCGCCCGTCGCGGCGAGGAGGAGGTCAGCCTCGCCTGGCTGGCCGCCCGGTTGCGCGAGTTCGTGGACGACAACCCGGAGTTCGAGACCCCGGTGGAACGGCTGGCCACCTGGCTTGCCCGGTTGGACGACGATGACGAGTGACGATGGCGACCATGACTGAGACCGGGTATCGGCGCACGGAGGCGATGGTGGATCTGGACGCCGCGGCGCGTGACGCCGGCCGCCGGCTGCGCGTGTGCGTCGTCGGCGACGATCTGGTCGCCGGGATCGGTGACGCCAGGGCTTTGGGCTGGGTGGGCCGCGTGGTGGCCCGGACCTCGCGCGAGGCCGGCGAGATCGACGTCTTCCCGCTCGGTGTGCCGGGCGAGACCACCGCCGACCTGCTCGGCCGGTGGCGGGAGGAGACCGCGCGCCGCTTCGGCGACACCGCCGCCGAGAACCGGCGCCTGGTGATCGGCCTGGGCCGCGAGGACGTCTACCAGCTGGTGTCCCTACCCCGGTCGCGGCTGAACCTGGCCAACCTGCTCGACGAGTGCTCGCAGCTGCCGGCGACGGCGATGGTCATCGGACCGCCGCCGGGGCCCGATCAGCGACTGAACGCCAAGATCGGCGAGTTGTCGGGTGCCTTCGCGGATGTCTGTCTGCGCCGACGCGTGCCGTATGTGGACACCTACACCCCGCTGCTGACGCACGAGGACTGGCTCACCGACCTGGCGGCCGGCGACGGCCGGCACCCTGGGCAGGCCGGGTACGGACTCATCGCCTGGTTGGTCCTGCACGGCGGCTGGCACGAGTTCGTCGGAGCACAGACCGCCTGACGGCCGACCGGGCGGCCGGGTCTGCTCAGTCGTTGGTGAACACGACCTTCCCGACCACGTCGCCGGCCTCGAGCTTGGCGAATCCCTCCCTGGCCTGCGCCAGGGGCAGCACGGTGTCGATCACCGGGCGGACCCCCGTGGTACGCAGGAACTGCATGAGCCGCTCCAGTTCCTGCCTGGTGCCCATCGTCGAGCCGAGGACGCGCAACTGCAGGAAGTAGATCCGGTTCAGCTCGGCGGCCTTCGGGTTCGGACCCGACGTGGCGCCCGAGATCACCACGGCACCACCGGGTTTGAGCGACCTCAGGGAATGCGCCCAGGTCGCGGCGCCGACGGTCTCCATGACGGCGTCCACCCGGCTGGGTAGTCGTGCGCCCGACTCGAACGCCGCCTCGGCGCCGAGTTCGATCGCTCGCGCACGCTTGACCTCGTCCCGGCTGGTCGCCCAGATCCGGTACCCGGCGGCCCTGCCCAGCGCGATCAGTGCGGTGGCCACGCCGCCGCCGGCGCCCTGCACCAGCACCGTCGCACCTGGGCTGAGTCCAGCCTGGGTGAACAGCATCCGATAGGCGGTCAGCCAGGCCGTCGGCAGACAGGCCGCCTCGACGAAGGACAGCTCGGCCGGCTTCGGCACAAGATTGCGGCGGGGGACCACCACCTCGGTGGCGAGGGCGCCCTGGAAGCGTTCGGACAGGAGGCTTCTGCGCGGATCCAGCGTCTCGTCCCCGCGATGTTCGGGATCGCTGATCACGGCGTGCACAACGACCTCGTTGCCGTCCTCGTCGAGCCCGGACGCATCACAGCCGAGGATCATCGGCACCGCATCGGCGGGCAGCCCGACCCCGCGCAGACTCCACAGATCGTGGTGATTCAGGCTGGCCGCTCGGACCGTCACGCGTGCCCAGCCCTCGGGCACCTCGGGAGACGGGCGCTCGCCCACCTCGAGGGCGCTCAACGGATCATCGGCGTCGATTCGGGCGGCGAAGGCAGCAAGCATGCGGCTCACGCTACCGTCGCCGACTCCGGCCCCGACAGGGCACTGCGGTGAGAACTCGCCCACTGACCAGCCACAATCGAGGAGTGTTCCGGCTGATCCGTCTGCGCGGGGTCTCGATGCGGCCGACGCTGGAGGACGGGGACCTGCTGCTCGCCGTCCGGCCGGGCCTGCTCGGCCGGGTGGGTGAGGTGCGCGCCGGGAGGCTCGGGCTCCTTCGCCTGCCCGGGAACCGCCCGATCGCGGTCAAGCGACTGGCCTTCACCACCGAGGAGGGGTGGTGGGTCGAGCGGGACAACCCGGCAGAGGGGATCGACTCATGGCTGGTGGGCGCGGTCGAGGAGGCCGACCTGATCGCGGTGATCGCCGCCAGGGTGTGGCCGCGCCCGCGACGACTCTGATCGCGACCCGGTTCCGCGGGCTCCGTCAGCAGTACGGACCAGCAGATCCTCACAGAGCAGTCCGAGGGTGCCGGCGTCACCGGCCAACTCGAGCAGCCCCGCCGCCTCGGCCCTGCCGGCCTGGCCCTCGGTCCAGTTCAGGCAGGCCCCGCGCAGGACGAGGGGCAGCGACTCGCCCTGCGCCCAACTGAGCACCCGGAACGAGCCGATGACGACGAGCCGGGGCGTGGACCGGGGCGAGGCGGACGGCAGGGTCGTCGACGACGCCCCGCCCGTCGCCGAGGAACCGGCGCGCGCGCCGTCCGACTCGCCGGTGAGGCGCTCGCCGTGGCGCCGCTGCCGGAGCAGCTCGCGGGTCGTATCGCGCGACCGGCGGCGCGACCGGTCGCCCTCCGCGCGGCCGGCTCCCCGCCCGGCGCGGGTGGACGTCGGTGATGTCTCCGACGGCGAGGCATGGCCGGAGGTGGTCTTCGACGCGCTGTCGGAGGGGACGCTCGGGTGGCCGGACGGAGAGCCCGGCGCCGACGTGGACGTCGCCGACGGCTGAGTCAGGGCACGGGGATTGGGGCTGACCGGGCGCGCCCCGCCCCCGGCCACCTGGACACCGCCGGCCGGCGGAAGCACCACCGGCTCCGGCTCCGGCACACCGGTCGGACCGACCGAGGGGGACCGGGTCGTGACGGCCGGGACGGACCCGGCGACGAGGCCGGTCTGGCCGGCCGGGGCCGAGGGCTGCTGCACCGGCGCGGTCGCCGACGGTGCGGCTCCGGCCGGCGTCGGCCCGGAGGCCACCGGAGGACCGGCCATCCCCAACGAACCGCTGCCGACCAGCACCATGATCGCGGCGCATGCAGCCGCCGCGACGGTCGATCCGACCAGGGGGGCCAGTCCCCCGGCATTGCGGGTGGGCCGCAGGGCGCGGCGAGCGGCCGGACGCCGGTTCCCTCCGGCCACCGGCAGACGGGGACGGGAGCCGCGGGCGATCCGGAACGCCGCAAGGGCGTCCCGCCCGCCGCGCAGCTCCAGCGGACGAGCCGGTGCGCAGGCATCGGCGAGCAGCGAGACCAGGTCGTCGTGGCCCGCCCCGAACGGCGCACACCCCTCGAGGAGGGCATTCGACCGCCGCCCGCGGTCGCCCACCAGGGTCAGCTCGGGCACCGCGATCGGGTCGGGGGCCACGGTGGACGGCGGGTCGCCCAGCGGGCGCCGCGGTTCCGGTAGGTCGATGCTCATCGAGCCACCTCGATCCCCGACTGGTCGGCCTGTGGCGATCCGAGGTCGACCCCGTTCAGCCGTCTCACCCGCACCCGGTCGCCGTCGAGCCGGTGCGAGGGGCCGGAGGGGCTGCCCGGTCGCGCTCGCCGCTCATCAGGAAGGTCCACGATCGAGTCCACGACCGAGAGTTCCTCGGAGGTCGCTGCCGGTACCGGCTCCAGCCGCCTGATCAGCGCCCGCAGACCCCGTTCGGCGGTGCGCCGCAGTGCCGTGCGACCCATGCCCAGGACACCGGCCGCCTCCGCCTCACCCATACCCATGACGGCGCGCAGGGTGATCGCCTCCGCCTCGGGCCGGGGCAACTCCGAGATGGCCTGCAGCGCGCGGGCAGCGCGCGGCGGGGTCGGGCCGCCGACGACGTCGATCGGTTCTGTGGTCAGGCCGACCGCCGCCGCGCGGTCGATCGACTCGTGCGCCAGGGTCCGCCCGATCCCGGCCACCCACGCGCGGAACTCGTCCAGTGAGCCGGTGAAGCGGGCCAGCTCGTTGCTCACCTGCACCCAGGTCCGGGCCGCCACCTCCTCGGCCTCGGCGCCGACCAGCACCGACAGGTAGCGCAGCAGACCCGGCTGTGCGGCCCGATAGAGAGCGAGGAAGGCCCGCTCGTCGCCGGCTCGCGCACGACCCAGGACGTCGGTGTCCTGACTGACGTTCGTCACGACCCCTCCCCCGATTCGCCGGATCCCGGACGGCACCCGCGACGTCCGATCGCGCATGTCCGAGCCCTGTTCTACCGCGGATCGGCACGTAAGTTCTACACAATGCGTATCGTGTCGATTACGGAGCGCCTCAGTATCAGGGCGACATCTCCGGAATTGCGCGGATTTCTCCGAGGATTGAGTCCGGTTCCCCCGTCGAGCGGACCCCACGGCAGCGGAGTAGCGTTCCCTGCGGACCACCCCTGACCCACGCCGGTCACCCGAATCCAGTCACACCGAGGAAGGAAGTGTCCGCATGATGGCTCTGCTCGACGCACTGACCAAGGCCGTTCGGCCGATCGAGGCGAGCGCCCACTGCGATCTGCCCTGCGGCGTCTACGACCCCGCACAGGCCCGCATCGAGGCCGAGTCGGTCAAGGCGATCATCGCCAAGTACCACGCTTCGGACGACGAGGCCTTCCGCGCCCGTGCGATCTTGATCAAGGAGGAGCGCAGCGAGCTGGTCAAGCACCACCTGTGGGTGCTGTGGACCGACTACTTCAAGCCGCCGCACTTCGAGAAGTACCCCCAGCTGAACCAGCTGTTCAACGAGGCCACCAAGCTGGCCGGTGCGGGCGGCACCAAGGGATCGCTCGACGAGGCGGTGGCCGATCAGCTGCTGGCCAAGATCGCCGAGATCGACACGATCTTCTGGGAGACCAAGCAGGCCGCTTGAGCACCGCGACGACCGCAGTGCCGACGACGAAGGGTGCCGCCCACCTCGGGTGACGCCCTTCGCTCGTCGCGCCGCCGCGGCACCGTCGCCCGCGGGACGCCCCCGCGTGTCAGCCGGGGATCGACTCGCGCTGGTAGGCGCTGCCCAGCGCGCCGAGGACCACCCCGACCAGCATCAGCGCCAGACCGAGGACCGCCCCGGTGGCGGCCACCCACCCGGCCGCGAAGGTCTCGCCGAAGACCAGGCTGCCGAAGACGAGCGCCGTGACCGGTTCGGCAGCGGCCAGGCCGGGCAGCACGTGACGCAGGGGCGCGCTCTGATACCCGCGGCTCACGATGATGTTGCCGAAGACCGAGGCCACGGCGAAGCCGAGACCGTTCACCACCAGCACGGGCTGGTCGAGCGGCGAGAGGGCGCCGGCCGCGGCGCGCAGGAAGACGGCGTCCAGGGCGAAGCTGGCCCCCGCCGCGGCGCCCAGGATCAGTGCCGTTCGACGACCCCGGGGACGGCGGCGCGAGACCCATAGGGCCCCGGCCGCGATCGCGGCACTCACCAGGAGCACGAGCACGGCCCTGCCCAGTGAGCGGAACTCCCCCGTGGCATTGGGCCGGCCCACCCCGACGAGCAGGGCCACCCCGACCACCACGGTCAGCGACCCGATCAGCTCCTGCGGCCGCAGGCGCCGATGCTCGACCGCCGCCTCGATGAGGATCGCGTAGACCAGCGTGGTCGCGATCACCGATTGGACGAGGATGACCCCGCCCTGGGTGAGCGCGCGGGCATGGAAGAACAGCCCAGCGGTGGCGAGCAACTGACCGATCAGCCACCGGGGCGTGACCAGGAGCCGGAGCATCAGCCTGAACGGACCGGCGTCCGCGTGCCGGTCGGCGCCGGCCGCCCGACGCTGGAAGTTGTTCGCGCCGGCGAACAGCAGCGCGGCGACGAGGGCACCGATGATCGGGTAGCTCATCACGGACCCCGGTCGTCGGCGGCCTGCGGCAGGCGGGCCAGGAAGCGATCGCGGTCCACGACCACACGGCGCACCCGGCCGGTCGCCACGAGGCGCTCCGCGCCGTCCGGGCCGGCATGATCGATCGCGGTGACGTCGAACTCGAGGAGCCGGCCGTCGAAGTGCACCGGTTCGGCGCTCACCTCGACGAGGACCCCGACCGGGGTGGCCAGCAGATGGTCGAGCTGGACCCGGGTGCCCACACTCGTGCGCGCTGCGGCGTCGTCGCCGAGTCGGGACCGGGCCGCCTGGCACGTCGCCGCCTCGCACCAGGCGAGCAGCCGCGGGGTGGCCAGGATCTCGAGGTCTCCGCTGCCCAGCGCACGGGCGGTGTCCTCCCCGTCGACCGTGAAGGTGAGCCGCGCCGTCAACACGCGGTCAGCCTAGGGCGAAGCGGGTGCCGTCAGGCGACCACGAGCCCCTGCCTGCGCAGCTCCACCTGCAGGTCGTGCGGATTGCTCGAGGCGTTCAGCGCGTCCTGCAGCCGGATCACGCCGTCACGCAGCAGCGCGACCAGGTGCTGGTCGAAGGTCTGCATGCCGTAGAAACTGCCGTCGCCGACCAGTTCCTCGATGCTGCTGGTCTTGTCCGGGTCGACGATCGCCTCCCGGATCCGTCCGTTGTTGACGCAGATCTCGGCGACCACGCTCCGGCCCTTGCCGTCCGCACGGGGAACCAGCCGCTGACAGATCACCCCGCGCAACACACTGGCCAGGGTCAGGCGGACCTGGCGCTGCTCGTGCACGGCGAAGAAGTCGATGATGCGGGTGACGGTCTCGCGGGCGTCCGTGGTGTGCAGGGTGCTCATCACGAAGTGCCCCGTCTCGGCGGCCGCAAGGGCCGCCTTCACGGTCTCCTCGTCGCGCATCTCGCCGACCAGGATGACGTCCGGGTCCTGGCGCATCGCGGCCCGCATCGCCCGGGAGAAGTCGTCGGTGTCCACCGAGATCTCCCGCTGGTTCACCATCGCCAGGTTGTCCTCGTGCAGGACCTCGATCGGATCCTCGATGGTCACCACATGCACCTCGCGGGTGCGGTTGATCAGGTCGACCATGCTGGACAACGTGGTGGTCTTGCCCGACCCGGTCGGGCCGGTGACCAGCACCAGGCCGCGCGGCTCGAGGGCCAGCGCCGCGACGGCGTCGGGCATGCCCAGGGTCTCCAGCGGCAGCGCGCCGACCGCAACCCGGCGGAAGACCATGCCCACCGATCCGCGGGCCCGGAACGCGTTCACCCGGAAGCGACCGATCCCGGCGACCGCGTAGGCGAAGTCGGCCTCGTTCGACCTGGCGAACTGCTCGCGCATGTCGTCGCGGGTCAGGATCTCGCTCAGCATCGCCTCGGTGTCCTCGGGCGTCAGCACCGCGGCGTCCAGACGACGCAGCCGCCCGTCGATCCTGATC
Source organism: uncultured Actinomycetota bacterium (assembly GCA_963750395.1). GTDB lineage: Bacteria > Actinomycetota > Actinomycetes > Actinomycetales > Kineosporiaceae > JADJPO01. Next base: position 102,364 of record CAVVQM010000017.1, on the reverse strand, counting down.
CGCGGGGGCGAACCCACCTTGCAGTGCAGGTCGGACCCGAGCAGGTCGGACAATGCCTGCAGGTACGGGCCGACCCTGGTCGGCGGGGACTGCTCGACGATGTTGTCGCTCACGGATGCCCCATCGGCCGAGGGGCTCGGCGCCTTGAGCCGGCCTGGTTCGGTCGGCCTGGTTCGGTCGGCCTGGTTCAGTCGGCGGTGGACCCCACGGTCGAGGACTGCAGCAGCCAGGCGATCGCCTCGGCGGCGGTCCAACCGGGCCGCTCGTGGCCGCCGGCCCGGCGCTCGGCGTCCAGCAGGCGGGCGCCGTCCAGGTCGGACCCCAGCGTCAACAGCGGGGGCTCGTCGTACCCGTCGCGCCGGTTCTGCGCCAGGCCGACATCGCTGGTCAAGGCGTTGCACAGGCACTGCGCACCCTCGCAGTCGGCGGCGTCGCCACCCTTGCGGACGTAGACGTCCACGGGCTCCGCCGGGCAGCGGTATCCGATCGCGCCGTTCGGCCGGGCGTAGGGCTGGCGCAGGTAGCCCAGATCGCAGAGCCGCGGGCGCTCGTCGCGGACCGCCGGGTCGGCGAGCGTGCCGGGCAGTTCGGCCACCTTGAACGGGAACCCGGTCGGCGAGGCGACCGGATCGGTCCGCACGGTCAGGGTCCCCGCGCGCAGCCGATCGAGCAGCTCGCGGCGCAGCTCGGGCAGCAGGCCGGACTCCTGGCTCAGCGCGAACAGCGTGCCCACCTGGACGCCGGCCGCGCCCGCGTCGAGGGCCGCGCGCACCTGGCGCGGGTCGCCGTACCCGCCGGCCAGCCAGAACGGGAGTCCCAGACGGACCATGGCCGACAGATCGGCCGCGTCACGTGGGCCGTAGACCGGCTCGCCGGCGTCGTCGAGGACCACCCGTCCGCGCGGCGGGGCGTTGTGCCCGCCGGCGTCCGGGGCCTCGACCACGAATCCGTCGGGTCGGGTGTCGGGGTTGCGCGCCAGGAACTGCGCCAGGATGTGGGACGAGACGATGGCGAGGAAGGGCGGGCGGGCCACCGGATCCAGTCCGCCGGCTCCGAGATCGGCCGGGTCCAGGGTCAGCGACACCGCGTCGCCGCCCTTCACGTCGACGGTGATGGTGCCCGGGCGGTGCTCCGCGAAGGCGTCCAGCAGGGCCGGCAGTTCCCGGGGGATGCCGGCGCCCATCGCCACGGCGTCCACACCGGCCAGCACGGCGCCGTACACGGTACCGGGGGTCGCCATCTGGATCTTCTCGAGCAGATTGATGCCGATCAGGCCGTCGTGACCCCTCTTGGCCAGCCACACCTCGACGAAGGCGCCCACGACGAGCAGTTCCTCTCCCGCGCGGTTGCCGCGCAGCCCCAGCCGGGGAACGGGTGCGTAGGGCGCCCCTGCGCGACCCCCGGCACGCCAGTGGCGCTGCACCACCCGCTCGCCGATCTCGGGCAGCGGGAAGTGGTCGATCGCCTCCCGGATCTCGCCGTCGGGGTCGCCGTCCTGCAGCCGCCGGGCCAGGACCGTGTCGAGGGCCGTCCCCGAGACGATGCCCAACTGACCTGAGCGGGCCACCGCGGAGGCCAGCCGCCAGGAGGACACCCCGACCCCCATGCCGCCCTGGATGACGACGGGTGGACGCTCCTGGATTCGGGACATGTTTCACCTTCGGTCGTCGGCGGGGGGTGGGATTGGCGCGGGCGGCGATGGCCACGACGGCTCCGATCCTCGCCAGTCTGGCAGCCCCGTCGCCGCCCGGATGAGGTCATTGGTCCCAGCACGGGGTCGCGCCGATCAGCGATGCGGGGAGTGTGCCAGGATGACCGGGCCGCGCCGTCCCCGGGCGGTCGCACACCCGCCGGACCGTCCGGCCGGACGAGCCGAACAGATCAGGAGACGACGATGAGCCGTCGAGCCCGCAAGCGCCGCTCCCGCAAGGGCAATGCCGCCAACCACGGCAAGCGTCCCAACGCCTGAGGCCTGCCGGACCGATGGGTCCCGCCCCGGCGGCCGCCGGCCTCAGCCGTCGAGCCGGAGCCGGACCTGCGTGATCTGCACCATGATCCTGGTGCGCAACGCCTCCGGCGCCGGCTCACAGGCACAGCTGCGGCGCAACAGGGCGCGGAAGGTGTCCTCGACGGCGAACTCGCCCAGACAGGGCCCGCACTCGTCGAGGTGCTGACGGATCCGGCCCACGTCGAGCGAGGACAGTTCACCGTCGAGGTACTCCTCCAGACGGCTCAGCACCTCGTCGCAGTCCACCTCATGCGGGTTGCCGCAGCTCATCAGGCACCGCCCTCGGTGGTGGCGCCGGCCAGCCCTCGCTCGCGCGCGTAGTCGGTGAGCAGCTCTCGCAGCTGACGTCGGCCGCGGTGCAGCCGTGACATCACGGTCCCGATCGGAGTGCCCATGATCTCGGCGATCTCCTTGTAGGCGAAGCCCTCGACGTCGGCCAGGTAGACCGCGATCCGGAACTCCTCCGGGATCTGCTTCAGGGCGTCCTTGACGTCGGAGTCGGGCAGTCGGTCCAGTGCCTCCGCCTCCGCCGAGCGCAGACCCGTGGAGGTGTGGGACTCGGCACGGGCCAGCTGCCAGTCCTCGATGTCCTCACCGCCGGACTGCTGCGGTTCCCGCTGCTTCTTGCGGTAGCTGTTGATGTAGGCGTTGGTCAGGATCCGGTACAGCCACGCCTTCAGATTGGTCCCGGGGCGGTACTGGTGGAACGCGGCGAACGCCTTGGCGAAGGTCTCCTGGACGAGATCCTCGGCATCGGTGGCGTTGCGCGTCATGCGCAGGGCGGCCGAGTAGAGCTGGTCGAGGTACTGCAGCGCATCGCGCTCGAAGCGGGCCGCACGCTCGTCGGTGCTCTCGTCGGCCGGCGCCCGATCCACCGATTCGTCGTCGTCGCTCATCACGAACGAGCCTAGCGCCCGCTCGGGCACCTCACCTGTCAGGACCCTGGTCGCCAGACCTGCCGAGCCGACACCGCCGTCCGGTTCCGTCTGTGGGGCATCGCCCGCCACCGCGACCAGCACGGGTGCTCCTCTCCGCGAACCTGTCTGCAACCGGTCTGGACGCCAGGAGAACCCTCCGCCGTCCCTGGGGTGCGCAACGCCGGGCGGCAACGCTCTCATTCCACCGGGGGCGACCCGATTCGGACGGCCCCGGACTCAGCCGGCGAGCCCATCCAGGTACGCCGTCACCGTGGCCGCCACACTGTGCACGCCCGCCTTCAGTCCGTGATCGCCGTCCACGGCCGCCACCTCGGTATCGGATCGACCCACGCCGGCCAGAGCCGCTCGGATCTCGTGGGGGGTGCCGAAGGGGTCTCGGTGACCCTGGACGACGAGCAGCCGCGCCGGCGCCAGCGCCAGTTCGTCCGCGCGGCTGCGCTCGGGACGGCCGGGCGGGTGCAGCGGGAACGCCAGCGCGATCACGGCGTCGGCGGCCAGCGCGGCGGAGATACGACAGGCGACCCGCGCCCCCGCGCTGCGCCCTGCGAGCACCAGCGGACCAGAGCGGTCGAGACCGGTCAGGACGGCGAGCGCGGCCTGATCCAGTCGCGGCGGCGGGGCGGCCACCCGCTTGCCGGCCACCCGCCACGGCTGCTCCAGGAGCAGGACCCGCCATCCGGCCCGCCGCGCGGCGCCGGTGACCGCGACCAGGTCGACCGCCTCGATCCCCCCGCCCGCGCCGTGCCCGAGGACCAGGGTCCCGGCCGGTTCGTCACCGCCGGCACCCGCGGCGGGCGGGTGCTCGGTCAGCCGCGCCGTCCCGGCCGGGGTCTCGATCAGGCGAGGCACCGCGGCCGCGGCAGACTCAGAAGCGGACTCAGAAGAGGGCGACATCCCCGCCCCCGATCAGCTCTCCGGTGTTCGGGTCGAGCACCCCCCGCAACTGGTCGGGACCGAGTTCGTCGAGCAGCTCCGGACCGTTGTTCGCCACGGAGTTGACCCGGGTGGACACCGGGATCGCGCTGAAGCGGCCGGCGACGGGGGGCACCAGCAGCGCCCGGACGGCGTCCTCGTCCTGGACCTCGGGGTCGAGCCAGTCGTCCCAGCGCTCGGCCGGCAGCACCAGTGGCATCCGGTCGTGAACCGCCTGCAGGCCGGGTTCGGCCTCCGTGGTGATGATCGAGAACGTGGCCAGCCAGGGATCGTCATCGTCCGGATGGGCCGCGCGGTCGCGCCAGAACTCGTAGACGCCGGCGAAGGCGATGGAGCCGCCGATGACGGGGGCCATGAAGAAGGGCTGCTTGCGGGGGCGCCCCCTGGCGTCCCGTTCGGTGGGGCTGGCCTGCCACTCGTACCAGCCATCGGCCGGGACCAGGCATCGCCGTCCCAGAGCCGCCCGGCGGAAGGTCTTGTCCAGCAACGTCTCCGCCCGCGCGTTGATCATCCGCTGGCCCACCGAGCGGTCCTTGGCCCAGGACGGCACCAGACCCCAGGTCAGCAGCCGCAACCAGCGGACGGCCTGCTCCGGCTCGGGACCGTCGGCGGGTGCCCGGGGGGCCCGGACGAGCACGACCGGTGCGCTCTTGGTCGGCGCCACGTTGTAGTCGACCGCCGGCGCACCGGCGCCCTCCTCCCCCGAACGCCCCGGTGGCGCCGTCGGGTCGAGCCCGGGTCCCGGGCCGGTGATGAACTCGACGTCGAAGTCCTCCGCCAGATCCTCGGGACTGCGGGAGGTGGCATAGCGACCGCACATTCCGTCCAGGGTGCCAGAGCCGGCGCCGGCTGACACCAGCTGCGCGACACACGGGATCGGGTGGGCCTCACCGCTGGCGACGAGGCACAGGGCACGCCAAGGTGGAGCCATGAGTCTCCTGCGCCTTGTCGCCCGGCCCCTGCTCGCCGCACCGTTCATCGTCCGCGGCGTCGACGCCCTGCTGCACCCGATGAATCGGGCCGAGCGGACGCAGCCGATGGCCGACCGGCTGCCGCCCGCCGCGGGGCCGTTGGGCAACCCGGAGCACCTGGTCCGCGCCAGCGGCGTGGTGATGGTGGGCGCGGGCGCACTGCTGGCCACCGGTACCGCTCCGCGGGTCAGCGCGGCGGTGCTGGCGGCGACGTCGCTGCCCGCCATCTACACGGACCGTCCGTTCTGGACGATCGAGGACCCCCAGCAGCGGCGGGACCAGCGCGCCCTCCTGCTGCGCGAGCTCGCCCTGGTCGGCGGGCTGCTCCTGGCCGCCGCGGACACCGAGGGCCGCCCCGGGCTCGCCTGGCGTGGCCGTCGGGCGGTGACCGACCTGGAGCGAAGCGCTCACCGGGCCTCCCGCCAGGCCAGGACCGCCTCGTGGGCGGCGAAGCGGACCGGGCGCCTGCTCCGGCGACAGGCCAGGCTGGAGGCACGGCTGGCACAGCGGAACGTGCAGCGGGCCACTCAGGACGTCCTGCCCGGCTGACGGCCAGCTAGGCTCACTGCCCGTGACAGGGGAGCCGCCCACCTGGCGGGCACCGACCGTGGACGGTCCGGTGAGGGCCACCGTGGCCCTGCCCGGGTCGAAGTCGCTGACCAACCGCTATCTGGTGCTCGCAGCGCTGGCGAACGAGCCCTCCAGGCTGCGGGGACCGCTGCGTTCGCGGGACACCCTGCTGATGGCGCGGGCACTCAGCGCCCTGGGCGTCTGGGTCGACGACGCCGAGGGCACCGCCGAATTCGGGCCCGACTGGATGATCGCCCCGGCGGCACTGCGCGGCCCCGCCCGGATCGACGTGGGTCTGGCCGGGACGGTGATGCGTTTCCTCCCTCCGGTGGCCGCCCTGGCCGACGGCCCCGTGGAGCTGGACGGCGACCCCCGCGCCCGGGAGCGCCCCATGGCCGCCGTCGTCACGGCTCTGCGCGACCTCGGGGTCACGGTCGAGGCGGCACCCGGTGATCATCTGCCGCTGCTGGTCGTCGGCAGGGGCACCGTCCGCGGCGGCGAGGTCGACATCGACGCCTCGGCGTCCAGCCAGTTCGTCTCGGCGCTGCTGCTGGCGGCGGCCCGGTTCGACCAGGGTCTGACCCTGCGTCACGTCGGGCCACCGATCCCCAGCCAGCCGCACGTGACGATGACCGTCGAGGCGCTGCGGGACGTCGGGGTGGTCGTCGACGAAGACCCCGAGCGGGCCCTCTGGCGGGTCGAGCCGGGCACCATCGGCGCCCTCGACGTGGAGGTGGAGCCGGACCTGTCCAACGCCGCGCCGTTCATCGCCGCGGCGGCGCTGACCGACGGCCAGGTGCACATCCCCGGCTGGCCGCAGCACACGACGCAGGCCGGCGACGCGATGCGTGACGTACTGGACGCGATGGGTGCCGAGGTCAGCCTGGGCCGCGCCGGGCTGACCGTCCGCGGCGGCGGGCAGGTGTACGGGATCGACGTGGACCTGCACGACGCCAGCGAGATCGCGCCCACGGTGGCGGCGCTGGCGGCGCTGGCGTCCTCTCCGTCCCGGTTGCGCGGTCTGGCCCATATTCGCGGGCACGAGACGGACCGGCTCGCGGCACTGTGCACCGAGATCAACGCTCTCGGCGGCGACGTCACCGAGACCGAGGACGGCCTGTCGATCCGCCCGAGACCGCTGCATGGTGGCCGTTTCGCCAGCTACGCCGACCACCGCATCGCGACCACCGGCGCGGTCCTCGGCCTCCTGGTGCCCGGGGTCATGGTCGAGGACATCGCGACCACCGAGAAGACCCTGCCGCGGTTCCCGCAGCTGTGGGCGGCGATGCTGTCCGGCGAGGGCAGCGACGGCGACGAGCCCACCGGCCGCTGAGTTCCGTCCGACGATGAGCCCCCGTTCCGCACGCCGCGACCTCGACGAGTCCGACGTCCGAATCCGGCCCAACCGGCGCGGCACCCGCCCCCGCAGCAAGGAGCGCCCCCGTCACAGCGACGCGGTCGACGCGTGGGTGGTGACCGTGGACCGGGGCCGGTACACGTGCCTGCTCGGCTCGGATCCGCGCGCGGTCGCCGACGGCCAGGACGTGCTGGTGACCGCGATGACGGCCCGTGAGCTGGGCCGGACCCGGGTGGTGGTCGGAGACCGGGTGGCTCTGGTCGGTGACACCTCGGGGGCCCCGGGCACCCTGGCCCGGATCGTACGGATGCATCCGCGGACCTCGGTGCTGCGCCGCAGTGCCGACGACTCCGACCCGGTCGAGCGGGTGATCGTGGCCAACGCCGACCAGCTCGGGGTGGTGACCGCACTCGCCGATCCGCCGCCGCGCACGGGGCTGATCGACCGCTGTCTGGTGGCGGCCTATGACGCGGGACTGGACGTCCTGCTCGTGCTGACCAAGTCCGACCTCGCCGACCCCGAGTCCTTTCTGCGGTCCTACGCCGCCCTCGACGTCTCGACGGTGGTCACCACGACCGGGGGCCGGTCCGGCCCGGACGGCCGGATCGATGGACTGGACGCCGTCCGCACTGCCCTCGCCGGCCGGATCAGCGTGCTCGTGGGCCACTCCGGGGTCGGCAAGTCGACGCTGGTCAACGCCCTGGTTCCCGGCGCGGACCGCGCCGTGGGGGTGGTCAACGAGGTCACCGGCCGGGGCCGGCACACCTCGACGTCCGTCTATGCGCTGCGCCTGCCCGGCGGTGGCTGGGTGGTCGACACACCCGGCGTGCGCTCGTTCGGCCTGGCCCACGTCGACGTCGACCGCATCGTGAGGGCCTTCCCGGACCTGGCCGAGGGGGCGCGCCAGTGCCCCAGGGGATGCACCCACGACGAGCCCGCCTGCCGCCTGGACGACTTCGTCGCCGACGGGGCCGCGGGAGCCGCAGGGGCCGACCGTCTGGCATCCTTGCGCCGGCTGCTGCGCGGCAGGGCCGGCGGTATCGAGGAGTAGCGGGCGCAATGGGACGTACGACCTACCCCTGCCGCGGCAGACGAGCATAGCGTCGCAGTACCGATTCTCACCGACCCACCGGCCGCAATCGCCATCAGCACCACCACGGTTCGACGTGGCCGTCGAGAGGAGCTGGGCTTGTTCCAAGTGCGAATCCACGGTCGCGGAGGTCAGGGGGTCGTCACGGCGGCGGAGATGCTCTCGCTGGCCGCCTTCGGCGAGGGGCGCCACGCTCAGGCGTTCCCGAGTTTCGGATCGGAGCGCACGGGCGCCCCGGTGGTGAGCTTCTGCCGTGTCGACGACAGGCCGATCCGAACCCGCGAGCCCATCGTCGACCCGGACGCGGTGATCATCCAGGACCCGACCCTGCTCTATCAGGTCGACGTGTTCGGCGGGCTGCGCCCGGACGGGTACGTCCTGATCAACTCCGAACGTGCCTTCGCGGACCTGGGCCTGAGCGACCTGTACGAACGGTACGACCCGCGGCGGCTGCTCACCGTCCCGGCGGGCGAGTTGGCCCGGCAAGGCCGTCGGACGCCCGCTGCCGAACGCGGCCCTGCTCGGCGGGTTCGCCGCCGCGGCCGGGCTGATCTCGCTGGACGCCGTGTCCGACGCGATCCGGCAGACCTTCCCCGGACGGATCGGCGAGGGCAACGTCGAGGCGGCCCGGCTGGCCTACGACCACGTGAGCAACGAGGCGAAGGAGCTGTCCGGTGCTACGTCAGGTTGAAGGATCCCGCGCGGTCGCCGAGGCGGTGGCCGCCTGCCGCCCCGACGTGGTGTGCGCCTACCCCATCTCACCCCAGACCCACATCGTCGAGGCGCTGTCCCAGCTCGTGAAGTGCGGCGAGCTCAGCCCGTGCGAGTACGTCAACGTCGAGAGCGAGTTCGCCGCCATGTCGGTGGCGATCGGTTCCAGCGCGACGGGCGCCCGCACCTTCACCGCCACCGCCAGCCAGGGGCTGCTGTTCATGGTCGAGGCGGTCTACAACGCCTCGGGCCTGGGTTTGCCGATCGTCATGACGGTGGCCAACCGGGCGATCGGCGCCCCGATCAACATCTGGAACGACCACAGCGACGCGATGTCCCAGCGGGACTCGGGCTGGATGCAGCTGTACGCGCGGACCAACCAGGAGGCGGCCGACCTGCACGTTCAGGCGTTCCGGCTCGCCGAGGAGCTCTCACTGCCGGTGATGGTCTGCATGGACGGCTTCATCCTCACCCACGCCGTGGAGCGGGTGGACATCCCGGACCGTCGCGCAGGTCGATGCAGTTCCTGCCGCCCTTCCAGCCCCGCGCAGCTCCTCGACCCCGCCGAGCCGGTCTCGATCGGAGCGATGGTCGGCCCCGAGGCCTTCACCGAGGTGCGCTACCTGGCCCACGCCAAGCAGATGCAGGCGCTGGACCGGATCCCGGCGGATCGCCGCCGACTTCGCCGCGCATGTTCGGTCGCGACTCCGGGGGCCTGGTGCATCCCGTACAGTGCGAGGACGCCGAGACGATCATCGTCGCGCTGGACTCGGTGCTCGGCACGATCGAGGACGTCGTCGACGTCGAGCGGGAGCGCGGACGGAGGCTCGGTGCCCTCGGCATCGGCTCGTTCCGCCCGTTCCCGCTCGACGCCGTTCGGAGGTGCTCGCCGGGGCCGACCCGCGTCGTCGTGCTCGAGAAGGCGCTGTCGGTCGGCATCGGCGGTCCGGTGTCGGCCAACGTGCGGATGTCGCTGTCCGGGGTGCAGTCTCCGCGGCTATACGGTGATCGCCGGACTGGGCGGACGTCCGATCACGCGCGCCAGCCTGCACGACATGCTCGCGCAGGCCTCGCCGACGAGCTCGAGGCGTTGACGTTCCTCGACCTCAACCGCGAGGTGGTGGACGCCGAGTTGGCCCGCGCGCCAGCGGAGCGGCGCTCGCTCCGGGCCCGAGGCCGAGAACATCCTGCGCGACCTCGGCGCGATCGCCGCCGGGCCGGTCTGAGCGCGTGCCAGCCCCCATGCCCGCCACACCGAGTGAAGGAGCCGACCCGTGACCCAGCAGGTGAAGTTCTACCAGGTGGGCAGTTTCGCCGTCGGCAACCGGCTGGTGGACGAGCAGCAGCGCTCCGTGCAGTCCGACGCGCACCGCAGCAACGCGCTGACGTCGGGGCACCGGGCCTGCCAGGGCTGCGGCGAGGCCCTCGGCGCCCGCTACGCGCTGGACGCCGCGATGGCCGCCGCCGACGGCAACGTCGTGGCCGTCAACGCGACCGGCTGTCTCGAGGTGTTCTCCACGCCCTACCCGGAGACCTCCTGGCAGATGCCGTGGCTGCACTCGCTGTTCGGCAACGCACCGGCGGTGGCCACCGGTGTCGCCGCGGCTCTGAAGGCGAAGGCCGCCAAGGACTGGCGGCCGGACGCGGACGACGGCCGGTCCCGCAGCCCGCGTGATCGCCCAGGGCGGGGACGGCGGGCACGGTCGACATCGGGTTCGGCTGCCTGTCGGGCATGTTCGAGCGCAACGACGACGTGCTCTACATCTGCTACGACAACGAGGCGTACATGAACACCGGGGTGCAGCGCTCGGGGGCCACGCCCCCGGCCGCACGCACGATGACCACCCAGGCGGTCGGCGAGCACCCGGGCAACGAGTTCGGTCAGGGCAAGAACGTGCCGCGGATCGCGATGGCCCACGACATCCCGTACGTCGCCACCGCGACCGTCGCCGACCTGCGTGACCTCGAGGCGAAGGTGACCAAGGCGATGGGCATGCACGGCGCGCGGTACATCCACGTGCTCGTGCCCTGCCCGCTGGGCTGGGGCAGTCCGGCCGGGCTGACCGTGCAGGTGGCCCGGGCGGCGACCCAGAGCGGGCTGTTCCCGGTCTTCGAGGCCGACGACGGGTGAGGTCACGGCGGTCACCCCGATCCGCCGCCGGATGCCGTCGAGGAGTACCTGCAGCATGCAGAAGCGCTACGCCCACCTGTTCTCCCCCACGCGGCGCGACGACGTCATCGCGCAGCTGCAGGACAGGCCGACCGCAACATCGCGCGCTACGGGCTGCTCGAGGACGAGACCGACACCGAAGGCGGTACCGCTGATGGACAAGCCGTTCGCGATCACCCTGGACGTCGGGTCCAGCCTGGCCAACCAGACCGGTTCGTGGCGTACCGAGCGACCGGCGTACGTGCACCGGCTGCCGCCGTGCAACAACGCCTGTCCCGGCCGGGGAGAACATCCAGCAGTGGCTCTACGCCGCCGAGGCCGGCGATGTCGCGGACGACGGCAGCGACGCCAAGGGCGGGCACGGGTACGAGGCGGCCTGGCGGAGATCATGAACGGACAATCCGCTGCCGGCGCATCATGGGCCGCGTCTGCTATCACCCGTGTCAGAGCGCCTGCAACCGTCGCGAGGTCGACGAGGAGGTCGGCATCAACTCGGTCGAGCGCTTCCTGGGCGACCTGGCCATCGAACGCGGCTGGAGCGTCCAGCCGTCGCGCCGCCGTCGGCAAGCGGGTGCTGGTGGTCGGCGCCGGCCCGTCCGGGCTGTCCGCCGCCTATCACCTGCGCCGCATGGGCCACGACGTCCAGATCCTCGAGGCCGGGCCCGATGGCCGGCGGGATGATGCGGTTCGGCATCCCGAGCTACCGGCTGCCGCGCGAGGTCCTGGACGCCGAGATCGCCCGGATCGCCGCCATGGGTGTCGAGATCGTGCTGAACACCAAGGTCGAGGACCTGCAGTGCGACGTTGGCCGACGGCGGGTACGACGCCGCCTTCCTCGCCGTCGGGGCGCACATCGGCAAGCGCGCCTACATCCCGGCGGGCGAGACGCGCCCACATCCTCGACGCGGTCAGCCTGCTGCACTCGATGGAGGGCGAGGAGAAGCCCCTGCTCGGCCGCAGGGTGGTCGTCTACGGCGGCGGCAACACCGCGATCGACGCCGCCCGCACGGCCAAGCGCCTCGGCGCGACCGACGCGATCATCGTCTATCGGCGCACCCGCGAGCGGATGCCCGCCCACGACACCGAGGTCGAGGAGGCGCTCGCCGAGGGCGTACTGATGCACTGGCTGTCCACGATCAAGCGGGCCGACGAGGGCCGGCTGCTCGTGGAGCGGATGGAGCTCGACTCCTCCGGCTTCCCCCAGCCCACCGGCGAGACCGAGGTGCTGGAGGCCGACTCCCTGGTGCTGGCCCTGGGCCAGGACGTCGACCTGTCGCTGCTGCGAAACATGCCCGGCCTGACGTCTCCGACGGCGTGGTGCAGGTCGGCACCAACCTGATGACCGGTGCCGAGGGCGTCTTCGCCGGCGGTGACATGGTGCCCGCCGAGCGCACTGTCACGGTGGCGATCGGACACGGCAAGAAGGCCGCACGGCACATCGACGCCTACCTGAACGGGGCACCTACACGCCGCCGCCGAAGGCGCCGCTGGCCACGATCGAGTCGGATGAACACCTGGTACTACAGCGACGCGCCCGAAGACCGTGCGGCCCCAGCTCGACGCGGCCCGGCGCACGCTCGACCTTCGACGAGGTCGTGGGCGGGCTCGACGCCGGCAGCGCGCTGTTCGAGGCCCGGCGGTGCATGTCGTGCGGCAACTGCTTCGGCTGCGACAACTGCTACGGCGTGTGCCCGGACAACGCGGTGCTGAAGATCACCGAGCTCGAGCACCTACGAGTTCAACCTGGACTACTGCAAGGGCTGCAGCCTGTGCATGCACGAGTGCCCGTGCGGTGCGATCGAGATGGAGCCCGAGCAGACCTGACCGCCCTGCCCGCTGAGAGCGATCAGCCCAAAGGCTGGAAGGTGGCCGAGAAATGACGCAGGGCCGCAGGCTGGTCCACGATCCGGAACCCGGTCAGATCGGCGGCTGCGCGGGCGACGTGCTCGCAGACCTCGATCACGTAGTCGATGTGGCTCTGCGTGTAGGTGCGGCGCGGGATGGCCAGCCGCACCAGGTCGAGGGCGGCCGGAACCTCTGACCCGTCCGGGCGCCGGCCGAACATCACCGTGCCGATCTCGCAGCTACGCACGCCGCCCGCCTCGTACAGCGCGACCGCGAGCGCCTGACCGGGGTACTCGAGCGGCGCGATGTGCGGGAGCAGGGCGCGGGCGTCCACGTAGACCGCGTGCCCGCCGACAGGGGTCAACACCGGCACCCCGGCCCGCTGCAGTGCGTCACCGAGGTAGGCGGTCGAGCGGATCCGATACCGCAGATAGTCGTGGACCACGACCTCACGCAGTCCCTGCGCCAGCGCCTCGAGGTCACGTCCGGCCAGCCCGCCGTAGGTCGGGAACCCCTCGGTGAGGATCAACAGGTTCCGGCACTCCCGGGCCAGGTCGTCGTCGTTCATGGCCAGCCATCCACCGATGTTCCCCATCGGGTCCTTCTTGCCGCTCATCGTCATGCCGTCGGCCAGTGCTGCCATCTCGCGGACGATGTCGACAACCTCGCGTCCCGCCTGCCCCGCCTCCCGCTCGCGGATGAACCAGGCGTTCTCGGCGAAGCGACATGCGTCCAGGAACATCGGCTTGCCGTGCGCGTGGCACACGTCGCGGACGGCGTGCAGGTTGGCCAGTGACACCGGCTGCCCGCCCCCGCTGTTGTTCGTGATCGTCACGAACACGACCGGGACGTCCTGCCCACGCTCGCGCAGAAGTGCCTCCAGCGCCTCGACGTCCATGTTGCCCTTGAACGGGTGGTCCGCTCCGGGGTCACGACCCGCCTCGATCACCAGGTCCAGAGCCTCGGCCCCGGTGTACTCGACGTTGGCCCGGGTCGTGTCGAAGTGCGTGTTGTTCGGCACCACCTTGCCGGGCCCCCCGAGGACACTGAAGAGGATCCGCTCGGCCGCACGGCCCTGGTGGGTGGGGATCACATGCTCGAAGGGGAACAGCTCCCGCACGGCGTCCCGGAACACGTAGTACGACGGCGAGCCGGCGTAGGACTCGTCGCCGTGCTGCATCGCGGCCCACTGGTCGCGGCTCATCGCGCCGGTACCCGAGTCGGTGAGCAGGTCGATCAACACGTCCTCGGCCTGCACCTTGAACAGGTTGTACCCGGCCCGGATCACGGCCGCCCGCCGGTGCTCCACCGTGGTCATCCGCATCGGCTCCACGGAATGGATCCGGAACGGCTCGATGATCGTGCGGAACCTCGGTGCGTCCATGTCCACGATGATGCGTCATCCGGACGAGGTCGACCGGTGGAATGGGGTGACGGCTTCTCGAGGCGAGGGTGTCGCTACGGCTGCTCGAGGCGAGGGTGTCGCTACGGCTGCTCGAGGCGAGGGTGTCGCTACGGCTGCTCGATGCGGGGGTGTCGCTACGGCTGCTCGATGCCGGCGATCCGGTACTCGTGCGCCTCGGCCGAGCGCCCACCACATGCCATCCCAAGATCACGTTGAAGATATGCCACCCCAAGATCACGATGAAGATCATGATGCGTAGAAGCGACCAGGCCAGGCAGGCGTGCCACGCACCGTGATCACGGCGTAGCGCCCGCACGCCGCATCGTGATCACCCTGAAGCACCCGCACGCCGCATCGTGATCATGCCCGGCACCCACCAGCCCGCCACCCCAAGATCACGGTGAAGACCACGATGCGGAGAAGCGACCAGGCCAGGCAGGCGTGCCACGCACCATGATCATGCCGAAGCGCCGGCACGCCGCATCGTGATCATGGCGGAGCACCGGCACGCCACATCGTGATCATGCCCGGCACCCACCAACCCCCCACCCCAAGATCACGGTGAAGATCACGATGCGTAGAAGCGACCAGGCCAGGCAGGCGTGCCACGCACCGTGATCATGCCGTAGCGCCCGCACGCCGCATCGTGATCACCCTGAAGCACCCGCACGCCGCATCGTGATCATGCCCGGCACCCGCCAACCCCCACCCCAAGATCACGGTGAAGACCACGATGCGTAGAAGCGACCAGGCCAGGCAGGCGTGCCACGCACCGTGATCACGGCGTAGCGCTCGTGAGCCACACCGTGATCATGGCGGAGCACCGGCACGCCACATCGTGATCATGCCCGGCACCCACCAACCCGCCACCCCAAGATCACGGTGAAGATCACGATGCGTAGAAGCGACCAGGCCAGGCAGGCGTGCCACGCACCGTGATCATGCCGTAGCGCCCGCGCGCCACACCGTGATCACGGCGTAGCACCCGCACGCCACATCGTGATCATGCCTAGCGCGATCACGCCTAGCGCGTGCCGGATGTGAGGGAGAGGTTCGCCGGGCCGTAGACCGCGACCGCCACGGCCGCCGTCCCGGCGATGATCACCGCAGTCGTGCTCGGGCCTGCTGAACACCCCCGTCTCGGCTGCAGCGGGCAGTTGGACATGTCGCTGTGCCGGACCGTACGCGCAGGTACGGCGAAGCTGCGCCAGCCCGAGCCCCTCCGAGACGGCGGCGATGGCGCAGCGCACCACGGAGGTGTGTCAGCGCAGCTCGGGCCGACCCGCGACCTCGACGGCGATGCGGTACCGATCCCGGTGGTGACGGGGTGTGCCGGCTGGGGCGCCCGTTCGACGGAATACGTTCGTACCACCCATAGCTCTGAATGGCGTGACATTCGTCAGGCAAGCGATCCTCGGGATCCCAAGAAGGCCGCTCACCCGCCCGAATTCCTACCTTCTCGCGGACGTCAGGTATCGGGTGCGCACAAATATGGGAATCACGTCTATGGAATGACGTCTGACGTGCCAATCGCGTGAGCGGACTCACGCAAGAAGTGGCTTCGAGGATTCGTTTGCGCACGTACGTAATTCGTGCACGATTATCTGTCGGCCGCGTCGCCCGTCGACGATGGTGGCGGCCCGCCGGCTCGGAAGAATCCGACCCCGGCTGTGACGCGGCCCCCAGCCTCTTCGCGCTCCAGGGTCCTACCCAAGGCCGCTCTTGCGCTCCAATTACCTTCCACCTCATAACATTTCGCCGATGCGGCCGCCAGTCGTGGGTCGCCCCGTCGCATGTGCCGTGACTGCCACCGAGTCATCAGCTGTTACGTGTACTACGTGGGTGGCCGACGAAGGTTACGGTGCCTGACCCAGCCGATTTTTCTCGCCGAGGCCTCCTGCCGATCATGGCAACCCGCCGCCGTCACATCTGTGCTCACGCCGCTAAGGAAGACATAAAGGCGACCTATGAACGGGCCATTACAGCTCCCAGAGGTTGATCGGTCTGACATACGTGCATAGCTTCACTGCTCATGCACACGAAACACCGTCCGTATTCGGGAAGCGCACCAGACGCTGCCCGTGGTCGGCTCGTTGTTCGCGCGGCCGTCGTCGTCACGGCTGTGGTCGCCCTGCTCGGTATGGTCTCGATACCCGCCTCTTCCGTCCCGCAGCACCCCAGCCAGGGGCACGCAGGGGCCGAAACGCCAATCTCCCCCAGTCAGGCGACCCCGGCGGACGGCGCTGACGAGCCCTTGACGGCTGCCGACCGGGACTTGCTGATCAAGGTTCGTCTGGCGGGCCTCTGGGAGATGCCTGCCGGTCGGATGGCAGCCGAGAAGGGGGCCAGCGCTCGCGTCCGTGAGGTGGGGGAGATGATCATGTCCCAGCACAAGCAGCTGGACGACCTGGTCGTTCAGGCTGCCGCGGAGGTGGGAGTCGCGTTGCCGGACGAGCCGGAGCGCAACCAGAAGTCGTGGTTGGAGGAGATGGACAACGCCTCCGGGACGCAGTTCGACTACATCTTCGTCGATCGGCTCAGAGACGCCCACGGCAAGGTGTTACCCGTCATCGCTTCCGTACGGGTCGGGACGCGGAACGCCGTGGTTCGCCGGTTCTCTGAGGCCGCCAACGACTTCGTGTTCACCCACATCAAGCTGCTCGAGAGCACGGGCTTGGTGGACTACACGAGTCTGCCGGTTCCACCGGCACCTGTGACCACCGGGAATGAGCCCAAGCCGACCGATCTGCTGCTCATGGTCGGCCTCCTGTCGCGCATCCCGCCCTGGCTGGCCATCATCCTGGTCCCGATCACGGTCTTGATCGTCCTGCCCCGCCTCCTGCGTCTCTTCGCCCGCCGGCCATCGAAACGAGTGACCAGTCGGCAGAACAGATCGCGATCCCGTCCTCGGGCTGAGGCATTTGCCATCGGGGAGGACCAGCCATTCCCCGTGCCCGAGGCGCACGCCCGGCTCCAACCCGCCCATCGTCTGCGGGCCAACCCCCGCATTCGGCTCTGACACACGAGAGGTTCCGCCATGAATCGAACCATCCATCGCAACACCAGCAATGGCCGTGATCGTCGGGTCACGACGGCGGCTGTGGGTCTGACCGTGGTCGCCGCGCTGCTGCTCAGCCCGCTCGCCTCCGACGCGGCCTCGAAGTCCGGAGCGGATAGGCAAAGCAGGTCCGCGAGTCCAGCCGTCGAAGGGAACGGCGAGGACAGTGGCGCTGAGGGTACGCAGACAGATGCCGAATCGACCGACGAGTCGGCGGACGGCGCCGGGCAGGCAGGCGACGCCGCGTCGGCGGACGGCGCCGGGCAGGCGGACGACGCCGGGCAGGCGGACGACGCCGGGCAGGCGGACGACGCCGGGCAGGCAGGCGACGCCGGGCAGGCAGGCGACGCCGCGTCGGCGGACGACGCCGGGCAGGCAGGCGACGCCGCGTCGGCGGACGGCGGCAGCCCACCGGCCGAGGACGGGGCCCTGGGCAACACCTGTGAAGGAAGCCAGCTGGCGCCGCACGCCGGTTTCCAGGACGGAGACCGTTGTGTCAGCACTGCGTTCGGGGAGGTGGGCGATGCCGATACCAACCCCAGCCTGATGATCGCCTCGGCTCCCCGCGTCGTGCGGGCCAACCGGCCCTTCACCATGCGCGTGAGCACCCGCAACCTGGTTCGTGACCGCTTCCTGGCCGCGGGCAGTGGGGGTTACTACAAGGAGAGTTCCTTCCTGACCGCCGACGGCCTGGTGCGAGGACACTTCCACAGCGCTTGCCGGATGCTGTCCAGTCGGCGGACGGCGCCCGACCCCGGGCCAGTGCCCGCCTTCTTCGTGGCCACCGAGGACGGAGGCGGCGGCGCCACCCCGGACACAGTCACGGTGCGGGTCAGCGGTCTGCCGCGAGGTCTGGCGCAATGTGCGGTGTGGGCGGGTGACGGTTCGCATCGGGTGCCGATGATGCAGCGCGCCAACCAGGTCCCTGCATTCGACGTGGTTCGCATTCGGGTCCGCTGATCGTCGGGCTGCTGTGTGGTGCGGCGATCCGAACGATCGCACCACACAGCAGCCCGCTTCGTCCCCGATCCGAGCGACCCGCGGGAGTCAGAGCCTGTAATGGATAGTCCGATGAACACCGATGGCCGACGGTCCGATCATGACGGCACCCCTGCCTTCTTGACCCACCTGCCATCTCAACAGCGTTCTCCGGCGGCCACTCCGCCTCATGGAACGTCGCTGAGTGGGCGGGTCACGCGCCGAAAGCGGCCCGCGCCCACCCTCGACCTGCGCATGCACACGGCCCGAATACGGGTGATCCGAGTGCTGTGGACCGCGGCGTTCCTGGCCCTGGTCTTCCTGCCTCTGGGTCTGGCCGCCGGAGCGGGGGAAGAGGTCCGGCCATGGAGTGTCGGGGGCGTGGCCATCGAGCTGTGCATGACCACCGGGCTGCTGGGGCTGTCCACCCTCGTGGCCACCGTCGTCCTCCCATCGCGTGTCCGCTCTCTCACCGAGGCGTTCGGCATCGGCGTCGTCCTGAGGTCGCATCGGTGGCTCGCCCTGATCACCACGGGACTCGTGGTGGTGCACGTGCTGTTCGTGGTGGTTGATCGACCTGAGAACGCGGTCATCCTCAACCCGCTGACCGCGCCGTCGAGAGCCCGCGCCGGCATGGCCGCTCTCATCGCCCTGGCGTTGATCTGCTTCCTGTCCCTCAGGCGGCGTCGGCTCGGTACCCGCTACGAGATCTGGCGCTGGATCCACTGCGCGCTCGCGCTGGTCGTCATGATCGGCACGTTCCTCCACGTGTACTGGGTGGATCACCTGATGCGTAGCGCCGCCGAGCGTTCCGCCTTCCTCGTGATACTGGTCGGCGTCGGTGCGGTGATGATCAACCGATGGGTGAGACGGCCCCTGGCGTCCCTACGCAACGCCTACGTGGTCGAGGAGATTCGCGCGGAGACGCCGTCCGTCAGCACGATCGTGCTGCGGCCGGCACGTCGAGGTCGGCCCGCCCTGAACTACCGACCAGGTCAGATCGCCTGGTTGAGGCTGGACACCCCCTTCGGACGGCAGCAGGCCCACCCCTTCACCATCACCTCCGGCGTCGCCGACCCCAGGAATCTGGAGTTCACGATCCGCCGTGTCGGCGACTTCACCGGCAGGATGACGACCGTCGAGCCGGGCCAGAAGGTGTACGTCGACGGGCCCTACGGTTCGTTCAACGACGACCACATCGGCGCCCGCTCCCTGCTCCTCGTCGGGGCAGGCGTCGGAATCACGCCGATGATGAGCATGCTCCGTGCGCACGCACAGCGCGGCGACCGGCGTCAGCACTGCCTGGTACTCGGTGCCCGCACGCCGGAGGACCTGATGTTCCGTGAGGAGCTGGATCGGCTCGGCGAGCACCTGGACCTCGATGTCGTCGAGGTCATCTCACGACCCACTCGCGAATGGACGGGCACCACCGGTCACATCGACGTGGAGCTCCTGGCTGAGGTGCTGGCCGAGTTCGACCTGCACGATCCGCATGTGTTCGTGTGCGGACCGAGCGCGATGGTCGAGGACCTCGTCTCCGGCCTCACCCGCATCGGCGTGCCGGCCAACAGGGTGCACACCGAAGAGTTCGACGTCGTGTGACGCCCCTCAATCCAGAAGGAGAGCACCCATGCGCCACGTAACCATCCGTTCCCTTCGCCGGACCGGACTTGTCGCCGTCCTCATGGCGCTCGCCGTCGGCGCGCTCGGCTCGTCCGCTGCGGCGGACGTGCAGGTGTCCCCCGCTCAGGCCGTTCAGGGAGAGGCCGCCAGCGTGACCTTTGCGGTGCGCAACGATCGTCCGGGCGTCCACACGACGAAGGTCCGGGTCGACCTCCCTGCGCGCACACCGGTTGCCGAGGTCTACGCGATGAGCGTCCCGGACTGGGCACCCACCACCGTGGTCGGCCGATCGGACCAGCCCTTGACGGGTATCCATGCCTCGCAGGTGACCGAGATCACCACGGCGGTCATCTGGACCAGGGCCGCGGACGCCCCCACGCCCCCGCCGACGGAGGAGCTGCGGCTGGAGATGGGGCCCATGCCCGTGGCCGAGTCGTTGGAGTTCACCGTGACCCAGACCTACTCCGACGGCACGGTGGCCCGCTGGGCCGGGCCATCGCCACGGTCCCCGGGCACCCCGCCCGCGCACGGCACCGTGCTGGCTCTGGTACCGCCGAGCGGCACTGGCGCGGATCCGGCGACGTCGATGGGCGCACACGACGGCCACCACGCCGTCGGCGTGCCCGCCGGGTCCAGCCACGCGTCGTCGAGCGCCCCGTCGTCCACGCCCGCAACTGCCGGGGACGGCGATGGCTCGGCCTCCTCGCTCCGGCTGGTCTTGGGCGTCCTGGCGCTCATGGCTGCGGCGGCGCTGCTGCTGCTGCGGCGGCGCACCGAGCGCTCGGGGCCCGGCACCCCGCAGGAAATGCTGAGCACGTAGCGTGCTGATGCCCGAACATTGACCTTCCCTTACGTAACCCCCGGGTGGTCGATCCGTAGCTGGTGGGGCGGAACGGCCGGGGTCATCACCGGAGGATCGGGTTCTCCGCCGAAACGCGGCGACGCGGTGAGAGCGTGCAGCAGGGTTTGATGTGCGCTCACCTGCGGCTCTGTCACACGGCGGTAGCGGACCCTGTGGTGCGAACACCGGCGCCCGCGGGTCGCGCCGCCGCGGGTAGGCGGTGGCCCGCCGGTCAGGTGGTTCTGGGCGGATCGAACGTCTCGCCTCTACCACCATCATCCGATGGCGCGGGCGGTTTTCCCCGCACCATAGTCTTGGCTTGCGGGCCTGTTAACAACGCCACCGCCATCGTTGATCAGACAAGACGTTCTGCATCCGTCAACGGGGACAGGAGCGAACGACCGTCGACGCCGAACCCTCGCGACGTCCTGTCAGCCACGGCCCATCCGGCAGGAGCAGAATGACCACCCGATCCGATGTCACGGACACCCTCTCGCATCGACCGCGCACGGCCGCCGATCCTGTGAATCCCTATGGGCACCTGTGGGACTACTCGTCCAGCCCGACCGAACACCGCGCTGCGGCGACGGACTCGAACACCTTCGAGTACCCGTTGGCCTCCTTGTCGCACACGGCCTTGTCGCACACGGCCTTGTCGCACACGGTGCGTGAGCTGGACCACGACCACCACATCACGCCGCAGGACGATCCACCCAGCGCCCATCCCGTCGAGGAGGCGCTGCACCACGGCGCACCGAGCGAGCCGGTATCCGCACCGAACGAACCGATTTGGCACCCGGGCCCGATCGGCGAGGTGTCACCGACCGCGTTGGGCGGCAACACCATCGAGCCGACGCACCAGCCGCCGATGCCAGATCCGCCGGTACGCGCCGCCGACATCAGCTCGGAAGAGTCCGCCGACATCGGCTCGGAAGAGTACGCACCAGCCACCCGTTCACGGCGCAACCAGTCCTACGCCAAGCGCCGGAACCGGCGGCGCCCGGCGAGAGGCCCGTGGTCCTCTGCCCCGGTCCTGCTGCGCGCTATCGTGACCGCCGGACTGATCGCCGCGACGGGGGTCTCGGTCGTTCGCGCACAAGGGGGAGAGGCCGACGGCAGGTCCTCTGCTGCCGTCTCCGGAGCGGCCGCGAACAGCCTCACGGATGACACGGCCGTGCAGGCCTGTCGAGTGCGGCATTCCATCGCCTCACGGCTGGCGCAACGCTTCACGTCGGTCGTCACCATCACCAACACGGGTCAGACCGCTGTGACCGGATGGACGTTGCGATGGGCCTACCCCGATCAGGGCCCGGAAGCGGTTCCGAAGCTGAGCAACGGCTGGAACTCCGCGGTCTCGGCGGATGCGCTCGGTGGACAGGCCATCGATGTGGAGGCGAGTCGGGTGATTCCGGCCGGGGGTAGCGTCACGATCGCCTTCGCGGGCACCTCATCGCAGGCCGTCCCGGCGCCCACGGACTTCACCCTCAACGGGGTGCGATGCCGATGAGCATGCCCGCCGCCGACACGGCCGCCGTGATGTCTGCGGGGCGTGACGTGCTCGAGCACGCCGACGACAGCGAACTGGCGCACTGGTCGCGCTATGACGCCGACGCGTTCGGCGTGCTCTATGCACGCTACCGGCACCAGACGTACCGGCTCGTCCGTCGTCGCGTACTGGATCCGGTCGAGGCCGAGGACGTCACGGCCGAGGTCTTCCTCAAGGCGTTCCAGGCCATTGACGGCTACCGGCCGACGCTGGCGCCCTTCTGGGCGTGGTTGTACCGCATCGCGCAGAACGCGGCGATCGATCATCTGCGTAGTCGGCGTCCCGTCGCCTCGCTCACCGCGGTGATGGACACCGCGGCAGCCGTCGACGTCGAGGCGGAGGTGGTCGGGCGCACAGAGATGGTCCGTGCGTGGCAGGCCGTTTCCCTCCTGTGCGCGACCCAGCAGACTGCCCTCACCCTGCGTCTGGTCCACGACCTGCCGATCGCGGACATCGCCGAGCAGATGGACCGGTCGGCGGGAGCCGTCAAGTTGCTGCTCAACCGCGGTCTGAAGACGGTTCGCGTCCAACTTGTCGACGGACAGGACGACGATGGCAGGGGTCGGCCCACCGAACCAAGACCCGCGCCAGGTCGGCGGGTCAGTGACGTTCGGCCACCACGGCGAACTTGCGGACCCGACCCGAGCCCAACCACTCCCACCACAACCGATGCGCGGCGACCAGCTCATCCAGCGCACGCCGTCCGATCTGCGCGCGGATGACGTCCGCGTCGTCCTGGAATGCGGCGAGCAGCGCTCCCGCCGTCTTCCGGTGCGCGGCCGAGCACTCCCGCTGCCAGCGCACCCGCAGCCCCACCTCGGCCAACAGGGCGACCAGCTCGCCGAGTCCGACCAGCCAGACGGTGTCGGGGTCCGGCATCGCCTCCTGCTCGGTCGGCGTCAACGCCGCTCCCTCCTCCACGGTGAACGCGAACCGGCCGCCGGGTACGAGCGCCGCCGACACGGCGTCGAGCAACCGGGCCTTGTCCTCGAAGGCGAGCATCGTCTCGAGCAGCAGCACCACGTCGAAGGTGCCCGCGGGCAGCGGCGGCACGTGGGCGACCTCGAACCGGCACGTCAGCGACCCGGCCAGGTCCCGGGCGATCTCGACGGCACTCGTGCTCGAGTCCACGCCGAGGTAGTCGCAGCCCAATTCGGCCGCGAGAAGCCGGCCGGGACCGGCGATTCCGCAACACAGGTCGAGCACCGTGGCTCTCGGCCCCACACCCGCCCGTCGGGCCAGATCGAGGATCTCCCCGGCCCGCATGAAGCTCTCCTGCCCGACGAACTGCCCCGGCGGGTAGGCGCCGACCCGAGCCCGTTCCAGCGCGGACGACGAACGGACGACGCTCGTCCTGCCTCACGAGACGACCACGACGCGGGTCTCGTCGAACCAAAGCAGGATCGGCATCGTGACAGAGGTATGTCGCTGCCCATCACGCATCAGACCCCGCCCGGTCCGGACAGTCGCCCCTCGGACCTCGTGCCGCTCGATCACGTCGCCCAGACGGTGCTGCCCACCGACGAGGGGCTGTTCGTCGTCCACGCCTATTTCGATCCGCAGATCGGGGTAGAACACCTGGCCATGGTGCTCGGCGAGGTGTCCGACGCCGAAGCCGTCGCCGACGGCGTGGCCCCCTTGGTCCGGCTGCACTCGGAATGCCTCACCGGCGACGCCCTCGGCTCGCACCGTTGCGACTGCGGCGACCAGCTGCGCGCCGCCCGACGGGCCATCGCCGACGAGGGCCGCGGCGTCGTGGTGTATCTGCGTGGGCACGAGGGCCGCGGCATCGGCCTGGGCGACAAGCTGCGCGCCTACGCCCTGCAGGACGAGGGCCTGGACACCGTCGACGCCAACCTCGCCCTCGGACTCGAGGTCGACCTGCGCGACTACCGGGCCGCGGCCGCCGTCCTGCACGACCTCGGCATCGGCCGCGTTCGGCTGATGTCGGCCAACCCGGCCAAGGAGGACGCGCTGCGCAGGCACGGCGTGGACGTCGTGGCCCGGCGGGCGCTGCCGGTGCCGGTTCGCCCCGAGAACGTGTCCTACCTGCGCACGAAGCGCCAACGCATGGGGCACGCCGGCGACGACACAACCATGGAATCGCCTCAGGCCTGGGCCGAGCTGGTCGCCGGTCGGGTGCCGACCGAGGTCGGGGACGCCGCGGACGCCGTCCTCATCGAGCGGTACGCCCCGATCGTCAGCTCGCAGAACCTCGTCGTCGCCCAGCTCGGCCAGAGCCTGGACGGGTTCATCGCGGCGCGAACCGGGGACGCGGTCTTCGTCACCGGTGAGGCCGACCGCGAGCACCTGCACCGGCTGCGCGCCCTGGTCGACGCGGTGGTCGTGGGCGTCGGCACCGTCGTCGTCGACGACTGCCGCCTCACCGTCCGCGCCGTCGGCGGGCTGAGCCCGGTGCGGGTGGTGCTCGACCCCACCGCCCGCGCCCCCCGCACCGCGCAGGTGCTCGTCGACGGGGCCGCGTCGACCCTGTGGTGCGTCGACGAGAACACTCCACCGCCCGCTCCCCCGGCGCCGCACGTCACGGTCCTCCCGCTGCCGGTCAGGCACGGCGCGTTCTCATCGGACGCCGTCCTCGACGCACTCGCGCGCCGCGGTCTGCGCCGGGTGCTCGTCGAGGGAGGAGGTGCGACGGTGTCCCGGTTCGTCGCCGAACATGCCGTCGATCGTCTGTTCGTCACCACCGCGCCACTGCTGATCGGGGATGGCGTGCCCGGGCTGCGGTTCGCGGGAACGGACCGGCTCCAGGACGCGCTGCGCGCCCCCGCCCGACGCTTCGTCCTGGGCGAGGACGTCTGCGTCGAGCTCGATCTGACCGGACGCCGGAACGCGCCCACGCCCTGAGCCCAGCAGCACCACGGCGCCGGGCAGCACCGAGACCACGGAGAGCACCCCGACCGCGGTGGCCACGGCCACCCCGGCCGTCGGCGGCAGGCCGGCGGCCGCGAAGATGACCGCGGCCCCGGCCTCCCGCGGTCCGAACCCGGCCACGCCGAGCGGGATCGCCGCGGCGGCCAGCAGCAGGAGCGCGAGCAGCAGCATCTGCCGCCGCTCCGGCATCGCGCCGAGCGCCTCGACCCCCACCGTGACCATCCCGACCGTGACCATCCCGACCAGCGCCGCGGTCGCCAGCACCGTCCACCCCAGGACGGCGACCAGCGCGCGCCAGGGCATGCGGCACAGCGCCGGGGCGGCCGCGACAGCGGTGACCGCGGCCACGGTCAACAGCATGGCCGTCAGCCGCCGGTCGAGCCCGGCCGCAGCGCCCCCTGCGAGCGCGAACAGCACCGCGGTACCGACCAGCCGTTCGACGACCACGGCATGAGCCGCCGTTCGCATCCCACGGGATGGGGACACGGTGCGGCGTCGCCAGACCCGGACGGCGTCCCCACCCATTCCGCCCGGCAGGGCGACGTTGAGGAAACCGGCCCGGTAGTACTCCCGAACCGCGGCCCGAACCCCCAGATCGTCGGCCGGGGTCAGCGCCCGGACCACGGTCCGCCACCGCAACGCCTGCGCCGAGGTGGCCACCAGACCGAGGAGCAGCGCCGCGGTCATCGGCAGCACCGACACCACGTGAGCGGCCTGCCGGAACGGCTCGCCGCCGAGTCGCACCGCCAACACCGCCAGGAGCAGGATCGGGACGGCGAGCCGGGCCGTCCGCCGCAGGCCGTGGATCATCGTGCCGTCCCGTTGCTGAACGTGGTGACGAACCGCTCCCTGAACGCGTCCATCCGCATCACCGGGGCGTCCGGGGCCGGGCGCATCCCGTCCTGCCACCCCCAGCCGGCGACCCGATCGAGCACCGAGGGGTCGCGGGCGACGACGGTGATCGGCACGTCCCGGCTCGCGCCCGCCCCGATCACGTCCGGTCGCGGCTGGTGGTCCCCGACCAGGATCAGCACCGTGTCGTCGGTGCCGTGCCGCCGGAGGAACGAGGTGAGGCTGCCCAGCGTGTACTCGATGCTCAGCCCGTACTGGGTGCGGACGCGGTCAAGGTCGCCGGTGATGTCCCGGGGATCCGGCCCGGCGGCCGGCATCGGGTCGAACACCGACCCGTCGCCCAACCGTGTCCCAGCCGACCAGCTGCGGCAGAGGTGCCCACGGCTGGTGGCTCGAGGTCAGGTCGATCTCGGTCAGCACCGGGGCGCGATCGCCGCGGGCCAGCTCGCGGTCATGGACGACGGACAGAACGTACTGGTCGGGTATGAGCGACCAGCTGAACTGCGGGCCGGCGTAGCCGAAGTCCCGGTTGGCGTAGATCTTGTCGTAGCCGTAGAACGCCCCTTCGGGCCAGTCCTTCTTCGTCGCCGGCATGGCCAGCACCGTGCGCCACCCGGCCCGGTTGAAGTCGGCGACCAGCGTGCTGTGCTCGCTGGCCAGCAGATCGGTGTAGCGCGACTGCTTGTCGACCCAGGTCCCGGACAGCAGCGTGGCGTGGGCCAGCCAGCTCGACCCGCCGACCGTCGGCGAGGTGAGGAAGGCGCTGCGGGCGCCGAAACCGGCCGTGGCCAGGTCCTGCTCGCCGTCGTCCAGCACCGCGCCGACGCCCGGGGCCACCCGGGGGTCCTCGAGGGCGAACCGTCCGTAGCTCTCGACGAACGCCAACACGACGTCCTTGCCGCGAAGGGCGCCGAGCAGCTCGTTCGGTTGGGTCGAGGGCGTCAGGTCGCGCTGCAGTGTCCCCGCGTAGGTGGCACGGTCGGCCAGGTCCTGGCGCAGCCCGCTCCTGATGCGCCATGACGGCGGAGAGTGTCGCATGCGCCGCCAGCGGCCGCTCCGGGACGACCATCGTGCCGCTCGCCGCGAGCAGCACCCAGGCTGCCGTCAGCGCTCCCAGCATCTGCAGGACGTGCGGTTCGCCGCTCGCGCGCCCGCTCCGCCAGTCGTCGAACGGCGAGGGCCAGGACGACCGGGATCGCCGTCCCTGCGAGCACGGCGGCCGCAGCCAGGCCGACGGCCGCCGCTGGCCCGGTCGTCGTCGCCACGTAGTCGAGACCGCTACCCAGTAGGGGCCAGTCGGTGACCAGACGCACCGGCCGGTCCTGCGCGCGATGGAACCCGACGTCGAGCAGGGACAGGATGAGGACCAGGCCGATCAGCGTGCCGATCAGCAGGGCCACCGGCCGGGCCTGCCGGCGGGGCAGACTGAGCAGCAGGGCGGTGGCGACCAGGCCCTCGACCGGGATCCGCAGCGCCGCCAGGGTCGCCAACTGCGCCAGGCCGTCCGGGGCGAGCAGGGCGAGCCAGACCAGCAGCGCGGCGGCAGCAGTGAGCGCAGCGCCATGCTGCGGACGGCGTCCGGCCCGCCGCGCCGGTGCCGCGGCCGACCGCGCACCCGGACCAGCGACGTATGGCGCCGGGTCGAGACGCATCGCCTCGCGCGTGTGCCGTCCCATGCCAGGGAACACGGGAGCCGCCGTCCTTCGGTTCAGCCGAGTTCGGCGTCACCCCTTCTGGCAGCCGGTGGCCGGTGCGCGATCAGGCAGGCCCACGACGTCGAGGTGTCCGACCACGACCCGCACAGTGGCGTCGTGGCACTGCTCACGCCGTCGTTCGAGCCACTGCTCCGCCGGCCCGGCCAGCTCGGGCCGCCATTCCACGGCGGCCTCGACCCGGCCGGTGAAGTAGGCGTCCAAGAGCCGGCCGTCACCCGCGCCGCCCAATCGCCACGGGGTCGGCGCGGTGATGGCCGTCCAGCCGTGGCGTCTCAACTCCTCGACCGCGGCATGGCCCGCACCCGGGCCAAGCCGACCACCGCGGCGCTGGTGGTCGTCGAACGCCGCGGCCAGCACGGCGTCCAGCGGCTCCACGGGATCGATCAGGACCTGCCCGGTCACGGTCAGGCTGAACAGCACGGGTACCCGCCGGTCGACGACCGCGGCGACCACGTCCTGCAACCTGCGCCCGTCCAGGACGTCGAGCAGCGCTGAGGCGGTCACCAGGTCGGCGCCGCCGGTGTCCTCGAGCAGGTCGTCGAGGACCCCGGGGAGGTCGGCGACGTCGCCGCGCAGCATCCTCGCCTCGGCCGGCCCCCAGGCACGCAGGGCGGGGTCATGGTCGAGCAAGGTCCACCGCTGGTGCTCGATCGTGGCCGGGCCGCCGAGGGCGGCCAGCCGCGGAGCCAGCCAGCGCAGGTTCGCGCCGGTGCCGGCACCCAGATCGACGACCTGCAGTCCGTTGCCGTGCCGGCTGTGCCTGCCGTGGCTGGACAGGAGGGATGCGAAGGGGGCGAGTAGCACCTGCGCCGCCGTGTCCCGAGCGCGCGCGTCGGCCGGTTCGCGCAGTGCGAGCCAGCCCGGGTCGACCGGGCGCTCGGGACGGCCGGTCATCGCCGGCCTTCCTCGGACGGTGCCGCCCCGAGGCCGGGCGGTCCGCCCACGTGCCGAGCCCGTCGCGCCGGGCCAGGGCGGCGGCGCGGGCGGGTCCCCGGCCCGGACCCAGCAGGTGGTGCAGCGCGGCGGTCAGGGCGGCCTGCCCCGGCTCGACCACGGCGCCGGGCAGCGCGCCGTCGCCGGCCGCGCCGAGGGCCTCCTGCGAACCGGTACCGCGGCTGACCACCGCCGGGACGCCGCGGGCCAGCGCCTCGGTGACCACCATCCCCCAGGTCTCTGCGCGCGAGGGCAGCAGCAGCAGGTCGGTCGCCTGCCAGGCCCGCTCCAGGTCCGCCCCGGTGAGCGGTCCGCTGAGCCGGACCCGGTCGGCCAGCCCGGCGGCCCGGATCGCCCGGCGCACCCGGTCGGCATAGTCGGGGTCGGCGTCGAGCGAACCGGTGAGCTCCGCGGTCCAGTCCAGATCGACCAGGCGGGCCAGCGCGGCGACCACGCGGAGTTGGTCCTTCACCGGTGTCACGGCCGCGAGCTGGCGCAGCAGCGGCGGGTCAGACCCGGGGGCCACGGGGGCGGGGTGGGCGCCGGGGGTGGCCACGGCGATCGCGTCCAGGCGGTGTCGGGCGCGCAGTCGATCGGCCGCCCATCCGCTGGTGGCCAGCACCCCGGTGGCGACACGCAGGGCCCTGCCCTCCAGAAGATCTCGCCGCTGCGCGACCTGCGGGTCGAGGCCCGGGTCGAGCGCCAGCGGCATGTGCACGAGGACGTGCACCCGGACGCCGTCCGCGACCGCCTCGCCCACCTCGACGGGGGCGCCGCAGGCCACCAGTCCGTCGACGAGTACCGGGCCCGACCCCCGCAGCAGGCGGGCCAGGTCGGCCCGGTCGGCGGGACCGGGCTCCGGCCAGGAGCCGACCGCGGCGCGCAGCTCCACCTGGGTGCCGAGGTCGGCCAGTGCCGCGGCGAGGTGCTGGTCGTACCGGTTGCCGCCGGTCGGTCGGTCCAGGCCCGCGGGCACCACGAAGACCATGCGTTCGGGCGGGCCGTCCTCCGCGGAGCGCGTCGTGGTGTTCGGCAGGCTCATGTCGGCCGGGGTCATGTCGCCGGGTGGTGAGGTCCACGCTGTAACCCGCCCAGGCGTCGGGGTGTTCGCGCAGCACGACGTCCAGCCCTGCCAGGTCGGCCGGCCAGTCCTGCGCCGAGCAGACGGTCCGCCACGTACCGAGCGAGTACCTCTGTGGTGGTCAGCCGGCCGGTGAGGTCCGGATGCTCGTCCAGGTTGCGGTAGTCCAGGTCGGCCAGTACCGCGCGCAGCGCCGCGGTGGCCGCGCCGATGTCGACCACGGTGCCGTGCTCGTCCAGCCGGCGGCGCAGGAAGGTCACCTCGACCACATAGGTCGCTCCGTGCAGCGCCTGGGCGGGACCGAAGAACTCGTCCGGCAGTGAGTGGGCGATCATCATGTGGCCTCGAACGGTGACGCGGTACATGCGGGTCCTCCCGACGGTCCTGGTGCTCGGCTCGGTCGCCTCAGCCCCGGTGGGGCAATCCGCCCACGTCAGGCTGAACCACACCGGACGACGGCTCGTAGTCCAGTACGTGACACAGACCCGGAAGTTCACCGGCGTCCAGGCGACGCATCAGCGTCGGCAGCTCGACGAAGGGGCTGCGGCTGCTGACCAGCACGTCGAAGGCGGGGTCGGTCAGCAGATCCAACGCGAGCCGGAGTCGCTCGCCGGTCGTGCGCCGGGCCCGCCGTGCCGCGGCGACGACGCCCACCTGGCTGGCCCGCAGCCGCAGCCGCCGGGCGTGGAAGTCCGCGCCCAGGGCCACGCTCACCGACCGGTCGCCGTACCAGGACAGCTCCACCAGCTCGCCCTCATCGCCGAGCAGTCGCAGCCCGAGGTCCAGGCCGGCCGCACTGGCCGAGCAGTGCAACACCACGTCGCAGTCGCCCGCGGCATCGGCCGGGGTGCGCAGATCGACGCCGAGCGCCTCGGCCACCGCATCGCGCGCGGGGTCGACGTCCACGAGCTCGAGCCGGCCGAGCGGGAACCTGCGGAGCAGGGCCGCGACCGCGCCGCCCACCATGCCCCCGCCCACGACGGCGACCCGATCGCCCAGCCGCGGCGCGGCGTCCCACAGGGCGTTCACCGCCGTCTCCACCGTTCCGGCCAGGACGGCGCGGTGCGCCGGCACGCCGTCGGGGACGACGGCGACCGCCTCGATCGGGACGACGTACCAGTCCTGGTGGGGGTAGAGACAGAACACCGTCCGACCGAGCAGGTCGGTCGACCGGTCCTGGTCCCCGCCGCCGGGCCTCGTCCCGGCCTGCTCCACCACGCCGACCGAGAGGTAGCCGTACTTGACCGGCCCGCCGAACTCGCCGGCCTGGAACGGGGCCCGCATCTGCCGTGCCACCGCGTCCGGGACCGCACCGCGATGCACCAGCAGCTCGGTACCGCGGCTCACGGCCGAATGCACGGCGCGCACCAGGACCTCCCCCGGGCCGGGCGGGTCCAGTGGGTGCTCACGCAGCTCTCCGCTGCCCGGCGCAACGGTCCAGTAGGCAGTGGCGCGCAGGGGCAGGGCACGGACGGGCGGGCTCACGCCGGCTCACACTACGACCGGTCGGGCCGATGAACGAGACGTGGCCGGCCAGGGGCGCCGCAGGGACCGACGGAACGGCGCCACGCGACGCCGGTGTCTCGGTGACGGCCGCGACCGGTTCGTGTCTCGTGCTCGCGGCGTGGCTGGACTCCCCCGCGGCGCTGGCGGGGGCTGCCGTCGGGGTGGGGATCGTCATCGCCGTGGGGGTGTCCCTGATGCGGCGACCGGGGCTGTGGTGCGGTCCGGCCGACCGGGTCAGCCTCGTGCGCTGCGTGCTGGCCGCGGCGTGCGCGACGGCCGCCGGGGCGATCGTGGCCGGTGACCTGTCCGCCCGGACGTGGTCGTTCCTGCTCCTGGCGGTCGGCACCCTGCTGCTCGACGCCGTCGATGGTGCCGTCGCCCGTCGAACCGGCACGTCCTCGGCCGCCGGGGGGCGGCTGGACGGCGAGCTGGACGCCGCTGTGTACCTGGTGCTGTCGGTCGCCGTCGCCCCGACGGTGGGCTGGTGGGTCCTCGCCATCGGCCTGTTGCGCTACGTGTTCGCCGTTGCCGGCTGGGCGCGACCCAAGCTGCGGGAACCGTTGCCGTTCAGCCGTTTCCGCCGGACGGTGGCCGCCCTGCAAGCGGTGTTCATCGGCGTGGCGCTGGTGCCGGTGGTGCCGGTCGGGTCGGCGCAGGCGGGACTGGCACTGGCGTTGGCGCTGCTGACCTGGTCCTTCGGGGGGGACGTGGTGACGCTGGAGCGACGTGGCCGCGCGATCCGCCCGCGGGCCGCCGGCGCCGTCCGCGTGCCGGTCGGCTAGCCGGCCAGCGTCACCACGGGCTCACCGTTCTCGCGCACCTCGACGCCGGTGATGTCCGCGACGCGCGCCGCCGTGGCCGCGGTCAGCTGCATGGTGCGCCCGGGCAGCGCCTGCCAGGTGCCGACCTGCTCCGTGCTGCCTTCCCGGGTGCGCACGACGAGGACGTAGACCTCCTCGTGCAGCGCCGCGGCATCCCCGACGGGACGCCAGGTGCAGGTCAGGTCGAGCCGGGTGCCCCAGGCCACGTCGGTCAACGTGACATCGGCCGTCACCGGCCCGGCGTCGTCCGTGGTCTGCCAACGTGTGCTCACCGCGGCGGCCGCGCCGGTGCCTGGCGCCTCGGCCGTGACGGCACCCCGCTCGAAGGCGTGACTGAACGACAGGCCGGCAACCGTCAGTACGGCACCGCCGGCCGCGGCCACGGTCGCGACCGCCGCGGCACGTCGGCGGGTGGAGCGCCGCACCCGGCGGACCAGGCCCGGCAGCAGGGTCCGCGGCGGGTCACCACCCTGACGGTCGGCGTCCTCTGCCGGGACCAGCGCCAACAGGGCAGGCAGGCCGGCGATCTCGTCGACTGCGCGGGAACACTCGGCGCACTGGAGGAGATGGCGTTCGAACTCGCTGTGCTCCGTCGGGGACAGGGCACCCAGCACGTAACAGCCGTCGAGATGGGACAGACGGCAGCTCACGCCTGTACGCCTCGTTCCAGCAGGGCGAGTCTCAGCGCGCGCATCGCGTAGTGAGTCCGTGACTTCACCGTGCCCTCCGGGATCCCGAGCCGTGCCGAGGCTTCCGCGACCGAGGCGTCACCGTAGTAGCACTCGGCGATCACGGCTCGATGCTCGACCGATAGCGTGCTCAACGCCTCACTCACTACCCACGACTGAAGCAGCTGTTCGGTTCGATCCGTCTCCTCGGCACTGTCCGGCACGTCGGCGTACAGTTGCTCCCCACGGGTCCGTCGGGAGCGCCACTCGTCGATCACGATGTTGCGGGCGACGGTGAACAACCAGGACCTCACCGACCCCTGCGACTCGTCGAGGCGATCCAGGTTGCGCCAGGCCCGGAGGAAGGTCTCCTGGGCGACATCCTGGGCTCGTGACCGATCGTATCCAGTCAACCGCAGACAGTGGTCCCACAGGGCTGTGGCATGCTCCTGGTGCAACCGCTCCATGAGGGCGGTGGAGCTCTGTGCCATCGAACCCTCTGCTCGGTGACGAGTCGGTGCGTTCCGGACATCGACAGGGCGACACTACCCCGGCCTGGCCGGGTGGACCGATCCGGTCCAGGCCGGGGACCCGGCCCCGGATGAAGCACGCGACGGCAGCACCGAGCGCGGATCTGCCCGCGGTCAGCGAGGCGCCTAGGACACCGTCCTAGGGATAGATGTCGACGCAGCCGAGGGGGTGCCGCGGGCGGCGGCGGGCTTGGTCGCGAGGTAGCGGTGAACGCTGCCCCACCCGCCGATCTCGTCGTCGCGGACGTCCAATCCGGCGTCGGACAGCAGAGCCGGGACATCGCGGATGAGATCGCCCAAGGGTTTCCAGAGCCGTTCGACGAGGGCAGTGCCCAGCCGGTTGCGATCGCCCGGGTAGTTGATGTCGATCAGAACGAGACGGCCACCGGGCTTGAGCACTCGGGCCAGTTCGGATGCGGCCGCGGCTGCGTCGGGGTAGCCGGTGAAGGCCATGGTGTTCACCACGGTGTCGAAGGTGGCCTCCGGGTACGGAAGTGCCTCTACCGTTCCCTGCCTCAGATCCGCCCGAACCCCGGCGCGGACCAGGTTGCGCCGTGCGACGGCGATGAGCGCGGGATTGAGGTCGACGGCATCGGTGCGGTACTGACCGGCGTACTGGGTGAGCAGCCACCCGGTTCCGCAGGAGACCTCCAGGACCCTGGGGCCCTGGATCGCGGGCAAGGCATGCCCGAGCCACCGTCGCCAGACCGGGAACACCTTGACCACGGTGTCGTACAGCGACGCGAAACGCGTGTAGAGCCGGTCGTTCGCCACCGTGTACGCCCGGGGGTCAGCCGGTTCGGCCGAATATCGCGGATCATCACGCGCCACACCACCATCGTCTCCCATCGCCCGGGCTGAACGTGGACCGGAGGGCACCGGATGTGATGTCACGCGGCGCCCTGCATCGCGGCTGAACCAGGACAGCTTCTCGCCAGGCGGGATCAGCAGGCGGGATTAAAATGTGTCATGAGCCGCGCGCGACGGTGGGCGGTGTTCACCATTGCGGTCGCGCTTGCCTCAGGGGCTTGCGTGTCGAAGGAATCGTGCGCGCCGGTGCCGGCGTCTGCGGACTGCCCGGACATGACGTTGTTCGGGGTCGGGTACCGCGAGTGGCGCAGGTTTGACGGGCCGCCAGTCACACAGATGCAGGAATTCGGCGATGCGACGTACCCGGCGTGCAACGTCCCGGAGGGCTGCCCCGGCAGCGAGTTCGAGGGCTTCGGCGCGACCGACGTCTGGGTGATTCCCGGGGTGGACGTCGCGGACGCGGTCGTCGGGATGCGACAGAACTCCGATGTGCGCGTGATCTTCGTCAGGATCGGGATTCAGCCCGATGAGCTGCCGCTGGCGTAGCGCCGACCTTCGCAAGCGGCTACGGGTTCGCCTGAGGCCGGCCGAGGTCATGATGTGAGTGTGAGCTCGTCAGATCTGCCCGATGAGCCCCCCGTCCTGGAGCCGGATCCGGGTGGGCGGTCGGCGCTGGGCGAGGCAGTGCAGCTGGGCCTGGACATCGCCGGCGTGCAGCGGCAGATGTCCAGCTTGAACCAGGTGCTCATTGAGCTGCGGCAACGCCGGGGCCGCTTCCTTGCCGGGGCCGAGGGCGAGCAGCGGGTGGTCCGCGTGTTGGTCGACATGGTGGACACCGGATGGACGGTGCTGCCCGACCGCCGCTGGCCGGGCACCAGGGCGGCGAACATCGACGTCCTCCTGGTCGGGCCGGGCGGGGTGTTCGTCGTGGACGTGAAGAACTGGCGGAACGTCCAGGTCGCCGACGGTCGGCTGTGGCGGGGACAGGAGCCGGCCGACGACGCCATCGGCAACCTGCTCGCCCAGGCCGCCGCCGTCCGCGCCGTTCTGGCCGAGGAGGGGCTCGCGCCCGCCGAGGTACTACCGCTCTTGGTGCTGGCCCGGCAGCGGAACAAGCGCGCCCGGCTGGGCGACGTCCACGTTCTCGGCGAGCTGGATCTCAGCGTGGACCTGCTGCGTCGCGGCACCCGGTTGAGCTGCGCCCAGGTCGAGCAGGTGCTGGCCGCGCTGGAGTCGGCCTGCCCGCCGGCGGCTCACGCCCGCACGGCCGCCTCGGCCCAGGCCCCGCACCTCGACGACCGCGACGACAGAGCCGGCCATCCAGCCCCGGTCCGACCGGGCCGGGGGTCCCCGCCCTGCTGGACCTCGACGAGGTCTGGGCCGGTCTCATCGAGGCGGCGTCCGCCGAGCCCATCGAGGCCTGGATGACCTGGTTGCACCCCGCGCAGGCCAAGCTGATCGCGCGGACCTGGAACGGCCCCGCCCGGATTCGCGGATCTGCCGGCACCGGCAAGACCGTGGTGGCCCTGCACCGGGCCCGACACCTCGCCCAACGCGGGAGGCGGGTGCTGTTCGCCTCCTACGTCACGACCCTCGGCCCGGTGTTCTCCGGCCTGTTCACCCGGCTGGCGCCCGACCTGAGCGACCGGGTCGACTTCCGGTCCACCCACCAGGTCGCCGTGCAGCTCCTGCGCGCCGCCGGCAGCCCGGTCACGATCGACCAGACCGGCCTGGACGACTGTTGGAACCGCGCCTGGGCCGCCACCCACCACGACGGCGTCCTGGAATCCGTGGGCCAGTCCCTGCGCTACTGGCGCGAGGAGATCTCCTATGTGATCAAGGGCCGAGGCATCACGGCGTGGCACGAGTACGCGGGCCTGACCCGGGTGGGCCGGCGCACGTCACTGCAGCACGGGCACCGGCAGGCCGTCTGGCGGCTGTTCGAGGAGTACGAGCGTCGCCGGCGCGAACGAGGCCTGATCGATTGGGACGACGTGCTCTGCCGTGCCCTCGACGTGGTCCGTGACGGCGCCCCCGGAACGGCTCCCTGGGACGCCGTGATCGTGGACGAGGTCCAGGACGTCTCCTGCACCGGGCTACGCCTGCTGCACGCCCTGGCCGGCGACCGACCGGACAGCCTGCTCCTGGTCGGCGACGGCCAGCAGGCCATCTACCCCGGAGGCTTCACCCTCGCCGAAGCCGGCATCTCCGTCGCCGGACGTGGCGTCGTCCTGGACCGCAACTACCGCAACCGCGCCGAAATCCTCCGCCACGCCCTGGCCCTCATGGGCGACGACAGATTCGAGGACCTCGACGACCAACCCGCCGCCGCACGCGGCGACCTCCTGGCCACCCGCCCCGGCGGGCTCGTCGTCCACGCCACCGCCGACGACGACGCATCCCAGCGGCACGCCCTGCTGGCCCACCTGGAGAATCTCACCACCACCCACCACGCCCGGCACGGCGACGCTGCCATCCTGGTCGCCACCAACGCCGAGGCCCGGCGCTGGCACCGCACGCTGGCGACCGCGGGGATCCACGCCATCCTGCTCACCGACTACGACGGACGCACCGTCGACGCTGTCAAGATCGGAACCTTCGAACGCGGCAAGGGCCTGGACTTCGTTCACGTCCTCATCCCCGACCACAACCACATCCCTGCACCTCGACGGCGCCACGAGTCCGACGAGGCCCACGCCGAGCGGGCCGATCTGGAGCGTCGCCGCCTCTACGTCGCCATCGTCCGTGCCCGCGACACCCTCTGGCTCGGCGCCACCGCGAGCCCGGACGACGCCGGAGGCTGACCGCCGCACCGATCGGTGCCCTGGCCAAAGCAATCGGCTGGCAGGGATTCCTCGACCACATCGAACCCGACGAACGGCCCTACCACCACGGCGACCCCGCTGCCGGCATGCGAACCGCCCTCCGCCGCCTGTCTCTGTGATGCGTGCCCCGGACGGCGGGCCAGCGCCCTGCGAGCAGCAAGCTCAGCGCTGCAGTCCGCCCCACGACCATCGAGGGATGCTCAGTCCCTCGGGGACATCGTCGGCAGAGTCGTGATAGCGCGACATGGTCGTCGTGGTGGTCCAGGCGAAGTAGTCGTGCAGGACCTGCCGCAGCGCTTCGTTCGCCGTCAACCCCACGTCCTCCAGGGCCCGGTCGAAACAGTCGATGGCCCGCCTGTCCATCTCGTCATGCGGGCCGTTACCGCTGTGGATCCGAACGACCGCGGTCTCGTCGCCGTAGCGGGCGGAGTAGCTGGGCGGTCCGCCAAGCGCCTCACCCCAGTAGGCGGCGAGCCGTCTGCTGTGCTGTGGATGAAACCCGTGGCTGAAGGCGTGGCCGACCATTTCGTCGGCCATCACCCGGACATGCCAGGCATGGGCCAGGCGGAGCATCCCCTCAGCGCCCCCGGCAACCTCGTACACGCTCTGCATGTGCCAAGGATGCCAGGAGCCAAGACGATGGTGTGCCACCCGAGGAGCCCGTCACCGGCCACCGCCACGGTGCTCGAAGAGCCACTGGCCCCGGGGATCGCCTCGGCTAGCGGGCCACGCGGTAGCGGAGGTAGACGACTCCCGCGCTGAAGATGCGGGTCTCGACGAGTTCGAGATCCACGCGACGCTCGGCCCGGGGAAAGAACGGAATGCCACCGCCGACCAGCACCGGGTGGACCACGGCCCGGTACTCGTCGATCAGACCCAAGGAGGCCGCCTCCGCGGCGAGAGTCGCGCCGCCGATCGCGATGGCGCCCTCCCCCGGCTCGGCGCGCAACCGCTCGATCTCCTCCGACAGGTCACCGGAGGCCAGGCGGGCGTTGCCCTGCACGGCTGACAGCGTCGTCGAGAACACCACCTTGGGCAGCGGCTTCCAGAGCGCGGCCCACTCGAGCTCGGCGTCGTCGAGCGGTCGATCCTGCTCGGCGCTCTCCCAGTACAGCATCGTCTCGTACAACCGCCGACCCAACAGGTGGACGCCGACCTCTCGTATCTCGTCAATCCAGAAGCGAAAGACCTCCTCGTCGGGCTCCCCCCAGTCGAAGTCGCCGCCCGGCCCGACGATGTAGCCGTCGAGTGAGACGCCCATCGAATAGGTCAGGCTGCGCATGACGGGCCTCCTCTTCACCGCTCCGACTGTACGACCGCCGGACGCGACGATACTCGCCGCGGCCGAACACGCTCCGCGGTGTGTGAGGACTCCGGTGTCCTACCGCGTCACGTCGACCTGCATCGTCTGCGGGTTCCCAGCGACCAGGTCGAGGGTCACGGTATAACGGCCGGTCGCATCGGGGTCGGTGACCAGGCGGGCGGTCAGCGGGTCGTGCAGGCATTCGTCAGGCCACGGCCAAGCCTCCGCGGCGTCCCGCCGAGCCCTTCCCTGATCGCTGCGCGCGACAGGACCTGGGGATCATCATCGTCCTGGCGTCGCACCTCCTCGGGCAGATCCGACGCACCACATCCCCGTCGAACAAACGCCGCAGCAACTCGTGCTCCACGAATCGGTTGCATGCAGCGAGGAGTTCCAGCTGGAGTCGCCGCGGATGGTGAGGGAGGTGCGAAGTCTCGGGCGTCAGCCGTTCCCGGACGACGTGGTGTTCTCGATGGTCTGCTGCCACACCGCTGTGGCCCCCGTGTGGCCGACGTAAACGGTGACCCCGACGACGGCGACCGCCCCGACGACGGCAAGCAACCCGACGATCCGGGCCACCCCCTTCATCGACCGCGTGACGTGCATGACCAGCGCCCCGACGAACAGCGCCAGCGACAGCAGGAACAGCCGGTCTCCCCACTGCGTGTGCTCGTGCAGGCCCGGCGGGGTCTGGAACTGCTCGATCCGGTGCTCGAGCTGCTCGCCCGATTCCTTGGCGGCAAAGGTCACCACGGCCATCACGGCGTTCACCGCGATCAGCAACGGGGTGAAGCGCCGCCAGGCGGGACGGACGGCGACCGCACCCGTGGCGATGGCCGCCAGGGGCAGGAACACCACGACGGCGTGCACCACGAGCGGGTGGACCGGGATTCCGGTGATCGTGTCGAACACGGGAGAGCCTTCTCGTCGGCGATGAGGACCAGGCGCACCGTACACACATCACCCGTGATGTCCGAACACGCCATGTGCCCGGCACCCCGCGGTACCGTCTGCAGGGACGGCGCACTGTGGCGCCCCTGGCGAGAGGCGGGACCGAGGGTGGCCGGACACCAGGACGACCTTCGCCTGGCCCTGGTGATCGCCGACATGGTGGACGCCCACACCATGTCGCGTTTCGGCGCGGTCGACCTACAGGTCGAGACCAAACCCGATCTGACCCCCGTCTCCGACGCCGACAAGGCCGCCGAGGAGATCATCCGCGGGCAGTTGCGGCGCACCCGTCCGCGCGACGCCGTGGTCGGCGAGGAGTTCGCCCCGACCGGGCACGCCCAACGTCAATGGATCGTGGACCCGATCGACGGCACCAAGAACTTCGTGCGCGGCGTCCCCGTCTGGGCCAGTCTGATCGCGCTGGTCGAGGACGGCACACCCGTGATCGGGGTGGTGTCGGCACCGGCCCTGGGCCGACGGTGGTGGGCCGCGCAGGATCTGGGCGCCTGGACCGGGCGCAGCCTCTCGTCGGCGCGGCGGTTGTCGGTCTCGCGGGTTTCCCGTCTTACGGATGCCTCGCTGTCCTACTCGTCCTACCACTCGTGGGCCGACCACGGGCGGGAGCAGGGATTCGCGGCGCTCACCCGCGCGGTGTGGCGCACGCGCGCCTACGGCGACTTCTGGTCATACATGCTGCTGGCCGAGGGCGGCGTGGACATCGCCTGCGAACCGGCCCTCGAAATCTACGACATGGCCGCCCTGGTCCCCGTGGTGACCGAGGCGGGCGGCAGGTTCACCTCGCTGGACGGCGAGCCGGGCTGTTTCGGCGCCGATGCGTTGGCCACCAACGCGATCCTGCACGACGAGGCTCTGGAACTTCTCGCATCGCGGGAGCCCACGCAGTCATCGATCTCCGCGGACTGACGCCGGGACGTCAGGGACGTCAGGACGCCTCGCGGCCCCTGATCGGATCGAGACGTCGGCGCGATGCCTCCGGCAGAGTCATCTCCACACAGGCCGAGCACGAACTGGACAGACGCGCGGAGAACTGCCGCTCCCAGAACACGGTCCATCCGGAGGTGTACTCACCGCAGAGAGTCCGACGAGTACCGGGGCGCCAGGCGTGTTCGGTGCCGTAGGGCACCCAGTGTC
The DNA here is from genome assembly GCA_963750395.1 of uncultured Actinomycetota bacterium. Lineage (GTDB taxonomy): Bacteria > Actinomycetota > Actinomycetes > Actinomycetales > Kineosporiaceae > JADJPO01. The sequence continues at coordinate 62,281 of CAVVQM010000017.1, read as the reverse complement.
CGGGGCCGGCCAGAATCGGATCCCGCACCTTGTGCGTGGCGACGACGAAGAGCGAGTCCGCGCCCGACCGCTGCCGCAGTGGGGTCACCGAGGGGTTCGTCATGGTGGTCATGCCACTCTCCTCAAGCGCGCCACCCGAGCCTCATCTTTGAGACCGCACGGGAGTGGCACTGAGTGCCAGTGTGGCGACACTCGATGCCTTGTTCAAGGGAAGAAGGTCGGGAAAGTGGCGCAGATCGGGTCGCTATACGACGTACGTACCCTTTCCCGGGGCGAAGGTCACGGATCTACAACGAGCGAGAGATGCGCTCCACCACGTCGTCGATCGGATCCTCCCGTCGGAACACGGCCACCACGGTGGACTCAGCACTCGACTCGAAGCGGGCCGACACCCAGGTGAACGCGTCGTCCAGGGCGTCGAACGGGTCAAACCGGCCACCCGCGCGCAGCCACTGCCGCAGGACATGGTTGTGCGCCGCCACGACCGCGGCCGCCGCGATGTCGGCGGTGCGCTCGCCCAGAGGATCGTGGGTGAACCGTTCCCGCAGGTAGCCCGCGAACAGCCGCGTGTACTGGGACACCCAGGCGATCTCCCGCATCCGCAGTGCGGGCACAGAACGGATCAGCTCGTAGCGCTGCACCGCCAGCTCCGGGTCCGCCACGTAACTGCGCATCACCAGGCGGGTGCCGCTGCAGACGGCCCGAAGCGGCGGCAGGTCCTCCAGGGCGGACAGGTGCTCGCCGACCGAGCGGATCACCTGGGAATGGCTGGCAAAGATCACATCGTCCTTGGCCCGGAAGTGCCGGAAGAACGTCCGCCGAGCCACACCGGCGCGTTCGGCGATCGACTCGACCGTGGTCTTCTCGTAGCCCTGCGCCGTGAACAGGTCCATTCCGGCCCGGAAGATGCGCCCATGAGCATCGTGTCCGGGCGGATCCTGGGCAGAGGCCGCCGAGGAGAGGACCATGTCAGGGACCCTAGTCCCGCCGTGGCGACCGGTGTTGCCGCTACGCGTGAGACATCCCACCGTCGGCGTCATCTGGAGGACGGACTTATCGGACCGGACTTATCGGACCGGACTTATCGGACCGGACTTATCGGAACGGACTAATCGGAACAGAGCAGTATCCCGGTCAGCGATTCGGGTCACAGACGCTCGGTGCGACGCTCCTCGGCGAGTAGGGCGTCGAAGTCCTCCGGATACCGCTCCACCAGGCGTTCGGTGGCCCGCAACCGGGCCCGACGTGCTCGCACTTCCGGGTCGCCCCGACCGGCGAGGTCGCGGATAGGCGTCGCGCTCACGGTGCTCACCCGCGTGCCCGCGGTACCGCCAGACCCACCCGCGGTTCGTGCACCGCGACCGGCCTGACCCGCGCCGCGCGCCGCGCGGGGCCTGGATGCGCCGTCCACACACCCCGTGCAGTTGGGTTCATCTGCCATGAAGTCATCGACAGGCTTGACCTTGCGGCACTCGCCGCACCGGCGCCATTTCTCCGCCACAACACCTGTTCCTCGCGTCGGCCCACCGACCCCGGCGGGCAACCGGTCCATCCGCCGTGCCCACCATAGTCGCCGCATGCCCCCGACGGGCCCGCCCGTGTTCCGCATGGATTCAGCCAATCCGCACGGATTCAGTGAAAAGGGCTAACGCTCGGTAATGATCGGCCTAGACTCGCGGCTCCAGGCACAGACGACGATGGGGGTCTGGGATGTCATCCCAGCAGTATTTGCGAGACCATGCTGTCCGGTGGCCGATCGGCCGCCTCACCGGGTCGCTGACCAGGCGCAGGGCGAGCGCTGCCCGCCGCCGCCGTGGCCGGATCGTCACCACGATCGCCGTTTCTCTGGCCTGCGTCGCCGCCCTCGTGGTGCCGGGCCTCACCGCCCGGGCCGCCTCGTCCAACCTCGTGGCCAACCCGTCGGTGGAACGGGCGGCCGGGGTCAAGCCTGCCGGATGGCTGCAGATCGCCAGCGGCAGCAACGCACGCCAGTTCCGGTACCTGTACAGCGGGGCCGCCGACGGGCGACGGTTCGTGCGCACCACGGTCAGCGCCCGCCGGACCGGCTACGCCGGCTGGGGTTTCGCCCCGGTCAAGGTCGTCGGAGGCGCCAGCTACACCTACGGCGACAGGTACCGCTCGAACACCAGGACGGTGCTGCGCGCCAGGTACGTGAGCGCCGCGGGCAAAGTGACCTACCGGAACTTCTCCGTCGCCCCGGCCACTCGGGGTTGGAACGCGGCCGGGATCACCTTCACCATCCCGCGAGGCACGGTCAGGATGAGCATGGAGCGGCTGCTCACCTCCACCGGCCTGCTCGATGTGGACAACACCCTGCTGCGCCAGCGCTCCACGTCCAAGGCGACGCCCCGGCCCGCACCGAAGAAGAAGACGGCGCCGCCGGCAACCAGACCGAGCACCGGCGGCGTCGTCTCGATCACCTTCGACGACGGCTTCAGCAACATGTACACCAACGCCCGTCCGGTGCTGCAGGCCAACAAATTCCCCGCCACGTTCTACCTCATCGCGAACTACGTAGGCGCCCCCTCGTACATGACCGTCGCGCAGGTCAAGGCGCTCCAGGGCGACGGCCACGAGATCGGTGGGCACTCGGCCACGCACGCCAATCTGACCACGTTGTCCGGGGCCGCCTTCGAACAGGAGATCGCCGGAAGCAAGACCACCCTCGAGGCCAACTTCGGCCCCATCAAGAGCCTCGCCTACCCCTACGGGGCCTACAACGCGAGCGTCAAGGCGCGGGCCGGACAGCTGTACCAGACGGCCCGCACCACCGACGGCGGCGTCAACGTCAAGGGCAACATCGACCGCACGGGCCTCAAGATGCGGTATGTGACCGAGTCGACCAGCGCGGCCACCGTCGCGACCTGGATGAAGGAGGGTGCCGCCTCGGGCACCTGGACGATCCTCCTCTACCACGCGGTTGCCGAGAACGCCGGTCTCTACGCGGTGACCCCGGCCCAGTTCGCGTCGCACATGTCGGCGGTCAAGAGCTCCGGATTGCGGACCATGACGGTCAGCGAGGCCTACGCGGCGATGAACTGACCGGAAGCCGGTCCTGCTCGACGTACGTGAGCAGGACCTCGCGAGTGGCCTCGAGCTCGGCAGCCAGCCGATCGAGCACCGGAACCACGTCGGCGACCTCCCCGATGCTGAGGGTCTCGGCGTCCTGGCAGATGACCGCGAGCCGTGCAGCCCCGACATTGGCCGAGGCTCCCTTGAGGCTGTGTGCGTGCAGCTCTGCCAGTTCGCCGTCCCCCGCCTCGACGGCTGCCCGCAGCGACCGGAGGATCTCCGTCGACCGGGCCCGGAACGACTCTGCGATCGCGCGGGCCAGCTCGACCTCGTCGTCGCTGTGGTCACCGCACAGCTCGTCGAGTCGGCCGCGGATCTGCTCGCGTCGTTCGGCATCGGCGGTGCCCCGCTGCCGCGGGACGACTGGTCCCGGAACGACTGGTCCCGGAACGACTGGTCCCGGAACGGCTGGTCCCGGAACGTCGTCGACGGCCCGTCCCCTCAACCAGAGCCGCAGCACCCTGTCCAGCGCGTCGGGACCCATCGGCTTGGACAGGTAGTCGTTCATGCCGGCCTCCAGACACCTCTCCCGATCCTCGGAGGTGGCGTTCGCGGTCATCGCGATGATCGGCAGTGTCGCCGACTCCGGCCGCTCACGCAGCAGACGGGAGGCTGTGTAGCCGTCCATCCTCGGCATCTGGCAGTCCATGAGGACCGCCTGGTAGTCGTTGCCGGCGACCATGTCCAGGGCCTGCTGACCGTCCTCGGCCAGGTCGACCTGGTAGCCCGAGTCGGCGCAGCAACCCGCTCGCGACGGTCTGGTTGATGTCGTTGTCCTCCACCACCAGGACGCGGGCCCCCAGCACGGACCGATCCCGTTCTTCGGCGGCGCGGACGTCGTCGGCGCCGGTCGGCGACCCGGCGGGCGGCAGGTTCAGCGGCAGCGCGATGCGAAAGGTCGTGCCCTCCCCGGGGGACGACTGGACGGAGATCCACCCGCCCATGGCCTCGACCAGCTCCCGGCTGATCGCCAGTCCCAGGCCGGTGCCGCCATAGACCCGTGTCGTGGAGACGTCGGCCTGGGTGAAGGGCTGGAAGAGCTGGGAGACGGCCGCGGCGTCCATACCGATGCCGCTGTCGCTCACCTCCAGCCGGATGGGAACCGGAGACGGCTCACCGTTGTCGACCGCCCGGACCAGACCCGGCAATCCCGCCTCCGCGCGCTCCATCACGTCCACGCGCACGGTGACCGAACCGCTGTCGGTGAACTTCACCGCGTTGCTGACCAGATTGACCAGGACCTGCCGGATCCGGGCCGGGTCCCCCAGAAGGCGGACCGGCAGGCCGGGGTCGATGTCCGTGACCAGCTCCAGACCCTTGGCCCGTGCCGTCTGTTCCAGCATGGTGGTGACCTGGTCGATCAACTCGGCCGGAGCGAAGTCTGTCTCCTCCAGCGTCATCCGGCCGGCCTCGATCTTGGAGAAGTCCAGGATGTCGTTGATCACCGACAGCAGCGCGCCGCCCGCCTTGCGGATGCCCTGGACGTAGCCGCGCTGCTCGTCGTCCAGCTCGGTGCCGTCGAGCAACTCCGACAATCCGATCACACCGTGCATCGGGGTACGGATCTCGTGGCTCATCGTGGCCAGGAAGCGAGACTTCATCTGCGAGGCCTCGATCGCCTGGTCCCGAGCGTGGGACAGCGCCTGCTCGGTCATCTTGGTTGCGGTGACGTCGTGGGCGACGACATAGACGAGGCTGCCGTCGGCGTCCGCGGCGCTGTTCCAATGCACCCACCGGAAGGTGCCGTCGGCCGCCAGGTAGCGGGTCTGGAAGGCGACCGGCTCGCTGATCTGACGTACCTGGGTCAGCTGCTCCACGGTCGCCGGCAGGTCGTCCGGGTGGACGAGATCGGTCAGGGGCCGGCCGATGAGGACCTGGACCGGGTAGCCGAAGGTGTGCGTCCAGGCCGGGTTGAGCCGGACGAATCGATTGTGCTCATCGAGCACGCAGAGCAGTTCCGGCGAGAGGCGGAACACGCGGTCCACCCAGTCGGTCGCCTTCTCCCGCTCGGTGACGTCGTGCAGGAAGCAGTGCACCGCCGTCGGGACGCCGTCCGGGCCGTGTTCGGGCACCAGGACGACCTCCACCCGCGGCGACGTGTGACCGGCCAGGCGGACGACGTCCCGGGTGATCCGCTCTGCGGCGGGTCGGGACCGGCGCAGGTCCAGCTCGCCCAGGTGAACCGCCGCTGGATCGCCCGGATCGAGCAACTCGACCCAGGGCCGACCGGTCAGCTCCTCCCGATCACGGCCGACCAGATCGGCGAACGCCGTGTTGGCCTGCTGGATCAGGCCGTCGGTCCCGATCAGCGCGATCCCCTCGATCGAGTCCTCCAGCGCCGTGAGCCTCGAACGGGCCGCGTCCAGAGCCGCGTAGCGACTGGCCCCCAGATCGCTGGCGATCAGCGATGTGAGCAGCGCGCCGGCGCCGATCAGCTGGACCGTCAGCATCCTCTCGGCGCTGTCGTCGATCCCGGCGAAACCACCGGCGCCGCGCAGCGCGGCCAGCAGGACCAGGAGGTTCACGGCGAAGAGCACGAGAGCCGGCACCCGCGATGCGACCTCCGGGTCGCGCAGCGCCGGACGCCGCGGTTGCTGCCGCTGCAGCAGATGACGGCGCAGCAGATGACGGGCAGCCTCCAGCGCGGGGACCGTGGACAGCGCTCCGTAGGTGTCGGCGGCGAACCATGTCCAGGCGAACTGGGCCGACGCCAGGGGGTCACCGATGGCCACCATGGCGGTCGTGGCCAGTACGCCGCCGGCCAGCGCACCCACGACCACGGAGGGGAACAACCCGGTCAGGACCCAGCGGGAGCCCGCGGCCAGTGCGGGGTCGGGACCGAGCAGGCCACTCAGCAGACCGGCTGCGATCCAGGCGGTCGCGACATGAGCCAGCGAGTAGCCGATCGCCTCGCCGGACGCCAGGCCGTCGGCCAGGTACGTCCCGGCGCCGGCGAGGAACAGCAGTGCTGCGTACCGCCCTCGCCGACGGGGTGACCACCACAGCAGGGCCGTGGCCACGCCGGTGGCCGGCCAGTAGCTGGCGACGGGAAACGTGGAGAAGGCCAGCTGAAAGCCGAGCTCCTGAACGAGCAGGAAGCACAGGAGCAGGACGGCGAGCCGAAGCATCTCGTGCCGTGGCCCCCGACGGCCGCTGGCACCTTCGGAACTCACCTGGACCTGATCGGCACCGCTGCGCGTGTACTTCACCCAGTGGTGGCACAAAGGCGGAATCGGGCCGTCGTCCCCCGCCCCAGCGCGGAGTCGAGTTCGAAGTGCCCGCCGTGATGGGTCACCACCGAGTTCACCACGGCCAGCCCGATGCCGGCCCCCTGGACCTGGTCCTCCCGAACCCGGTCGGCACGCGCGAAACGCTCGAGCATCGCGGGCAACTCCGAGGGGTCGATGCCGGCGCCGTCGTCGGTGACCTCGACCACCGCCTGGTCGCCGTCGGCGGCGACGAGGATGGCGGCCGTGCTTCCGGTGCCGGCGTATTTCACCGCGTTCGTGGCCAGATGCAGCACGGCGCGCGCGATCTGGTCCCTGCAGCCCATCACCTGTGGGCCGGGCCGGTCCACCCCCACCCGGAGCTGCACGCCCGCGGCCCGGGCCGAGTCGCGCACCTGCTCCGCCACCTCGAGTACGAGTTCGGCCAGATCGAGTTGCCGCCACGGGGACAGGCCCCGCCCGGAATCCAGATCGGCCAGGAGCAGCAGGTCGCTGATCAGGTCGACCAGGCGGTTGCTGTTGCGTTCGATGACCTCGACCATGGAGCGCACGGCAGGGTCCAGATCATCTCGTTCGTCGAGCAGTTCGCAGTAGCCCAGGATGTTCGCCAGCGGGGTCCGCAGCTCGTGATTGACCGTACTGATCAGATCGTGCTTGAGCCTCTCGAGGCTTGCCTCGGCCTCGGCGATGGTTCCCAGCCGTTCCTCGAGCCGATCCTGGCACCACAACCCGACCCGCACCGGATGGCCGGCGGGCACCAGGGCACCGGTCGTCGCGTCCACGGCTCACCTCGGCCTGCTACCCGGGCGCGGCCCTCGCGCCTCTGCCCCTCCGGTCGGCCGTCGGAGCGCAGAATTGAGCGCTCAGACCATCGCATCGGCCTCCTTGGCCCTCTCACCGGAGAAGCCGACGCGGTGGATCGGCGTCCACGTGGTGCCGCGGCGCAGCAATGCATCGACCAGGCCGCGCGCGCGCCACCAGGACAGCTGCAGGCGCAGGATCGTGGACTCCCAGAGCGCCGCCAGGATCAGGGCGGGCAGGTCACGCCAGCGGCTGTAGCGCTCACCGGACACCTCGTCGGCCAGCACCGCGGCGACCGAGACCAGCATCCCGAAGGCGAGCGCCAACAGGAAGATCCCCAACGCGTAGGGCGGGTTGAGCAGCCCGAAGTACCAGGCGCCCAGGACGGCGGGAACCCCCAGGAGCTCCACCACCGGCCCGAGAAGTTCGAAGAGCAGGTGGTAGGGCAGCACGAACATGCCGAACCGTCCGTAGCGGGGATTGAGCATGGCGCCCCGGTGGTTGACGAGCACCTGGGCGAGGCCGTGGGCCCAGCGACGCCGCTGTAGGCCGAGGTCACGACGGGTCGCCGGCGCCTCGGTCCAGCAGACCGCCTGCGGGACCACCATCATCTGGTAGCCCTTCTCCTTCTTCTGGCGGGCCAGTCGGTGCAGCGTCGCCACCAGGTCGGCGTCCTGACCGAGGCTCCTGTTGTTCAGCCCCCCGACCTCGACGATGTCGCTGCGACGGTAGGCCCCGAACGCCCCGGAGATGATCAGCAGCCCATTGAGCGAGGTCCAGCCGATCCGGCCGAGCATGAAGGCGCGCAGATACTCCACGATCTGGGCCCGGACCAGCATCCGCCGCGGCAGACGGGTCGCCTCGACCGCGCCGCGGTGCAGCGTCAGACCGTTGGAGGGGCGGACCACTCCCCCGGCCGCCAGCACCTTGCCAGGCCGCTCGACGAGCGGCCGGACGACGTGCAGCAGGGCGTCCGGGTCCAGGACCGTGTCGGCGTCCAGGGTGGCCACGAGGGGCATCCGGGCGATGTTGATGCCGACGTTGAGGGCGTCGGCGACGCGCCCGGCGTTCTCCTTGCGGACGACCACCAGCTGGCCGCCGTCGCGCGAGGCGTGCACGGACAGCACGCGACCGATGGTCTCGACGTCGTCCGCGATCGCCCGGCTGACCGGAATCAGGTCGAACTCCTCCTGGACCACTTCGAAGGTGGAGTCGGTCGATCCGTCGTCGATGACCACGACCTCCATCTCCGGGTAGCGCTGGCTGGTCACCGATCGGAGGCATTCCACGATGGTGGCCTCCTCGTTGTAGGCGGCGATCAGCACGGACAGCCCGGGGGTGGACGGGTGGGCGAAGATGTCCTCGGTGCGGCTGACGGGGTTGCGGCGCAGCGACTTGCCGAGGCTGATCGCGGCGCTGCCCAGCAGCACGAGCTGGGCCGCCGCGATGGCGAGGGCGTAGCCGAGCACCACCCAGTTGAAGGCGACGATCGCGCCCGAGGGGCTCCAGGTCATGGCTGACTCATCTCCAGCTTCGCCTCGCCGGAGTCGGCCGGCAGCAGTTCGCGGACCTCGGCGAGATGGGCGTTCGACGCCAACACGTCCCGGCCGCGGTGGCCGAGGCGGTTGAGGGCCTCTGCGGCCAGACGGTTCATCCGGTGCGAACCGCCCAACGCACCGGCCAGCGCCGGAACCGCCTGCGGCTCCCCGAGGCGGCCGAGGGCGATCACAGTCATCTCCCGGACGTGCTCGGGCTGGGCGTCGTCCAGCAGTTCGATCATCTTCTCGACCGCGTCGGGCATGCCGATCCGGCCCAGGGCCTCGACCGCCGCGGCCCGCACTGTCGGTTCAGGGTCGCCCAGTGCGGCTCGCAGGGCCGCCAGAGAAGCGGTCTCGCTGAGCCAGCCGAGCACGTTCGCCGCGGCCTCACGCCCCCTGGGTCCGTGGGTGAGCAGGGCGCTCTCCAGCTGTGGCGCGCCCGCCGGGCCGACGCGCAGCAGGGCGAGGGTGATGTAGTGGACCGGCATCCCCGACGCGTCGTCGTCGAGCAGGGCCAGCAGGGCCGGCACGGAATCGGGTGACCCCGCACGACCCAGGGCGCGGACGGCGCTGCGCCCCACCTCGCCGTCCGGGTCGTCCAATCGGGCCACCAGGTCGTCCACCGCGGACACGGCGCCCAGACCGCCGAGCATCTCGATGGCCCGCAGCCGACGGATCGGGCTGACCGATCGGGTGCGGCTGCGGGTGCGGACCAACGTGCCTCGGCGTTCGAGCAGGGTGACCAGGGCCGCACGGTCGGCGCCTCGCAGCTTCGAGGCCAGACCGGCGGCGAGCGCCTCGAGATAGGGGCCGACGTACGGCTCGATGGCGCTCGGGGCAGAGTCCTCGCCCTCCTCGGCCAACGCCTGCATCAGCACGGGCCGTGCCACCCTCTCGGCCTCCACCCGCCGGGCATCGGCGCGTCGGCGCCAGGCCCGGATGACGACCGCCGCGACCAGCATGCCGACCACTGTCAGCGTGAGCGCCAGTGTGACGTAGGTGACCAGGCCCAGGCCCAGGGGATCAACGAGTCGCACGGGCCAGGGATGCGTCGATGCGAGCGGCGACCTCGCGGGGGCTGAACGGCTTCAGGATGTAATCGTCCGCCCCGGCGGCGAGCCCCCGCTGTACGTCGGACTCCTGTGCCTTCGCGGTGAGCATGAGCACCGGGATCTTGGCGAGACGGTCGTCCGCCCGCATGGCCAGGCAGACCTCGAGGCCGCCCATCCGCGGCATCATCCAGTCGAGCAGGACGAGATCCACCTCGGCCGAGTCCAGCGCGGCCAGCGCGGCCTCGCCGTCATGTTCGACGTTGACCTCGTGACCGCTGCCGCGCAGCTTGAACTCGAGCAGCGCGCAGATGTCTGGGTCGTCGTCGACGACCAGGATCGACGCCATGGGAAACCTCCGTCTCGGCCGCCGTTCGGGCGGCGTGACTTTCATCGTCAAGGCCAACGTCGGACGACCGACGGGGCTGATTGAGTGAAAGCGAGTCGGGATTTCTCAGGATCACCGGACGGTCCGCCTCAGCGACCGAACAGCCTGCTGAGGAAGCCTCCGGTCTTGCGGTCCTCCGGTGAGCAGGAGCATCGCTGGGCCTTGGGGACGCCGCGCAGCACCTGCTCGACGTGCTGACCACAGCCGCGGTACGTGGCCTTGCCACACGTGCGACAGGTCGCGGGACTGCACATGATGGATCCTCCGGGAGGGGAAGGGGTCAGGAGGTGAGCGGAAATCCGGCAGAGGTCATGTCCTGAAGGCCGCCGCCGTCCTGCACGCTCAGACCGGCATCGCGCATCCGGGAGGCAGCCTGCGCCGATCGATTGCCGCTACGGCAATAGACGAGGTAGGTGCCGGCGGCGTCCAGCTCGGCGACCGCCTGATCGAATCCGGGGCCGCCGACATCGATGTTCTGCGCCCCCTCGACGTGACCCGAGGCGAACTCGGCCGGGGTGCGCACGTCGATGATCGCGGTGTAGGTGGCCTCGGCGGCCGGGGCCGCCCCGTCCGAGGAGCCGCACCCGGTCAGCGCCAGACCTGCCAGCAGGGTGAGCAGGACGGCCACCCGGGCGGCGATCGAGGCGTGCGGACGCGCGGTGGTGCCGGGGCGCACGGTCAGGGCTGCGGACTGGATCGGCTGGGGCACGCGGAGAACACTATCAGATACCCCTGGGGGTAATGTTTCGGCACGACCGGGGACGGCCGCTCAGCGATGGTGACGCGTCGACCTGCTACCGGATCATTCGCCAAGAAAACAGTTTCTCTACTGCATCTGAGCAGGGCCTGACACCGGAAGAAAGGAGTAACAGGCCCCGACGCATACATAGGAGTTCAGATGCGCCCGATCCGCGCCCTCGTGGCGACCGCAGTGCTTGCCGCCGCTGCAACCGTGACCATGGCGACGCCGTCCCAGGCCGCCGACACCTCGGACGTCTCCGTGTTGCACGCCGTTCCCGGACTGACCGTGGACGTCTACGCCAACGGCGACTCGCTGCTGACCGACTTCGAGCCCGGCACCCTCACCGACCCGGTCAAGCTGCCCGAGGGCACCTACGACCTGGCGGTCTTCCCGGCCGGCTCGGGCCCCTCGGGGACGCCGGCGATCGAGGCCAAGGGGGTGGCGGTTCCCGCGGGTGCGAACATCACCGTGGTCGCACACCTGGACGCCGACGGCAATCCGATCCTGACCCCATATGTCAACGACATGAGCAGGGTCGAGCCAGGGCAGGCCAGGCTCACGGTCCGCCACGATGCCGCAGCGCCGGCCGTCGACGTCCGCGCCGGGGGCACCCCCGTCTTCGAGGGCCTGGTGAACCCCAAGGAGGCCACGGCCGACGTGGCTGCCGGGACGGTCAACGCTGACGTGGTGCTCGCCGGCACCAGCACCGTCGCCATCGGCCCCGCGGACCTCAACCTCGCCGAGGGCACCAACACGATCGTCTACGCCTGGGGCTCGGCCACCGACGACAACCTTGCTCTGGCGGTACAGACCATCACCGGCCTGCACTCGGCTCCCTCCGGAGTGCCCTCGGGCACCGGCGGGCTCCTCGACGACTCACTGCCGCTGCCGCTGGTGGCGCTGACCATGGTGGGTCTGGCCGGGGCGATGCTGGCCGGCCGGCGAGTCGTGCTGGCAGGTGCCGACAGCAGGGGCTGACATCTCAGCCGACACCAGGCCGGGCATTCGATCCGGCTGATCGCGACAGGAGGAACGCCATGAGAAGGCCTCTAGCGGCACTCGCGGCGTTCCTCCTGCTCGCGATCGTGGGGCCGGCCACGTGGATCCTGACCCGCCCGAGCAGCCAGGCAGGTCCTCCTGTGGACACCATCGGCGCCCCGGCCCCGACCGCAGCCTCGTCCGCCCCGCGGCGGACGCCGTCCTCGGCCGTCGGCGCGTCGACGGCACCGACCGCCGTCCCCGCGCCGACGCCCACGCCGCCGGTCCGCCTGAGGATCCCGGTCATCGGGGTCGACGCCAGGGTGGAACCGACGGGCGTGGACGGCAGCAACGCCATGGCGCTGCCGGAGGACGTGGCCTCCGTCGGGTGGTACCGCTACGGCCCGGCCCCCGGCTCGGACGAGGGCGCCGCCGTCCTGTCCGGACACGTGGACAGCAAGACCCAGGGCCGGGGTGCGATGTACCGGCTGCAGGAGCTGACCGTGGGCGATCCGATCACCGTGACCCGCACCGGCTCCGGCCAGATCGATTACCGCGTGGTCGCCAAGGAGAGAATCGTCAAGCAGCGCCTTCCCGTCGAGCGACTGTTCGCCCGGGACGGCTCACCGAGGTTGGTGCTGATCACGTGTGGCGGCCCGTTCATACCCGAGTTGTCCAGTTATCAGGACAACGTCGTGGTCGTCGCGGAACCGCTCCCATGACCACCGCGACGGTTAGAGTGGCGACCGGTGTAGTCGTGCAACGTCGGCCGACCTCGGAGGTCCGGGTGCAGTACGGGGAGCGGGAGCTGACCGACGAGGACGTCGGCATCCTGTTTCAGGCCGGTGACGAACGGGCACTCGAGTTGGCCTATCAGCGGTGGGGGGGAACGGTTCACGGGATGGCCACCCGGGTCCTGGGCTCCACCCACGACGCCGAGGACGTCACCCAGCAGGTCTTCGTCTCCGCATGGTCCAACCGGCACGGATACCGCCCGGAGGCGGGGCCGCTGCCGGCATGGCTGACCGGGGTCACCCGGCACCGGATCGCAGATGCCCTCGCCCGGCGCCAGCGCGAGAGGCGGGCGCTCACCGCGGTCGCCGATGGTCGGCCCGGAGCCGCCCACCCGGTCGTCGAACCCCATTCCGATGACCGGGTGGTGTTGATGGAGGAGCTCTCCCGCATCGACGAGCCGCAGCGCGGAATCATGACCATGGCCTTCTTCCACGACCTCACGCACGACCAGATCGCCCAGCAGACCGGTCTGCCGCTCGGAACCGTCAAGAGTCATATCCGTCGGACGCTCGCCCGGCTCCGCACCCGACTGGAGGTGGACGATGCCGCACTGTGATCCGGAGACCCTCAGCCTGATCTCGCTGGGCGAGCCGACCGGCGCCCAGGATGCCGACCACCTCAGTGGATGCGACGCGTGTCGGGCGGAACTCGCCGCTCTGTCCCGGGTGGTCTCGGCCGTCAGGGTCACGGTTCCGGACGGTCCGCCCGTCGCCCCGCCGCAGCGGGTCTGGGAAAGCATCGCGGCCGCCACCCAGGGGGCCACCGCCACGCCGTCCGGCCCGGCCGCGCCCGCGGACACGCCGACGCCGTCCGACGGGACCGGCACGCCGTCCGACGTCGTCCGGCCGTTGCCACTGCGGCGCCAGCGACCACGCGCCACGGGATCCTCGCCGAGCACGGCCCGCAGGCTGCTGCTCGCGGTCGCCGCCGCGGCACTGGTCGTCGGCGGGCTGGCGGGTTCACTGGTGACTCGCCTGGTCACCGAGGAACCTCCCGTGGCGGCGCCGCAGGTGGTGACCCAGACCCAGCTGGTGGCCCTGCCCCAGAAGCCGCCCGCGACCGGCCGGGCGACGATCGTCAAAGCCGCGGACGGCACCGAGCGACTGGTCGTCGACGTGAGCGACCTGACGGACTTGAGCGGCCCGTTCTACGAGGTCTGGCTGATCGACACATCGGTCGAGAAGATGGTCGCCGTCGGTGTCCTGAGCGGTGACGAGGGGCAGTTCGCGCTGCCGGCCGGGCTGAACCTGAGCCAGTACCCCATCGTCGACATCTCCATCCAGGAACCGGGGGACCCGACGCACTCCGGCAACAGCGTGCTGCGCGGCACCCTGCCCACCTGAGGTTCGGCACGATCGGCTGGGATGCTGCTGTCATGACTGCGACCCCGGCATTCCCGTCCGGACCTCCACCGGCGGCGCCTCCGCCGTCCACGATGCGGGCCGCAGTGATCACGCGTCACGGCGGGCTCGACGCGATCGACCTGCGGGACGTGCCGCTGCGTCGGCCCGCTGGGGGCGAGGTGGTGGTCCGCGTCGCCGCGGCGGGCTGCAACAACACCGATCTGTGGACGCGCGAGGGCGTCTACGGTTCGGCCGACGACCCGGAGGCGAAGGCGGGTTGGACCGGCCCGCTCGACTTCCCGCGGGTCCAGGGCGGCGACGTGGCCGGCACGGTGGTCGCCGCCGGCGACGCGGCCACCGCCGACCTCGTCGGAGCCCGAGTGCTGGTGGACCCGGCCGAGTACGACCGGCCGGGTCCGGACGCGTTGCCGGTCGACATCCTCGGCAGCGAACGCGACGGCGGCTTCGCCGAGTACGTCGTGGTTCCCGGCGCCAGAGCCCACCGCGTCGACGCCTCGCCCTTGACGGACCCGGAACTGGCGGCACTGCCGATCGCCTACGGGACGGCCCTGGGGATGCTCGAGCGGGGCGCTGTCGCGCAGGGCCACACCGTTCTCATCACGGGCGCCTCGGGCGGCGTCGGGCTCGCCGCCGTTCAGCTGGCCCACGCGCGCGGGGCCCGGGTCGTGGCGGTGTGCAGCGGGGACAAGGGCGACGCGGTCCGCGACGCCGGCGCCGACCTCATCGTGGATCGGCGGCGAGGACAGGTGATCGCCGAGGCGGCCGAGGCCGCCCCCGCGGGATACGACGCCGTCGTCGACGTGGTCGCGGGCCCCGCGGTCGGGCAGGGCCTGGGACTACTGCGCGGTGGTGGCCGCTGGGTGGTGGCGGGCGCCCTGGGCGGCTGGGCGGTCGAGCTGGACGTGCGGCGGCTGTACCTGGCCAACCTGGCGCTGGTGGGATCGACGATGCACACGCCGCGGATCTTCGAGCTGCTGGTACAGATCGCCCGCCAGGGCACCGTGCGGCCCGTCGTGGCCGCCACGTTCGATCTGGAGGACGTCGCCGAGGCGCAGCGGGAACTCGCGCGGCGCCGTCATGTCGGCAAGCTGATCGTCGTCCCCGGCGGCCGCTCGAGGTGAAGGGGTGCACGTGAACGCACTCGGTCCGCCACGACCGGGCCGCAGCGGCGCCGGGGGTCAGGCCACAGTCAGTCCCCAGTCAGTCCCCAGTCAGTCCCCGGTCGGCACGATCGCCGACAACACCGTGCCGTCGCCGCGTTCCACGCCGGCCGGGTGCGCGGGTCGTCCGACGAGCTGGGGACCCTGGTCGGCCAGCGGGACCACCACGGCGGGACCGGGGCCGACATTCACCTGCTTGTCACGCACGAGGATCGACACCGGCCCGACGCCGTCCTCCAGGACGAGCTCGAGCTCGTCCCGGCGGACGGTGACGCGGATCCGGCTGCCGCGCAGGGTGAGTCGGTAGGTGAGCTCGCGCCAGGCCGCGGGCAGTCGCGGGTCGAGGCTCCAGACGCCACGGCCGTGGTCACGGAAGCCGCCGAAGCCGGCGACCACCGCGTTCCAGACACCACCGGTGGAGGCGACGTGCACGCCGTCCGGGGTGTTGTTGTGCAGATCGGCGAGGTCGACGTAGAGGGACGACAGGAAGTAGCGGTAGGCCAGGTCGTGGTACCCGACCTCGGCGGCGATGATCGACTGCACCACGGCCGACAGCGTCGAGTCCCCGGTGGTGAGGGGGTCGTAGTAGTCGAAGTCGGCCCGGACGGTGTCGCTGTCGAACTCCTCGCCCTGCAGGAACAGGGCGAGCACCACGTCGGCCTGCTTGAGCACCTGGAACCGGTAGATGACCAGCGGGTGGTGATGCAGCAGCAGGGGTCGCTTGCCGAGCGGGGTGTTCGGCAGGTCCCACAGTTCCCGTTCGAGGAAGTGCGCGTCCTGGGGGTGGATGCCCAGGTGCTTGTCGAAGGGGATGAACATGCCTTTGGCACAGGCGCGCCAGTCCTCCACCTCGTCCTCGCGCAGTCCGGTGCGGCGCACCATCTGGGAGTAGGCGTCCGGCTCGTCCTCGCGCAGCCACTCCACCGCCTCGGCCGCCCGCCGAAGATTGAAGCGGGCCATCACGTTCGTATAGAAGTTGTCGTTGACGACCGTGGTGTACTCGTCCGGGCCGGTCACGCTGTGGATGTGGAAGGTGCGTCGTCCCGCCTCGGTCCGCCAGAAGCCGAGGTCGGCCCACAACTGGGCGGTCAGGACCAGGACGTCGATCGCCTCACGGCGCAGGAAGTCGATGTCCCCGGTCGCGCTGACGTACTGGCTCAGCGCATACGAGATGGCGGCGTTGATGTGGTACTGCGCGGTCCCGGCGGCGTAGTAGGCCGAGGCCTCCTCGCCGTTGATCGTCCGCCAGGAGAACAGCGCCCCTCGCTGGGACAGCTCCCGTGCTCGATTGCGGGCGATGTCGAGCAGGGACCACCGGAAACGCAGCGCGTTCCGGGCCGCCGCGGGGGTGGTGTAGTTCAGGAACGGCAGCAGGTAGACCTCGGTGTCCCAGAAGTAGTGACCGCTGTACCCGGACCCGGTCACGCCCTTCGCCGGGACCCCGTACCCCTCGGCCCGCGCCGAGGCCTGCGCCGCTGAGAACAGGTTCCAGCGCAGGGCCTGCTGAACCGCGTCGTGGCCCGGCACCTCGACGTCACTGCGCGCCCAGAAATCGGCCAGCCACGCCTTCTGCTCGGCCAGATGATGTTCGACGCCCTCCTCCTGCACCCGATCGAGGGTGCGCTCGCAGCGGTCGACCAGTTCTCGGGCCGGCACCTGGTTGGCGGTGTGGACGGCGACCAGTTTGGTCAGGGTGATCGTGGTGCCCGCCTCGGCCGGGACGCTGTAGATGATCTTGGCGCCGTCCGGCTCGGCCGCGACCTGGGTGACATGCTCCCCGGATGTCTCGATCCGGTGGTCGGTGACGACGGCAATGGTCATCCCGCTGCCCGCGCACCGGTAGCCGAGCCGCAGCCGGCCGGTCTCCTCGTTGGCGTCGTAGGCCTGCGACCGCAGCACCCGCCGGTTGAGCCGGCCGGCCTTTCTCGGGTCGGCGATGCCGTTCCCGTTGGCGCCTGAGGAGCCGTTCCCGCCGTTGCCCGCCCTGGGCAGGGGCTCGTGGACGCCGGACGGGGTGAAGTTCTCGTCGGTGTCCTGCCGGTTGAGCACCTGGGAGGAGATCGTGACCGGCGCGCGTGCGTCGAGAAGGGTGATCTCGAAGGTCATCATGGCCAGATGCCGTTGGGTGAACGAGACCATGCGGGTGGACTTGACCCGAACCTTCTTGCCGGAGGGGGTGCGCCAGAGCAGGTTTCGGGTGAGCACGCCGGACCGAAGGTCCAGTGACCGTTCGTACTCCAGCAGGTCGGCCTGGGACAGATGCAGCGGCTCGTCGTCGACGTAGAGCCGGATCACCTTCGGGTCGGGCGCGTTGACCATGGTCTGCCCCACGCGGGCGAACCCGAACGCCTCCTCGGCGTGTTGGATCGGCCAGGTCTCGTGGAAGCCGTTGACGTAGGTGCCGTGGGAGTCGGAGTCCCGGCTCTCCTCGAAGTTGCCCCGCATGCCCAGGTAGCCGTTGCCGACGCTGAACAACGTCTCCGTCGTGCCGAGGTCGTCGGTCTCGAATCGCGTCTCGACCAGGCGCCACGGATCGACCGGGAAGCGGGTGCGATCGAGTGGGTCCTCGACCAGCGGCGGGGTGTCGGGCCTGCCGGTCACGGCAGGAGCTCCGCGAGGTCGCTGACGACCAGGTCGGCCCCGGCCTCGTCCAGCACCTGCGCGCCCACGCCGCGGTCGACACCGACGACCAGACCGAAGTCCCCGGCGGCGCCGGCCCGGACGCCGCTGACGGCGTCCTCGAGCACCACGCACGCCGACGACTCCACCCCGAGATCGGCGGCTGCGGCCAGGAAGGTGTCCGGTGCCGGTTTGCCGGCCAGGCCGCGCTCGGCGGCCACCGCGCCGTCCATCACGGTGTCGAACAGGTGGGCGATCTGGGCGGTGGCGAGCACCTCGGGAGCGTTGCGTGAGGACGACACGATGGCCATCGCTATGCCCTGCTCGCGCAGGCGTTCGATCAGGGCGAGCGAACCCGGGTAGGCGACGATCCCCTCCTCGCGCAGCACACGGGTGAACTCGTCGTTCTTGCGCCGGCCGAGCCCGTTCACGGTCGCGGCCTCGGGCGGGTCCTCGGGCCCGCCCTCGGGCAGGTCGATGCCCCTCGCCTCGAGCCACGACCGGACCCCCTCGAGCCGGGGCTTGCCGTCGATGTGGTCGAAGTAGTCGGCGTCCGTGTACGGAGCCTGGCCCGGGTGGTCGGCCAGGACGGCGCCGAACAGGCGCGCCCAGGCCCGCATGTGCACCTCGGCGGTGGGGGTGACCACGCCGTCCAGGTCGAACAACGCGGCACGATAATGAGTCCAGTCCACCGGCTGCATCCTAGGCTTCAGATGTTCCGGGCGTGTGACACATCGGGGAAAGAGAGAGTCCGGACAAGCGAGGACATACACCGCCCCCGGAGTGCTGGACTACCGTCGGCCGTCCCGTGTGGCCCCACCGGGGACCCGATGCGGACGCCGCACCAGGCCCCGCATCTCGGCACGGTCCAGTTCGCCGCTGACCCGTACCGCGGCCCAGGTCATCGCGGGGACCAGAACGGCCAACAGGGCGACCGCGACGACCGCCGCCGTCCAGATGTTCTGACTCATCACTGTCGACATGTCCGTTCCTCCTGACACCGTGGCCGGTCCTGCCGGCCGGTGATCTGCAACGGATCCAGATTCGCCGAGCAGGATGTCCCTGAGCCGGGAGGAGGCTGGGAGCGGGCTGTGTACTCCGGGACACCCTTCACTCGCGGCAGTGCCGGCTCGATCGACAGCGCACCGAGCGCCGGCTACTCCGACTCGTACTTGAACGACAGTTGGATCTTGATCCGGTAGACCAGACCCCCGTCGTCCCCGATGACGATGTCCTGCTGGGACACCTCGGCAACCCGCAGGTCCCGGACCGATCCACCGGCGGTCTTGACGGCCTCCGCCGCCGCCGCCTCCCAGGAGGTGGGGCTCGTCCCGATCACATCAATTACCCGGTAGACGCTCATGCCGACCTCTCGCTCGTATCGCTCACAGTGACGCTTCCAGATACCTTCGACCGGTCATGACTGGCAGGCGGCCGAATGCTCGACTCCACCGTGACGCGGCCCAACCGCAGCCTACTTGCGATCCTTCCGATCCGGGCCGGCCTGTCCTCACGTCTTTGTACGCCCCACCCCAGCCACAGACCGCAACCGCCAGCACTCACGTGGGTGTACCGGGCTGTTCGGCGTTTGCCAGTGTGGTCGGCTCCAACGATTGGTGGATGGAGTCCGAGGTCGAGCCCGGCCATGATCACGAGTTAGTGTCTTGTCGATCGCTTGCGCTGGAGGACGGTCCGCATGCCCCGACGGAGGGCGGCCCTGGTGGCGGCCATCGTGGCCGCTGTTGGCCTGGTCGTGGGCGCCGGGCTGTCGCTGAGGGCCCTTCGCTCCCCACCCGGCCCCGCCGCGGCCTGGGAGGGTGGCGCCGCCGTGATCCGGGACCCGGACTCGACGGTCTACATCGCGCCATCGGGCATTCTGTTCGAATTCGACTCCGCGGCGCTCAACCGCGACGCCATCCCCGCGCTCAGGGCCATTGCGGCCGACATCAAGAAGTCCCACCTCAATGGACTTGTTCGCGTGGAGGGCTACACGGACGACGCCGGGTCGGAGGACTACAACCTCGCTCTGTCCCGGCATCGCGCCGCGACCGTCGCGGCGTGGCTGGTCGACAAGGGCGGGATGGACAGGTCGCGGGTTCGAGTGATCGCTTTCGGCGAGAGCTCCCCGGCGCAGCCGAACGATTCCGAATCGAACCGCCAGGCCAACCGTCGCGTCGTGATCGCAGTTGCACGCTGACTCGCACGCCACCCTCCGCGGCGCGAGCGGTTCGGCACGTCCGCGGCACCCTTCACGAGCACACGCGACGCGATCGACCACTTCGCCTCGACGACGTGCTGCTACGGCATCACTCGCCACGCTCAAGGCGGGTTCGAGACGTACGCTCCACATGGGTACGAGGATCTTTTCGTCAAACGCCTGCGCCCCAATCCCGTCCTGGCGCCGCGCGAGGTCTACGAGCAGAAGGCCGCACGATGGACGACCGAATGGTCCGACCTGCAGGTCATGCCCTGGCCAGTAGGTGAGCCTGCCGACGGCCCGAAGATCACCGAAACCAGGTGATCCAAGTCCCGCCCGCCACGAGCGTGATGACCGCAGTAGCCGATGGCTACTTGTAGTGGTAGCGAGCCTGCAGGATGACCAGGTCGTCGCCGTCGACGAGGTAGACCAGGCGATGTTCCTCTGTGATCCGGCGTGACCAGGCCCCAGCGAGCAGGTGCCGGAGTGGTTCGGGCTTGCCGATGCCGGCGGTGGGGTCGGGCAGGGTGTCCCCGATGAGCCGGTTGATGCGTTTGAGCACGGTCCGGTCGGCGGTGAGCCAGTAGGTGTAGTCCTGCCATCCGTTCGGGGTGAAGACTAGTCGCACGATGCCAGGTCGTGGGTTTCCCGCTGCCCGGTCATGGCCTGCTGCAGACTCTCGATCAGGCGGCGCGCGTTCGCCGGGGCCCGCAGGAGGTGCGCGGTCTCCTCCAGGGCGTCGTAGTCGGCTCGGGACATCAGGACGGCATCACCGTGGCGGGAGGTGATCTCGACGGGGGTGCGGTCGTCGTTGACACGCTGGATGAGCGGGAACAGGTTCTTGCGGGCTTCGCTGGCCGTGATCGCCACGACGACCTCCTCCGGAGTTCTGGTACGAGAAACAGTACCACTTGTGACAAGGGTGATGACCGCTCGCCGGGCAACTCAGTGAGTCGAGCAGCAAGCAGAAGGCTTCGTGAGGCAGCGTCGCTGCTGCAGATCGTGGGAGGGAGGCTGACGCTGGACGACGAGGATCTCGACCGGGTCATGGAGCTGGAGCGCGAGCTGCAGACGGATGCCTGCCGCCGCAACCCGGGCCGGATGCGCGCACTGCTCGCCGACGACTTCGAGGAGATCGGCGCCTCGGGACGGGTATGGAACCGGGAGTCGACACTGGAACACCTGCGCTCCCACGAGGTGGACGGCCCGAACATCGACGTCCTGGACATGACCGCTCGCATGATCGGCGAGAACCTGATCATGGTCCGTTGGGACTCGGATCGAGCCGAGCGGCGAGCACGACGCACGTCCCTGTGGGTGCGTCACCCCGCCGGATGGCGTCTCGTTCACCACCAGGCAACCCTGCTGCCCAGCCAAGACGCCCTCGGGGGCAGACTCACTCCCGACCGCGCCCCAGGGGACCGGGCGGCAGATCCAGCACCCAGGTGACCGCACGACCGGGGTCAGGTTGATAGCTGCATGCCGTCCCCGTGCGGATGGTGTCGCGGAGCAGGCGGCCCGTCGACGGGTCGAGCTCCTCGATTCGCCGAATGGCGGCCACGACGGACTTCTGGACGGCCACCCGGGCCCGCTCGGCGGTCGCACCTGTGACCCGGGGTCGGCCATGGAGACCCGTTGCCGCGGCGATCTCGTCCAGCAGGAAGCCACGCTCGGCGCTGAGCTGTGCGGTGCGCCCGTCATCGGCCCAATCGCGCGCCTCGGACAGCTCCGCGTCCAACTCGGCGACGCGGCGCCGGTACGCCGCGAGCGCGCGACGGTCAAGGACTTCGCCGAGGTCGGGCTGGCTCGTCGAGCCATGGCCGGCAACGGCAGCGGCCAGATCCAGGGCCGTGACCTCGACACGGGGCCGAGCCAGGAGGAGCCGCAGGTATCGGAACCCCTTCACGGCCCGCGTGGGGAACGAGCGGCCGTCCGGACCGATGAGCCAGATGTCGTCGCCGGACGGCGCGAGGACGAGCCGCGTCGCCGGTCGCTCCACGTCGGCCGACGCCTCTGTCGCCGAGCGATCCATCCGCCGGTCGTGCGGACCCTCAGCTTGGAGCCGCTGCACCCACCACCGCGCGCCGAGCCTGCGGTATCCGGCGAACGCCTGCCTCGCCCATCGGGAAGCGTCCTCCTCGCGGCCGAGGGCCGTACAGGCCATCCGGAGGTAGTCGTCGACGACGCCGACGAAGGCCACGCCGCCCGCATTGACGACGCCCCGTCCCGCGTAGGGCGGCAGCAGGTCCACGGCGTCCCGGGCAATGTCGAGCGCACCTGTCCGGGCAGCGATCTCTGTGGCCGTCGTGACGGTGAGCAGCCAATCGACGTCCTTGGGGACGCGCGACAAGCCACCGGCGATGACCTGTTCCAGAAGGGCAGCGGCGCGCTCGGTCGACCCGGCGCGGAGCCATAGCAACGATGCCTCGGCGAGGATCGACCGAATGCCGTGCTTCAGCGCGAAGACCTCGTACGCGGCCGCCTCCCCGGCGAGAGCGGACGTGTCACCGGTCTGCATAGCGACCCCGGACGTCAGGACGTGGGCCAGTGCCTTGGTGTCCGGCTCGCCGGCGCCGGCCCCGGCGCGCCTCACGTCGCCCAAGAGCCGTCCGGCGAGCTCCAGGTCCCCGACGACCAGTGCGTACATCCCCTGGCGCGAGGCGGCGAACATCTCCACGCGTGCCGCCCCGCTCTCGTGCGCGAGGTCCTCCAGGACACGAAGCTGGCGCCGGACCGCGACGACGTCGAGGCTCTCGAGCGCGGTCGTGAGGCGCCACAGCGCCGCGGACAGCCTGGTCTCGACGTCCGTGAGCCGCCCCGCGACCGCTTCGAGGCGAGCGGTCGTGGTCAACCGTGCCGTCAGGTCGTCGGGACCCCAGTGAGAAACGAGGTGCGCGTCGAGCGCGGCAGCCAGGAGCGGCAGGTCGCCGAACTCCTCGGCCCCCACCACCGCCTCCCGCGCGAAGGGAACGGCACGGTCCGGCTCGTTGGCGTACCCCCAGGCACGGGCCAGCTCGACGGCGAGCCGCACCCTGGGCAGGCCCGCCGAGCGCTCGTACGCCTCGTGCAGGTAGCCGGGTGCCGCGAGCGGGGCACCGAATCGCCGGTCGGCGGCGATGCGCAGCGCAGCCTGGGCCATCGCCTCGACGTCGCCAGCCGCCCGGGCCGTCTCGAAGGCCTGGACGAGGTCACCCCGCTCGGCGGCACCGGCCATGACCATCATGGTAGGAGCCGGTGTGAGGTCAGGGACGTAGCAGCGGCACTGCTTGGGCGTGCGGCAGTCCAACGATTCCGGCTGCCTGGCGCTGCCCGTCGCCGTTGACGCGGATCAGCGACAGATCTGGCCGCTCGCACCGTGCCGTCGCCAGGCCACGGGCGGACCCGTGACGGATGTGACGACGTCCTGGGCGATGTCGCGCAGCTTGCGGTTCCGGTGACTCGAGGCGCGTCGTAGCACCGCGAAGGCCTCGTCCTTGGCGCAGCGGTTCTGCGCCATGATCACCCCGATGGCCTGGTCGATGACCGCACGGGACGCCAGCGCCGCTTCCATCTGCTCGGCCAGCTCGACCTGCTCCGCCAGCCGCACCGCCAGGCCGACGACACCGCCGGTCTGGTCGGCGAAGGTGGTGGCCCGCCACCGGTGGACGTCGATGAATGCGTGCGTCCGCCGGGCGTACAGGTTGATCACCCCGGCGGCGGAGCGCTCCAGTGAGATCGGCGTGCAGAGTACGGCCTGCACGCCCAAGCGGGCGGCCACGTCGAGGAATCTCGGCCAGCGCGTCTCGGTGGTCATGTCGTTCACCAGGATCACCTCGCCGTGCGCGAGGGCGCTCAGACAGGGGCCCTCGCCGAGCTCATGCTGGAACTGGTCAACGAACATCGCGAAGTCGTCGCTGCTGGCCACGGCCAACGTGCCGTCGGAGCGACGGATGGTGATGCCGCAGGACGACCCGGGATGGATGGTCTCCACGGCCCGGTGAGCGAGGACGCCCAGCACCTCCTCGACGTGCGAGGCGTTGAGCACGACGTCAATCAGTTCGCTCAGACCCACCGGCCGGTCGGGTCGACCGACCTCGGCGTTCGTCGTCAGCACCGCGCGCTCCAGGGATGACCGAGCAGACAGCATGGCCATCACTTCCTCACCCTTGCGGTCATCCCAAGCTACGTGTCCGCCCAGGGGGAGCACCCATGACCTTGGACCCCGCCCACACACCGAACACCTCGTGTAGCTCGGGCGCCCTGGTCTCGTTCGCACCCGAACCGTCCGAGTTGACATCTTTACCTGCCGCGGAGGCGGCTTGTACGGTTGATGGTGGTTGGGACCACAGCCCCTCACGACAGTTCCCGTTCTGGTCGTGCCAATCCCGGGTTTCTCAGGAGTCAATGGTGTCTCTCATGCCCGACCGCGCCTTGGCCGGTCACGCCCCTCCAACGCCGCCTTCCCCCCGCGCTCGAGCGGGCCAGCAGGACCTGCAGCAGCGGACCACGCAACAGACCGACGGCCGATCCCACCTCCTCCGTCTGTGCCTGGATCTGCAGCTCGATGCCCTTCTGGTCACAGTGGGAGCCGCCAGCCTTGACGGAGCGAACCAACCCACGCTGGACGACGGTCGGGAACCTCCCTGGCGGGACTGGCTGGCTGAGGATCTCGCGCAGCTCATCGAAGTGGGTCGAGAGGTGCTGCACAGCCATGCCGAACTACCCGCGATGCTCGGGGCCAGCGCTGCTCACGCTTCACCCGAGGAGGCCCTCGAGGATCTCCGAGCTCGGTATCGGGTGATACATGCATTGCTCGCCGAGATGGTCCCGGATCGGGACGATCAGGGTGCCCCGATGAGCGAGTTCCTGGAGCATTGCCGTCACAGGCTCGACGACCTGGGCATGTCCGACTCCCCCGCGCAGACTCGACCCGTCCGTGATCGCTTCCTGTCACGGACCTCGTCTCCCCCCGGCTACTTCTGCGGGTGAGCGTGCGCCCGATCGTGGTCTGGGCAGTCGAGCCGTAGCGCCTCGGGCGGCAACGGGGCGTCCAGCAGGGCGCAATGCCCAACAGATCTCCGCTCGCCCGGCGGACGGTAGAACCGGCAGGTGGTGCAGGTGCGCGCCACGCTGATCAGCCCGGACCTCTGCATCCGCCCGATCAGTCCGAGCAGGAGTTCGAGGGTGTCGCCCTGGGCCGACGCCGGCAGGGCGGCCATCTCGGCCCGGACCGGCTCGTCCCACCCGTCCAGCCGTTCGGCCACAGACCGGCCACTGGGTGTGAGGACCAGGCGGCTTCGACGTCGATCCCCCGGGACCGGTTCATCGATCAGGAGATCCTTGCGCCGCAGGGCCGCGGTGGCGTCACTGACGGTCGGACGGGAGACGTCGAACCAGTCGGCCAGCCGGGCCGGCTCCCGGTCCTGCTGCTCCACGGCCGCGATACGCAACAGCAGTTGCGCCTGGATCGGGGATAGTCCGTGCTCTGCCGCCACGGCGCGCAACCGGGTGCGCAGCACGTGGCCGACCCGTTCCAGGGCGTCGGTGAGCCGGGAGTCGATGCGATCGCCCGGTTCTCGTGTGTGCTGGTGACTCGGTGGTGTCACCACAGATCCGGGGCGTAGGCCCGCGACCACAACGCGATCTGCAGGGTCACCGACTTGCGCCACGCCTCGTGCATCGCCTCGACCCGCTCAGCCGCACTGCCGTCGGCGGCCAGGAACGGCCTGATGGTGGCGGTGATCGGATAGATCAGCGCGATCAGATACCGCAGCGGCACGTGCGGGGTCGATGCCACCCCATCGGTGCGATTCTTGCGGCTCGGTGTGTGGCGAAGCGCGATCTCGTGCTGGTACGCCAGCCACGCCTCGTCGTACGGGCGTTCGCACGTGTCCCGGATCCACTGCCCGAATCGCCCGCGCACACCGGCCAGGTAGTCCCCGATCGGCTCCCCCTCCGGCGTGGAGAAGTCGGCGAGTAACTGCGGATTGCCACCGACGAAGCCGTACCAGACGTCGAGCACCTGCTCCACCTGATCGGCCAGGATGGCGCCCGCCTCGCGCAACGCCTCCTCGTCCTCCGGCCCGAACAACACGCTGGCCCGAAGAAGTGAGAGCTCGTCCATGGTGACGGGGGATGTCTGCACGGAACCGTAGCTGTACCCCGCGATCGCGGCCTCTGTCATGATGCCCCCTTCCGCTAGATAGTTAGGACTTCTAATTACATTACCTCGGGCCCACGCGATCGGGAAGAGAGGCAGATCCGTGGGCCGCAGGATGCGGGAGATGACGGGTGTGCCCATCGCTACGCTGACCACGTGATCTGGATCGCGGGCCTGTCGGTCGGGGGTGTCAGGGATGAGTGACTGGCTTGTCGGCCTCGGCGTCGCCGTCGGCCTACTGGTGACCAGTTGGGCGGGGCTCGCCGTGCTGGCCCGAACGCTGCCACCGGGCACGGCCCGAGACCTGGCCGAGTTCCTGCCGGCATGTGTGACCACGGTCCACCGGCTGCGCGCCTCACCGCACGTCCCGCGCCGGGCGAAGGTCGCGATGGTTCTGGCTGGGTTGTGGGTGCTCTCCCCGATCGACCTGATCCCGGAGTTCCTACCGGTCATCGGACCCCTGGACGACGTCATCGTGGTCGCGCTGGCGTTCCGGTACGCCGCCCGCCGGGTCCCCCGCCAGGTCCTCCTCGACGCCTGGCCGGCCGACCCCCGGCTCATGGTCCGCCTCCTCGGGCCGAATCCGTCACCGGACCCGTCACCAGACCGGACGCCCCCGCAGACAGCACCGTGAATCTGGACGCGCCCCTCGATCCCGCCCCCCCGACACTGATCCCAGCCCCCCCTTGTGCGTCGATCCGCTGCAGAGTACTTTGCATTACAAAGTTGTTGGTGGATGGAGAGGGAGCAGGCTATGGAGGCACAGGACAGATCGGGGCCGGGGCGCGATGGGGACCCGGCGCGCATGCTGTCGATCGCCGAGTCGGAGCGGTCCCGGACCTCGGTGCTGTTGGAGCCGGACGGCGCCGTCTTGTACGGCAGCTGGGGTCTGGCCTGGCTCATCGGTGCCGGCCTGATGTGGCTCGCCGCAGAGCATGCGCTGCTGCCGTTCGGGCTCGCCGGCGGCATCTTCGGCGTCCTGCTCGTCGCGGCGGGCGTGGTCACCGCCGTCCACAGCGGACGCCGCTCGGCGGGCATCGCAGGACCGTCCCGACGCATCGGTGCGATGTACGGCTGGTCCTGGTTCCTCGGGTTCGGCGCCCTCGTGGCGATCATGTGGGCAGCTGGGTCGTCGGGCGCCTCGGAGGACTTGCTCAGGCTGCTCTGGCCTGCCCTGTCGTGCCTTGTCGTCGGACTGCTCTACCTGGCTGCGGGTGCCCTGTGGCAGGACACCACTCAGTACGCGATCGGCGCCTGGGTGCTGATCGTGGGCACGCTCGGCGCCCTCCTCGGCGCGCCGACGAACCTGCTGGTCATGTCCGTGACGGGCGGCGGGGTGTTCCTCGCCGCCGCCGCGGCCTCGCGCCTGCGCAGGCGAACATGACGCACGATGGGCGACCCACCGGACCGAGCACCGACCGGGTGGCCGGCGATTCACCGGCCCCGGCGGAACTGGACCAGGTGATCCACGCTGAGGCTCGGCTGCGGATCACTGCCGCGCTGGCCGCCGTCCGTCATGGCGACCGGATCACCTTCCCGCGGCTGCAGAAGCTGCTCGACATGACCGCCGGGAACCTGTCGACCCACCTGCGCAAGCTCGAGGACGCCGGCTACGTGGAGGTGACCAAGACCTTCCAACGGCGCACTCCGACAACGTATCTCACGTTGACCGACGCTGGCCGCGCGGCATTCACCAGCTATACGAGAGCACTCCGCGCGCTGCTGGACGCCACCTCGCAGGCCGTCGAACCGGCCGTCCCGCCACGCGAGGGGGACCCGTGACGCAGTCCATGGGAACGGAGCCGACAAGGACACACTGCTGCGGCCGCTCGAGCTCACAGCCGCGGGTCGACGGGCTCGGACTCCAACGCGAGGACGGCGAAGACGGACTGGTGCACTTTCCAGAGTGGCTGGTGGTCGACGAAGGCGGTCAGTGCCTCCAGGCCGAGGTCGTGTTCGAGCTGGGCGAGCCGGCGTTTCCGGCCCAGGTGGCGCACGCGGAGTACGTCGAGCGAGTCGGTGTAGTCGGGGCCGTAGATGATCCGCAGGTACTCGCGGCCACGCACCTTGATACCTGGCTGGATCCGCCCTTCAGTCAGATGCGCGGGTTTGACGACCATGCCCTCTCCCCCGCCGGCCGTGAGGTCCAGCCACCACTGCGTGACGTCGTCCCGGTCGTCCTGCGAGGCCAGGTCGAGGAACCGGTGACGGGTGGGCGTTATCAGGTCGCCCTCCAGCTTGGCGAGCTCGGCCAGGTGCCACTCGTGGGACTCGGTGAGCGCGAGCGCACGGCCCTGCGATGCCAGGATCTGGAACGGCGCCAGCGTGACCCCGTTGAGCCCGTCGGTGGGCCGGACGTACGCCGCGTAGGCGTCGCGGAAGGCCTCGGCGTTCTCGGACCGGCGCTTCGACCGCTCGGCGAGACGACCGACGTCGAGACCCCGTGCTGCGGCCTTCTCGAGTACGGCGAGTGCCTCGGGCAGGGCGCTGCGGGCTGCGGCTCCCACCGACGCGTACTGGGTCTTGATGAGTTCGATGGCCTTGGCTGACCAGGGCAGGAGTTCGCAGTCGAGGGCCAGCCAGTCCGTGTTCAAGGAGTCGAACAGCGGCCCGGCGGCATGACGCAGCCCGTCGACCAGTGCGGTGGTGTCGTCGAAGAACGGCCGTCCGGTGCGCGAGTAGACGACACCGGCGGCGCCGTCGCCGATGCCGAAGCGTCGTTCAGCGACGTCCGCGTCCTTGGTGATCACGGCGATGGCGCGGGACCCCATGTGTTTCTCCTCGCACACGACCCGGGTGACGCCCCATCGGGCGTACTCCTCGAAGGCCTGCTCGGGGTGCTCGAGGAAGCCGTCGACGTTCGAGATGGCAACCGGGGACATGGTGGGCGGCAGATAGATCAGCCACCGTGGATCGACCGCGAATCGACTCATGATCTCCAGCGCGGCAGCCGCGTTCTCCTCGGGGATCTTGACCTTGCCCGCGTGGGTGGTCTCCAGCCAGCGGGTGCCCGCGACGTCGGAGATCTTGAGGACCGAGGCCTCTCGATCGGCAGCGGCTGGGGCCAGTGGACGAACTGGCTCGTACCACTGCCGTTCGGCCGGGACTGCGACGATGTCGCGTTCGGGGTAGCGCAGGGCGGTGAGTTCGCCGCCGAAGACGACACCGGTGTCGAGGCAGATCGTGTTGTTGATCCACTCCGCCTTCTGGACCGGGGTGTGGCCGTAGACCACCATTGCCTGGCCGCGATACTCCCGCGCCCAGGGGTAGCGAACCGGCAGACCGTACTCGTCGGTCTCGCCAGTCGTGTCGCCGTAGAGAGCGAAAGACCGCACGCGGCCAGATGATCGGCCGTGGTAGGACTCCTTCAGACCTGCGTGGGCGACGACCAGGTTGCCGTCGTCGAGGACGTAGTGGCTGATGAGGCCGTCCATGAAGTCGAGTGCCTTGTTGCCGAAGTCCTCGGACTCGGCCTGCATCTGCGCCAGCGACTCTGCCAAGCCATGCGAGACGGTCACCTTGGAGCCCCTGAGCGCGCGCACGAGCTTGGCCTCGTGATTGCCGCAGACGCACAACGCCGACCCCGAGGCGACCATGCCCATCACCAGGCGGAGTACCCCTGGGGTGTCCGGGCCGCGGTCGACGAGGTCGCCCACGAACAGCGCCTGCCGGCCCTCGCCGTGTGTGGCGTCGATCGCGTCGGTGCCGTCGTATTCGATCGTCCAGCCCAGGGTGGTGAGCAGGGTGCGCAGCTCGGAGGCGCAGCCGTGGATATCACCGATGATGTCGAATGGACCGCGGAGATCCTTGCGGTCGTTCCAGGGACGTTCGCGGACGACGTCCACCGCGTCGATCTGGTCGGTGCCACGAAGGACGTGGACGCGTCGGAAGCCCTCCTTGCTCAGTCTCCGGCAGGACCGCTTGAGGTCGCGGTGCTGGCGGGAGACGACGTGACGGCCGAAGTCACGGTCCGGGCGCTTCGTGTTGCGCTCGATCGCGACCGCCTCGGGGACGTCGAGGACGATGGCGTCGACGAGGACGTCGTGGCTCCTCGCAAGCTTGATCAGTGATGCTCGTGCGGCCTGCTGGACGTTCGTGGCGTCGACCACGGTGAGCAGTCCCCGCCGAAGACGGGTGCCGACGATGTAGTGGAGCACGTCGAACGCATCCCGGGTCGCGGACTGGTCGTTCTCGTCATCGGCCACGAGCCCGCGGCAGAAGTCGCTGGAGACGACCTCGGTGGGCTTGAAGTGGGTGCGGGCGAGGGTGGACTTTCCGCTTCCGGAGACGCCGACCAGGACGACGAGTCCCATGGCGGGAACGGCGACCCGCTGCCTCTGGGTCGCTGAATCAGTCATCGCTTCCCTCCTTCCGGGTGAAGATCGCCATCAGAGTCGGGGTGCCGAGTGTGTCGTCGACGTCGCCGACTCCTCGTCGCTCCACCGCGTAGTCGTAGGTCGCGGCGACGCGGTCGGACCACTCGCAGAACTGCTCGCGGTTCCACTCGAACCGGTGGTCGGGATGTCGCATGCCGACGAGTCCCTCGTAGAGCACGTTGTACTCGCAGTTGGGGGTCGTCACGATGACGGCGCCGGGCTGGGCAGCGCCGAACACGACGCGTTCGAGGGCTTCCAGCCGGGGCGGGTCGACGTGCTCGACAACCTCCATCAGTACGGCGGCGTCGAAGCCGGCGAACCGCTCGTCCTCGTAGGTGAGGGCGCTCTGGAACAGTTCCACGCGCTCGGCCTGTCGCTCACTCATCCTCTCGACGCGCAGGCGCCGTGCGGCGTGCTGAAGTGAACGGGTCGACACGTCGCTGCCCGCGACGCGGGAGAACGCCGGGGTCTTGACCAGCCGTTCGAGGAACTGGCCGGGACCGCATCCGAGGTCGATGACCGAACGTGCCCCGAGATCGAGCAGCGCCTGATGGACGGCGTCGTGTCGCTGGGTGTTGAGCGGGACCCGCTTCTCCTGGGGCTGAAGGACTTCCTCCTCCTCGGCCGGGTCGATGGCCTCTTCCACCTCGTCGCCGAGTTCGGCGAGCCGAGCCAGCGCCGTGCGGGTGAGCGCGCCGCGGCGACCGAGGTAACGGCGGGTGATGAGGTGGGCGTCGGGATGGGTGGCCAGCCATCCCTCGCCCGAACGCAGGAGCTTGTCGACCTCGTCCGGTCCCTGCCAGTAGTGCTTGGACTCATCCAGCACGGGGAGGAGGACGTGGAGCTGGTTGAGGGCGTCGGCCAGCCTGAGAACGGCGGTCAGCGTGAGGTGGAGGTAGCGGGAGTCGCCCCACTCGGCGAAGGCGTCATCGAGTGGGATCGGCTCGGCCGCGACGGTCCAGCCCAGCGGCTCGAAGAGCCGGTGGGCGATGACTGGGCCGCCCCGGCAGGGAAGCACGGGGATGACGATCTCGAGCGGGATCTCGGAGTCGGCGAGCTCCTGGTTGGCGTTGCAGCGTCCGCTGCGCGCCGTGCTGAACACGTCGGCCATCGCCACGCCCAGTAGAGACGACGCGGCGTAGGAACGGTCGTTGACGTACTGGGCCAGGCTGAAGTCGGGAGCGTTCTTGGCCCGGGACCGCGCCAACCGGACCGGGTCGACGTTCAGCATCAGCGCGACAGTGCACCGCTCGTCGGTGGCCTCGGGGTAGAAGACGGTGACCGTGCCGAAGGACTGCGTGAACTCCTGCACGCGGTCTGGGTGCTTGTGCAGGAGGTAGCCGAGGTCTGTCGCCGGCCGGTGAGTGGTCGAGACGGTCAGCAGCACGCGCCCAGTCTGCACGAGAGAAGTGTGGGGACCCGGATCGGATCAGCGCCTGGGCCATCGACGCGCCACGGCGACGCTGGGGCTGGACCTGAAGCCCGCCAGGTGGTGACTCACTGACTTGATCGCCATCTCATCGGTCTGTGGGCGGCGTCGGGCGCGGAGCGCGTTTGCGCGTGGAGTCGTCCGGCACCAGGCTGAAGGCACCCTCCTCCTCCTGGGCGTTGTGCAGTCGAAGAACCGCGTAGAGGCCATACAGCAGGCGCCGGAGCTCAACGGTGTCCTCGGGCTGGACGGGGTCCTCGCCCAGGCCGACGAGCAACCGCCGGAGCCGGCTCACCTGATGCTCGATCTCGGCGTGCGTGCGGCTCATGGCCTCCGTGGCGTGCGCCTCGCCCAGGGCCCGCGCGACCAGAGGGACGAGCAAGGCCTCATCGGCCCGCTCGTGCGGGACGAGGTCGGACTCCAGCCGATCCAGCAGGGTTCGCGCGGGGGTGAGGTCCGGGTCCGGGTCGCTGGTGGACAGTCCGTCGGCCACGGACCGGATCCGCTCCACCAGGGGCAGCAGCGCGTCGTGACGGATGCGCAGCTGCTGCGCCGCGGCGATGTCGGCGGCCGGCATGGTGATGGTGCGGGCCGCTCCGGGGAGTACGGCTCGGAGCGCGATGCCGATGGCCAGGACGTCGATGCCCTCCTGCAGCACGGCCCCTGCCGCCGGTGGCAGGAACCCGGCCGCTGCCGCCCCCATCGCAAGCAGCGACAGGCCCATGCCGACGAGCACGGCCTGCAGGGCGATCCGTTTCGATCGGCGTGCGATCAGCATCGCGTCGGCCAGCGCCTCGACGCGGTCGACGGTCAGGACGACGTCGGCGGCCTCCGAGGAGGCTGTGACCCCGCGGGCCGCCAGCGCGACCCCCAGGCCCGCGGCCGCCAGGGCGGGAGCGTCGTTGATCCCGTCACCAACCATGATCGTCACGCCGTGTCCGGACTCACGCTCGATCGCGGTGAGCTTGTCCGCGGGGTCACAGTCGGCCAGGACGGTGTCGACGCCCACGATGCGCCCGACCATGTCCGCGTTGTCGGCTCGGTCGCCGGTGACCAGGACCACCCGGGTGATCCCTGAGGCGCGCAGCGCCCGCACCATGCGAGGGGCGTCGGGGCGGATCGGGTCCTGCAGGAGGAAGGCGCCCGCGGGCTCGTCGTCCACGGCGGCGAAGACGGTCAGCGAGCCGTCCAGGTCGGCTCGGCGGCGGACCTGCCGTACCCAGGACGGCGCATCGTCACCCACGATCCACGAGCGCTTGCCCAGCCTGACCCGATGGCGGCCCACCCGACCCTGCACGCCGTACCCGGGCACCTCGGTGACATCCACCGGCATCTCCACGGGCAACTCACGGCGGGTGGCCGCGGTCACGATGGCACCGGCGAGAACATGCGCGGAGACCTGGTCCAGGGATGCGGCCAGGCGAAGCAGCTCGTCGGGCGTCAGGCGATCCCCTGCCGTGACGACGTCGGACACCGCGGGTCGGCCCATCGTCAGCGTCCCTGTCTTGTCGAACAGCATCACCCGACCGGCGGCCAACCGCTCCAGGGCACCGCCGCCCTTGACGACGACGCCGACGCGCGCCGCGCGGGACAGGCCGGACATGATCGCGATCGGAGCCGCCAGCAGCAGCGGGCACGGCGTCGCGACGACCAGCACCGCGACAGCGCGAACCGGGTCCGCGGTGAGCACCCATGCCGCTGCCGCCAGGAGGAGCGTGAACGGCACGAACAGCACGGCCATCCGATCCGCGATCCGAACGAAGGGTGCCGATGAGGCCTGCGCCTGTTCGACCAGCCGCACCACACCCGCGTAGGTGGACTCCGCGGCCGATGCCGTCGCGCTCATGTCGATCGGAGATCCGGCGTTCACGACGCCGCTGCGCACCACGTCGCCCGCACGCCGCTCGACGGGCAGCGCCTCTCCCGACAGCGCTGCCTCGTCCAGGACCGCCACGCTGAGGAGCCGGCCGTCGACCGGGACGACCTCTCCCGTCCCCACCAGCAGGCGGTCACCAGGTTCGACCTCGTCCACGAGGACCTCGAGGACCCCGTCCTCGACCAGGCGCCGCGCCGTGCGCGGCGCCCGCTGGACCAACAGGCTGAGCTCGCGTCGCGCCCTCGCGGCCGCCCGGGCCTCCAGAAGCTGCCCGCTTGCGAGCATCACCGTGATCATCGCACCCGCGAAGGGCTCACCCACCCAGAGCGCCCCGGCCAGGGCCAGCACGGCGATCACGTCGACGCTCGGACGGCGACGGCGGATCGCGTCGGCGGTCCAGACCACCGCGACCATCAGGCCCAATACCGTGCCGGCCATCCACAGTGCACGTGCCGGCGTCTCACCTGCGAGCCACCAGGCCACGCCTCCGCCCAGCAACAACGAGGTCGAACCGACGAACAGCAGCAGCTCCTTGCTCCCACGCCCACCAGTCATACCGTCATCGTCCCGCGCTCTCAGAGCCGCGGGCACCGGGCGGACGTCCCACGGCCACCTGTCTAGGCGGTATGGATCATCGGGCTGGGGGCCCGGCATCACCCGGGCTCGGCAGGGTCTGCGATCCGGTCACCAGGGTGAGGTCGAGGACGGGGAGGCGACCACGGCCTCGGGGTATCCGCTGAGCAGAGTCGGGTCGGCGATCTGCGCGTCCTGTTGCCGGGCGGCGTGCCAGATGAGCCAGGCGATCGAGGAGTGCTCGCCGTCCGGCATCTGATTCAGGACATCGGAACCGATCCCCTCCAGCACCTGGCGGGCGCCCTTCCCGGTCGCGCGCCTCCG
The DNA here is from genome assembly GCA_963750395.1 of uncultured Actinomycetota bacterium. Lineage (GTDB taxonomy): Bacteria > Actinomycetota > Actinomycetes > Actinomycetales > Kineosporiaceae > JADJPO01. The sequence continues at coordinate 27,613 of CAVVQM010000017.1, read as the reverse complement.
CCGACTGACGGCGAATAGGATTCGTCCGATCGGCTGTTCGTCCTCAAGTACGAGTCTGGCGAACGGTCACAGCTGGTCCCACCCACGTGAACGGTCGCGGCCCGTTTCGTCACGCAACGCCGGGACGGCGTCCGCGACAGCAACGGGACGCATGAGCATCTCCACGTGGTCCCCGTTGAGCACCCGCACCGGCCAGCCGAGCCGGCCGGCGGTGTGGGCCTGCCGCTGATAGGTGCCGCCGACGCCAGGTACGCACACGGGCGGTCAGCCCACCCCGCTGGCACCGGCACCTCGTCCTGAAGTAGGACAAGGGGAATCGCCGTTGCTGACGCAGCCCGGGGGGCGGTTCAGCGACGATACGCGGGAAGGGTCCGGCCCGGCAGGAGGGCGCATCCTGGACGGGGTTGCCCTGCCTGCCGGCAGGGCCCAACGGCCGACCGAGCTGGCTGCGCAACCCGTAGCTCGGCCGTGCTCTGCGCAATGGCGTTTGCCCAAGCACGTCGACACCCGGCTCTGATTCCGGCCGGGGAGGCGCCGCGGGACGGCGCGCGCCGCTGACCGGTACGGCTGACCGGTGCCAAAGGGTCGAGATGGGCGTATCACGGCGCGGGTGAGCTCCTCGTAGGGGATGGGCCGCCGCCGGGCCGCCGCCGCCGCTTGGGAGCGTTGTGCCAGCGGCCATCACTGCAAACCAGACGTGACGAGGTATGTCGGATGTCCACCACGAGGTCTGTGATCGCTCGATCGGTGCCAGGTCCCAGCGGCACCCCGTTGTTCGGGTCCATGCTCGATCTTCGGCGTGATTCCCTGAGCACCTACCTCGAGGCGCGGGAGCGCTATGGGGACGTCGTCCGCTTCGTCGTGGGCCCGCCAGGCCTCCGGCGGGAGCTGTACGCCGTGTTCTCGGCAGAGGGGGCACAGCAGGTCCTTGCCGGTGACGCCGCCTCCTTCCGCAAGGACAACCGCTTCTACGAGGAGATCCGCGAGTCGCTCGGTAACGGGCTGCTGACCAGCCAGGACGAGGAGTACCTGCGCCAGCGTCGGATCGTCCAGCCGCTGTTCACGCGGCGCCGCGTCGACCAGTACGCCGCCGCGATGCACGAGGAGGCCGCCGCGGCGGCCCAGCGGTGGCGGTCCTCGCCGGGCCAGGTGATCGACGCGATCGACGAGGGAGCCGAACTCGCCCTCCGCGCTGTGGCCCGCATCCTGTTCGGGACCGAGGTGGAGACCGCCATCGCCGTCGTCCGCCGCTGCTTCCCGGTGATCGGTACCTACACCCGACGACGCGGCTTCGCGCCACTGCACCTGTCGCGACGGTTGCCGACGCCGGCCAATCTGCGGGCGGCCGCGGCGCAGCGTGAGCTCTACGCGGTGTGCGACCTGATCATCGCTCGGCGCGCAGCGACCGCCGACGACAGCGACGAGGACCTGTTGTCGCTCCTGGCGCGATCTGGTGGCACCGATGACCGGCTGGTGACATCCGAGGTGCGCGACCAGGTATTGATCTTCCTGCTCGCCGGCCACGAGACCACGGCCACGGCCATCGGCTTCGCCCTGCACCTGCTCGCCCGGCATCCGCGGGCGCAGGCGCGAGCGCGGGCGGAGGTGGACCTGGTTCTGGGCGGGGATGCTCCCGGCGCCCGGCACGTCGACGAGCTGCGGTACGTCACCATGGTGCTCGAGGAGGCGATGCGGCTCTACCCGCCGGCGCCGGTCATCGGTCGGCTGGCCGCAGCGGACGTCGAGATCGGCGGGTACCTGATCCCGGCCGGGGCGAACGTGGTCGTCAGCCCCTGGGTGACCCACCGTCACCCCGCCCATTGGGACGATCCCGAGCGCTTCGACCCCGAGCGCTTCACCCTGGCCGCCAAGGCCGGCCGGCCGCGGTACGCCTGGTTCCCCTTCGGTGGCGGCCCCCGCGGCTGCATCGGTCAGCACTTCTCGATGCTGGAGTCGGTGATCGCGCTCGCGACCATGCTTCAGACGTACGAGTTCGATGCCGTCGACACCGACGTGACGCTGTCGCTGGGGATCACTCTGCGCGCGAACAGTCCGGTCAGGTGCCGGCTACGGGCTCGATGAGCCATGGCGCGCAGGCCACCCTCGCCGAGGTTCGGGGCGTCATGACCATGACCAACTGACCACGTAACCACGCGTCCACTCCACGACACGAGACCGCGGACAGACACCCGCGCGAGAGACGAACCGGCGCCGTCCCGAGCAGGCCTCGCAGTGCCCGGAACGCTCGAACAACAATCGCACATCCGCACGTTCGCCGATGAGCGAGCGTTGCTCCAAGGGGGTCAGCTCCTTCCGGAGAGACCGGATGTCCATCGAGTGCAGCCGTCTCTTGAGTTGGCGGTAACACACACCTCGACGTCGTGGGAAGAATTCTCATGGGATCGAAAAAGGCGTCCGGTCGCAGCTCGCGACGGCCAAAGCACCTCTCCCACAAGGCTGTAGGGATTCACGGACGTGTACCACTACGCCTGAGACCTACTCATCTTGGACCTGCACCCGACTGATGAGCGCACAGTATGAGTCGAGCCGTGATGCGTGCCCCGGCTGACGCCTGAGCATGTTCATCGTGCGTCGCCGCATCGCAGAGCCTGCCGCACGGGGGGCGTCTACGCTCACCCAGAACTACCGCACGGTGACCCCCGCCGGTGGCCACGACGGCAGCGTTCTGGTGGTGCGGGCTTCGTACCGTGGATGCGTCGATACTGCAGGGGTGCAATCGACTGATGCTGGCGAGGCGGGTCGGTTCGCCGCGGTCGACGTGTACTACCCGGCGGCGGGCGGGGCGCAGGCGGCGCTGGTGCTCAGACACGACCTGGCGTTCTCCACCGTGGAGGCGGAGCACACGGTGCGGCTGGACGACGCTGCCGCCTACCGGCCAGGACGGTTCTTCGAGCGAGAACTGCCGGCGATTCGTGCCGTGCTGGCCACCGAGCCCAACCTCGACCTCGTTGTCGTGGACGGGTACGTGGACCTTGATCCGGACGGGCGCCCGGGTCTGGGGGCTCACCTACACAGTGAGCTCTCCCTGCCGGTCATCGGGGTGGCCAAGACCTCGTTCAGATCTGCGACGCATGCGATCCCGATTCTTCGCGGTCACGCCACTCGGCCGCTGTACATCACCGCCGCCGGCATCGCCCCTGACCGAGCCGCCGCGCTGGTAGCGGGCATGGCGGGCCCGTACCGGATACCAGAGGCATTACGCCGGGTCGACTCCCTGTCCCGATCCGCTGCCAGATCCTCTCGACCCCCGTCCACACACTGAGCCGCTGCTGACCTGGGGCCCGTCACACGACCCCTGCGCCTGCCGGGACCCAGGAGGGCAACAGCCTGACGCCTGGTGCTTCAGGTCAGCCAGAGCGATTCACGGGCTCAGCAGGCATCGGTCGATCCTCATCACCCCGCACCACGCGGCGCCGCTCACGTCGGCCTGACGGAGGTGCCGATCAGCGAACGGTTGCCTGGGTCGTGGCACGACGGCTGACGGATTCTCCGACTGCTCGGTCTGCTGGATCTCCCTGTGGCGCAGCGAGGCTCCAGGCCAATCGCCCGACCATGCCCCCTCCTACCGCCGCGCGTGCGGCTACGCCGGCACGATTCGGCTGTTTCGTCCGAGTCGGTAGAGCGTCCAGCCGACCGCGCCCATCCATAGTGGGAGCAGCGCGCCGTAGACGCCGTAGAGACCCTCGGTCACGAACCTCAGCGCCTCGCTGGCGATACCCAGGACGCCGATGGCGACGCCCAGATTGGCCACGGCCCGGGGGAAGACGCCCTTGCGCATCACGAGGGAGACGATCAGCAGACCGACGGTGGTCAGCGGGCCAACCACCATCGTGGTGCGGTTCTGGGCGATCAGGGTCTCGGCGGCTGCCGCGAGGGCCGCGCGCCGTGCGGGATCGGTGGTAGCCGTGAACTGGTCGCTCAGATAGACCAGCGCTGGCGCCCCGGTGGTGGTGGTCGGGATGGCCAGGGTGAGTGCCCAGGCGCTGCCCCCGACCACCGTTCCCAGCGCCGCAAGAGCTCGGTCGAGGTGCTTGAGGGCGGGGTAGAGGGCCAGATAGGTGACCATCGCGAAGACGCCGGGGACCAGCCAGAGCTGCTGGTGGACGACGTACAGGATTCGGTGCTCGGCGATGTAGTCGAGCGTGGCTGTCCCGACCCCGTTTGGTGGGGTCGGTGTGGTGATGGCGAGCACGATGGCAGCGACCAGGATCGCGACGAAGAGCCAGGCGGACACGCCGCCGACCCGGTAGAGCAGCCGCCAGGCGGGGTCTGGTCCCGCGTCCCCGGCTGCCGGCGGCGGCGTGTGCCGGTGTGTCACGCTGCACCGTCTGGTTCGTGTGGACCGCTGGGCATTGGCCGGCGTAGTTCGGCGGCGAGCAGGCGCATGGCCATCCGACGGATCACAGCGCTGAACGGGCCGACAAGTAGCCAGTAGCGCCTGAACCGACGGCGGCTCTCCTCGTCGGTGGTCGCGACGCGGGTCTCCATCGTCACGATCGAGGACCCGATCCCGTAGGCATCGACTCGGAGGCTGGTGGCGATCTTGGCGAACCCAGGCCGGTCGAACCTCGAGAACTGCTCGGGGCTCACCGGTGAGCCAGTCGAGGTAGCGACCGGCTTCCACGGCATGGAGACCTGGCCCAGGACCAGCTCTGATCCCGGGACTTCGCCGAGCTGTGTCCAGCCGAGACCGATCAAGTCCTTCAACCGGAAGCAGGCCCGGGAGACTGCCGGTGTGGTGACGTTGCCCGGTCCTTTCAATGTGCTCACGAGGCGCTGGGGTAGTCCCCGAACGTCGATCAGTGTCCGAATGAGTGGGGACCGGAAGAGATCCAGCTCAGTGGCCGCCGCGTAGCATTCGGCAGGCGACGCCCGGACAACGCGAGCGTGTGCGACGGCGAGGTCGTAGCGGGGCAAGAACTGATCCATGAGCAGCTGCATGTCAGCGAGCTCGCCGGGGGTGGTGACAGCGCCCTGATCAGGTGGTTGTGTCGGCGATGGGTTCGTCAGACGTCCCTCCGCAGGCGTTCGGGCGTCGACTCCGGAGTCGGTTGTGTACTCGATCTGAAAGACCGGGTAGTAGGGGGCAATCGCGTTGATGTCCGTGCGCGTCGCGTTCGGACCGAGCCCGAAGTAGTACCGAGCTTGTTTCGCGGCGGCCGCCTCTCCGCTGCGTTCGCGGCCCCGACGCAGGTATGCCGCGATCACGGGGGCGCGGCGTTCGGCGGGAACCTCCTCAAGGTGCACATGCTGGGTACCTCGACGCCGAAGGACCGCACGGCCTGACGCCGCGCGGACGTTACGGACCCATTGAGCCTCTCCAGCCAGAGCGACGAGGTAGTCGTTGCCGAGGTGTGCGGTTCGCAGGATCGGAGTCCGGCGCGGCTTGCCCGAGATGCGGCCACGCACCTCCAGGGTGACGGCGTCGCGCGGGGCGAAACCCAGCCAGGTCAACAGCACCCCAACGTGGTTGAGCCTCCGGTACCAGGCTGTCGGGCGCCGATAGTCGGTTCGAGCCGAGTAGTCCTGAGGATCCACTGTCATCCCCCGCCGGAGACAGGATGTTCGCTCCGATCAACCACCATTCCACTTGCTCAAGCCCAGACACCGGGTACAAGGACCCTCGAGTCAACATCCTGATCTGCCGCTGCGGCCATCCACTCATCAGCGTTCCACGCCGTCCGCCCGTGCCCCCTGTCGAGCGCTGCCGCCGGACCGCGCTCTGGGTCTACTTCGAGCCGGCCGTCAGCCTGTCTCCAGGACCCCGAGAGCGGGCTTGACGTCGAGCACCGGTGTGCCGTCAACCGCTTCAAGCGCATCGACCTCGATGTCGCCGTCGGGGGTCATCGAGGTGATTCGGACCACGTGCAACCCGATCGGGTTGGGGCGCGACGGGGACCGGGTGGCAAAGACGCCTACCTCAGAGCGGGTCTGGTCGCCGCGTGGATGGACCGTGAGGACATCTCGGTCGGCGAGGTGCAGCCACGTGATCACGAACACGGCGTCGCCCACAGCAAGCCCCGCAAGCGCCGTCCGATAGTTCGTGGCCACCTCGATCCGGGCCGGCGGGGCGCCCTCACCCGGCTGCCGCGCTGCTCCGACCGGATCGGTCAGTGTGCTGCGCACCCGGCCGACCGGGCGCAGTGTCATGGTCCGGTCTGACATCGTGGCCCTCCTTGCCCCTCTCCGGGAGGCCGAGTCTCCAGAGCCAACCCATCCGATGCGTGCGAACACCCTGACACGCCGCTGTGCAGCGAAGCTCACCATCATTTCGCCGAGGGTGTACCTCCGAGGGTGATCCATGTCAGCGCAAGCTTGACGATGACTTCGCCGTTGACGTCAGATCGTCCTCTGTACGTGAACCCGAGTCGTTGGTAGAAGCCGGCCGGCCCACCGGTCTCGGGCAGGTAGCTGGTCAGTAGCTCTCTCGCGCCGTGAGCCCGGACGAGGTCGGCAACCTGTCTGACCGCCTCACGGCCGTAGCCACGGCCCTGATGACGGTGATCGATCAGCAGTTCCATAGGAACCATGGGCCGATGAGGTGCGGGGGTTCCGGGTGCATGTCCCAACTGATCATGACAAACCCGACCGGCTCCGGGCCTGGCGCGGGATTGACCGCGCTTTCGCCGCTCAGCGCGATCCGAGATCGATGACGCACGGCGCGGGAGTCCGGCAGCGATCGAGAACGTCACGAGCAGCGACCAGAAGAGGACGGCGCCCCAGGCGCCGTGCGGGGTGCCGAGGCTCATCGACGGACCCTCGACAGCCGTGGCGTTCAGAGCCCAGGCGGGCACGGACGCGATCAGCACGAGGACGCCGAGCGCGCGCAGCCACCGGGGTCCCTGGCCGGAGAACCCGTAGCCGCCGATCATGCAGATCGCTGGGACGGCGACCGCAGCGAGACCTACGCCGCCGTCGAAGCCGCCCATCAGGTCGGCCGGGTTCTGCAGCAGCACCGCGGCGAACAGCATCGGTGTCCAGATCACCCAACGGGCGACGCGGCACCGGACCGGACCGGCGCCGCCACTCCGCCCACGCGAGCACCGCGCCGATCACGGCGCCGGGCAGCAGGACGAACCCGAACGTGTTGACCACTTGGACGCGGGCCTCGCTGCCGGCCACCGCGAACATGAACGCGCGCAGTGCGGCGGACCAGAACAGCCCGGCCAGCGCGCCCACTCCGACTGCGACCCAGGCCGGCATCACAGTGGGTACACCGATCCGCTGCGGGATCGCGCAGGCCAGGCAGAGCAGCGCCAGCATGGACGACGCGTAGACCGCCACCCAGTCTCCTTGGGCCATCCCGAGGGGCGCATGGTCCGAGGCCATGACCGCCATCAGCAGCACCCCGAGCACGGCCAGTACGCCACAGGCCGACCGCCCCAACCGATGTCCCCGCCCAGACAGGGCATACCCGCCGGCGAGCCCGAACGCCGTGACACCGATCGCCCCGCTCCCGATGCCACTGGTGATCAGCGCGATGAAGATCCACGGCATGGCAAGTGCGACCAGGAACGCCAACGGGGCCAGCACCAGCCACCGGCTTCTGGCGCCCCCAGTGCGGCGGCGGTACTCGGCGTACCCGAACGCCGCTCCCACCACGGCACCCGGCGCCAACTGCAGCCCGAACGTGCCGACCCAGGTGAAGTGGCTCTCGGCAGGACCGGCCATCTGGACCATCCACCCCCGCAGGCCGGCCGCCCAGGCAATGCCGCAGGCCGTGCCCGTGGCGACGAGCGGCCAGGAGGGCCGGGGAAGGGCGTTCATGGCCGGTCTTCGCGCATCAGCAGCAGACCGAGGCCGGCGAACATCAGCATCCAAACGCCGATCGCGATCCGGCCCGCCACGATCGGCCCGAACACGGCCGGGAACAGGACGACGAAGACGTAGACGCCGAGTGCAAGGAGCAGCCATCGTCCCGCCGAGTCGAACAGCCGCACGCGCGCAGCGCCCACGCCCGCGACCGTCAGACCGACGCCGAGCAACACCATCGGCAGGCCGTAGGCGGCGTTGACGGCAGCGCCGATGCCGGAGTTCATAGCCCCGTTGCGGGCGGAGATCGCGATGAGTTCGACCACCGTCAGGGCGATCTGACCCGATAGCGCCAGCCAGGTGCCCAGGCGGAGGAATCGCGAAGGTCGGTGCCGTTCCAGCAGCAGGACGCCGAGGAACAGCGGCAGCATCACGGCGTGCTGCACAGCGAAGATCACTTGCGCCAGAACGAACCACGCGGCGTCGAAGGGATAGCTGAAGCGGTCCTCGGCGACCATCGGCCGCCAGAAGATGATCACCATGGCCAGGGCGGCGCCCGCGGCCGAGGCGACGGCGCCGACGAGACCGCCGGCGCGGAGCCGGGAGAGCGCCGGCTCGGAGACGAAGGAGCGGGTGGACGTCGTCATGTCGGCACGGTATGGATTCGGTCCGCTCCAGCGCATCGGGGGAACCACTCAATTCCGCCCCTCACTTCTACACTCCGAGATGTGTCCACCGAGGGGGAGCTTCTGGACGACGCGCGCGACCTCTACCGTCGCGGCGCCGTCATGGACGCCCTCGAGGTCTGCGAGCGCGTCGCGACCGAGGCACGGCGCACTGGAGACGTCGCCACCCTTGCCGACGCAGCCACCGTCATTCGGACGACAACGCGAGCGGCCGTGACCGATCGGGTGCACGAGCTATGTGTCGAGGCACTGGCCCTGCTCGGCGGCACCGATCCGGTACGGACGGCGCGGGTGCGCGCACAGTTCGTCGCCACCAGCAACCCGTTCGGTCCGCCCGAGCCGCTGGACCTGCCTCCCGAGAGCGACGACCCAGAGGCCACCTTCCTGCGGCTGCAGGCCTGGCACGCTGCGCGTCTGGCTGTCGACCACCTGCCCGAGCGGCTCGCCATCGCGGACCAGGCGGTCGATCTGGGCCGACAGACGGGGAACGACGAGTACACGGCCTGGGGGCGCCGCTGGCGGATGGACGCCTACGCCGTGCTCGGCGATCGGGTCGACCTGCTGGCCGAGCTCCAGGCCCTGCGGCCGCTCGTCGCCCGTCTGGACAGTCCGACGTGGCGCGCATACCTACTGCTCGTCGAGTGCTCCCAGCGGATGCTCGAGGGGCGCTTCGACGACGCGCTCCGGCTCGCGGACGACGCGGTCGCGGCAGAGGGTGATCCCCAGGGAGAGGCGGCCTTCTTCCGGCTGGTGTTCGCCTCGAGCAGAGCCCAGCAGTCAGGCCGCGACCTGGCTGCGGTCACCGCGCAGGTCCGGGCCGCGGTCGACGGCATGCCGTATCTCGCCAAGAGCTGGCTGTGCGTGATGCTCAAGGCGACCGGGCAACGTCAGGAAGCGGCGGAGCTGTGGCGCTCGATCGCTCCGCATGTCACCCGGCTTCCGGCTCGGGCTCCCGAGCACCTCATCGGCACCGTCGGCAACGCGGAGATCTGTGCATGGCTCGGCGACGAGACCACCGCGCGGATCCTCTACGACAGCCTGGCGCCGTACACAGGGCTCAATGCGATCGGCTTCGCACACTCGCCGTACGAAGGGCCCGTCGACCTGGCGCTCGGACGCCTGGCAGCCACCTTCGGCGACCTCGACCTGGCGCGAAAACACCCGACCATGGCGCTCGCCACCTGCGAGTCCCTGCACGCAATGCCATTCCAAGCGTTGACGCTCGCAGAGCTCGGCGCACTCGGCGACAGCGGAGCCAGTGCGCGAGCCCGAAGCCTGGCGTCACGCTTGGGGATGGCGCCGCTGCTCGCCCGGATGGAGGCGATTGCCGACCACCCGCTGACACGCCGTGAAGCCGAGATCGCCGCGCTGGTGGCCGACGGTCTGAGCAACGCCACAATTGGACGCCGGCTGAGCCTGTCAGAGCGGACCGTCGAGAACCACGTCAGCCACATCCTGCGCAAGCTCGACCTAACCTCCCGGGCAGGCATCGCCTCGTGGCATGCACGTCATGAATGATCTCTGACCGCGGCCAGGACGCGGAAGATCCGTTCAACCCAAGGCTGCCCCACTGGCATGGGATCGCACCGTGTCCTTTCTCGACCCGTTCCCTTCTCGACACCCACCTGCGCGCGCCGACGCACAGTCGTAGGCCTTCAGACCAAGCGTCGCTCCATTCACCGTTGACGTCAGATCGGCCGGTGTGCGTGAACCCAGCCACGAGCGTCCTGCCGCGCGGATCGCGCCGGTGACGGCCACGACCAGCGCGACGAGAACGGTCAACGCGATCGCCGGCGACTGCGCCACGAGCAGCGTCGAGACGCCCGCGCAGATGGTCACGCTGGCTATGACAAGGATCGGCAGGAACGTCGCGCACGCCCGACGGGCGGCGCGTCGCCGGTTGCCCCCGCGGTACAACTCCGTGCGCCACCCCGAGAGCATGTTCACCACGTAGTCGTTGGTCACCCCGAGCAAGAGTGCCACTGAGCGGTTCCAGGTCCGCTGGGATCCGCAGCCCGAACTGGTCGGCGAGCAGGCCCCCGACCCGGGTCGCAACCGTCGAGCCATCTCGAGCGCCCGCTCGCCCGTCAGCAAGTGGCGTCCCGCCGACCAGATGCCCGGCCTGATCCGGCAGGGTCGCCCTCGCCGAAGAGAGCGGGTAAAAGCTGCGAATCCATGACATATCCGCCCGTGCGTGCTAAGTCTTAGGTCAAGAAATCACTAAATGGATCTTTACCCCGTCGGGACGGAGGGGCCGCACCCACGATGAACCGACCATCTCGCCGAGGACGTCGATCGGGGGGCGGTGCTCTCGCCCGGCCGAGCCACCACGGCATGTTCACCGCACAGATCGCTCCGACTGGGCGGTCGGATCCTCCCCCTTCGATGGCGACCTGCCCGCCGCCTTCGCGACGTATCAAACCGAGGTATGCAAACCTAGGACGTATCAAACCTAGGTGGCCGGCACTCGTTGACATGTGACACGACGGGCCCCACCCCGGAATGCCCGACGTAACAGTCAAGACACAGAGCGTTATCAACGCGGCGGAGCGGACGTCGCGGAACAGGATCCACGAAATCGAAGGGGGTGCCTGCGTTCAGCGGGTTGACAGCCGCGAACACGGACATCAGCGTGGCGAGTGGAACAACTCGCCAGAGCACGTGACGTATGACGGGCTCAGTACAGCGAGATCCCCGCTGCCGGCCAAGAGCTACGGGGGGACCACCTCAACGACCGGGTCTGTCCGTGTGGGACGACGGGCCATCACGAGAGAACACCGAGCGGCATCGACTGCGTGGGCAGTCGACTGCGCTCTGCGACAGATGAGGGGGCAAGGGTGCCAGTCGTTTCCGACCCACAGACCTATAGTGAGGACCGGCTTTTCGTCGACCTCCGGTCGATCTTCGGTCAGTCCCTCTTCCTGAAGTGCGAGGGTTTCAACTTCGCCGGCTCGATCACGATGAAAGCCGCGACCGAGATGGTGGACGCCGCCGAGCGAGCCGGCATCCTGAGACCCGGCTCGATCCTGGTCGAGTCGTCGTCCGGTGATCTGGGTGTGGCACTGAGCATGATCGCGGCGAGCAAGGGGTACGGGTTCTTGTGCGTCACCGACTCCCGGTGCAATCTGACCACCCGCCTTCTGATGGAGGCCCTGGGCAGTCGGGTGCATGTGGTGGCGCAGCCCGATCCCATCCATGGCCTTCTCGGTGCCCGCACCGACTTCGTCAAGGCGCTATGTGCCTCAGACGATCGGTACGTGTGGCTCAACCAGCATGCCAACCCGGACAACTGGAGGGCGCACTATCGCCGGACAGCGCCGGCGATCGCCGCCCAGTTCCCGCTCCTGGACGTCCTGTTCGTCGAGGCCGGCACGATCGGAACGCTCATGGGGTGTGCGCGCTACTTCCGGGAATGGCACCGCCCAGTGCAGATCGTCGCAGTGGAGAGCGTGGGTTCGGTGACCTTCGGCAGCCAGCCCTCCCGCCGGATGGTTCCGGGGCCGGGCACGAGCGTTCGTCCGGCTCTGCTTGACGAGTCCTACATCAACGACGTCGTCCTGGTCGAGGAGGTGGACACGATTCGTGCCTGCCACCGCCTGGCGCGGCGCGGATTCCTGTTCGGCCGATCCACGGGAACGGTCGTCAGCGGCGCGATGGACTGGCTGTGCCGCCAGGACCGGCGTGAGGTCACCGCGGTAGCCATCGCGCCCGACCTGGGTGAGCGCTACCTCGACACCGTCTACCAGCCCAGCTGGGTCCAGGACCTCTATGGCGAGGATGTGCTCCCCCTCGAATCGGTGAACGCCGACTTGAGCGCCTAGTGAGCCAGGCGGGCGGTCATCAGGCCATCGCAGCGCCCCCGGCGGCTGACGCTTCATCCGTACCCAACAAGCAGCAAACCTTGTCGAACCCCATTCCAAGGAGCTGGAACAGTGGAACAGTCTGCCGCCCTCTTGTTCGGGTTCCTGCTCCTCGGCCTACCCTTCGTCGTCACAGTCCCTCGGGGGCTGAACCTCTTCCTGCAACCCGTCGGGCCGGACCAGATCGATCGACGGGACCGGCCGGGGACGGTGAGCAGCATGCCGAGCGGCGAACAGGCCGCCGCCCGCCGAGAAGCAGGAACTCTCCACCAGACCGCCAGACAGACCACCGGACAGACCACCGGACAGACAGCCGCAACTGAAGGGAACTCGCGATGTCGCTCTCCGCATTGGCTTCTCAGTTCGACGTGCACCTGCACCCCCGCCGACCTCCGATGCTGTCGGCGGACGCCGGGGGCGACGCCCTGGGCTGGGTCGCCGAGCGCCGCGACGCGCTCCGTCGTCGCGTCGCCGAGCACGGGTCGATCCTCATCCGCGGCCTGGGCCTGCGCGACCCGAGGGAGATCGCATCCGTCTTCCGGCGGCTTGCCGCCTCTCTGATGGCACCGACCATCGACGTGACGCCCCGATGACCGGCATGCAGTCCCCCGCCATTGCGGCAGAGCCCACGGTCAACCCGCCGTCCTGCCTGGAGGGCCACGACGAGATCGCCCGCTCCGGGGAGCTGAACGTCATCGCAAACGTCAACTACGAGCTGCGCAGATACGGGTGACCATGAATACCTCGACCCCCTCCAAGACCACCACGAAGGCTCGCGTCATCGGCGTGGACGTCGCTCGCGGGCTGGCGTTGTTCGGGATGATGGCGGTGCATTCTTTCGCCTGGTTCACCGACGATGGTCAGCCGACGCCCAGTCTCGCCGTGTTCGGCGGACGCTCTGCGGCCACGTTCGTCTTTCTGGCCGGGATCAGCCTGGCGTTCCTATCTGGTGGCGCATCCCGGTTGCCGCGTCAGCGGCGCACGAGCGCCGCGGCTGGTATCGCCGTCCGGGCCCTGCTCATCGCCCTGATCGGACTGCTGCTCGGGTCGCTACCGGCCACGGACGCCGAGGTGATCCTGGTGCACTACGCCGTGATGTTCCTCCTCGCGATCCCGGTGCTCTGGCTCTCGCCGCGCACGCTGGCGACACTCGCGGCGGGAGTCGCCGTCGTCGGTCCGGTGGCGCTGGTGGCGGCGGCGCGCGCCGGGCTCGATCTGGGTTCCGACATCGAGGGTGACCCCAACTTCATCGCGCTGGTCACCGACCCGGTGGGCATGCTCTACCTGATGCTCTTCGCGGGGGCCTATCCGGTTCTGGCCTACGTGGCCCTATCTGTTCGCCGGCTTGGCCGTCGGGCGCATCGACCTCACCGGGCGGCTGACGGCGGTGCGCTTGCTGGTCGGCGGCCTGGCGCTGGCGATCGCGGCCCGCGTGGCGGCGGCGATCCTGCTGTATCCGCTGGGCGGCCTGGACCGTTTGGTCGCGGTCACCCCGAGCGACGGTGAGGACATCCCGATCGCCCAGCAGCTGCTCTGGGCGCCCCAGCAGGGGACCTCATGGTGGTACCTGGCGCTGCCCAGCCCGCACGCGAACACCCCGCTCGACCTGGCACACACCCTCGGTTCGGCCATGGCGGTTCTCGGTGCAGCTCTCCTGGTGACCAGGATCCCGGCCGTACGGCGGGCGCTGCAGCCGATGGCCGCCGTGGGCGGCATGACGCTCACCCTGTACAGCGCGCACATCGTCCTGCTCTCCAGCGGACTGCTGGAGGATTACTCGACGGTCCTGTGGCTCATCATGGTCGGGTGCTCGATCGCCTTCGCATGGGTGTGGCGGCGCCAGTTCGGGCAGGGCCCGTTGGAACGACCCGTCGCGGCGGTGGCCTCCCGCGCCCGACAGGCCGTGGCTCGACGGGCGGTCACCGAGGACGTCCCAGACGTCGTGCCGGTTCCGGACCCGAGGTAGCCGCTGGTCCGAGCGCACCAGGGCACTGAGACCGGGCGGGCGGGCCCGATACGGAAACAGCAGACGTCCCGGCCTCGGCTCACACCTACCCCTTGCGCTCGCGAGCAGAGGCCACGTCAGGTGATTGCAGCGACTGGTTGCCGGGTGTTACTCCACTGTCGGGGGGATTGGCCGAACGCGCGTTTGAACTCTCGGCTGAACTGAGAGGTACTCACGTAGCCCACGTCAATGGCTGCTTCGTTGACGCTCATCCCGCCGGCGATGTTCATGGCGGCGCTGTTGAGCCGCATGGACTTCACGAACTGGATGGGCGACATGGTGGTGGCCTGCTTGAACTTGCGGTGGAACACCGCCCGACTCATCCCGGCCTGGGCGGCCATGTCATCGATGGTGACCGCTTCCTCTAGGTGGTCGGACAGGTACTCGATGGATCGGGCGATCTCGTTGCCCACACCGAAGGCTCGCCGTGCGGAGTCCCCCGCTTCGCCCTTGAGCAGGGCATAGCACACCTCACGGAGACGACCCTCGCCGAGGACGCGCGTATCCAATGGGCTGTCCACCAGCTGCACCAGACGCAGCAGCGCGTCGGTGAAGGTGTCGTCCCAGCCAGCGAGCGCGATCCCCTGGGGGAGCGGGCCGGCCCTGGGCGTGCGGATGGCGCCGGCGGCGCTCTCGGTCTCAATGACCAGCTCGGTCATCACCTTGGTGTCCAGAGAGATCTGCACTCCCAGGAGCGGGTTGTCCGGGGACGCCAGGGGCGTCCCGGCCTCGACCGGCATCGACATCGAACACACCAGGTACCGGCTGCTGTCGTAGACGTGCGACGTGCCGTCCAGGATCGCTTCCTTGGCCCCGCTCACGATCGCGATCACGCTGGGTTCGTACACCGCTGGGGCGCACCGGACCGGTTCGGTGACCCGGAACAGCTGCACTCCCTTGACCCCGGTCCTGACGAGGCCGTCCTGGGTGAGCCGGCTGTCGATGATCTGCCGGATCTGCTGCTTGCTCATGCACCGACGATAGCAGCTGACGCGGCCTAATTCGTACGGACGCGAGACGATCAGGCAAGTATTCGCGACTATCGCGCCTAGTTCGCGACCTCCACTGAGACTTATCGTTGTTCGGAGCGGGGTGATCCAGCCCTCGAGACTTGAACCAGGGAGCGGGAACACAGCGACCCCACGTACACAGCCACTGAACGACGACAGGAGACAGAAGATGGCCGACAAGACTTTCGGACCGCAGGGCTGGACCCCGGAGCGCCTGGGTCCCCAGCGGGGCAAGACCTATCTGATCACCGGCGCGAACGCCGGCACGGGGTTTCAGGCCGCCCGGATTCTGCTGGGCAAGGGTGCCAGGGTCGTGATGTTGAACCGCAGCGTCGAGAAGTCGACGGCCGCGGTCGCGAAGCTGAAGGAGGAGTTCGGGGCCGACGCCGAGGTGTCGTTCGTACAGATGGACCTGGCGGTGCTGGACTCGGTGCGGGACGCGGCGGCGGAGGTGTTGGAGACAATTCCTCGGATCGACGCGCTGATCTGCAACGCCGCCATCGCCCAGGTTCCCGAGCAGAGGATCACCGTGGACGGCTTCGAGAGCATGCTGGGCACGAACCACTACGGGCACTTCCTGCTGAGCGGGTTGCTGTTCGAGCGGATCGAGGAGTCGCAGGGCCGCATCGTGGTGGTGGCCAGCCTGGGCTACAAGATGGGCCTCAGGGCGATCCAGTTCGACGACATGAACTGGGACAGGAACTACCACCAGAACAAGACCTACAGTCAGTCCAAGCTGGCGCAGATGATGTTCGCCTACGAGCTGCAGGACCGCCTCGAAGCGGCGGGCAAGAAGGATGTCGGGGTCTACGTCTGCCACCCCGGCTCGTCCCGGACGTCCCTGATCACGACCAGTGGCAACCTCGCCACGCGGGCGATGTTCCGGCTCATGTCGATGTCGCCGATGGTCCAGTCGGCCGAGAAGGGGTCCTACCCCGAGGTCATGTGCGCGACCGAGGGCGGTCTGGCTCCGAGGGAGCTGTACGGCCCCACCGGCAGGAACGAGTGGGTCGGCCCGGTCGGAAAGGGCACCTTGGAGCCCTACGCGTACGACAAGCCGGCCATGCAGCGGCTGTGGGACCTCTCGGAGAAGGAAGTCGACTTCGCGTGGAACCTGTGATCGAGCGCAGCTGAAGAACGCGGAACGTACCACCGGGGTCGCCGCAAAGACGGAGCCCCGCGATCAGCAGAGTCCGGCGCGCTGCAGAACAGCGTGCCTAGGAAAGAAGAAAGTGATGAAGGACTTCAAGGGCAAGGCCCTCGTGATCACCGGCGGGGCCACCGGTATCGGCAAGGCGATGGCCGACAGGTTCGGCGCCCAGGGTGCCAGAGTGATCGTTGCCGCCAGGCGCGAGGATCGGCTCCGCGAGGCGGTCGAGGATCTGGCGAGCAAGGGCGTAGATGCCCGGTACAAGGTCTGCGACGTGTCGACGCTCGAAGACGCCACGGCGTTGGCCGACTATGCCTGGGACGAGTTCGGCCAGGTCGACGTCCTCGTGAACAACGCCGGCCGTCCGGGGGCCCCGGCGCCGATCATCGAGCCCTCGGAAGAAGCCAGGCCGAGCCGGTCAACGGTGATGTCGGCCAGGTGGAGCGCGGCGATCTCGCTGGGACGCAGCGCGGCGGCGTAGCCGAGCAGGAGCACGGCACGATCCCGCACAGTTGTAACCTCCGTTGAAACAGGGGTCACGGCCAGTGCGGTAGAGGCCGGAGCCGGCGTCGTCCAGGCTCACCGCGAGGGTGATCGCGTCGCGTCGTGGCGTTCTGGGGCAGCATGTCAGTTAACTGACTTGGTCTAATAACTGGCATACTTGCTGCATGTGGGCTGGTGTCCTGGCCGAGGTCGGCATCGTGGTCGAGACCGTCGATGCCGACCATGTGCGGCTGCGCGGTGGGATGGGCGAGGCGGTGTACTGGCTACGTCGATCCACTCGCCGGATTCACCCCTCACGACTGGCAGCGCCCGCGCAGACCCCGGCGTTGCTGTCCGTCCCGACGGCCACGGACGCGACGGTGCATGCAGCAAGTCAGCAGGGCTGGAACCTCGTTACGGACGACGGCACGCTACGGCTGCGGCTGGGTGACCATGACCTGCACCGCGACAAGCCGACCGGCGAAACCCGCCGCATCCATCGTCGTGGCCCGACGTCGTGGGCAACGTTCACCCTCGTCCGGCGCCTGCTGGCCGGCCCACCTGCCCTGCAGAGGGAACTGGCCGAGCGGACCGGCGTCACCCAGTCCAAGGTCTCGCGGGCCTTGAACCGCCTCAGGGCACACGATCTGGTCCGGAAAGGTCCCTCCGGCTGGCAGGCGACGGACTTCGATGCGCTCCTGGACTGGTGGCTGGAGAACTACCCTGGCCCAGGCGGTGTCACCAGCCACTGGTACTCGCTCGACAATGCCGTGACCCAGGCCAAGAAGGCCCTCGACCTCCTGGGAGACCGGGCCGCGGTGTCGGGTGACCCGGCCGCGGATGCGCTGGCCCCCTGGCGCCGACCAGCCACGTGCACCCTCTACGTCCACGCCGGCGCCTCTCTCGCACCGGCCGGATTCGTCCCGGTCGCCTCCGCCGCCGAGAGCACACTCACCCTGTGCGCACCCAAGGATCCCGGTCTCTGGCTGCCCACGACCTGGACCGCCGCGGGTCTACCCCTCGCGGACCCGCTACAGATCATCTACGACGTCGTGAACGGCACCGGAACCGATCAGGCTGAGGCCGCCAGCCACCTGCGAGAAGCGCTGCGCACCACCATCAGAGCGCGCTGGCAGAACGCCGTGACCGGCGGGGCACCATGAGCGCCCTGACCCTCACCTCGAGCTCCCGGTCGGAGGACGCCGGATACCAGGCACTGACCGATGTCGCTGCTGTCGCCCGAGAACTGGGCGCCGACTACCGACTCGTCGGCGGACACATGGTCTCGATCCTGGTCGCCCTCCACGGCGTGACCGGCGTGCCCCACCGCGAGACCAATGATGCCGACCTCGGCGCCGCATTCTCCGTCATCGCCGACCAACGACTCATCGACACTCTCACCGACCTCGGCTACCGGCGACCCGGCGCATCCAACCGCTTCGTCCGCCCCATCGAGGACAACCTGGACGCCGTGATCGACGTCCTCGCGCCGTCCTACACCGGCAGGCACGAACCCAACCAGCACCACGGATCCCTTGTCGTCGACGAGATCCCGGGGCTGGCAAACGCACTGGCGACACCACCCGTTGTCGTCGAGATTGAGGGACGACTCTGCACCGGCGTCACGCTACGAACCACCACATCGCTGCCGAGCCCACTGCCGGCGCTCTGCCTGAAGGCCCTCGCCTGGCGTTCCCGGCACGTCGCTTGCCAAGGACGCCGAGGACATCTGGCGGCTGCTCGCCGTCTGTCACGCGGCCGGAGTCAGCCCCGACACCTGGCCGGACTCGGCGACGGCCCGCGACGCGCTCGCAGCACTACGACGCTTCGCCACCATCGACAGCCCGGCCCTGCGTCACGTCACACCCGACCGAGCAACCCGCGCCCACATCCGGGCACTCGCACGCGCCGTCACCGGAGCCTGAAGACCTGGGACGGCCTCAACCGCTGATACGCAGTGCATCACCTGAGACGGCCCCGTCTGGGGCCGCGGCCCAGAGGGCCGGCCGGATCACCCCACCAGGTGAGACACGGCGAGACGGGTGAGCACGACACGGCACGGACGAGACACCCCTACGAGCCCGTCCAGAGCCGAAACGGCACTCAGCTCGTGCGCAAGTGCCCAAGAACCCAGAGGCCCCTTCCTGGCGGAAGGGGCCTCTGATGCGCTTTCTTGTGTAGCGGGGGCAGGATTTGAACCTGCGACCTCTGGGTTATGAGGGGGCAGATCGTATCAATGTCGACTTGCTCGCCGCCAGCAGATAGACTCCAAACCTACTGATAATCAACGAGTTTAAGTCCGGCGAGATCCGCGCAGTGTCGGCCCGGTCCGTAGACCTCCGCTAACATACGGCTAATAGTGCTTTGTTAGTTCGGCGTGTCGCCTTGTTTGTGATCATGGAGGGTGTTTGAGTCGGGGGCATGGATGCCGTTGAGCTGGAGCGGGTTCGGGCCGAGTTGGAGGCGTTCGCTGGGGAGGTGTTCGCGGGGTTCGCGCGGGCGGATCAGCGCTCGACGGGTCTGACCTATCTGCGTGGGTTGATGTTGGATGGGCAGCGTAAGTCGATGCAGCCGATGGCCGAGCGGCTGGGGACCGATCATCAGCGGTTGCAGCAGTTCCTGACGTCCTCGACCTGGGATCACGTCGCGGTGCGGCGTCGGCTGGCGGCCAAGGCGGCGGCGGTGGTGGATCCGGACGTGTGGATCGTGGACGACACCGGCTTCCCCAAGGATGGCAAGGCCTCCCCGGGGGTGGCCCGGCAGTACTCCGGCACGTTGGGCAAGGTCGCGAACTGTCAGATCGCGGTGTCGGTGCACGCCGCCGCCGAGAGGGCCTCCGCGGTGCTGGACTGGCGGTTGTTCCTGCCGACCTCGTGGGACGAGACGTGCCTGCCCGACGCCGACGGGCAGGTCACGAACCCGTATCTGGGCCGCCGGCGAGACGAGGACACGACGCTGGGGGTGGCCGGGGAGCCGAAGGTGAAGCTGCGCAAGCCGCCGCCGACGCGCGAGCAGATCATGCAGCGGCGGGCCCGCTCGAAGATCCCCGATGAGGTGCGGTATGCCCCGAAGTGGCGTCTGGTGTTGGACATGCTCGACGAGCTCGCCTCCTGGGGGCAGGCCCCGCCGGTCTTGACCGCCGACGCCGGCTACGGCCAGGTCGCCGCCTTCCGGGCGGGCCTGACCGAACGGGACATCCGGTACGTGGTCGCGGTCACCGCGACCACCACCGCCCACCCCGGCGACGCCGTTGCCGAACCAGTGCCCTACGCCGGGGTCGGCAAGCGGCCCGGCCCCGCTACCCCGAGGCGGCCCGCACCCTGAAGGACCTCGCCACCACCGCCGGACCCGACACCGGCGCGCACGGCAGCAGTCCGCTGGCGCGAGGCCGCCCGCTCCGGCCCCGACAAGCGAGTCTGGATGAACGGATGGTTCACCGCCACCCGGATCCGGCCCGCCGGCCGCAGCATCAAGCCCGACCACGACGAGACCTACCCCGAGGCCTGGCTACTCACCCAGTGGCCCGGACCCGACGCCACGCGAACCGTCCGACTACTGGCTATCAGCGACCTGCCCCCCGACACCCCCCTGACCGACCTCGTCCGCATCGCCAAGGCCCGCTGGCGCATCGAACACGACTACCGCGAACTCAAGACCGCCCTCGGCCTGGACCACTTCGAAGGCCGCTCCTGGGCGGGCTGGCACCGCCACGTCACCCTCGTCGCCGCCGCCCACCTCTTCATCACCACCAGGCGACTATCGGGAAAAGACCTGGGGCAGAACCGAACCTGACCACCTACGCCATCGTCCGCGAACTGCAGTACCTCCTGGCGACCTGGCTCGGCCACTGCCCCACCTGCCACCAACCCGTCCCACCCTAACGAGCTAACAAAGCACTACTAACAAAGGATCTCTACTGGGGGTGAGGGTGGCGTGGCGTACGTGATCACCCGCGCCTCCGCGAACCGTGCCACCCGCTACACCGGCATGTTCCGCGATCTGACCGGGCGGGCCCGCTCGGCGGGCACGTTCACCACCCACGCCCGCGCTCTGCGAGAAGCCATCGTCGCAGAGTTCGACGCGGCGGCGGGGCGCGGCTCCGACCCCCGCCGTGCCAAGCAGACCCTGCGGCACTACGTGGAGTGCGAGTGGCTGCCCCACCACATCATCGAGGCCTCTACCCGCGAGTCCTACCTGTACCTGCTGGACCGCTACATCTACCCCGAGCTGGGTGATCTGCGGATGCGGGACCTGCACCCGACCCGGGTGCGGACGTGGGTCACCCGGCTCACCGACGTCTACGGCGCCGGTCCGGCCACGTCCAACACGCCAAGGTGGTGCTGGACGCGATCTGCACGACTGCCCTCAACGACCTCGTCATCCCGCTCCACCCGGGCCGGGGCATCAAGACCCCACCCGTGCCGCGGAAACCGCGGCGGATCGTCACCGCTGAGCAGTTCCAGGCCCTGCACGAGGCGATCGCGGACCCAGTCATGCAACTGCTCGTCGAGACCGCCATCGAGTCCGGCCTGGTCGACAAGATCGCCGGCTACAACCGGATGGCGCGCTCCTCGAAGATCACCTGGCCGGTCCTGTGCTGGCTGCACTCCGCCCGTAGAGAGGACCACCTCCACGTCGCCTTGAACCACGTCGACGTGAACGTGCCGGTGGCGACCGCCACCCGCGACAACCCCCACCTCAACGCCGACGCCGGGCCTGCGGGCGCGATCTGGCATCCCTACCGAGCCAACCAAGGACCGCTATCACTCCACCGGCTCCCCCAGGACTGCCCACTCACCTGAATCCGCAGCATCGGGACATGAGCACGGCCGAAGCGCGGCCGCACGCGCCAGCTCGCACGGGACAACCCTACGACGCTCGAACATTCACTCACATGCCGATGAGCGGGAGTGCGCAGCGCAACCAGTTAGGGGACGTCCCGTGGCGCGGGATCAGCGCACCGGCTAACCGCCGATCTCTCGCCGCCAACATGGCCCAGCAGATCAGGGATCCCCAGCTGCTGCGACGCGTTGTAGGTAGTCCCGCAGAAGGGCGATCGCTTCGTTCGCCGGCAGGTCTTCGATGGCGTCGTCGCCAGCCGTGCCGTGCGCCAGGTCGTTGCGTGGGCTGGCGAGACGCTTGAACAGTGCTACGTCCGTGGCCGCGCCGTCGTCGTTTAGTCGACAGCGACACTTGTCTGTTGATCAAGCTGTGACCAGGTGCAACGTGGGTCGTGTCGGTGCGTGACATGGGTGCAGCCACCACCAAATGATCAAGGTTTGTGAAGACACGAGACCGGATGGCGATGGCTGCGGCCACCAGCGTAGACCTCAGCGGTTGGCAGAGCAGAACTGGACGGGTTCATGGCCCGGATCGGCCGCGGTTCGCCCGGTCCGAACCCCGAGGGCGGGCCGGCGCGTTCGTGCGGGGACTGCTCGCCGGGCTGCCGCGAGCCAATGGGTGGTCGATCGCCGAGCACGCCGGGGAAGACCAGCCGCGGGGGATGCAGCGGCTCCTCGCGGACGCGGTGTGGGACCACGACGGCGTCCGGGACGACCTGCGCGACTACGCCGTGGCGAACCTGCACAGCCGCCGAGGGGCTGGGGCCGGTGCTCGTCATCGACGAGACCGGCGATCTGAAGAAGGGCCGAAAACCGTTGGCGTGCAACGGCAGTACTCCGGGACCGCGGGACGGGTGGAGAACTGCCAGGTCGCGGTCTACCTCGGCTACGCCACCGCGCGGGGCTACACGCTGATCGACCACGCCCTGTACCTGCCGAAGGTCTGGACCGAGGACCCCGACCGGATGGCCGAGGCGGGCGTGCCCGCCGGGACCGACTTCGCGACCAAACCCGCCCTGGCGCAGCAGATGGTCACCCGAGCCCTCGCCGCGGGCGTGCAGGCCGCCTGGGTGGCCGCCGACGAGGTCTACGGCAACACCGGCACACTGCGCCGTCATCTCGCCGGGCAGAACCTCGGCTACGTCCTGGCCATCGCCAAGACCCACCCGATCACCACCGGCATCGGCACCCGGCATGCCGTCGACTACGCCGTGCGGCCGGACCTGCGCTGGCACCGGATCAGCGCCGGGCCGCGGCTTGCGCGGGCCCCGCGTCTACGACTGGGCCTGGATCGAGGTCACCGACCCCGCCCTGGCCCCGACACCATTACCACCGACGACACCACCAACACCGATGACACCGGCGAGATCACCGGGCAGAACTGGTTGCTCATCCGCCGTCACCCCACCAGCGGTGAGCTGGCGTTCTACCGCGCCCACGCCCCCGGACCCGTGGCGTTGAAGACCCTGGTCACAGTGGCTGGAACCCGTTGGCGGATCGAGGATTCCTTCGCCGGCGCCAAGGAGCTGGCCGCGTTGGACCAGCACCAGGTGCGGACCTGGACCGCCTGGCACCGCTGGTCCCTGCTGGCCATGATCGCCCACGCCGTCCTCGCCGTCCTGGCCACCCGCCAGGACCCACCGGCGCCCGGGCTGATCCGGCTCACCCGCCACGAGATCCGCCACCTCCTGGTCGAACTCACCCGGATCCTGCACCCACCCCTGCACCTGATCGCCTGGTCGATCTGGCGCCGAGCCCACCAAGCCACCGCCCAGGCATGCCACCAACGACGAACAGCCGCGACCGCAGAACGCATGATCATCCCGGAGCCGGAACCATGATCACGCCAAGTGTCGCTGTCGTACTACCCGTCCCTGGGAGCTGCGTCACCAGCAAATACCGGCATGTCACCGAATCGGAGCGCCGGTGGCTGAACGTGCCCGAGAGATTGCGTTACTGATGCTCACGCTCTCGTGTATTCTCCGGGGTCGCTTGGGATCTTGTTCTTGAGTAGCGATCTCTTTTGCTAGACGAATGTCACGGACTCAATCGAGAGTTGATCGTTCGCGTGTTCAATGGCTTTGACTTGAAGAGCAGCAATCAGACCTTTCAGCCTCGTCACGTCTTTCCGCTTGCCGAGCCTTTCAAGCGTCCCGCCTAAGGCCAAGAAGGTAACGTACGACGCAGAAGGTAGGTTGCCCAGCCGCCGAGACTGAGCGGCGATAGTAGGACCATGAACATGATCCCAACGCAGGCGCCCGTCGGCGTAGCTATCCTGGATCGAAACTCGCCTTCGGCGCGGTGTCGGTCGTAATCATCGTAGAGGGAAGGCTGTTTTACTTTCAATTCAATGTAGGATCGGTTTACGCTTTTGTCCAAATACAGGATTCGCAACGGACTCAAGAAAAAGATCGGAGAACCTCCGACATTTGTAGGGATCCTCCACAAGAATTGACGCTACGGCGTCGCGAGTAGTGTCCAGCACGCTTGCCAAAGTCTCCTCGTCTCGAACTGTTCCAATTTCCGATGAAGGGACGGCCATTGCGCCGACGCTGCAATGCCTTGCAGTCTTGGCGGCATTGCGACCCCGAGCACTTGTGCTGCGCTGAATGTCCTTTGTGGATCGAAGTCGTCTACCACTAGCTTGGCCCGCTCTGGATCGCTTAACTGCTGAGCGAGAGTACGGATTTCTAGCAATCGAACGTACTCAGCGATCGGATCCGATCGGCGCCTTGGCGCCCGCCCGTCTTTCAAGGAACCATGTATTAATCAGGCCCTGAACTATGTCCCAAACATCTCGCACCTTACGACCCACAAAGCGGATCGCCGCCCAAGACTTGGACCCCACTAGTCGTGTCCCCGCCCAAACCCTGGACGCTACCAAGAGCCCTATACGTCGATATTTGATGGGGAGCTTCTCGATAAGCCAAGTAAAAGGCGTTGCGATCAGCCATGCCAGGGCCAGGACCAGCCACAGCACAACAAACAGGGCAGGTATTGTGAGAAGAATCCCGAGGAGAATCCACACCATTGTCGACGAAAAGGACGGCCCAGCTTGAGATGGGCGGCGATCAAATAATCGTGGCCCAAGGGCAAGCCACAATTGCGTGAAGAACATGAAAGCTGCCCCGATCGCTACTAGTCATCATGAGGTCCCTGAGTATCCCAATGAGATAAACCCCGAGAAAGATGAGCGGCGCCAGAATGGCTCCTGGCGTTCCGGTCAACGTGTCTCAGCGGCATCGACCAGAGGCTGGATAGTGGTCGATGATTTCCCGGGGAAGGACGGTCCACGTCAAGAAGGCCGCAAAGATCCATAGAACACCGGCACTGACAGGCGCTCGTGTGTCCCGCAAGCCGGGAACCAATTGTGTTATGAGGTTCATTAGATTCGCTCCCCCGTCTCTTGAAGGTAATTCCCCTTGATTCTTGGCAAGGATCGTTGGCTGGTTGGCGAGTCCGTGTAGTGGGCGGTAGGCATGACCACGCGCGCGGATGCTATCTGAGACGCAACGCTAAGGGACGCCACTCCAATACTGCAGCGACACTTGGCTGTTGATCTTCGCCGCCGGTCTTGTTGATCATTGTGCTTGGTGGTTTTGTCGGTAGTGGCTGGTTCGGGCACCCTGCGCCGAGCCCCAGACGAAGCTGTCCCGCCGTGGCCTGCGGTGGGCGCTGGAGGCGATCGTGATCGCAGCCCTGACGGTCGCGAGGGTCGCCGAGGCGCTCGGGGTCGCGTGGAACACCGCGAACGATGCCGTGCTCGCCGAGGGCAAGCGGGTCCTGATCGACCCGGGTTCCGCACTCGTAGGCCGCGATCGGCTGAGATCGCTTGTGGGACATGCGGATGCGGCGGTTTGGGCGGTGGGGGTCGTGTGCCTACGCCTGCAGGACCCCCCTGGGAGGCGTTTTGCCTGGTCAGTGGGGGTGCAGGCTGGTGATCCGGGGTGGTGGGGTGGCGTCGCAGGCCCGGTAAATGGCTCGCTGGGCGTCGGTGGGTTCGGTGGCCTGGACGACGGCCCCGGCGGGCCCGGTGAGGGTGACGGCGTGCAGGCGGGAGTCTCGCGGGCGATGGTGGCCCAGGTGAGCCCGGTGCGTCGTTCGGCGAGGCGGATCGAGCAGCAGGGCGAGCCAGGCGAGCAGGACGTGGGCGCGGATGCGGGGTTCGATCCGGTGGAACACGGGCCGCAGCCCCAGGGTGGACTTCAGGTCCCGGAACCCGCGTTCGGCCTCGAGCAGGTTCTTGTAGCCGAGCGCGACGTCCCGGCGGGCAGGTGCGGGTCGGAGGTGGACAGCAGGTACTTGCCGTCGAGCCGGGCTTCGGCGGCGACCTTGGCCCGGTCGATCACCAGCCGCCCGGTCGGCTTCGGTGAGCCACCGGCCAGGGTGGGTGGTCGCGTAGCGCGCACTCGGCGCGGACGTGCCCGGCGAGCTCGGCCTCGGCCTTTTCCTGGCCTTGTCGGTGGTCGCGGCCTTCTTCGCGGCCTCGGTCTTGGCGCGGGCGTCGGCGATCCGCGCGAGTTCGGTCTCGAGGCGGGTGATCGCCTCCTGGCGGGCGGCGGTGTCGCGGGTGGCTTCGGCGGTGTTGTGGCAGACGACCCACCGGCGCCCCGGGGTGGTCTCGAGCTCGACCTCCTTGACCCGCAGATGCTCGCTGATGTCGGTGTAGCGGCCTTGGCGGGACAGCGCCGCGGCGGCGTTGGTGGAGCCGTCGCGCATCCGTTCCCCGGCGATCCACGTCCACCGCCGTGGCGCAGATAGTCCAGGTTCGCATCGGAGGAGAACCCCCGGTCGACGATGGTGACCACCCGGCCGAGTTTCCAGTCCCGCAGCCCGTCGCGGACCTCGGGCAGCACGCACGCGTCGGAGGTGTTGCCCGGCCAGCACCACGCCCGGACCGGGATGCCTTCCTTGGTGACCGCCAGGCCGATGACGATCTGCGGCAGGTCCGGGCGGTGGTCCTTGGAGTGCCCCAGCCGGCGGAACCCACGCGCCCATCGCCGTCCGGCTGGGCTCGCCCTCGGGGTCGGGGTCGGTCTCGAAATAGGTCGAGGTGGTGTCGAACAGCAGCACGTCGACCTCGAGGTTGAGCAGGTTCGCGACCGCGAAGAACACCGCCTCCTGCACCTTCGCGGTGGCGTCGGCCTCGATCAACAGGTCCATCGCCCGGTAGGCCCGATCCTCATCCATCGCGGACAGCCCCGCGACGGCCACGTCGTGGGTTGCCCACTCCGCCGCCGCCAACTTCGACGCCGGCTCCTGGGCCCGGTTGGCGACCACGCGAACAGCACCCGCTCCACGTCGGTGGTGAACCGCCGCGCCCCGAGCACGCCCCGCAGCGCGGCATCGACGCCGAGCTGACGCCACAGCGCATCGAGCAGCCACACCCCGCCCACCGACCGCGACGAGGAATCGTCAGCCCGTCACCGGCCGCCGGCCTGGTGTCGTCGGCGTAGGGGTCGCGATCGCCGAGGTGGCGGCAAACCGAGGACACCAACCGGCGCAGCCCAGCCGGGTCCAACGCGTCCTCGCGGCCCAGGTTCAGCAGGATCTTCGCCCTCGACTGCCCGCTGACGCGTTCGTTGTGGGCCAGGGCCAAGTAGCGCACGGTCGTGCCGTCAGCGTTGCGCCGCGACGTCGTCCGCAGGTACATGACCACAGCCCACCGCGTGGACCACAAGCGGCGCAACGGAACACGCACCAACGCGTGTGCCTACGTTTTCAGGCCCTCCGACCCGGCCACAACGCCCTGACCAGCACCGATACCGTCACGGACCACCCTCATATGCCCACAACTGCGGAACT
>CAVVQM010000016.1:0-308410 GCA_963750395.1 uncultured Actinomycetota bacterium | reverse complement strand
GCCAGCACCTGGGGCTTCGCGATCTACCTGGCCAGCAACAACGGCTACCAGGACCCGGCTACCTACCCAACGGCCTGTCCGCCGGCACCCCCGAAGACGCCCTCGACTGCGCCTGCGGCCTCTACCTCAACGACCCCACCGCCTGGTAACCCCAGACACCGACGTAACTCCGGCAGCAGCACTTAGGGCTCCTCTCGGTGCGAGGACTCCTCTCCGAGTCCTCGCACCGAAGGAGCCCTAGGTGGCCGACTTCGGCTCGCTGCCGCAGTCGTACTTCCACCCGCCGTGCCAGGCTATAGAAGCGGGTTTGGGTTACGGGCAGGCTTGGCGCCACGCGGAGAGCGAGCTGCTGGCGTCCTTGAGGATCGAGCTGAATCCCAGCGCCTTCGTCGCCGGGCAGAAGGAGTTCAGCGCCGACGCAGGGTTCGACTTGGAGGCGCCCCCGTAGCCATTGAGGTACTCGGCGTGGAAGACAGGCTTGCCGTTTCTCACGAATACCGACAGGGCGGAGCAGACCTTCCCGGCCGCCATGCACTCCTCGTTCACGGCGAAGTCGACGAGAGGCTCCATGTCGTTGACGAACTGGCTGATGTTGTTTCCGAAGGTGCCGTTCTTCAGGCCGATGGCCAAGCCTCGAGCGTGGGCCTCCTCGGAGACCATGGTGTTGAAGGCGATCTGGTCCGCGTAGGTCACTGGGAAGCCGATGCCAGAGGCGCCGACGTCCACGACGGAATCGTCGATGTCGGGCTCGACCCGTCGAAGCCCTTCTGCTTGCAGAGGTCGAGGCGTGCGGCAATGATCGGCCTGAGGATCGAGAGCTGGCGGATGTCGACGTACCGCTCGTCCGGATAGCCGCCCATGGTCTTACCGAGGACGAGGAGCGGGTACGAGGAGGCGTCCGGCCGGTAGCTCTCCCAGGCGCCGGTCTCCATATAGCACACGGCCTTGGCCCCCTTGGCATGGACGGCGGCGACCGTGGCAGCGTCAGTGCTGAAGAGGTCCAGATCGAACATGCCTACGTTGGGGGTGAGGTCGGGTGTTCCGGCTGACTGCCACTGCCAGGTGGTACCCCGGCCGGCTTCCAGCGGCCGCCGCCGGTCGCCGGTCCGGCACCCTTGGATGTCGGCAAGGACGACGAGCTGGCCGCCGTCGAGGTCGTCGTCGAAACCGCAGGGTCAGGAGGCGCGGTTGGCGCCGCGATGGTGGTGCCTCGTGGGCTGCGGGGGCGCGGTGGACGATGCTTTCGACTCCACAGGGTCCGTCGAACGAGCCGCCGCGGGCGTCCACGACCTTCGCCGATGTTGGGTCGTCCCCGTGGATGTCACCTGTGGGGAGTTTCGCCAGCGGGACCACCACGAGTTGCTCGACGTCGACGTCGAGTACCCCGCCGAACTGACGGTCTCGGAGCCGGCGCGCCAGGGGCGCACCGTCGCGGCCGCGATGCCAGACGACGTCAGGGCCAACCCGACCGCAGCCATCACAACTGTCGTCCTGGGTTGGAGGATCCGGGAAGGCTTGCGGTGCTGCCCCCGGGACCGGTCCTCTGTCGGAAATGGATCACCCTCCGAGTCTGCGGCCTTCTTCGTGAAATGTAGACCCATCCTTCAGATGGGCGGTCATGCGCATGTGAAGGCAGCGAACAGAGCGGGTGATGAACGTATCAAACAGGCCTCGACCACCAGGAACGCCCGAGGCGTGTCGGGCGGGTTCCTACGATGCGCCCAGGGGCTGGGTGGTGAGGTTCTGTCCGGGAACGGTGTCAGGGGTATCGATGGGGGGGCAATCCCCGGCAGCATGGTGCACGCCACGGGGCAGCAGGCGTGAGGCCAGTTCCGCGAACTCCTTGTTCGCCCGGTCGTAGTCGTCGGGGCGACCGATGTCGAGCCAGTAGCCGTCGAAGGGATAGCTGCTCGGGGTCGTCCCGCGCCCGAGCAGGTCGAGCACCAGCTCGTCGAACCCGAAGTGCTGCCCGACGGGTACGCGCGGAGCGCTGCGGCTGACGGCGTAGACGCCCATGCTGACCCGGGTACGTGCTGGGTCGGCTTCTCCCGGAAAGCCACGACACGGCCGGAATCGACCTCGAGAACCCCGAAGTCGATCAAGACATCGCGGGGGTATGTGGCGATCGTCAAAGGACCGGCGGCACCCAAGTGCGCCTCGAGCAGGCGGGCGTAGTGCATGTCGGTGAGGACGTCGCCGTTCATGACGAGCACGTGGTCAGGGAGCCGGTCGAGCAGGCCCAATCGAGGGCCAATGGTGCCCAGCGGGTGCTCCTCCACGACGTATCGACCTCGAGGCGCCACCTGGAGCCGTCCCCGACGAAGGAGCGGATCAGGTGTCCCAGGTTCCCGATAGCCAGGGTGACCGAGGTGAAACCCTGGTCTGCCAACTGCGTGAGTACGATCTCGAGGATGGCGTAGCGGGCGCCGATCGGGACAAGCGGTTTGGGCAGGCTCGTGGTGTAGGGGCGGAGTCGGGCTCCCCTGCCACCGGCGAGGATCACTGCGTGCATGTGCACCTCTTCTTCGAGAGTTCCTGGGGGGGTCGGTCACTCACATGTGTCGGGTGGGGTCCCCGATCGTTAGCGCAACCGGCCGGGCGAGCAGCAGGCTGAGCGCAAGAGGCGCCACGAGGATCGAGGGTTGCCAGTGCAGCAGTTGGATGCACGCGAGTCCGGCGAAGACGGCCGCCACCATGCAGGGGACGACGATGCGCATGCGACCGAGCGAGGACAGCACGAGCGCGAGGTAGAACCCCCAACCCAGGAGCCAGCTCGCTAGGAAGCTGACAAGGACCGCCGTGCTCGGTGCTTCGCCGCCGATGATCCCCATGGCGACCAGGAACAGCGCGGTCAGGACGGTGAGCGCGCCCAGGTAGCGGCCCACGCTCTGGCGAGCGAGCAAACAAACGGACAGCTGGAAGCCTGAAATCTTCTGATTGCCTGGTTGAGCAGCTCGAAAGACCTGCGGCGAAGCGACACGATGTGCCATTCGGCCCAGCCCATCGACCAGATGACCGGCAGGAGGCAAAGGCTCTCTTGGCCATTCCGCTCAGGGAGAGCGCCGGCAGGGTGACGAGAAAGCCGCCGGCGACGCCGTAGGCGCCGTGGAACCCGGCTTCGCGCCAGTCCTGATGAGTCAGGCTCGCGAACGCCGTCCGGAGGTCGCGGACACGCGCCTTCGCAGTCGTCGCCAGCGCAACGGCGACGACTGCGACAACCGCTCCACGGCCCCTGCGATCAGGACTTTGTCCGGCGGACCGATCTCTCGCCAGCTCAGGAAGGCTGCGGCCAGTCCCAGATAGCGAGCCCGGCGCGCCCACTCGTACCCCATGACGAGAACGACCGATGCCGCCGCCATGTAGACGATCTCGCCGGCGCCGAGGGCTGCGACAGAATGTGAGACTCCAGGCCCAGGGAAACCGCCGCGTAGCTGGTTCCCAGTACCAATGACGTCACGAGCCCAAGAATGAGTACGGCTCGTGCGCCCATGGGGTGTCGTCGCCCTTCCAGGGCGTACCCAAGGAATGCCATGGTCTGCCCTGTCGGCCACCCGAACAGCATCGCCACTGTGAGCGCGACGAAGTCGCGTGTGGCGGTAACGAGGGGGAGGCAGGCGATGAAGATCAGCCCCGGGAGCGCGAACGAGACTCCGCGGGTGAGGTGCTTGAGAGGACGCTCAGCCCAAGGGTTGGCGAGCCGACCGGGTCGGTGATTGACGAGACGCGGCGTCCGCTGGAACAGCGATTCCGCCAGCGAGAAGATGTCGACGAAGCCGTACTCCTGCGCCGTGCTGTCCGTGAAGCCGGCTGACTCAAGGCCCGCCGCGATCTCGGCAGCGTCCACGGCCCAGGTACAGAGGGCGTCGAAGTCGCGCGTCAGACGCCCAACACGGTCGGCAGATCGACGCTCATGGCTATAACGGACACGCCGGGGCTCGGGGAAGCTCTCGTCAGTGGTCTCACCGGCCGGCGCCAGGATAGTGCGGATGGCCTGCGTGGGCGGGTCTCCGCGTTCAGCTGGCTCACCGGCAAGCCCGATCGGCCGGGTTGCCGGCGCGTCCGCGGCGCGGGTTGAGGGACCGGCGCGAGTCTCGCCGGGGACGTCGGGACCGGCCGGTCCCGGGTGCAGCGGAGTGTGAGCTCACTCGGGGCCGCGTCCGGGTAGGCCAGGCTGGGGGCGCGGTCAGCGGACGGGGCCGAGACCTCTCTGGCTGCCGGCGACGCAGCTCGCAACATGTGTCGGATCGGTGGCCTCGGTGTGGGTCTGAGCAGGTGACGCAGCCGGCGCCGTCGTCGCACGGTGGTGCGATGCCCCTGACGTAGCCCCGGATCCGGCTCGCAGGCTCCGGCGGCACCGTAGCGATGCTCGGGCCAATAAGCCGCAAGGCCGGTGCGAGGCCCAGTTGGCGGCGGACCTGCGGCAGGGAGACGGTGGCCGGTGCAGACGCGCTGTCATGGGCGATGGGGGAGGCGCTAGGTTGTTCGATCGGTTCCGCCGTCATGCCATAACCACATCTGTAGATCGCCTAAGCGCGACGTCATCGTAGATACTTCGGAAAGCGTTCAGGCTTTGTTTGAGCGTGACAGCTCGATGACCCGGTTTCGGGCGCGCTCGGCGTAGGTAGTTCGCTGGCCCGCGTCACGCAAGAGCTCAAGGCATGCGTTGGCGAACGCTTCGGGATTGCGCGGCGGGACCACGACGCCGGTGTCGCCGACTGCTTCGGCTACACCCCCGACGTTGGTCGATACCGTTGCGCGACCGCAACTCATCGCCTCGATGACGGTGTAGGGGAACCCTTCCGAGATGCTTGTGAGCGCGACGAGGTTGCCGGCGCCGTACGCATCCTGGATGGCCTCGACTCGGCCCTCGAACGTCGTCGCGCCGTCGATGCCGAGCTCCGCGGGTGAGTGCCACGCAGCCCGTCCCGATAGGCCTCGTTGCCAGCGGGAGTACCCCCGAAGATCCGCAGCTTCGCCTCAGGCATCTTCTCGTGCACGATCGCGAAGGCGCGGACGAGCGTTTCGAGGTCCTTGATGGGATCGACCCGGCCTGCCCACGAGATGGTCGGAACTGCGGGCTCAGCGTCAGCGAGCGCGAACTCGTCGGGGTCGACACCGTTGTAGACCGTGCGGATCGAGCTGTCCGGCACGCCGTCCCAGATCTCCCAACGCTGGTTGTAGACGTTGCCGGGCGCCACTAGGGCCGCCTCGGCGTACACCGCGCTGGCGAGCATCCGGTGGAACCGCAGCAGCAGCCACTTCACGGGGTGCGAATACGTCGAACGGCCGGACGACAAGTAGCTCCCTGAGATACACGCCGTGTTCGGAGAGGACGAAGGGCGTACCGTGCCGCCACTTGGCGGCCATGCCGGACAGGCCGGCGATGCCGTTGGCCACGAGGTGTACGACGTCGGACTGGGGCGGCTCGTGCTGCAGCGGGCGGAGTGCATGCGCCACGAGTCGAGTCGCCGTCACGGCGTCGGCGACCGTGGGAGCCCGCGGCTGCGGCCCCCCCAGTTGGCGACCAACGCGTCGCGGGACCACATGTTCATCAGCAGCTGGACGAACAGGGGGGAGAGCAGGGCCTCTTCCACGTCGTTGCCGGGTGCGAGGTCTGCCCAGGTCCTCAACGCGGCGCGGAACTCGAGCTTGGCCTTGTGCAGGTCTGTCTCCACCTGAGGGACAGACCGAGCCTCAGGACGCAGTCGCGCAGAACGGGATCCGTCGGATTACCGGAGAGGCGGCGGCCGAACCTACGACCACGAACAGGGGTCGATCGTGCGCCGCCCCAGAGCGGGATGACCTGTACTTCGCGTACGTTGTCGGGAAGCTCCCAGGCGAGGCGTTCGGCTTCGGTGCCAGTGATGGCGACGACAGAGAATTCATGCTCCGGCATGCCGCGAATGAGCTGATCACACCACGTGCTGACGCCACCGTGCGCATATGGATATGTACCTTCGGTGACCATCGTGATCCGCATCATGCCCCACCCCCCTCGTCGCCACATGATGTTCGACTCCAGCACCGAGCCGCGGTTTGGTGCGCAACCATTTGTACCTGCACCCGGCTTTCTTTCGGTCCTCTGTCAGATCCTTCTCTTCTGCCGCCCCGCAACCGCGGTGACGACGGACAGCGAAGAGACAACGTCTTCTCCGATGCCAGATCGGAGGTGCGGTCACCCGCTCCGCAACCAACACTCCAAAATTAAGGCAAATCGAGGCGCAAAGGTCGACGCAAGAGTGACGTAAAGTGTTCTTATGTGCTGAGAGTAGGCACTACTACAATAGGTTACGAAAGTTGACGCTAGATATTGCTCACCTATCCGATGACCTCGGGTATGCGAGCGAATTGACCGTGCTCGGGCGATTTCTGGGGCAGTCTGGTTCGGATGGCCGGACGGGCCCCGACGCTCGAGCGTCGTGTTGAACAGGGGGAGTGCCCATGTGGAGATATTCGCCCAGCTCGGCCCGGACGACGGGCCGCTCGTGGAGGATCGCGGTGGCCGCTACGTTCGTGGCGGCGGCCTGGGCATTGCACAGACGCTCGGCCCTCCTCGGAGCGCCCGACTGGCACGGGCGGCGGCGATGCGGCGGCCGCGGTGGCGACAGGCTCCCCGGGCGCACAGTCGGCGAATGCGACGGGTCCGAGTGCGACGAGCGCAAGCGCGAGTGCGAGAAGCGCGGCCGCCGCCGCCGTTCGCCTCAACCGGCAAGGCAACGTGCTCCCTCCTTCCGAAGTCGCGGGCAAGCACGGTGCTCGGTGCCGACGCCGGCGCCGAGCACCAAAGACCTACGCAAGAACGAGGTGTCGCGATCGCAGCTCGACGGTTGCTCGTACACCGCCGAGGACGGCCCCCGCCTGACCTATCTCGATTTGGGCACTGGCTTCGGGCGCCGCCAAGGACGTGTCCGTGAGGCGCTGCCGCCGGCGAACCTGGGGGCGCGCAGCTTCGATCCGCAGATCGGCAAGGTCTGCGGGGGCCGTCATGGTCACGGGACCGATGGCCGTCGCTCAGGTCAACGTGCTGAGCGGTGCGCGGTTGGTGCAAGTGACTGCGATCGGCAAGGACGCCGTCCGTGCGAGGCAGGTGGCGACCTCGGCCGCGCGGGCCCTCGCTTAGACCGCACGGAGCGTTCGGGTTTGTGGGGCCGGCA
The DNA here is from genome assembly GCA_963750395.1 of uncultured Actinomycetota bacterium. GTDB lineage: Bacteria > Actinomycetota > Actinomycetes > Actinomycetales > Kineosporiaceae > JADJPO01. Next base: position 301,256 of record CAVVQM010000016.1, on the reverse strand, counting down.
TCACGTCACATGAGTGGTCGAGTAACCCGCAACGTAGCGGTGCGTGGTGGTTTGTCCGGTATGGCCATGGAGGTTGAGGCGACATTGAGCATTTGCGGTACGTCGGGCCATCGGGCTGAGTAGCGTTCCCCCGCGGACGCTAACGATCCGTCGCGCGGTTCCGGGGGAAGCGCGTGACCGACAATTCTGGTGGGGGGATGACTTTCCTGAGCGTACGTCGAGCCGTCCGGCATCGCGCGGGAGGGTCAGCCTCGCTGCGCTTCTCTCAGCGATGCTGGTTGCGGGCGGTTTTACCGTGGGCCTTGTGGCTACGTCTGCCGCGGCCGCGACAGGCAAGATAAATCTGCGTGCGTTGGTCGTGGATGATGGCAGTAACTGGGTGAGGGTATTGCGGATCAGTTTGATTACGAGGGTGTTCCGTATGCTCGAGTGAGGTTGTCGGATGCGGGTCGCGCGACGATTGACGCGGGATTCTTGGCGTCGGGTAGTGACGCAAACTTCAATTCTGTTGTGGTGCCGAATGATGCTGGTGGGGGGTTGTCGGTCAGCCGAGCTGTCGGCATTGGCGGTGTTCGAAGCGCAGTTCGGCGTGCGTCAGGTGAACGGATATGACTGGGCGAATCCGTCGGTGGGTTCTGAACTATGCGGCGAGCCCGGGGTATGTGGGTCATCTGGCAGGGATGACCGGGACGGTGACGGCTGCCGGTCAGGGGGACGGGTTCGCATTCCTCTCCGGGTCGATACCAATCGGAGTGGGGTCTTACGGGTATCTGGCGACGCCGGCGACGACGTCGATGTTCCGGAGGGGGTAGTTACACGTCGCTAGTGACGGTGCCGATTCCCGGGTCGAGCGAGGTGGGGTCGCTGGTTGGTGTGTACGCCAACGGCGGTGTGGAGAAGCTCATCATCACTGGGGCAATGACGACGGAGTTGTCGCACTGGCGGATCATGGCGCACGGGATCGTGTCGTGGGTGACCAAGGGTGTGCATTTCGGGTACGACCGGAACTACATGACGTTCCATTTCGACGACACCTTCAGTAGTGACGCGCGGTGGGACAGCGTGAACAACTGCACGCCGGGGGAGGACTGCCCGGCGTCCGTGACCACGGTGCCGCCGGCGATCCGGATGACCCCGGCGGACGTGAGTGCGGTGGTCGGGTGGCAGAACAACGCCGGGTATCGGTTGACGATGCCGTTCAACGCCTACCGCACCGCGTTCGACGCCGAAGGCGCCCCGTTGACCAGCCCGGACCCGTTGACCACGGAGTTCGTGGCGAACAAGGACGCCTTCGTCGGCTGAACCACGGCTACCAGCACATCTACCAGGGATGTGCGCAGGACTTCACCGTGGTGCCGTGGCGGTGCCTACTGACTAGCGGGACCACCCCTGCCGCGGACGGCTCGAACATCTCCTGGACCGGGCAGGCCGTGGTCGGCTCCGAGATCGCCGACAACATCGCCCGCGGGCAGGCTCTGGGCCTGTCGTTCGACCCCAAGGAGTACCTCTCCGGTGAGCACTCAGGCCTGTTCCTACTCCCCAGCAGCCGGTTGACAACCCCAACTTCGCCGCCGCGCTGTCCGCGGCCGGGATCCGGTACATCGGCGCCGACGCCTCCCGGGAACCGGGCGCTCGAGTGGTCGGCGGGGCCACCACCGTGCCGCGCCACCCGGTCGCGGTCTACTACAACGTCTCCACCGTCCCCGAAGAGGTCGACGAGTACAACTGGTTCTACAACAGCCGAGCCAACGGCGGTAGTGGCTACTGTGAGGACAACCCTGCCACTGCCACGTGCCTAACCGCACCGCTGACCGATGCCGACTTCACCGGCTACATCGTGCCCACCGACGCGTCCAACGACCTGCGGTTCATCACCTCCAACGACCCCCGCCCCTTCTACGGAACGGGCTCACCGAACCTACCGGACTACCTCGGCCTGACCCTGATCGACGCGATCCTGACCCGCTACCGCGCCTCGTTCACCACCGACACCCCCTTGGTCAACCTGACCCTGACCCAGGCGTCGGACATCCTGACCAAGCAACAAGACTGGGCCACCAACGGCATGGCCACCAGCCCCGCCGTCACCGGTTATCTCGAGAACGGCACCGTCAAGATCACAAATCCGACCGGCAAACCGGCCCCTCTCACCGTTCCGGCCGGCACCACCGTCAACGGCACCACCTTCGGCGAGTCCTACGGCGGTGAGCTCTCTGGTTGGATCAACGGCAACGCCGCACTGAGCGTGAAGGGCGCCACCGTCACCAGCCCGGCGGCGACCACCTTCACCGCCGGTACGGCGGGGGCCTTCACGGTGACCACGACGTCCAACGACGGGACGCCGGCACTCACCGTCGCCGGCGCGCTCCCGGGCGGCGTCACTTTCACCGACAACGGCGACGGCACCGCCCTGCTGGCCGGCAGCCCCGTAGCCGGCAGCGGCGGCAGTTACCCGATCACCGTCCAGTCGGCGACGGCGTCTGGAACGGTGACACAGGCGTTCACCCTCACAGTCGAGGAGCGACCGGCCTTCGACTAGCGCCGCCACCGCCACTGCCACCGCCGGACAGGCGTTCACCTTCACGGTCAGGGCCAGCGGTTACCCGCAAGCGACCATCACCCGCACCGGCACCCTGCCGAGCGGCATCACCTTCACCCCGGGTGCCAACGGGACCGCGACCCTCGCCGGCACGCCAGCGTCGACCGTCAGCGGGACTTTCCCCCAGACGTTCACCGCCACCAACGCCTTCGGCACCGCCACCCAGGCGTTCACTCTGGCCGTGCCGAAGGGTCCCGTCATCACCTCGACGAACACCGCGAGCGCGACTGTCGGCACAGCCTTCAGCAAGGTCATCAAGACGACGGGCTCACCAACGCCGACGGTGACCGTCACGGGACTACCCGCTGGTCTGACCTTCACGGCGGACACGGCTGGTGGCGGCACTATCAGCGGTACCCCGTCTGCCGGCACGGGCGGCGTGAATCCGGTGACAGTGACCGCGACCAACGCGGGCGGCACCGCGACGCAGAGCCTGTCGATCAGCGTGCGCGAGAGGCCAGCGTTCACGAGTGCCGCGACCTATGCAGGGAGCCTGAACCAGTCGTTCTCGTTCACTGTCACCACCACCGGGTATCCGGCGGCAAGCATGAGCCGCAGCGGCACCCTGCCGAAGGGTGTCGCCTTCCGGTCCAACGGCGATGGCACGGCGACCATCTCCGGGACGCCGCTCAAGCAGGGTACGTACCCGCTGACGCTCACCGCCAAGAACAGCGTGGGTACGACGACGCAGTCCTTCTCCCTGGTCGTCAGGTAATGGATCAAGCCGGGGCTGCCCTCAGGTGAGATCCACCCCCGGATCGGGGGGTCAGCCCTGCCCAGCCGTTCGGTGGAGGGTGGCCAATTGTGCGGGGCGAAGACCCTTGCGGTCGGCGCCATCTCCGCCACGCCACGCCGTGAGGAAGGCACTCGGCCTCGTACGGGCCGATCAGTCCTTCCATCAGTCAGTACGCTGAAGTGGATGACGCGTGTACTGAGAGCCCGCGTCACTGTGATGGATCAACTGTCCGGACACGGGCCGGTGCCCGTCGCAGTCGCGTTGCCACAAGACATTAGCCGCTGCGGAGCAGGTGCGCTGTGCGCTTGCGTTGCCCGCGGCCTTCCGAACGCAGCCGGGTCCTGCCCCAGGTCCTGCCCCGGGCGTCGGTGGTGCAGATCACGGCACGGATCGCGTCCAGCGGCACCGCGTCGTGCACGGCGCGGGCTGCGACCGAACGAAGTCTGCTTCCAGGACCGGCAAGTGCGCGCGCCGACCTGGGAGCCTTGCTCGCGGAGGACCCGATAGACCGAACAGCGCGTAACCTCGACTGCGCATGGAATCGACTAGCCCATGATCAGCGGTTGGGGGGTCGGGCTTTCGGCAAACAGGACTGTTGCACCGACGGCCGACGCCGAGCCATCCTCCGAGGGCATGTCAGCTTTCGCCAATGTGACGGTTCCATGATCCGTGCGCCGCCGTCATGAAGAAGTTGAAGATCCTACCTCATCCTAGCCGGACCTTCCGACGATCATGTGTTTCGGGTGGGTCCGTTGAGGATGCCCTGAGTCGATTCCTGTTGTGACACACCGAGTCTGGTGCTTGAACACGGACAAGAATCGGTGTATGACCTAATTTTGTGGCGAGCTTGTACAAGAAGATGGTCAACGGGAAGCCGTACTGGTACCTGCGGGAGATGGCCCGGGTCGACGGCAAGCCCAAGATGGTGTCCGAGCGGTATCTGGGCACCGCGGCGGAGATCGAGGCGCTGCTGGAGGCCCGGGAGGCCGCGGTGCTGCCGGAACGGACCCGGCACCTGGCCTTCGGCGCCGTCGCGGCGGTGTGGGGCCTGCTGGGCGACCTGGACGTGGCCGGGCTGATCGACCAGCACGTCCCCGCCGTGCCCGGGCTGCCGCTGACACCGGGGGCCTACCTGGCGCTGGCGGTCCTGAACCGGGTGGTGGACCCGTGCTCCAAGAGCGGCGTTCGCCGACTGGTGGAAGACCACCGCCGGCGACCGGTTCACCAAGATCGGCGCCAGTGCGTTGGACCACCGCCGGTTCTGGGACGCCATGCACGCCGTCCCCGCGGATGCTCTGGGCGAGATGGAGCAGCCACTGGCGGTCCGGGTGTGCGAGCGCGTTCGGGCTGGACACCTCCTCGGTCGCGTTGGACATGACCAACTTCGCCACCTTCATCGCGACCGGCAACACCAACGCGCCGATCGCCCAACGCGGCAAGGCCAAGCAGAAACGCACCGACCTGCGCCTGGTCGGCCTCGGCCTGGTCGTCACCCGCGACGGCGGGATCCCGCTGCTGTCCCACACCTACCCCGGGGATCGGCCCGACGTCACCCAGTTCCCTTCGATGATCAAAGCCCTGGCGGGCCGGCACACCGACCTGGCCGCCGCGGCCGGACACCCCGGCACCGACATGACCGTGGTGTTCGACGCCGGGCAGAACAGCGACGCCAACTTCGCCGACCTGGCCGCCACGGGTCTGCACTACGTCGGATCGGTCCCGGCCAGCGACTGCCCCGACCTGCTCGCCCTCCCCGCCACCGACCGCACCCCCGTCGAGGGCTATCCGGGACTGACCGCGATCGAGGTCCGGCGCACCGTCTACGGCACCAGCCGGCGGGCGATCCTGACCCACTCCGAGGAACTACACGCCGCCCAGGTCACCGGGTTCGAGGGCACCACCCTGGCCAAGGCCGCCCGCAAGCTGGACGACCTGGCCGCCACCCTGGCCCGAGGCCGCACCCGCCGAACCCGCGACAAGGTCGAAGAAGCGATCCGCGCCATCACCAAGGACACCTGGGTCCGCCGCGTCCTCACCTGGGAACTGACCGGCGACAAGCCCGCCGAGCCTGCGCCTGACCTGGCACGTCGACCCCGCCGCCCGGGCCCAACTGGAAGACGAACTGTTCGGCAAGCACGTCCTGATCACCGACCACGACCACTGGTCCGTCCCCGACGTGGTCGCCGCCTACCGCTCCCAGTCCGAAGCCGAGTTCTCCTTCCGCCAACTCAAAGACCGCCACGTCGTCTCCTTCTCCCCGATGTTCCACTGGAGCGAGCACAACATCCGCGTCCACGTCTTCACCTGCGTCCTCGCCCTGCAGATCGCCCACCTGATGCGCCTGCAGACCGAGCGCGCCGGGCTGCACCTATCCGTCCGGGAACTACTGGCACAGCTGGCCGGCATCGGCGAAACCGTGCTGCTCTACCCCACCGGCGGCAGAGGCCGCCCCAAGGCCCGGCGCATGCTCACCGAAACCACCGAACTCCAAGACCAGCTCACCCAGATCTTCCGCCTCGACCGGTACGCACCCAAGCGTTAGGTCATACACCCCCACGGTCCCCGAACCAGCCCCCCACCAGCCGAAATACCCTCCCAAGGAGCATGATCGTCGGAAGGTCCGGCTAGCCGGACAGACCGGGGCATCGACACGCCAGCTGTCACAGCCGAATGACCTGAATGCTTGCGCCTAGACGCCGCTCTTGACAGCACCATGATCCCGGTAACCACTGGCCGAGTTCGGGTTTCAGGGACGGGTTTCCCGCAGAGGACCCTGAGTAGATGCTCACCAGGTGCGAGTGATTACTAAAAGTTATCGGCTTGCTACGTAAAGTAAATAAGGATCATGGGCCACAGAGTTTGTTTGGGCCACTATTGCCGTTTTGGTTGCGGGGCCCCACGGGCGTCACTAAGACTGGCTCCGCCAACGATGTATTGGTGTGCTGCTTTCCTCGGGGGGATACCGCTTGCCGTGTGGTGCATATCCATAACCATTGACCATGACGAAGCATGAGGTGGCGTCGCTATGCCAGGGCGCAGAACTTCATGATCGCGGCTGGGGTGGCCCTTGTCGCGCTCGTCGCGGCGATGGGTGGGGCCTACCACGGTCACGCCCCCGATCCCCTCGGCCCTCGTCGGCCCCCTCCTCGCCGTTCTCGTGTGTCCGGGTGAACACGCCCACCTTTCACTAGCCCGCGTCGTTCCGTCCACCGCCCTCATTAGGAGAACAGCAATGAGCACCCTCACCGCTCCCTATCCCCCTAGCGAGGACGCTCCGGATCTCGTGGCCGTGACCGGAGCCGACGGGTTCATCGGCTCCCATCTGGTCGAGCGGCTCGTCGAGCGGGGCCACCGTGTCCGCGCACTGGCGCTCTACAACTCGTTCGGCACGTACGGCTGGCTCGACACACTGCCTGCGGACATGCTCGAGAACGTCGAGGTCGTGATGGGCGACGTGCGCGATCAGGGGTCGGTCGAGCAGCTGGTCGCCGGCACGTCGACCGTGTACCACCTGGCGGCCCTCGATCGCGATCCCCTACTCCTACGTGGCCCCACGCTCGTATATCGACACGAACGTCATCGGCACGCTCAACGTGCTCGAGGCGGCACGTCGGTACGACCTGGGCCGCGTGGTCCACACCTCGACGAGCGAGACGTACGGGACTGCACGCACCGTGCCGATCGCCGAGTCCCACCCGCTGCGGACTCAGTCCCCATACGCGGCTAGCAAGCTGGGCGGTGACAAGCTGGCCGAGAGCTACCACCTCAGCTTCGACCTGCCGGTGGTCACGCATACGACCGTTCAACACCTTCGGCCCGCGCCAGTCGAATCGGGCGGTGATCCCGACCGCGGTGTCCCAGCTGGCGGCCGGTAAGCGCACGATCGAGCTCGGTGCCCTTACGCCGACCCGCGACTTCCTCTTCGTCAAGGACACAGCGGCGGCTTTCGAAACGGTGGGCACCGCCCCCGCCGAGACGGTCGTCGGCCGGCTCTTCAACGCCGGCACGGGGCGGGAGATCTCCGTCGGCGACATGGTCCGCACAGTCGCTGGGATAATGGGGGTGCAGGCCGAGGTCGTGCAGGACGCCAAACGTCTGCGACCCGAAAACTCTGAGGTCCAGCGGCTAATCTGCGATTCAACGGCTCTGCGTCGCCACCGGTTGGGCTCCTCAGAACACCCTCGAGGACGGCTTGAAGGAGACGATCGCGTGGTTCACCGACCCGGTGAATCTGGCCCGGTACCGCACCAACACCTACGTGATCTGATGCGAAACCATGGCGGCACGGCGCCGGAGGTGGCGCAGATGAAGGACGGACTGCATGCGGTGATCCTGGCTGGCGGGAAGGGGGTACGGCTGCGTCCGTATACGACGAGTCTGCCCAAGCCACTGGTTCCCATCGGCGACGAGTTCTCGATCCTCGAAATCGTCCTGACGCAGCTCGCCCACGAGGGCTTCACCCGGGCCACGATCGCTATCGGCGCACCTGGGCACCTCATCCGGGCGTTCGTCGGCGACGGAAGCCGGTGGGGGCTGCAGGTCGACTATGTCGACGAAGACAGCCCGCTCGGCACGATCGGGCCGGTACTGGGCATCCTCGACAGGTTGCCCGAGCACGTCCTTGTCATGAACGGGGACATTCTCACCAACCTCGCCTACGGCCGCCTCTTGCGCGAGCACGCGCAGGGCGGAGCCCCCTCACGATCGCAACGTACCAACGGGAGGTGAAGATCGATTTTGGAGTGCTGCACGTCGACTCGGACGACCGTCACAGCCTTCCAGGAGAAGCCCAGCCTCACCTACCGGGTGAGCATGGGCGTCTACGGGATAGCGACGGAGGCGCTGCGCCGCTACCCGGTGGGGCGGCCCTTCGGCTTCGACGACCTGGTGCTCGACCTTCTTGCCATACAGCGGCCGCCGAGCAGCTACGCCTTCGACGGCTTCTGGCTAGACATCGGCCGACCCGACGACTATGACCAGGCGAACGAGACGTTCCACAAGCTTCGCCGTCTCCTCCTGCCGCACGAGCAGGCCACGAACGTCATCGACCTGCCGTACAACGCACTAGGCGGAGGTGTCGTGGTGGACGGCGAGGCTCGGCATGGCGCCCGCTCGGTGGTCGGCTGATGGCCGTCGTAGTTCTCGGAGGCCGGGGCTTCCTCGGCCGGCACGTGGCCGAGGCCTTGGCTGACTCCGGGGCGGAGGTCGCGGTGTGGCCTCCCCGCGGGGAGCTCGACCTGAGCGTTGCGGCCCCGGCGGACGTCGCGGCGAGGCTCCAGGCCCTCGGCGCGAGCACCGTGGTGAACGCGACGGGCCAGATCAGCGGCACACTGTCGCAGCTGATCCGGGGCAACGCCGAGGTGGTCCGCCGCCTCGTGGACGCGTGCCGCCAAGTGCGGCCGGGGCTGCGCCTGGTCCACTTGGGCTCGGCAGCCGAGTACGGAGTCACGCCGTCGCGGGTTCCGGTCGATGAGGGCCAAGTGGAGAACCCGGCCGCCCCGTACGGGACGGCCAAGCTGATGGCGACGCGAGCGCTGCTTGAGGCGACCGAGGCGGGTGATGTAGATGCCGTCGTCCTGCGGGTCTTCAACCCGTTGGGCCGCGGCCAGTCGCCGATGACACTGCCTGGAGCGGTGGCGGCGCAGCTCGTGACCGACCCGGATGGCGATGTCCAGGTTGGTGCGCTGGACGCCTTGCGCGACTTCGTCGCAGCGCGCGACATCGGCCGGGCGGCCGCGGCGGCGGCGCTCGCCGACCTGCCGGAGTGGGTGGGTTCCCCGCATGACGCGCGGATCATCAACGTGGGCTCCGGCACGGCACGCCCAGTCCGTGACGTCGTCGAACTGTTGCGGGAGCGGGCCGGTCATCGAGGGCGGCTCGTCGAGCGGGACGGGGGCGGCTCCGAGCGGTCGCGGGCGGTGGACGGCGCCCCGGCGGACGTTGCGCGGGCAGCGCGACTGCTCGCGTGGCAACCACTCGACACCCTCGACGATGCGGTCAACGAGGTCCTGGCCGGTGCGGTTGCCGGGCCGGCGCGGTTGGCGTCCGAGAGGTGAGCTGACCATGACGACATCCTCGCCGGGCTCAGTGGGCGTTGCGGTGCCCGCGTATGCCCACCCAGTGGTGGCGCCCGACGCGTGGCGCCGCCTCGAGACGCTCGATCTCGGCGGGGGTTTCGTCGTGCTCAACGTGGCGGACGGACCGGGGGAGGTCGTCGACCCGAGCTACGTCACCGTTACCGAGGCTCTGCGCGCCGCGGCTCCACCGTGTGCGGCTACGTTGACAGCAGATACGGGCTCCGCGCGCCTGAGCTGGTGCTGGCCGATGCTGCCCGGTACCGCGGCTGGTACGGCGTCACGTCGGTGTTCGCTGACCAGGTGGCGTCAGGCGCTGACGCGGTGCCGCACTACCGACGCGTCGTCGAAGCGCTCCGGGCTGACGGCACCGGCGTGGTGGTGCTTAACCCGGGCGTTGTACCCGATCCTGACATCGCTGGAATCGGCGACATCGTGGTGACCTTCGAGGGCACCTGGGAGCAGCACCGCCGACAGCGGACGCCGTCCTGGGTGAGGCGGTCTCTGCGTCCCGAGTCGCTCTGCCATCTCGTGTACTCCGTCCCGTGGCGCGCGAGCGTGCCACGGATCCTCTCCCGCGCAGGCTCGGCAGGTGCGGGCATCGTCGGAATCAGCTCGGACGGGATGCCGAATCCATGGTCGATGATCGGGAAGTGGGTTGCATGACGGGCGTCGTGCGGCTCCATCAAATGGCGGGAGGACGTCCGTTCGACGTGAGGTGTGCGACGTCGGACCCGGCGACGTCGACGCGCAGATCCGAAGCAAGATCGTTCGCGTATCACTGCAGCGTGTCGGCATCTCACGTCAGACGACGCCCGTGCGGTGCTAGGCGGCTCTCAACTTCGACCCCGACTGCCGATTCCGCTTCTTCCAGGACCGGATGGACTGCCTCGGGCACCTGATCCATCGCGAGCGACGTACCGCCGTCCGACGGGTCGACGACGCCTTCCAGCTGCTGGCCGAGCTTCACGACGCCACCCCGCCCGCCCAGCGTCCCGCTTCGCCCCCGGCGGCTGGTCCGACGTTCGGAATGTGCGGGACCTGACCTTCGATCGGGTCGATCCGGAGCGTCTCGGGAAGATGACGGTTGGGCTGCGTCGTCACCGGTTCGCTGTGTGACGTCTGCCGTGCGATGCCCGCAATCAGGGGCGTGCGGGGTCAGGATGCAGGAGCCCAGGCCTCGCCCCGCTGTCCGCGGCCGGCTGAGACGATCAGGGGATGCGACTCGTCGACCTGAGCCACGTGATCGAGCACGGCATGACCACCTACCCGGGGCTTCCCGGCGCCGGAGATCACCGAGCACCTGAGCTTCGAGGCCTCGGCCGGGGCCTACGAGGCCGGCACGGAGTTCGCCATCGGAGCGATCTCGATGGTGGCCAACACCGGTACCTACCTGGACACCCCGGCCCACCGCTATCGCGGCGGCCACGACCTGGCCGGCCTGGCGCTCGAGCGGTGCGCCCATCTGCAGGCGCTTGTGGTCGACGCGAGCGGCACGATCGGGCCGGAGCCCCTCGAGGGGCTCGACGTGGCCGGGCGGGCGGTACTGCTGCGAACCGGCTGGAGCCGGCACTGGGGCACGGCCGCCTACGGTGACCCGGTCGCACCCGCATCTCACCGGGCCGGCGCGCGCACTCGTGGAGGGCGGAGTGGCTCTGGTCGGCATCGACTCGGTCAACATCGACGACACAACCACGGGTGCCCGGCCCGCGCACTCGGTGCTGCTCGGCGCGGGAATCCCGGTGGTGGAGCACCTCACCGGCCTTGACCAGCTGCCTTTCGAGGGTGCGTTGTTCAGCGCGGTGCCGCCAGCGGTGCGCGGCATGGCCACGTTCCCGGTCAGGGCCTTCGCGCTGATCGAGCGATCTTCCGGTGCGGGCGCACACGGGTCGTGGCTGCGGCCAAACAGGTCCCACGGCGGAGCCGACGACGATGGTTCTGGGGCCGGTTTGACCAGCAGGGCCTCCCCTGGTGGGCGCGGTGTCGTCCTGGCTGGATGCTGTCGGAGTCAGCTCCAGGGTCCCATCACGGTCTTGTTGATCATGGGCTGGCGTGAGATCCCCACGATGAGAAGCCCTTCTGGCCGTCTTCGACCTGGCCGGCACCATTGTCACCACTAACGCCGATTTTCGCGGGGCGGGTGTCACCTCATTCCGTCGGCTGGGTGATCTTGCCCCGGACGTGGCGAGGGTGCGTGATGCGTTGTCTGGTCCGGGAGTCCGGGACCAGCGGTCCCGCTCGGCTCGCATGGTGGTGAGGGTTACTCGCTGACTGGTCAGACTCATTGCGGTTGGTGTCTGAGTGGGACGTGCTGAACCTCACCCCGGTGCCAGTCAACCGCCGTGAGTCACATCGTTGTCATTCAACGGTTCCCAGCGCTTGGAGCAGGAGGAAGTGGTGACACGCGCGTGGCGATCGTTGCCGTCGCGTCGGCCAGACGATTGACTGGGGGCATCGACCAGTCAGCCAAGACCCCTCACCTCACCCCGCGTCCCGCTCGGGCCGGCGGGGAGTTCTTCACCGCCCCGGCCACTGGCCCGCACCGCCGGTACGAGGCGCTGCGGGCCTACCTGCTCGACGGCCAGCCCGCCGCGGAGGTGGCGGCCCGGTTCGGCTACACCACCGCCGGGCTGCACTCGGCCGTGCAAGATTTCCGGGCCGGGTCCCGCGACTTCTTCATCGACGCCCGGCCCGGCCCGAAGACCGCTCCCGGCAAGGACGCCGCCCGGGCCCGGATCCTCGAACTACGCGCCGACGGGCACTCCATCGACGAGATCGCCGCGGTGCTGGCCCGCGAGCAGATCCCGTTGAACCGGACCGGGATCAACGAAGTGATCGCCGAGGCCGGACTACCACGGATCTGGCGACGCCCGGACGCGCTGCGCGGCGGCCCCCGACGCGAGGACGTGCCCCGAGCCCGGGCGTTGCAGGCGGCCGAGGTCGCCGACCTGCCCGCCGACGCCCCCACCCGCCTCGCCGGGCTGCTGCTGACCCTGCCCGACCTGCTCGCCCTGGACCTGCCCGCCCTCGTCGCCGCCGCGGGCTACCCCGGCACCCGGACATCCCCGCCCTCAGCTACCTGCTGACCCTGGTGGCGTTGAAGCTGACCGGCACCCGCCGGGTCTCCCACGTCCACGACGTGGCCGCCGACCCCGCCGCCGCACTGTTCACCGGACTGACCGCACTGCCCAAGACCACCGCCCTGACCACCTACTCCTACCGGCTCGCGCACGCCAAGCAGAAAGCGTTCCTGACCGCCCTCGATACGGCCACATCACCGCCGGCCTGGCCACCGGCGAGGGTCGTCAACCTGGACTTCCACGCCGTCATGCACTGGGGCCACGATCCGGCGCTGGAGAAGCACTACGTGCCCTCGCGCTCCCAACGCACCCGATCGGTGCTGACCTTCTTCGCCGAAGACGCCGAAAGCCACGCCCTGCTCTACGCCAACGCCGACCTGTCCAAGGCCACCCAGGCCGGCGAGGTCCTCGCGTTCGCCGACCACTGGAAGACCGTCACCGGCCACGACCCGGACCTGCTGGTGCTGGACTCCAAGGTCACCACCCAGGCCCAACTCGGCGAACTGACCGAACGCGGGATCGGATTCATCACCCTGCGCGCCCGCACCCCACGACTCACCGCGGCCCTACACGCCCTACCCGCCAATGCCTGGACATCGATCACCGTGGCCCGCGCCGGCGGCAGCACCCGCAAAGTGCAGGTCATCGACGACCCCGCCGCCAGCTGTCCTCCTACCCGGGCACCCTGCGCCAACTCGCCGTCGCCGGACTCGGCCACGACGAACCCACCGTCCTGATCACCAACCGGGACCGGTTGCCCGCCAAGCAGATCATCGAGACCTACTCGCGGCGGATGAACATCGAACAACGCCTCGCCGAAGCGATCCGCTCCTTCGGCCTGGACTCCCTGGCCGGGGCCGTCCCGCTGAACGTCGACCTCGACGTCGTCCTGTCCGTCCTGGCCCACACCGTCTGCGCCGCCCTGCGCCGCCGCCTGCCCGGCTACCACGCCGCCACCCCAGACACCCTGCAACGCCGGTTCCTGTCCACCAGCGGGCACATCCTCAACCACCGCAACGAGACCGTCGTCCGCCTCGACCGACGCACCTACTCACCCGTCCTGCGCCAAGCCGACCTCCCCGAGGCCATCACCATCCCCTGGCTGGCCGGACGCACCCTGCGCTACGAGTACGCCTGACCAAGATCAACACTCTCAAAGTGAGGGCCAACTCGCTAAGTGAAAATCGGCGCTAACGCGTTGCACACCCAGGACGACACCGCGCAAGCGATCGTGACGGCACCGGCGCGCGGTCGGCTGCCTGATGGCCGTGTCACCTCAGCTCAGGCCGACGTGAATCCCCCCGGCGTGTCCGGACACTCCAGTCCTTGGGAAGGGTTGGGATCGGGTCATGTCAGGGAATACGTCGAGGAGGTACCCGCCGGAGTTGCGGGAGCGGGCAGTGCGGATGGTCACCGAGATCCGTGGTGATCATGATTCGGAGTGGGCGGCGATGAACAAGTGGGCGTCGTCGCGTTGGGCTTGCGAGGGTGGGTCGGAACTCGATGGTGGTGACGAAGAAGGTGCAGGACTCGCAGATCGTCTCGTAGTGGCAGTCGAGTTCGACGGGGCGGGCGCAGTAGCCGTTGCCGAGCATCCGGCGCTGGTGCTCGGCCGCGGAGTTTCCGCATCTGGGCGGGCTCGTCGGCTCGGCGGGTAGCACGGCTGGCTTGTGCCGCTGGTAGAGGGCTTCGACCTTCTCGGTGACGGCGAAGTACTGGTCGGCGACGGTGCGGTCGGCGATCCGGGCGTAGACCAGGGTCATGGTCATGGTCTTGTGGCCGAGCAGGGCGGCGATCGCCTCGAGGCTCATGCCGCGGTTGATGGCCTGGGTGGCCAGGGTGTGGCGCAGCTGGTGGGGGTGGACGTGCCCGATCCCGGCGGCGGCGGCGGCCTGTCGGACGGCGTGGTCGACGCGGGTGCGCGGGATCGGGCGGCCGCGGTCGGTGAACAGCAGCGGGCTGTCCTGCCAGTCGGCCCGGTCGGCGAGCCAGTTGTCGATCATGGTCTTCAGCTGCGGGTGCAGCGGGATGTAGCGGTCGTTGTGGAGTTTGCCGACCGGGACGCGCAGCCAGTAGGCCGACCCGATCTGGACGACGGCGTCGATGGTGAGGCCGAGGAGCTCGCCCTTGCGCATGCCGGTGCGGGCGAGGATCTCGATCGCGAGCCGGCCGAACGGGTCGGGCAGGTCGCGGGCGGCGGCCATGAACTTCGCGGCGGCGGCGTCGTCGAGGAACCGGGGCAGCGGCTTGTCCTTGATCGGCCGGTCGGAGGCGAACACCGGTGGCCGGGCCGGGCGCGTCGGGGTAGTCCCACTCGATGATCCGGTCGAAGAAGCGCCGCAGGTGGCCCATCCGCATCCCGATCGTGGTCTTCGACGATCTGGCTGTTCTTCCGGTAGCCGCCGCGGGCGGCCAGCCAGGTCTTGTAGGCCTCGATGTGCGGCCCGGTCGATCGCCGGCGACGCGTGTTCGACGTCGCTGTGGGTGACGAGGTGCCCGGCGAACTGGCGCAGGGTGGTCTCGACGCAGGCCACCGATGGAGGCCCGCAGGCTGATGCGCGAGCTGGTCGAGGTAGCGGTGCATCGTGGCGGCGAGTGACCGGCGCCGCGGCGCGCGATGTCGTCCCAGCCGATCTCGGGGACCGAGCGGGCGGCCCACGGCCTTCGCGGGATCGGCTGCGGTGCCTGGCCGCGGTGGAACATGACCGCGTCCAGCCCGAACAGCGGGCGTGCGCAGCGACTTCGGCGAGCGTTCCGCCGTGCCGGGCGCGTCGACCGCCGCGGCGAACGCGTCCCGGCCGGCGCAGATAGTCGGCTGGCGGTGATCGTGTCGGGGTGCTGGCCGGTGATCACGCAGATCTGGGCGAGCTTGGACCACATCTTGGCGACCTCCAGCGCGCGAAGCCCAGACTGGTGGCCTGCGAGCGGAACCGGGCCGCCTGCTCGGGTCGCGGTCGGCGACGTGCGAGCCCCACTTCGACGCTGACGCGCACGACGTACTCGGCGTCGACCGCCAGGCTGGCACTGCACGGCGGCGAAGGCGGCGAACGCGCGGGCCTCGTTCGCGGGCCGCCAGCCGCTCGGCAGCCGAGCGAGGCCCGCCACCGCTGCAGGTCGCCGAACTCGGCCCGGAACGCGCGCGCACCGCCTGGCGCTCGCGCCGCGGGTGCCGGCTGCGCGCGGCGCGCGACGTAGGCGCTCGGCGAGACTCGACGACCGGTCGACTGACCGCGGTCGACGGCCGGGTCGGCGGCGGCTCACTGACGGCGACTCCCGTGCCAGGCCGTCCAGGATGTCCATCGCCCTGCGGTACTCATCGACCAGCCAGTCGCGGCCAGGTGCAGATAGATCCGGGTCGACTCGATCGAGGCGTGCCCGGCCTGCGCCTGGATCGCCTCCAACGCCATCCCCGACTCCCGCAGCCGGGTGAAGCAGGTGTGCCGCAGCTCGTGGCAGGTCGCGTGCGCCAGCCCGGCCCGGCTGCGGGCGCCGCTCAGGACCTCGTCCAGCCCGGCCGCGGTCAACGGCCGGCCCGCGGCGCGGCCCCTTCAGCACCACGAACACCTGGTCGACGCCAGCTGCGCCGGGCCGCTCCTGCGGCGAAGTAGGCCGCCAGCGCGCGTGAAGAACACGTCGCCGACCGGAACGATCCGCTGATGCCCACCCTTGCCCTCGGCGATGAACACCCGCCGCTCACCCGGGCGTGAGATCGTCCAGCCGCAGCCCCAGCACCTCGCAGCGGCGCAGCCCGCCGAGCAGCATCAGCCACACCATGGCCCGGTCCCGGTCTGTCCGCAGCGCCGCGACCAGCGCGGTCGACCTCGTCCGGGCCCAGGATCCGGGGCAGCCTGCCGCGGCGCCCGCACCAGCGGGCTGCCCCGCAACGGTGACCGACCCGGGCGGCGCCGACAAGCTCCGCGGCACCGGGTTTCTCGGTCACCACGCCCCGCGCCCCAGGTAATCGAACAAGCCCGGACACCGTCGCCAGCCGGCGCTTGATCGTCGACGCCGCCAACCCGGCCTCGCCGTCATCGAGCCGGACCACGTTGTGCCGTGGCGCGGCGCGCGCTGCGCCTCGATGAACGCAGCACGTCGGCCGTCCCGACGTCAGCGGGGCTTGCCCACCACGCCGAAGAACACCTTCAGATCGAACGACTGCGCCAGCACCGTGTTCGGCCGACACGTGCCGCCACGAACCGCAGGTACTCATCCAGCAGCGGCTCACCCAGCCGCGGAACCCCATCGACCGAACGCTGCAAACAGGGCACGAAAACCATCGCGGGAACTCCCTCCACCGGCCGGCCATCGGCCCGGCCCCAACGCTGACACCCGACGTGTCAGATCACCCGCATATCAAGCCTTTTTTCGCGGCCGAGCTCGACCGGCCATCGCGGTGATCGTCCGAGTTCATCAACGAGCACAAAGACTCGTCGGGTTGAGGGCGGTCTGCGGTGGGGTGTCGAGTCGATCTGCGCTGTGCTCACCGAGCACGGCGTGAAGATCGCCCCGTCGACCTACTACGACACGGTCGCCCGCCGGCCCAGCGACCGTGAGATCCGCGACGAGGACTGAAAGCGAGATCCGCCGGGTTCATCAGCAGAATTTCGGGGTCTACGGCGCCCGGAAGGTGTGGCTGCAGCTGAACCGCGAACGCCCGGCCGCTCGATGCGCGTCGGTACGTGGCCCGGTGCACGGTCGAGCGGCTGATGAGCGAGCTGGGCCTGGCCGGTGCCCGCCGGGGTCGGTGAAGCGGACCACGATCGCCGACCCGGCCGCGAGCGGGCCCGCTGACCTGGCGGTCGCGGAACTTCCAGCCGCTGGCACCGGACCGGTTGTGGGTATGCCGACATCACCTATGTCTCGACCTGGTCCGGGTGGGTCTACGTGGCGTTCGTGATCGATGCCTACGCCCGCCGGATCCTGGGCTGGCGGTGCCGGCACGACGATGTCGACGCAGTTGGTCCTCGATGCCCTGGAGCAGGCGATCTGGACCCGGCAGCGCGCTGCGACGCGGACCTGAAATCCGTTGTGGCACATAGCGATCGCGGATCTCAGTACACATCGATCCGCTACTCCGAACGGCTCGCGCGAGGCCGGGATCGCCGGCTCCGTCGGGTCGCGTCGGCGACTCGTACGACAACGCCCTGGCCGAGACGATCAACGGCCTGTACAAGACCGAACTGATCAAACCCCGCGGGCCCTGGCGGACCTCGATGACGTCGAGTTCGCCACCGCCGAGTGGGTCGACTGGTTCAACCACCGCCGCCTCTACGAGTACTGCGGCGACATCCCACCGCCGAGCTCGAGGACGCCTTCTACGCTCAGACACAGCCCAGCCGCCGGCCGAGTCTGACCCTTTGAGTCCCCGGACACCCGGGGCGGTTCAGTCGCGGCTGCCGTTGAGGATGACCCGGCTCTCGGTCTCGTGGACGAAGGAGTTGCCCGAGGAGATCCGGATCGCCTCGTAGGTGGTGATGTTTCCGGTCGGCCAGCAGCCCATCGTCGGCCTCCATCACCGTCGCGCTCGCCGACGTCCCCCACCTCGCGCCGCCGGCCTGCAGCGGCGCGGCGGCGAGCTTGCCCCCCACGTTGCCCAGCCCGAAACCCGACGATCCCGAAGGTCCTCGACCGATGGCGACACCGGGTCCTCGTCAACGGTGCCGCCGCGAGCGAGTCGGGATCGCGTAACGGAGCGCTGGTACCGCGGCTGGACGACGTCCCCGCGGGGACGTCGCCTACGACGCCGACCTCGCACGCCGCATTCGTGGCTGTCACCGGCCATGGTCAATGCCCAGCGCCCTGTTCCGTTCTCGGGTTCCTCGCACGGCTAGGTCGGTCCGCCGTGGCTGGCCTCACCGCCGCGCGCCGTCGCGAGACCCGAGGGGGTACCTGGCGGCCACCATCGAGGTCAGGGACCACAGTCCAGGACAGACGCGGATCAGTTCTGCACTGAGATTGGAGGTTGATTACCGAGCGGGTAGGTGGCCTGGTCCCTGAGGTCGAGCCAATCGTCATCGACGTCGGCGACGATGTCGAACATCACGTTGATGGTCCCGGCGCCCTCCGCGTAGCCCCGGAGCCCGACGGTGTTCGTCTCGCCTGGGTCCAGGACCTTCTTGCCGTGCTCGGGGAAGATGTAGAGCTCCGACACGCGGTCGCCTGCGGTGAGCGGCGGGAGGTCGTCGGTGGGACCTGTACGGGCGTACAGAGGCGGGTCCGGCACGATGAGGGTGAGCACATTGGGGTTGACCACCCTGGCATGCCACCGGACGTTGACGAGTCGCACACCGACGTGGCCCGTGCCCGCGCTGCCGAAGAACGGATCGTTGGTCGCGGTGAGGCGAATCGAGCACTCCTCGTTGAGGTTGATCTGCTGTCCGTTCAACGGCTCCACTGTGCTGGAGACCACTACGTACGTCTGCGTGTAGGCGGCGATGGTGTCACGCAGGACGACGGAATTGATGCTTGGCGCTGTCATAGGTTCGCTCCTTGTCTTCGTGGTGGTCGAGAACACGGAGGCCACGGGGGCCATGGTCGTCAGACTCTCGCCCTCGGCCTCCCTTCCTATGAGGGCAACGTCCCGGCACTGATACACGCCTTTTTCTCCCGCCGGTATCACGACGCCCTTGCACACCCTCCTGTCACGGAGACGAGGAGGTGCGCCATGTCCGCGTCGAACGACAAGGGGCGTCTGTGGCCCGTGCTGGCCGCGGTGGTCGTCGCCCTGCTCACGGGCAGTACCGCCCCCTGGTGGTGGGACCGGCCCCCACCGGCGCAGCGTCGTCCGAATGCTGGATGCAGAAGGTCTACAAGCACGGGGTCGGCAAGCCGAAGGCCAAGGACAAGGTGGCTGGACGGAGCAAGCCAGTCACGACCTTCACCAAGAACGCGAAGGTCTACATGCTCAACCGCCACCTCGACCGAGACCGTGACGGGATTGCCTGCGAGCGGCGCTGATTCCTGACCAAGAACGTGGGTGCTACGTCGCGCCGCGACGCCAAGCGCCGAACGGCTGAGCTGCCGAGCCGCGCCGAGCCGAGCCGATAGCCGATGTCGACGACGGGCGGCCCGGCCCGGTCGCCACCCGGGCCTGGTCGGCAGTGTGTGGATGTAACCGAAAGGCGGATGGAGAACCGGCACCGGCCGTCACTAGACTCGCGTGCTGGCCGGTCGCACCGGGCTGCGGTGAGTCGCGCTCGTGCGTCGCCAGGGGGGACAGTCGTGGGGGGAGACGCGCAGGTCTTTCGGCGTGCTCTTGGCACAGGCAGCGATCGCGGGCTGCTCGGCGGCGCTGCTGAGCCTGTTCGGGACAGTGCGATACGTGCGTGATGTGCGCAGGGGGAAGACACGGCCGCATCGCGGCACGTGGGCGATCTGGAGCGTGATCGGCGTCGTCGGGACGGCGTCACACGCCGCCGACGGCGCCCATTGGAGCCTCGTCATGATTGCCGGACAAACGCTGACCACCGTCGCCGTCTTGCTCCTGGCCTTGACCCAAGGGGTCGGTTCGATGACCCGGGCGAATGCGGTCATGCTTGCTTTCGCGGCCATGGGCATTGTGGGCTGGTTGTACTCGGCCAACCCCACCGTTGCCACGGCGTGGGTCGTGTTCGCTGACGCGATCGGCGTGGCGATGATGCTCCCCAAGACTTGGGCGGATCCTCATGGCGAGACGCTCATGATGTTCGTTCTGGCCACCATCTCCGGGATCCTCGGAATGGTGGCTGTCGGTGGCTACGACCCTGCCCTCCTGCTCCTGCCCGGGTATCTCTTCCTTGCGAACGGGCTGCTCGCTGCGGTCATCACAGTTCGTCGAGGCGTTCGCAGGGCCTGGGTCGCCGGTGAAGGGCAACATCAACGGTCGCCCCTGTCGGAGCCGGCACTCGTGCCCGATGCGGGCGGCCCGCTCGGCGGCCAGCAGGAGGCAGCCGGGAGTTCGCCGCGGCGCCAGGGGACTGCCGTCGTCAGGGGCTGGTGAGGACGAGGTCAGGACGGACGCGGATCAGTTCTCCACTGAAATCAGGGGCACATTCGCGAGCGGGTACGAGGCCTGGTCCCTGAGGTCGAGCCAATCGTCATCGACGTCGGCGACGATGTTGAACATGACGGTGATCCTCCCGGCGCCCTCCGCGTAGCCCCGGAGTTCGATGGTGTTCCTCTCGCCTGGGTCCAGGACCTTCTTGCCGTGCTCGGGGAAGATGTAGAGCTCCGACACGCGGTCGCCTGCGGTGAGCGGCGGGAGGTCGTCGGTGGGACCTGTACGGGCGTACAGGGGCGGGTCCGGCACGATGAGGGTGAGCACACCGGGGTTGATCACCCTGGCATGCCACCGGACGTTGACGAGTCCCACACCGACGTGGCCTGTGCCTGCTCTGCCGAGGTATGGATCGTTGGTCGCGGTGAGGCGAATCGCGCACTCCTCGCCAGGGTGGATTCCCGCCGCCCCGTGCAACGGCTGCACGGTGCTTGAGACCACGACGTACGTCTTCGCATAGGCGGCGATGGTGTCGCGCAGGACGACGGAATCGATGGTCGGCGCGGTCATCGGATCGCTCCTTGTCTTCGTGGTGGTCGAGAACAGGGAGGCCGCGGGGTCATGGTCGTCGGACGCTCACCCTCGGCCTTCTTGGCTAAAGAGGGCAGCGTCCCCCGCGCTGATACACGCTCCGTCTTCTCCCGCCGGTATCACGACGTCCCTGCACGCCCGTCTCTCAATCGAGACGAGGAGGTGGGCCATGTCCGCGTCGAACGACATCGAGGCGAACGGTCGAACGGGCTGGGTCCAGGACAACCCGACCCAGGTGGCCAACCGTGCCGATGCCTGTTCCTGACGACGTCGGCTATCAGGTTGCTGCCAGCGCTCTTGCAGGTCCTACCCAGGCACGGCCGTTAGGCATGGACCGGTGATCGTGTATCTGATTTCCCTGCTCCTGGTCGGATTCGTGATCGGCGTGCTCGCCCGGTTCCTGCTGCCCGGCCGCGATCCCATGGGATGCCTGGGTACCGCGGTATTGGGCATCACCGGCTCCCTCCTGGGAGGTCTGCTGGCCGACACGTTCTTCGGCGAGCCGGGTCGCGACGTCGTGCTGCGACCGGCAGGTCTGATCGGCTCGGTCCTCGGCGCGATGCTCCTGCTCATCCTGCTGCGGCTGCTGCGCGGCAACGACCGCTGAGCAGTCCCACGCCCGGGGGACTCCGCGGCCGGCGCGGCCTACCGTTCGGTGTCCGGCGGCGGCCCGGCGGACGGCGCCGGCGAACCCGTGCCGGCCGTGGGCGGATCGGCACGGTTCGGGCGCCAGCCCGCGTTGGCCACCACGACCGCGATCGGGGGGATGAACATCGCCACCACGGTCATGACCTCCGCTGCGGTCACCGACACGGCGCGGACCACGGTCCAGGCCAGGGTGATCAGAGTCAGGCAGGTGCCCATCAGGGCGAAGTAGCGGCGCATCCGTTGTCGCTCGGTGGCTCGGCGGCGGGTGGGTGCCGAGCCGTGCCCGACCGCGCTCCGGGCCTCGAGCGGGCGGTAGGCGGGAATGCTGCGCCCCGGCTGGAAGTGCGGGCCCTGCCGGATATGCCGGCCCACGACCACACCGTTGACCAGGGCCAGAACGGCGACGGCCGCGAGTGCGAGCGCCGTGCGGGGCCACCCGCGCGCGGCGAACTCGACCGCCGCCACCGCGCAGAACACCATCGCGCTGGTCGCGAAGACCAACCGCATCCGCAGCGAGCTGCGGGCGTGGGCGGGTTCGTCGCCGGATCGCACGATCGCCTCCCGACCGCGTGGCTACGGGACAATCACCGTGCGGCCGAGGGCCCCAGATGGCCGTTGGAGATCACCGCGGTCCGCATGGTGACGGCGTGGGCTCTGGCGGGACCACCCAGCTCGATCACGGAGTCGACCCCGAGGCGACGCAACTCCTCGATGATCGCCCGGTCGGCCCCCTCGGTGCGGATCCGCGGCGCGATCAGGAACCGTCTCTTCGTCGTGGCCACAGGATCCTCCGTTCTCGCCCTTCCACGATACCTCCCGGGGGCTGCAGACCCTCGTCGGCGATGACCGCCGCGGGTGAGGGTCACGGCCGGAAGACGTTGGCGGCGATCTGATCGGCGACGCTGGCCAACTCGGCGCGCACCTCGTCGGTGACGATCGTGGCGAAGGCGCCGGCCGGGCCGTCGAGCACCAGCACCCCCTGCACGAACGATCCCGCCGCATCGCTGCCGAGGATCGGGGTCGCCAGGATCACCCCGTACTTGCCGCGGGTGTCCAGCCACTCCGGATAGGTCAGGCCGTGCGCGCGGGCCGGGTCCCAGGTGGCCGCGGTCTCATCCTTGAGCAGGTCCTCCAGGGCGGCGACGTCCTCGGCCACGTCCTGGCCCCGGGCGACGCAGGACCCCATCACTCCCTTGCCCGGCCGCCAGTCGACCCACGACACGGCGGCGATCTTCGGTCGCACCCGGTACATCCGGCGCAGTCGGGGCTGCCACGGCCACACCCACCAGCCGACGTGCCTGACCGCATACGCCGACAGGCCCAGGTCTCGCACGTCGATGCCGGTCAGGTCCTGCACCCGCAGCGCCACCGGCTGCAGCAGAGCGCGCAGCTTGTCGCGGCGCTGCTCCTGGCGGGCGCTGGCCCGCTGCCCGGCGATGCTGGACAGACTGCCCAGCAGAGCGACCAGGATGCCGGTCATCGCCGCCCAGAACCGCGCGTCGTCCGTCAGCCGCCATTGGCCGCTCTGGTCTCCGGCCAACATCACCGCCGCGACCGCGGTCAGCAGCGCCGCCAGGACCTTCGCCGCGTACTTGGCCGTGTTCGTCGCGCACCCCCGTCCGCCGCCGTCGCCCGTACGGCGCGGCAGCCTACCGTCCGGCGCGCCGGACGACTTCGCCGCATCGCCCATGCTCATTTAGGGTGGCGCGAATGGTGTTGAACCCACCTGTTGCCCACGAAACGGGCGGGCGGCGCGCAGCGCTGGACGGCCTGCGAGCGCTGGCCGTCCTCGCCGTCCTCGCCTACCACTTCGGCGGTGGCTTCCTGGTCCGCGGGGGCTTCCTCGGGGTCGACCTGTTCTTCGTCCTGTCCGGCTACCTGATCACCGGGCTGCTGCTGGACGAGCACACCCGCAGCGGGCGGATCGACCTGCCCCGGTTCTGGGCCCGCCGGGTGCGCCGGCTGCTGCCCGCCCTGACGCTCGTCGTCCTCGCCGTGGCCGCGTGGTTGTGGTGGGCGAGCGGCCCCCAGGGCTGGCCCGCACGACGGATCGACCTGCTGGCCACCCTGGCCTACGTCGCGAACTGGCACCTCATCGACACCGGTCAGAACTACTTCGCCTCCTACACGGGGGCCAGCCCGGTGCGGCACACGTGGTCGCTGGCGATCGAGGAGCAGTTCTACCTGGTCTGGCCGCTGCTGATCCTGTTCGCGCTGCGGTTGCGCCGCGGCCCCGCGCTGCTGGGGGTGGGCGTCACGGTGGCCTCCGCCGTGGCGATGGCGGTGCTGCACGATCCGGAGAACGCCTCGCGCGCCTACTACGGCACCGACGCCCGGGTGCACGAACTGGCCGTCGGCGCCCTGCTGGCCGTGGCCCTGCGCCGCGGGAGCCTGGTGACGGCGCGGACGGCGGCCCGGCTGGGCGCGCCGGCCCTGGCCGTGGTCGCGGTCTGCTTCCTGGCGCTGCCGGACGACACCACCCTCTATTACCGGGGTGGCTCGCTGGTGTTCGCCGTCGCCGTCGCCGCCCTGATCGCCGCGGTCGAGACGGCCCCGGACTCGGCCCTGGCCCGCCGCCTGTCCTGGCGTCCGCTGGCCTACCTCGGGCTGATCTCCTACGGCGTCTACCTGTGGCACTGGCCGGTCCAGGTGCTGCTGCCCGCGCCGGCGTCCCCGGTCCTCGCGATCGCGCTGTGGACGGCGGTGACGCTCGCGGTCTCGGTGGCCTCCTTCCACCTGGTCGAGCGGCCGATCCAGCAGCGAGGCCTGCCGCTGGCCGGGTCGAGGTCGCTGCCGACGCTGCTCGGTGGGACGGCGGTGGCCGTCGGTTCGGCGGCCGTCGTCCTGGTCGCCACCCGGCTGCCGGCGCCGATCGAGCAGGAGGTCGCCCAGCGGGCCGACCTGCCCTGCCCGCCGGCCGGGGCAGAGGCCTTGCCGAGCTGCGTCCAGGCCCGCGGGACGCCGCGGGAGCCGGTGACCATGGTGCTGGGCGATTCCACCGCCCGGGCCCTGGTGCCCGGTCTGGTCGCCCAGGCCCGGCGCGAGGACTCCACCGTGGTGCAGGCCGCGTGGCAGATGTGTACCGCGACCGGGCTGCTCGTGCTGCGCTCGCAGGAGGACGCGCCGGGTCCGGAGGGCGAGCGCTGCGCCGCGCACGCCCAGGCGGCCATCTTCGAGGCGGTGACCCGGAATCAGCCGGACCTGGTGCTGGTCGAGGACTTCTGGCCGCACCACCAGCGGTTGTGGCTGGACGGACACGTCGTCGAGCCGGGAACGCCGCGGCACGAGGCGGCGCTGGCCGCGCGCTACCGGGACATCGTCAGCAAGGTGGCGGCGGTGGGCGGGCGCACCGTGTTCGTCGAGATCCCGCCGTCCGGCACGTCGATCGGTCCGACCGTGGCGGCCGGACGCCCGGCCGGGAAGGCCCAGTACGCCTACCCGGACACCTACCGGCCCGGCTTCAACGCGCTGCTGCACGAGGTCGCGGACTCCTCGACGTCCGCGGCGGTGATCGACATCGAGGACCTGCTCTGCCCCGGCGGGCACTGCGCCGCCGTCCAGGGTGGCCATCTCGTGCGCCCGGACGGCGTGCACCTCACCCCGGCCCGTTCGGTCCAGCTCGCCCCCGTCGTCCTCGAACGGGCCCGGCAGGCCGCGGGGTTGGTGTGAAGGACGGAGACTGAGGGCCATGCTCTCAATCGAGGACCGCGTGATCGACGGGCTGCGGACCGCCGTGCACGACAGCCGCGCCGACGGCGGCGATGAGGCCGTCGTCCTGGTCCATGGCAACCCCGGCCCGATGGACGACTTCGAACCGCTCATCGAACGGGTCGACGCCTTCGCCCGGACGGTGGCGTTGGACCTTCCGGGCTACGGGCGTTCCGAGCGGCCACGCCGGTTCGACTTCAGCGTGGGCGGCTATGCGCGTTTCCTGGGGCAGGCGCTGGACGCGCTCGGTGTTCGCCGCGCGCACCTGGTGCTGCACGATTTCGGCGGGCTCTTCGGTCTGCAGTGGGCGGTCGACCATCCTCAGGCCGTCGCCAGCGTGACATTGATCAACACAGGCGTGTTGCCCGGATACCGCTGGCACAAGTTCGCGCGGCTCCGGCAGACGCCCGTGGTCGGCGAGGTGTTCCAGTCGCTCACGAGCCGGCGCATGATGGAGCTGGCGCTCAACCGCGACAACCCCCGCCCGTTGCCCGGGGAGTTCGTGGCGCGGATCCACGGCTACGCCGACCGTGAGCATCGGCGGGCCGTCCTGAAGCTCTACCGGGCGACGCGCGACCTGCGGGAACTGGACGGACTCATCCCGGCGCTACGCGTCCTCGACCTGCCGGCCTGTGTCGTGTGGGGGGCCGAGGACGCCTACGTGCCCGTGAGCCTGGCCCGGCGCCAACTAGAGGCCTTCCCCCGCGCAGAGATCCACGTCCTGCCCGGCCTCGGCCACTGGCCCCTCGTGGACGACCCGGACCAGGTCACAGCGCACGTCGTGCCGTTCCTCGCGGAGCAGCTCCGCGACGCTACCGGCGGCCAGGGCTCGATGTAGGTGTTCGCCGGTGGTGATCCAGCCCTCGGTCCCGTAGATCTCGTCGCGTGCTACAAGAGTGCTACGGTTGTCGCATGTCTGAGGTGCCGTCGCGGGAGCTGCGCAACGACACCGCCGACGTGCTGCGTCGGGCTGCTGCCGGCGAGGATGTCGTGATCACGGTGAACGGTCGGAGGGTGGCCCGGTTGGTGCCGCTGCAGGCCGAGCGTCGCCGCTGGATCGCTCGCGAGGAGCTGGTGCGCCGCCTCGGTGTGGTCCAGGCCGACCCTGGGTTGCGCCGTGATCTGGCCGAGTTGGCCGGTGACACCACGGACGACCTCGGGCCGCCGGCATGAGCGAGCGCAGCGAGCGAGCAAAGAACATCGGCGAGATGGCCACACCGAGCGCAGCGAGGTTGGGCCAGTGACCGAACGCGGGCTGCTCGACACCAGCGTGTTCATCGCCGCGGAGAGCGGGCGCCCGCTGGATGCGTCGGCGTTGCCGGAGCAGTCGGCGATCTCGGTGGTCACCCTGGCCGAGCTGCAGGCGGGGGTGTTGGCCGCCGCCGACACCGAGACCCGGTCGCGTCGTCTCGCCACCGTCGATGCGGTCGCCGATGTGGAGGTGCTGCCGGTGGACGCCGACGCGGCCCTGGTGTGGGCCCAGATGCGGGTCCTGTTGGTCGAGGCGGGGCGCCGTCTCAACGTCAACGACCTGTGGATCGCGGCGAGCGCCGCCTCCCGCGGGTTGCCGGTCGTGACCCAGAACGACGACTTCGACGCTGTCGAGGGCATGGCTGGGCTGGTCGTCGTCCGGGTCTGATGCCCCCAAGGCGACTCCTACTGCTTCGTCGGTCGGCTTCGGCCGCGTGATCCGCCCTCGCCCCCGTCCCTCGATGCACAGTCGTCACGAGGGCCGGGGTCGAGGACCGGGCGGGGTCTCCGACGTCGGTCTGCTGACGGGGTGGACTGCGAGCAGGAGCTCCAGACCGGCATAGTCGCGCGGGTTCACCGTGAACAGTGGCAGCTCGTTGGTGATCGCTACGCACGCGATGAGCAGGTCCGCCAGGCGCCGTCGAGGGGTTCGTCCCATCGCGCGGATAGCGGCATACACGGGCCCGTACTGGCGAGCGGCCGCGGCGTCGAACGGCAGCGGGTGAAAGGCGGCCTCCACGCGCTGCAGGCGCCCCACCCGCGCGGCCCGTTCGAGTGGGTCGTCGGTGGCCAGGGGGCCGGCCGACAGCTCGGCGAGCGTGATCGAGCTGATCGCGCTCTCGACCGGGAGCTGGTTCGGGTCGATGCGGGGCAGGTGGACGATGACGTTGGTGTCGAGCAGACCCTGCTGGACCCGCTCACTCACCGAGCAGCCCCTGGTCGACGACGTCGTCCAGGTCGGCGAGGAACCGCTCGGCGTCCAGTGGTTCGGCCCCGGCGAACAGCTCGAGCACCTCGGACGTGGGGATGAAGGACCGCCGGCCCAAGGGATGCAGTTCGGCCACGGGAGCCCCGTTGCGTGTCACCACGAACCGTGCCCCGGCCTGCACCTGGCGCAGAATCTGGCCGGAGTCGTTGCGCAGTTCGCGTTGGGTGATCTCCCGGGATGGCTCGACCATGTGACCAGCCTACTCCGACGTGCTACGACGTGCTACAGGCACGCCCGACCCCGCTGATCGGCTGCGCAGCGATCACGCCGGGGTCAGGGCGCGCCGGGCGAGGTATTGCGCCGCCGGTGACGTGGGCCCCGCGCCACCTCGCGCGTTGCCGAGCTGGGGGGACAGGACCTGCACGACGATTCGCGCACCGCCGATTCTGTACTCGGGGATCGGGCCGTCGTTCTCGCGCCAGCCGACGTCGGTCAGCAGGCGGGCGACCATGGCCTGCAACCGCCACACGGGTCGGTCGATGCCGAGTCCCGACGGTTTCTCGGGCGGCGGGGGCTCGACGCCGGAGGCGATCAGCAGCAGCGTGACCGCCTGGGCGTCCTGGTCGAACTGATCCTTGGCGCTCGTCAGGGTGGCGACCAGCGCCTCGATGAGGACCTGCGGGTCGGCGGCGGCGCGCCGGCCGAGCGGGGTGAGCACGAGGCGGTCCTTGGTCTTGCGGATCAACCGTGCCGCGGTGGCGTGATCGCGCATCAGCTGGAGCTCGGGGGTGTGCTGCTCCCGGTTGCCCTTGCCGATCTCCCAGGCGACGCCCGACTCGTGCCACAGCCGCTCGCAGGCCGCGGGCGCCATCCACCCCGCCTTGGTCAACGGAATGCCGTCGGGGCCGGCGACGTCCAGCACGGTCTGCCACGGACGCAGCAGCACCTGGAGATCGGCCTGTGGCGGCGCCGTGGCCACGGGTGCGGTGGCCCGTTCGAGCAGGTCGGCGAGCTCGACGGCCACGTCGTCCGGTGCCTTGCGGATCAGGGCCGCCACCCACGGGTGCGCCCGCAACCGATCCGGGATCTGCCCATCCATGTCGACCGCGTCGACCATGTCAACCATGTCGACCACGTCGACCATGTCGAGCCGGGCGTTGACGTCGTCCAGATCCACCGTGTCGGGGTCGATGCCCTCCGGGAGCCAGTCGGCGTAGTCGGCCAGGTGGTCGGTGAGTGCCGTGGGATCGGGATCGTCCCGCAGCGCCGCGGCGAGCTCGTTCCAGGTGTGGATGCCGCCGACGTCCTCGGGCGGGCTGGTCCGCATCGCCTTGACCGCTCGCGCGGGAGGGTCGTCGTCGGTCGCCGCCCGGACCGCTTCGGCGGTGACGGTGTGCGCCCAGTCGTCCCCGAAGTCGTAGGTGTAGAACAGCCGGTCGCCCCGGGCGCGCAGAACCTGATCGAGCCGGACGTCGGCCTCCGGGGTGCCGGTCTCGCCCTCGTCGAGGTCGTACTCGGTGAGGAAGTACGGCGCTCGCCAACGGTCCTTGACCGGCCCCGGCTCGAACCGGTGCAGGTGACAGTCGTACCAGCCCATAGCCGCCTGGAGGTACTCATGCACCCGGTCCAGGGTCAGGTCGCCGCGCAGCTCCAGGCGTCGCCAGATCGGCGGGCGGGCGCCGTCCAGGCTCACCTTCACCGTCACCACGGTCGGCGTCCTGGGTGGCTTCGGGAGGGGGATGGCCTCGTTACGGGACCCGAACGGATCGCCGCCGAACGGGTCGCTGTCGGCCACCAGCTGGGACATCAGCTGCTGCAGGGCTTTCTGGGGGTCGCCGCTGCTCAGCAGCGCGGAGACCACGGCGTCGACCTCGGGCGAGGAGGTGCGCTTGGATTGGCGTGCCACCTGCCGAAGTCAACCACGAAACCGCCGTCCGGTTCGTCCTCGTCGCTCCGGTTCGCCGCTCGTCCGGCCGCTGCTCTCGCCGTCCACCCCGAGGGTCGCCTACCCTTGCGTCAAGGGCCGTGTCAGGTGGCGGGCCCAGCTTTCGTGTGCACGCCACCCTCGATGGCCTCTGGATGGAACGGGGGCTGCCATGGCGGTCACTCCACGCGTCGGTGGGCTCGTCTCGAGCCTCGCCACCGGCCTGACCATGCTGGTCGTGTCGTGGTGGCTGCTCGGCCCGAACCCGGGTCTCAAGCACACCGCGCTCGTCGCGTTCGCCGCCCTGGCGGTCGGCGCGCTCGTCCTGGTGATCCTCAACAGGTTCGTGGATGTGGAGGGCGGTGACGACTCCGCGCTCTGGATCGGCCCGCCTTTCGTCATGACCATGATGACGGTGGCCATCTTCGTCGTCGGGGCGTCCCGAGGCGGGGTCACCTGACCGGGGCGGCCGCGGACCTCGCCTGAACGCCGCCACACTTGGGCCCATGCGCTTCACCGAGCAGGAACTGACCGTCGTCGTCCAGACCGCGGCCAAGCTGGCGTTCGCGTCCAGCACCGGACGCAGGGGACGGAAGGACCCGGAGGCGGCGTGGC
Source organism: uncultured Actinomycetota bacterium (assembly GCA_963750395.1). Classification (GTDB taxonomy): domain Bacteria; phylum Actinomycetota; class Actinomycetes; order Actinomycetales; family Kineosporiaceae; genus JADJPO01. The sequence continues at coordinate 271,127 of CAVVQM010000016.1, read as the reverse complement.
AGCAGCTGACGACGCATCAGCGCTACCAACTGCTGGAGCCGGTCAGTGAGCAGGTACTGCCGGTCCTGGCAGCCCTGCCGGAGGTCGAGGTGGCATCCGGGACGGCGCCGGTCTTCACGCCGGCACAGATCACCGAGGCGGTCGAGCAGGTCATGGGTGAGGGTGGTGGGCGGTTCCGGCGCAAGGTCGCCGTCGCCGCCCGGGCGGCGCTGGTCAAGGCCGCGCTCGATGAACTGCCGCCCCGGCAGGACCCGGACAGCCTGCACGTGCCCGACCACCTCTGACCTCTCCTGACCCGTCCCGGCGGGGCCGGTCGCCGTCCGCGGCTCGAGTTGCCGTTGGGACGACGAGCGGTACCGTTGAAATGTCAACGAACTTCCGTGACAGGCGGCGTCTGGGAGGGAACCCTCATGGCCAACCTCAAGATCGCGATCATCCTCGGCAGCACCCGGCCGGGCCGGAAGGGCAAGGCGGTCGCCGACTGGGTCTACGAGCGGGCCGCCCAGCGCACCGATGCCGACTATCAGCTGATCGACCTGCTCGATCACCCTTTGCCGTTCCTCGACGAGGCGATGCCGCCCTCGATGGGGCAGTACGCGGGCGAGCACACCAAGGCGTGGGCCGCCACGATCGCGCCGTTCGACGGTTTCGTGTTCGTCACCCCCGAGTACAACCACTCCACCTCGAGCGCGCTCAAGAACGCGATCGACTTCATCTACGGGGAGTGGAACAACAAGGCCGCCGCGTTCGTGGGCTACGGCTCGCTCGGAGCCGCGAGGGCCATCGAGCACCTGCGGGCGATCTGTGCCGAACTGCAGATCGCCGACGTGCGTCAGCAACTGAGCTTCTCGCTGTTCACGGACTTCGAGAACTTCACCGACTTCAAGCCCGGACCGCAGTTCGAGCCGGCTGCGGTGACGATGTTCGACCAGCTCGAGAGCTGGTCACGGGCACTGAAGACCGTTCGAAGCTGACCCGGTGCCAACGGGTCGCTCGACGACGGCCAGCACGAGCTCGACCAGCACCTCCTTGGCGGGGTCGTCCAGTCCGGTCGCGTCCGGGTTCGTGCGACGCCAGGCCTCGATGCCGGCGGGCAGGCAGGCGACCGCACAGGCGCCCTTCATGCGGTGGGCCGCCGCTTCATCCGGGTCGTCCGGTAGGGGCCCGAGGAGGGCCGATGCGACGCGCTGCGGTAGCGGGCTCTCGTTGGACAACGTCCGCAGGCGCATGCCGACGGCAGGATCGGAGAACATCACCACGACGCGTGGTCCGACGGCTCCGACGACGTCGACCAACGCGGTCACCAGGGCGCGGCGATCATCAGGTGTGCCCGACTGTGCGTGAGCCCGTAGGACCTTCCCGACCTCGGCCATCGTCGGCTTGAGGAGATCGACGAGCAGACTGTCCTTGGACGGGAAGTGGTAGTACACCGCCGCCTTGGTCATCTCCATCCGGTCGGCGATGTCGCGGATCGACGTCCCCTCGTAGCCGTGGCGCGCGAACAGTTCCAGTGCAACGGCGAGTATCCGTTCTCGGGTACTCCCGGGCCCATCTGAGCGAGGCATGACCCTCCAAACTTGACGATCGGTCAGTAACGCTACATGGTGGAGGAACTTACCGGTCGTCTGGTCAGGAGTCGTGATGAGGTCGTGGGCTCGCTGGAGTGTCGACCACCCGCTGGTCGTGGCGGCGGTGTGGCTGGTCATGATCTTCGGAGCCCAGGGAGCGGCGTGGGCGGTCGGCTCGGACTTCCGCAACAGCTTCGCCCTACCCGGAACGGACAGTCAGGCCGCCGTCGACCTGTTGCACCGCGAGTTCCCCGGCGTGTCCGGCGACGCGGACACGATCGTGATCTCGACCGACGGCACCCCCGTGACCGATCCGGCCGTGCGGGACCGGGTCGACCCACTCCTCGCAGAGGTGGGCGGCCTGGAGTCCGTCACGGCGGTGCGGAGCCCCTACGCGCCCACCGGCGCGGGACAGATCAGCGCGGACGGCACCATCGCCTACGCGAGCGTGCAGTACGCCACGTCGGGTGTGGGCGTCCCACGCGCCGATCTCGAGCACCTCACGGCAATGGTCGAGGCCGCCTCCGGGGACGGGCTGGACGTCGCGGTGGGCGGGCAGGGGGTCGCCTCCCTGGCGCGGCCCGATATCGGGCCGGCCGAGTTGGTCGGCGTCGCCGTCGCCGCTCTGATCCTGCTCCTGGCCTTCCGGTCGCCGGTCGCGATGGTCCTGCCGATCGTGTCGGCGGGGGCGGCGCTCGGCGTCGCGACCGGCGTGGTGCGACTGGCCTCGAACGCGACGACGGTCTCCGATGTCGCACCGGTCCTCGGCGTCCTGCTGGGGCTGGGCGTGGGCATCGACTATGCCCTGTTCATCGTCAACCGCCACCGCGGGAACCTGCGGGCCGGCATGTCCGTCCGGTCCTCGGTCGTCGCCGCACTGGACACCTCCGGCCGGGCGGTCGTCTTCGCCGGCGCGACGGTCGTGATCGCGTTGCTGGGTCTGTTCCTGACCGGAATCGAGTTCCTGTACGGGTTGGCGATCGGGGCCGGTGTGTCGGTGGTCTTCACCGTCCTGTCCGCCACGACCCTGGTCCCCGCCCTGCTCGGCGTGCTCGGGGTGCGGGTGCTCGGCCGCCGCGAACGGAGCGCGCTCGCCGCCCGCCATCTGGCACCGGAACACGGCGGCGGCCTGTTCGCTCGCTGGGCACGGTTCGTCGGACGCCGGCCAGTGGTGCTGGTTCTGCTCGCGGCGGGCGTCCTGGTGACGATCGCCGTCCCGGCGTCGAGCATCCGTCTGGGCACGGCCGATCAGGGCAACGACCCGGTCGGGACCACGACGCGCCAGGCCTACGACACCCTCGCCGAGGGGTTCGGCCCAGGAATCAACGGACCCCTGGTGCTGGCCGTCGACCTGAGCGAGCATCCTCTCGAGGCGGGCGACCCGGCACCGCTGCAACCTCTGTTGAGCCGGCTCAGGGCCGACCCGGGGGTCGCCTCGGTCGTCGGACCGATGCCGAACGCCGACGGCACCGCCGCCGTCCTCCGCGTCATCCCGACGACCAGTCCGCAGGACCAGGCGACCAGCGACCTCATCGACCGGGTGCGCACCCGGATCGCACCCGAGACCGAGGCGACGTCGGGCGTGCGCATCCACGTCGGCGGTCCGACCGCGACGTTCGACGACTTCGCCGCGGAGGTCCAGTCCACCATCCTCCTGTTCGTCACCGTGGTGGTCGGGCTGTCCCTGCTGCTGCTCATGGTGGCGTTCCGCAGCCTGCTGGTGCCCCTGATCGGTGCTGTCATGAACCTGCTGTCGGTGGCCGCCGCGTTCGGTGTGGTCGTCGCGGTGTTCCAGTGGGGCTGGGCCGGTGAGCTGATCGGTCTGGGCAGAGCGGGACCGATCGAGCCGTTCCTGCCGGTCGTGCTCTTCGCGATGCTGTTCGGCCTGTCGATGGACTACCAGGTGTTCCTGGTGAGCCGGATGCACGAGGAGTGGCAGCGGACCGGGGACAACGCGACCGCCGTACGGACCGGTCACGCGGACACCGGCATGGTGATCGTCGCGGCGGCCTCGATCATGGTCTTCGTGTTCGGCGCCTTCGTCCTCGGCGACTCCCGCACGGTCAAGCTGATGGGTCTGGGCATGGCGTCCGCCGTCCTCCTGGACGCCTTCGTCATCCGGATGCTCATCGTGCCCGCTCTGATGCACCGCATCGGTCCGGCGAACTGGTGGCTCCCCGGTTGGCTCGACCGGATGCTGCCGGTGGTCACGGTCGAGGGCCGCGACGTCGAGAACAGGACGGTGAGGACCGTGGCTGACGCGGGCGTGACCGAGGACGTCGGCGGAACCCGACGGGTGCGCCCGCCGTCCATCGACACCGAACCCCGCTCCCGGCCCGGCGACACGGTGGAGTTGCTCGAGCAGCTCACCGACCTGGCGAACGGCGCGGGCTGGGTGTTCGCGGGCATAGAACAGGTGACGGGGCTGCGACCCGGCGAGCTGCGCGTCGTCCGTGCCCTGGCCCGAGGGGCGATGCCGGTCGGTGAGGTCGCCCGGCGCGTCGGCGAGCTGGACGCCGCCACGGACGCGACGATCACCAGCCTGACGAAGCGTGGATACCTCGTTCAGGAACAAGGGCTTCCGGGCGGTGCGCTCGCGGTATCCCGTGTCGTGCGGGTGACCGAAACGGGCCTTGCGCTGCTCGATCAGATCGCCGCCGTGCAGCTGCGACTGCTCGACACCCTCGTCGTCACCCTGGACGACGACGGCGTCCGCGGGTTTCGCGAGGCCGTGCGATCCCTCGCCAAGGCCCTCGACGTCGCCGACGGCCGCGAGTTCGCCGCGTCCTCGGGATCGTCTGGCCCACTCCGGACGAGCTGATCCGTCAGTCCGGTGGATCGAGCAGCCAACAGCCCGTGGCCGTGAAGCCCTCGCGTCCGGCCCAGCCCGCGGATCGCCAGGCCATGACCTTGGTCGGTTCGACGGTCACGAGTTCGCCGTACTCGGCGACCTGATAGTCCCAGTCGTACTTGGCGTTGTACTCCTCGATCAGCGGATGCGGTGTCGGACGGGAGAGGGGACCGGTCAGTCCCTCGACGATGACCACGTCCGTGTCACTGCCCAGATGCACGCTGATGGGAACCGTCTTCTGGACGGCGCGCAGCAGCGTCGGGCTGCCGATGCTCAGATGAAGGCGGCGATCGCTCCACAGCCCCCAGACGGGACGCGGGTGCGGGTACCCCCGCGCAGGGGCCACCATCCAGTACGTACCCGCCGCCGTCAGCTGCTCCTCCACCCACGACCATGCCAGTGGAACCTGCTCGCTCGCAGTGCCGTACAGCGTGAGTGGTCTCTGCCGTGGCTCCACGACGACGAGGGTAGTCGGCCCCGCAGGATCAGTCGCCCTGTGCCGTCCGCATCGCTTCCAGCGCGACGGGGGGTGGTGCCTGGAAGTCCCATGCTCTGAACAGCACCGCGTTCGGCACGCCCATGGCGCGACCCTGCATCGCGGTGATGCCGGTGATCATGGGTCGCGGCGTCGGGTGGCCAGGGATCCCGGCCAAGTACTCAGCGTGCGCTTCCAGCGAGGCGATTCCACGTTCCAGCGGTTCCCCGGTGACGTCCACGCCATGAGTCGGTCTGGTGTCTCCGCTGATCAGCAGCCAGCGCACGGAGCACGGCTCGAGGCCCTCGTCGAGCAGCTCGGGGAAGACCCAGCGGTTGCCGGCGTCCCGCAGCGCGTCGAGGGCGGCGAGGCCGGCGACCCGGTGATCGGCCTGGTTCAGGCCGGCGACGAACTCGACGTCCCAGGAGCCGATCACCAGCGCCTGCGGCCGGTGGGAACGGATGACGCGGGCGATGTCGCGCCGCATGGCCAGGCTGTACTCCAGCACGCCGTCGGGGTAGTCGAGGAAGTCGACCCGGGTGACGCCGACCGCGTGGCATCCCTCGATCTGCTCCTGAGTGCGTATGTCAGCGGTCCGCTCCGGTGGGCAAGCGTCCATCCCGGCCTCGCCGCGGGTCAGCAGCAGGTAGGCGACATCGACGCCCCGCGCCGTCCAGGCCGCAACGGCCGACGACGTCCCGTACTCCATGTCGTCCGGGTGAGCCACCACGCACAGCACCCGGCTGAAGTCGTCCGTGGAGAATGGGTGGATCAGTTCGTCTGCCATTCAGGAAGCGTAGCGACGGCGGAGTCGGAGCGGGGGAGTGCGGCGGCTCGATCGACCGGCCAGTCGTATGTGGTCTCAGAGATCGTCCGCCTCGTCGACCGTGTGGTCGTCCAGGTCGAGGAAGACGATCTCGGCCTGAGCCCACGGGTCGATCGCCACCGGCTGTTCCGTCGTCCCCCGCGTGAACCATCGTCGCCACCGGGCCGTTTGCGGGCCGTACCGCGCAACGGACCGAGCCGGGGGCTGGTACGACGCCCGCGCCTCGGCTTCGGCCTTGGGCCCGGCCAGCGCCCCGACGAGGCGGAAGCCCAGTTGGGCCGTCGACGCGGTCCCGGACGCGGTGAGCAGACGTCCGTCCTCGACGAAGGGCTCGTCCACGAGGGTCACGCCCCGGGCGGTGATCAGGTCACCGGCCAGCCAGTGGGTGGTGGCCCGCGCACCGTCGATCACGCCGGCGGCAGCCAGCAGGATCGAGCCGGTCGAGGTCGCGCCCAACCAGATCGCGTCGGTCGCGAGCCGGCGAATGGCGGCCATGAACGCCCGGTCGGCGGCCATCCGCCGAACCCCCATCCCGCCGGGCACGATCAGGGCGCTGCAGTCGGCCAGCTCGTCCACCGTCCGGTCGGCGATCACCCGGCCGTGATAGCCGGTGACCGGGTCGCGTCCGACGGTGGCGACGACGACGTCCAGCCCGGCACCGGTGAGGACGTGCACCACGATGCCGGCCTCGTCGCCGGCCACCCCGTCATAGGCGAGTACGACGATCGACGTTGGGCGCTGGAACGGGTCCACACCACATGGTGACCGGTCGCGACGGAATAAGCCGCGGGTTCACGGTGCGGCATTGAGCCAGGGATCCTTGAGGTCGAAGAAGGCGGTCTCTCCCACCGTGAGCGAGTCCAGCTCCGACATCATGTCCAGCAGCTGCGGCGGTGGTTCCCTGCGCTCCCCCTCGCGGGCGGCGTCCTCGGAGGTGAAGTAGATGGCCATCGTCCAGGAGCCGTCGTCGTGGCCGGCTGCGAGCGTGCCGAGGACCTCAGGCCGGAACAGCGCCCAGTCGATCGGGTTGCTCAGCATCAGCTCGCGGGTGCGCTCGGGGTCGCTCGAACGAGCCTGCATGACCTGGACGAAGCGGGCCTGCGACGGGTCCCCTGGTGTGTTGACGTCGATTGACGTGCTGTTGTGGAACACCGGCTCATCGGAGAACTGCGCCGCCATGTCCTGCCACCACGCCGTCTGCTCCGGCCGATCGCTGTTCTGCTGCGCCGCCTCCGCTGACTCGAAACGCGCGAGGACGACCAGCTGGCCGTCGTCGGTGACGCCCGCTGTGCTGCCGAGCCAGCCCACGGCCCCCGGAGCCACCTCCGTCACCCACTTGTCGAGCTGGGCGCGCACCCGCCCGGCGTCAGAGACGTGACCCTGGATCACTTGAACGAACATGGCGAACCTCCTCGACTACCGCGTCGCGGTCGCTGCCGATCGGTTGCCTCGATGTTACTGCCGAATCGACGGATCGTGAGACCCGCCAACAGGCGAACTCATCCGCGTCGCCCAGCGGTCGCAGGCAGGGACAGCTCCGACGCCAGGGGATCCCCGGGTGGCAAACCATGATCGGCTGCCGATCGGCGCAAAGCGCCTGGGGCGCCGTCGGTTCCCGGCGGCGCAGCGTCCTGGAACTGCTCGGTTCGGCAGGTATCAGATCGGCGTACGGCACCTCTTGAGAGCAGCGGTCGCGGGGACGACCGCCCCGGATCGTCAGGAGGAGAAATGCCGACGGTGCACGCGAACGGCATAGAGATCTACTACGAGGTCCAGGGCGACGGTGAGCCGCTCGTCCTGATTCCCTATCTGGCAATCGACCAGGCGTGCTACGCGTTTCAGGTGGCGGAGTACGCGAAACACTTCACCTGTTACACGGTGGACCTGCGTGGTGCGGGCCTGTCCAGCAAGCCGGACGGTGTCTATTCGACCGAGTTGCTGGCCGACGATGTCGCCGCGTTCATGCATGCGGCCGGCGTGGGCCGCGCCCACGTCGCAGGTCTGTCACTGGGCGCGGCGGTCGGGATGTGGCTGGCCGCCAAGCACCCGGAGCAGGTCACGTCATTGTCCCTGCACAGCGCCTGGACCGGCCCCGACCCGTTCCTGCAGGTAGTGCTGGAGGGGTGGCGGGTCATGGCCCGGGCGCTGGGCAGCGTGTCCGACATGATGGTCATGGGGATCCTCCCGTGGTGCTTCACCCCGGAGCTGTACGCAGCCCGTCCGGAGTACATCCACTCCCTCGCCGAGTTCGTGCGGAGCCGTCCGATGCCATCCGTCGACGCCTTCCTGCGGCAGTCCGAAGCCGTCCTGACCCACGACGCCCGGCCGATCCTCGCCTCCATCCAGGCGCCAACGCTGATCACCTTCGGGCGGCATGACCAGCTCACCTCCACGCGGTTCGCGGGGCCCCTCCAGGCAGGGATCGCCGACAGCGAACTGATCGTGTTCGACGACTGCTCGCATGCCCCGATCTACCAGGACGTCGATCAGTTCAACCACCGGACCCTGGCCTTCCTGCACGATCACGCGGCCTGACCGGGGGAGTGACAAGGGCATGCTCAGGTCGGCGAACGAGGCACCGATGCCCTGACCGGACACCGGGAGTACGACATGGAACGCGAGCGACTCGTCGAAGGCGCCGGCATGCGCCTCACCGATCCCATCGACTGGGCCGACGCGGCCCGAGCGCTGTCACGAGGTGCGGTGGTCGGGCACGCCCCGCCGTCCCGCATCGCCGAACTCTTCGACTGGTCCGAGCTCCCGACAGGTCTGACCCGGCGGTCGGTGCTGAACGTCATGGACTGCTTCTGGGGCATCGGGCCCTTCGGGTTCCGCGGACCGGCGGCTGCCCACGTCCCCGAGCATCTCACCTCTCGCGACGGCGCAGTCCGCACCACGCAGGTCATCGCTCCCGGCTATGCGTGTGCGTCCAACGCGTTTCTGGCCCGCAGTCTGGCTGCCACCGGCGACGACCTGCTCTTCATCACCTCGGCCAACCGGTCCCGGCAGCTGAACGGAACCGACGACTCCCCACCGCACTGGCGGGCTTCCGCGTTGGCCGCCGAGTTCGGTCACGAGCCGGACTTCGCCCTGCTGCGGCAGGCGGACGAGGACGCCGTCCGCGCGGCCTACCCGCGCTTCCTGCCGATGTCGACGACGATCCTGTCCTTCCACCGGCGTGGCTCCGAGCACGACGACACCCGTCCGCACCTCGTCCTGGAGCGACACGGCTCGCTGGACGTCCACGACGTCCGTCATCTGCTGGGGCATCTTGGGGTCGGCCTGTCGATCGGGCCTCGGGCCGGGTCTCGGCCGCGGCCGCGCGAGTACGCCGATCGATGACGGACTGGTTGGACGACGACCGGCCGAGTCGACCCCCCGCCGGCCCCCGCTGCCGGACCGTCAGACGCCTGTCCGACGACCTCCGGGAGCTGTACCTGGCCGAAACCACTGTGCAGACACACGTAACCCGCATCCTGGCCAAGCTCGGGCTCCGCGACCGCGTCCGAGCCGTCGTCCTCGCCTTCGAGATCGGCATTGCCGGGCAGTGAGCGCGCGACGATGAACGGCTCGGCGCCGTCGTCCGGTCAGTCGCTGTCGGCGCGAACGCTCACGGCCAGGTCCGAACGGAACCGGTCGAAGTCGTCGAGGTGGCGGTGCAGGGTGTCGACGACGCGGCGGTCGTCGATGTCGGCGTAGCCGTGGACCAGGAGGTTGCGGAAGCCGGCCATGGCGATGAGGGTCGGAACGTCGTCCGCGGGCAGGTGTCCGTGTTCGGCCAGCACGGTGAAGACCTCACCGTAGTTGGCGGGTCCCCGGTAGCCCTCGCTGGCGATGATGTGCTGCCCGGCGTCGATGCAGGTCTCGATGGCCACGACGAACCCGTACTTCACCGACTTGAGCTTGTCGCGGTCAGCCAGCAGCGTGTCGGCGTCGTAGCCCGCCAGGCGCCGCAGATCGGCCACCTCCTCCCGCAATCGCTCCAGCAAGGCGCGCAGGCGCAGCGGGTCGACCGTCACCTGCCCTCCGAAGCCATGGCCGCAAGCAGCGCCCGGTCGAGCGGGGCGGCGTGGATCTCGAAGTCCATGGCGAGCTTGCCCATCCGCATCTCGTAGGCCACGCGCCCGGGGTCGTCGTGGCCGAACAGCACCACGCGGTCGCGCAGGATACGTCCGACCAGGCGCAGGGGCGCCTCGTTGAGGACGACCAGGCCGTCGATGGGCCCGGCGCCCGATCGGTACGCGAGCCGGCCCGACAGCATCGTGGCCCGCTCCAGGTACTCACTCGACGGCACGTCGTCGCCGAAGTGCACGGCCACATCCACATCGCTGCCCTCGCGCGCCTGCCCCCGGGCATGGGAGCCGAACAGGTAGGCGAACTGTACGCCCCGGCCCGCGAACACCTCGGCCGCCGCCGAGCGCAGACGTGGGATCAGGCTCATGTCAGCATGATAGGGCTCGGTCGCCATGTCCAGTTGTAGGCGATGGTGGCCAGCAGGCCGATCGTCGTGAAGACGGTGACGACGACGTCGTCGTCTCGCCGGCACGGGTGAGTGGCGATGGGCTGTAATCTCCCGGTGTGGTCACCGCCCGTTTCGGGCGAGCCACGGCTGCGGCGCTCGTGGTCATCGGTGGCTTCCAGGCATCCCTCGCGGCCGGTGCGCCATGGGGCCCGGCAGCCTACGGGGGGACCCATCGCGGCGCCCTGCCCCGCAAGCTGCGCATGATCAGCGGCCTGGCCGCCGTAACCTACTGCGGCGGAGCGGCTCTCATTGTGCGGGGCAGCGGCTTGCCGCTACACCCGACGGTCTGATCCGCTGTCGGAGCTGGATCCGGCCGCCGACCAACCAGCGGTGGAGGAGGCACTGTGCGAGCGCTGGATCGACCTGCAGCTACCCGGACGATCGCGCAGGTTTCGGGGAGGCACCGCCCTTCCTTGCCGCGATCGCCTCGGTGATGGTCGGTCTGGTCGCGACGTCCGCCTTCATGATGCACGCAGCGATGGCCGCGATTCCCGCTGACCGCGTGCGGGCACCCCGACCGCGCAGCGCTTTGTGGCGATCGGGGCGTACCGGGATCGTCACTGGTCTGATCGTGCTGCCGGCTGTCGCGGCCACCGCAGTGCTGGTGGTCGTGGTCTTCGTCGTCTACACCCTCGCCGTCGAGGGAGTCGGTGGCGTCTCACCGACCTGGCTGGCGGCAAACAGCGTGGGAATGGCGCAGGCCACCGTCGTGCTTGCGTCCAGCGTATGGGTGCCGATCGCCGTGGTCACCGCGCTCGAGGGGGGCGGTGGTGCGGTCGCAGAGCACTTCGCGGCGAGAGTGTTTCTGGCTGCGCGGAGGTGGCTGCCCCTGAGGCTGGTCACGTTGCTCGACCAGGCCGCGCGCGACGGCATCATGTACCCGGTCGGCCCCGGTTGGCGGTTCCGCCATCGCACCCTGGCGAGGCAGTTCGCCGTGCAGTTCCGCGACCCGCCCGGTGCGATCGAGCGCGTCCGGCGTCCACCACAGGATGCCCGCTCTCGACCCGGAGTCTGATGCGACCGTGCGCTCCCAGTTGGCTGCCGATCTCGAGGACGAGGAACCGTTCCGCACGATTCGACGACGAGCATGAAGATCGTCGATGCCAACTCACCACGAAGCCGGGACTGGAGGAAGGCGAGGCCACCGGACAGGAGGCAGTCGGCTCGCACCCGCCTCGCCAGGATCATGGCGTAGGGGTGGACCAGCAGCGCGCTGACGCGTCGGCGCAGACTCGACGTCCCCGGTCGGCTCCCAGCCTGGGAGCGGCTGCCCCGACTGGCCTTCGAGCCGGTTGTCGCACGGGATCCCGCAGGGCAGGCCGGGTTCGTCGGTATTGAACCAGTCCCCGCGCGGTCCGGCGGCGACCGGGTCGTAGCTGTCGCGCAGCATGAGGGCCACGCCGGGGGCCCGGTCGGGAAGCAGGTCGTGGTAGCCGCGCTCGACGTAGACCCACTCGGGTCTGGCCGAGGTCAGCTGCCGGTCGAGCTCGCGCCAGACACGGCTGGGTTTGCTGTCGACGTCCCAGCCGGAGATCGCGATCGCGGGAACGGCGTCGAGTTCCTCGTAGAGCTGAGGGTGGCCGAACACGAACACGGGCGTCCCGGCGGAGATCCGGTCGCGGACGTCGGCCACCTCCAGGTCGTGGTGCTCGCCGAGCAGCACGAAGTCCCGGGCGTTGCGCGCGTCCTCGCCCAGACCCCAGGACTCGATCTCACCGGCGTGGGCCAGGAGGCGCTGCGGTCCCCAGGTCATGGGCACGGCGAGGAGGGCGGCGGAGATCAGGACGGCGGTCCGCCGACCGGGACGACCCGGCCCGGCGCGCTCGACCCAGCGCCACACGACGTCCGCGCCGGCCACGGCCAGCAGCCCGAACGGCGCAGCGAGGACGAGCATGCGGTACTGCCCCGGGAACTGCGGCACGGTCAGGGCGATGGCCACCGCGCCGGTCACGACCAGGGTGAGCTCGCGGACGACGGTCCCGCGGCGGTGGGCGGTGAGCAGAGCAAGTACGGCGAGGGGGAGGATCGGGCCGACCACCAGATCCTTCCACCGGTGCCACCCCGCGGCCAGCGCCGTCTGCTGCGTGGTCTCCACCGGAAGGTGGACGGTGGTCAGCCACGCCAGGGGGAGGACACCGTGCCGAGCCAGGTAGATGGTCGCAGCCAGGACGGGAACGGCGGCGCTCGCCACGGCGGTGCCGAGCCGGGCGAGCCGTCCGGAGACGCCGGTCCGCGACGCCGCCAGGGCCCCGAGCAGCAGCACGGCCGGGATGGGCAGGTAGATCGGCTTCAGCACCGCGACGATCCCGGTCGCCAGCCCGGCCAGTGCCCACCGGCCTACCTGGCGTGCCGGCCCTCCCTGCGGCGCCGTCGGCCAGGTCAGTGCGAACACGATGAGCAGCCAGGGGTTCAGGAGACCCTCGATCTGCGTGACGCCGGCCCGGTGGCTGAGCAGGACATAGCTGCCGAGCACCAGGACCGGGGCGACGACCCGGACGTGCGGATGAATGCCCCACCCGGCGGTGAGCCGCCACAGCACCACGCCGCCGGCCAGCACCCCGGCGATCTCGAGCAGCCGCGGGCCGACCACCCCGACCCCGAGTGACAGCCCGGCCTCGAAGAACCAGTAGATCCCCGGCTGCTTGATGTCCCAGAAGTCGCGGTAGTACACACCGCCCTCTGACAGCCTTCGCGCGCCCACCTCGAAGACCGTCTGATCGCCGTCCCCCGGGAACCACAGGTAGACCAGGCAGATCGGGACCAGCAACACCACCGACAGGACGGCGGGCGGTATCCGTGGGCCCGACGTCCGGGGGCGCGCGGTGATGAGCTGTGCGATGATCATTCCCCCAGTTCCCCTCCTGTGCGGCGCCGCGGTGCAATCCGTGCCGCACCCCCTCCTCAGCGACTGCGCGGCGAGCCTAATGACACGGGCGCGTGTCGAAATGCCTTTCTCGCATTGGGGTTCGGATATCGGCAGTTCGGACGATGGCTGACCCCACCGACCAGCGCGACCAGTGGTCGCCTCGATCTGAGCTTTGGTCCGCAGACCCCGGATTCGTCCCGGCCCTGGCGATCAGGCAGGGCCGGATCTACCGGTATAGGCCACCACAAGCCTGAACACGGCCCACAGCACACCGGTCACTGCGGTGGCGATCAGTGCCAGACCAAGGTCGGGCTGGAACAGCCCTATCGTGCTGATCGGTGCGCCGAGCAGGCTCGGCACCAGGCGGAGAACGACCCACGCTGCGACAAGCGTGGTGAGCAGCGGGAACCACAGGCTGAACAGACCGGGAACGCCCGACTTGGCGCGTATCTCGACGCGGTGACGCCAGGCCCAGATCATGCTGATCAGGTAAGCGATCGGCAGGAGCACCAAGGCGATGAACAGGGCCTTCTGACCCAATCGGGATCCCTCCCCGTCGTCGTCGAGGCCCAACGCCCGGGCGGTGATGCCGCTACGGAGCCGGGTCGTCTCCCCGAAGCCGACTCCACTTCCCCCGTTGACCAGCACGACAGCCCCCCGCTTCTCGGCGGGGACCATCGTGGCGAGCGTTTCGAAACCGGGGCTCGACCCGGAATGCCACACACTGCCGTTGTCTGAATCCACGAACCAGCCCAAGCCGTAGTCTGGCGATGCATCGCCGGCCGGGCGCATCATCAGCGCCTTCCCTTCGGCGCTCAGCACGTCGTCCTCGCCGTTCATCATCATCTGCATGTAGCGCGCCAGGTCGCCGGCGCTCGCGACGATCCCACCTTGCGGAGCCGTTCCGCGGTCCGTCGAGTTGTCGGGCAGCGGTCGCTTGGTGCCGAACCAGGGCCTGTGCCCGGTCGCCATGGATTCATGGATCTCGCCGTCCGCGACGAAGCTGTCCTTCATACCGACCGGCTCCAGGATCTTGGCGGCAACGTAGGTCTGGTAGTCCTGCCCGCTGACGACTTCGATGAGGCGACCAAGGATCTGGTAGTTCAGGTTCGAATACTCCCACCGCTTGCCGGGTTCGTGGGCCGGCGTCACCTCGGCGAGCCGGTCGACCCGGCGCGCGAGCTCGTCCTTCCCGCTGGTGTCGTCCGCATGCGAGGCGTTTCCCTGCAGCGTGGAGAAGCCGCTCGTGTGGCTGAGCAACTGCCGGATCGTGATGGCGCCGGCCGGCCGGCCCGCGAAACCGTCGAGATAGCGCGAAACCTCTGTATCCGGGTCGATACCGCCCGCCTCGACCAGTTGCATGACGGCCAACGCCGTGAAGCTCTTGGAGATCGAGCCGATCACAAAAGCCGTGTCCGGCGTGACTTCTCGGTCGTCGCCGATCCTGACAACGCCGTGCGCGCCGACCGAGGTGATGTCGTCACCGGCCACGACGGCGTATGCCAGGCCGGGGACGCCGGAGGCAGGCATCTCGCCGGCGATGAAGTCCTCGATCGATCCGTCGGGCACACCGGCAGGCACGGCGGCGCTGAGGCCAACCGCCAGGATGGCCAGGAATCGCCGAATCCGGCTCACGGCCGGGGCCCGAGGGCGATGACGGCGAGGGCCGCCTCCCGGCGACCGTCGATGCGGAGCAGGTCGTTGAGGTTCCCGTCGAGGAAGGCGCCCACCATGCAGGCGCCGAGCCCGGCCGCCTCGGCGGCGAGGTAGACGTTCTGGGCCACGTGGCCACCCTCCCAGCACACGTAGCGATAGTGCCGTTCGCGGTACTTCCAGCGGGTGCGCTGGAACAGGCCGGACAGCACGAGGACGGCCGGTGCTCGGCGCAGGAAGTCCTGGCCGAGACCGGCGATCATCAGATCGCCGGCGACCGAGCCCTCCCGCACCCGCCCGAGCGCCTGGGTCCGCACGTCCACGTGATAGAGACCGGCGTCGATCCCGTCGACGCGGTTCGCGGCCACATAGGTCTCGATGGGGTACAGCGCGCCGGCCGACGGTGCGCTCCGGTAGCCGTTGGCCGAGGTGACCCCGGTCGCCGCCGAGACCACCCAGGCCAGCTCCGCGTCGGTGATGGCCCGGTCGGCGTACTCGCGCAGGGACCGCCGCTGCTCGAGGGCCTGCGCGAGGCTCATGGCCGGCGCGACGTCCACCCTCGGCAGGGGCACGTCCTGGCCGTCGCCGACGTCCTTGTACGCGGCGGGTCGACGGCCCCAGTCCAGCACGTCGCCGATGACCCCCGGAAACCCGAGAGAGCTCTGCTCGTGGTAGAAGAGGCCGACGTCGCCGCCCTGGTAGGCGGCGGGTGAGGCGCTCGCCCGGGCGAACCAGCCGGCGCCGGCACCGAGGGCCCCCGCGCCGACCGCGGTGAGGGCCGCTCGACGGGTCGGGCTGAACCGTCCGGGACCGGACGACGGCGCCGGCTCGGGGCGCGGCGCCGCGGCGGTGGCCCCGCCGCGTGAGCCGGTCGTGAAGCCGGCGGTGGCGAACCAGCGCCAGTGCAGCCCGGCATGGACGGCGATGAGTCCGGCCACGGCGTAGCCGGACCATCGGTGAGGGGCGAAGTCGTGCAGATCGAGCTGGTCGACGTACAGGCCGGTCAAGATCACCACCGTCGCTGTCACCAGGAGCAGGACGTCCAAGAGGAATCTGGCGCGTCGGTTGGGCATGTCCCAGTGTCCGCGTCGGTCGTCGTGGCGCACCAGAGCCGGTGGCCGGCGCTCACCGCCGAGGTACACGCTCTCTACACGTCAGGTGTACAGTGCGTGCATGGCGAAGGTGCGCACGAACATCGAGATCGAGGACGACTACGTCCGGGCGATCATGGACCGCTACGGCGTCCACACCAAGACCGAGGCCGTCGATCTCGCGTTGCGGCATCTTGCCGGGCAGCCGATGACGCGTGAGCAGGCGCTGGCGATGCGCGGTGCCCTTGCAATGGGTGACGTTCCGGCCGACGCCTCCCCGCGCGGCGCGGCGTGATCCTGGCCGACACCTCGGCGTGGGTCGAGTACGACCGGGCCACCGGCAGCACGGCGGACCGACGCCTGGCCGAGCTGATCGCCACCGACGGGCCGCTGATGGTCACAGAGCCCGTTCTGATGGAGGTTCTGGCCGGGGCACGCAGCGAGGCGCGAGAGCAGGATCTGCGACGCCTGCTGCTCCGCTTCGGGTTAGTGCCCTTCGATGCTCCGACGGATTTCGAGGCCGCAGCGAGGATCTATCGCCGGTGTCGGCGAGCGGGCGTCACACCGCGGGGGATGGTCGACTGCATGATCGCGGCGGTGGCGCATCGTCGCGGAGCCACCCTGCTGTCGTGGGACGTGGACATGGACCGTGTCGCTCAGGTGATCGGCGTCGAGATGGACGAGGCATCGCTTCGCGCCTGAGGTCGGCGAAGCCGCGGGGGCAGGGCGTGGGTGGCGTGATCGGCGGGAGTGGGCGCCGCCTGGACGGCGGCCAGGATCTGCTCGGCCCACTCCAGCAGCCCGGGGACGTCGATCCCGTGCGGCGCCCGGTCCGCATACGGGGCGATCCTGGAACGCCCGCGGGACAGCACGGCTTTCGCACCGACCGGGTTGCCGCGCAGTAGGTGGGTGAGCCCGACGGCGAGCTGCGCCAGCCCCTGCCACAGGTCCCTCTCGTCGTCCGGGGCGCTCTTCCAGACCCCTTCGAGGACCTCGTGAGCGTGGAACGGTAGGCCCTCGTCAAGGAGCCGCTGGGCCTCGTCCAGCGCCTCACGAGGCGGCAGGATCACCTCGTCGGGAACGCGCTCCACACCGGCGCTTCCACGAGGCAGTGGCCGCCCCAGACCATCGCGGGGGCGGGCATTGCGAGGCCGCCCGGCGGGGTCGCGCTCGCGCGCCCGCTCATCGCCCGTCGGGGGATTCACCGCGACGACCCGGGTCGTTCGGGCGTCCCGCGGCGGGCCTCCTCTGTCCCTGGTGGCGCCTGCGAGCGCTCGCCGGCGTTGCGCAGGATGCAGAACTCGTTGCCCTCGGGATCCGCCATCACGACCCACCCTGTGCCGGGGCCGTACTTCCCGCGATGGTCCGCCACCTGAACCGCCCCGTGGGCAATCAGCCGGGCGAGTTCGTCGTCCCTGCGGCCATCGACCGGTTCGAGATCAATGTGCAGGCGGTTCTTCACCGTCTTCGACTCGGGCACAGTGATGAACAGCAGCCGATACACGCCGTCACGGCTGATGATCATGCATTCCTCATCGCCGGGCTCGTTGGGGTCATCGTCGACATCGACGTAGTCCAGCACCGGTTTCCACCACTCGGAGAGTGCGTAGGCGTCGGCGCTGTCGATGGTGGTGTGCGCGATGCGTGCCGTCATGGCCCGAGTATGACCTGCGGGATGAAGGGCGACCCGTGGTGGATCGGGGGCAATGGTCCCGGATTCCTCGGCCCATGCGTGGGCAGGCTGGACGGATGCCGGGTGCGCGCACCCGATCACGGTCGAGCTCGCGGGCGTGGCGGGACGGAGGAGGCTGAGCAGCCGTGGCGGTGGATCGAGGGCTCGACGCGACCTCCCTCCACCCGAACGGGTCGGCAGCGCCGCCGCACGCGGCGCCCGCGGACGAGGTCCTCGACCTGCTCGACAGTGGCATCGACGGCCTGTCGACGGCCGAGGCCGAGCGCCGGCTGGCGATCTGGGGACCGAACGTGATCCCGCGAGGTCGCCCGCCGGGGGTTCTGAAGGTGTTCGCCCGGCAGTTCATGTCGCCGCTGGTGTACGTCCTGCTGTTCGCCGCGGGCCTGTCGCTCGTCCTGCGCGAGCTGGCCGACGCCGGGTTCATCGCCGCGGTGCTGTTGCTCAATGCCGTGATCGGAGCGGTCGAGGAGTATCAGGCCGAGCGTGGGGTGGACGCGCTGCGTTCGATGATCCACACGACGACCGAGGTGCTGCGTGACGGTGAACGGGTCGAGGTGGACGCGACCGAGATCACCTCGGGAGACGTCGTTCTGCTCACCTCGGGAGACGTGGTTCCGGCCGACCTGAGGTTGATGAACAGCCGCGACCTGAGCGTGGACGAGTCGGCGTTGACCGGCGAGTCCCTGCCGGTGACCAAGCAGCCGCACGCCGCGGTCGCCCCGTCGGCCGGGCTCGGTGACCGCCCGACCATGGCGTTCGCGGGCACGATGATCAACAGTGGTCGCGGCCGGGGAGTGGTCACCGCGATCGGCGCCCACACCGTGGTCGGCGCCCTGGCCGGGCAGTTGGAGGCGCCGTCGCAGACCGAACCCCCGCTGGTGAGCCGGATGCGCCGGTTCACCGGGGTGATCGGCATCGCCGTCGCGGTGGCAGCCGCGGTCACGGCCGTCATCGAACTGGCGCGCGGTGCCGCCTGGCACGACGTGCTCCTGACCGCGGTGGCACTTGCGGTGTCGGCCATCCCCGAAGGTCTGCCGGTCGCGCTCACCGTCGCACTGGCCGTCGCGGTTCGTCGGATGGCCCGGCGCAATGTCGTCGTCCGCCGGCTGGTGGCGATCGAGACGCTCGGCGCCTGCACCCGGCTGGCCACGGACAAGACCGGCACCCTGACCGTCAACCAGCTCACGGCGACCGCTCTGGCGGTCCCCGGGTGCGATCTCTGGACCGTCACCGGCAGCTCCAGCGAGCCCGAGGGTGCGCTGCTCATGCCCAAGGGGGAGGACGAGGCCCGGCTGGCCGCTGCCGGCCGGCTTGCCCTGGCCGGCGTGCTCTGCTCGGACGCCGTGCTCGCCCGCAAGGGCGACACCTGGGTCCATCACGGCGACGCCGTCGACGTGGCGTTCCTGATCCTCGGGCACAAACTCGGGCTCACCCGCGAACAGGCGCTCAAGGCCCGACCGCTCCTGGACGCCGAACCCTTCGAGTCCGAACGTCGCTACGCCGCCACCCTGCACGCCGTCGACGACCACCACGCCGAGCTCATCGTCAAGGGCGCCGTGGAGCAGGTCGTCGAGATGGCCTCGCGCGCCGCCGGACTCCACGACACGCGGGCGATAGACCCGGCTGCGGTCCTGGCGACCGCCGATCGGCTGGCGGACACGGGGCACCGCGTGCTCGCCGTGGCCACACGCACCGTCCGCAGGCCACCTGAGGACTGCCTCGACCCCGACCTCTTCCACGGAATGACCGTGCTGGGGCTGGTCGGCATGATCGACCCACCCCGCCCGGAGGCCTCGACCGCGATCAGCACCCTGCAGCAGGCGGGAATCGACGTCGTGATGGTCACCGGCGACCACCCCGCCACCGCCACGGCCGTCGCCCGGTCGGTCGACCTCACCCCGACCACCGAGGCACTTCGCGTGGTCACCGGCACCGACCTCGCCGCCGCGGAGGCCGCCGGCGAGGACGCGCTGGACCGCCTGACCGCCGAGACGGAGGTCTTCGCCCGGGTCGAGCCGGCCCAGAAGCTGACCATCGTGCAGTCGTTCGTCCGGCAGGGCCACGTGGTCGCCGTGACCGGCGACGGCGTCAATGACGCGCCGGCGCTGCACCACGCGCACGTCGGTCTGGCCATGGGGGCCACCGGGACCGACGTGGCCCGGGAGGCCGCGGACGTGGTCGTGACCGACGACCGGCTGTCGTCCATCGCCGCCGGCGTCGAGGAGGGCCGAGTCGCCTATGCCAACGTGCGCAAGGTGGTCCAGCTCCTGATCACCACCGGCGCCGGCGAACTCGTCCTCATCCTCGGCGCCCTGGCCGCGGGCCTGCCGCTGCCGCTGCTCGCCGTCCAACTGCTCTGGCTCAATCTGGTCACCAACGGCATCCAGGACATCGCCCTGGCCTTCGAGCCCGCCGAGGGCGACGAGATGCGCCGACGCCCCCGCGACCCGAGTGCCCCCGATCCTCGACCGGCTGATGATCGAACGTGTCCTGCTCTCGGCCGCGATCATCGGCGGCGTCACGATCGCCGTCTACCGGTGGCTGCTGGCGGCCGGCTGGGAGGTCGACGAGGCCCGCAACCTCGTCATCCTGCTCATGGTCCTGTTCGAGAACGTGCAGGTCCTCAACACCCGTTCGGAACTGGCCTCGACCTTCTCCCAGTCCCTGCGCCGCAACCCGCTGCTCATCGGCGGCACCATCGGCGCACAGTTGCTGCACATCGGCGCCCTCTACCTGCCGGCCACGCAGTCCGTCCTCGGCCTCGCCCCCGTGTCGCTGCGCCAGTGGCTCCTGCTCGCCGCGCTCTCCCTGACGCTGCTGATCGCCGTCGAGCTGCACAAGATCTGGTGGCGGGCCAGGATCCGGCCGACTCCGGCTCCGGCTTCGACTCCGGCTCGGTGACGCCATAAGCGAGACGCCGGACGCCGGGGCGAGTCAGCCCGTGCGCGTGCGGATGTGGGTGGCCTCCTCCAGCTCCGGCATCGCGGGACGGGTCAGGCGGTGGGAGGCGATGCGGCGGGCGTAGAGCCGCGCCGCGGGTGCGGCGGTGAGCCCGTGCGCCGCGACGCTGCCCAGCACGGTCCAGGCGACCACGAGCAGGATGGTGTCGGCCCCGGCCACCCCGGACTCCTCCACCACGAGCAGCCCGAACAGGATCGAGGCCAGTCCGCGCGGCCCGAACCACCCCAGGAAGAGCACCGTGTCGACCCGCATCCGGGTGCCGAGCAGGCTCAGCGCCACCGGGAGCATCCGGACGACGGTCAGGCTCGCGACGGCGTACAGCGCGATCTGCCAGGTCAGCTCACCCAGGCGAGGGCCGATGATGAGGGCGCCGAAGACGAAGAAGGTCAGCAACGTGAGCAGTTGCCCCTCCTCCTCGGTGAAGTCGTAGACCCCTGCGCAGGAGGCCCTGGCGACGGTGCCGAAGGCCAACCCGGCGGTGAACGCCGCGATGAATCCGTTGCCCCCCAACGACTCCGAGAAGGCATAGGCGGCCGCGGCCACGGCGAGCGTGGCCACCTGTCGGAACGCCGGACTCATCCAACTCCGTTGTGCCGCAGCGTCGATGAGCCGGCCCCCGACGGCGCCGACCGCCGTCCCGAGCAGCACACCGTAGCCGACCTGCTGGGCGGCGAACATGCCCCACGAGGCCGGCCCGCCGAGGTCCTCCGCACTGGCGGCGGCGGCCAACAGCACGGTGACCATCGGCAGCGCCAGCCCGTCGTTGAGGCCGCTCTCCACGTTGAGTCCCTGCCGAACCCGGACCGGCACGTCCTCGGAGGTCACCACGACCTGCCCGAGTGCGGCGTCGGTCGGCGCCAGGACGGCGGCCAGCACGGCCGCCTCCCACACCTCGAGGCCGTCCAGGAGTGCCAGGGCCACAAGGGTTCCGAGGACGACGCTCAGCGGCAGCGCGATCCCGAGCAGCCGCGCGGGGACGGCGAACTCACGCCGCAGGACGGCGAGGTTGATCCGAGCCGCGTCGGTGAACAGGACCAGGACCAGCGTCGCCTCCGCCAGGACCCGCACCGCCTCGTTGCCCAGGTCGAGCTCGACCAGACCCAGCGCGGACGGCCCCGCCACCAGACCGGCCGCGACGAACACCATCGGCGGTGTGAGCACGGTGCCCTCGAGCCGCCCCGAGATCAGGCCGTAGATGACCACGATCACGGCGATGACGAGCAGATCCTGCATGGCCATGGCGAACCTCCTGCACCCTCGTTCGGTCGCGCGTATCCGGCGATCCGTCGCGCCACCCAGCGCTCGGGTCCCTCAGGCGCGCAGCCAGGTGAGGACGGCGCGCACCCGACGGTTGTCGTCGACGTCGACCGGCAGGTCGAGCTTGGTGAAGATGCTATTGGTGTGCTTGGCGACGGCCTTCTCGCTGACATGCAGGCCCGCGGCGATCGCGGCGTTGGACCGTCCCTCGGCCATCAGCGCGAGCACCTCCCGCTCGCGGGGCGTGAGCCGGTCCAGGGGCTCCTCCCGCCGCGCGGTCATGATCGCCGCGACCACCTCGGGGTCGAGCACGGTGCCTCCTGCCGCGACCCGGCGGACCGCCTCGACGAACTCCCGCGCGTCGGCAACCCGGTCCTTGAGCAGATAACCCACGGCGCCCTCGCCGCTGGCGAGGAGTTCGCGCGCGTAGAGGCGCTCGACGTACTGGCTGAGCACCATCACGGGGAACGCCGGGCTCTGCGCGCGGATCGCGACCGCCGCCCGGATCCCCTCGTCGGTGAAGCTCGGGGGGAGCCGGACGTCCACGACGGCCGCGTCGACGTCCCGCTGCCGCCCGGTGCCCAGGGCCGCCCGCAGGTCCTCTGCCGAGGCGACGGCCGCCACCACCACGCACCCGTGCGCCTCGAAGAGCCTGATCAGACCGTCCCGGAGGAGGGCGTGGTCTTCGGCGAGGACCAGACGCACGGCACCTCCACGGTGATCTCGGTGGGCCCACCCACGGGGCTGGACACGCTCATCGTGCCGTCAAAGGCGGCCAGCCGTCGCATGACCCCGGCCAGGCCGGTCCCGTGTTCGGGCCGGGCCCCGCCCCGGCCGTCGTCGGCGACGACGACGATCAACGCATCTGGTCGCGACCGCAGGGAGACCGACGCGTGCTCGGCCTCGGCGTGCTTGCCGACGTTGGCCAGGCATTCGGCGACGGCGAAGTAGACCGCGGACTCCACCGGTGCCGGCGGACGCCCCGGCAGCCGCGCGGTGACCGAGACCGGGAGCGCCATGTCCAGGGCCAGCGCCTCCACCGCGCCGACCAGACCCCGGTCGGCGAGCAACGGCGGGTGGATGCCGCGGACCACGGCGCGCAGGTCGCCGAGCGCCGCTCCGGTGGTCCCGCGGGCCTCGGCGAGCAGTCGCCGGGCGGACTCCGGGTCGGTCTCGAGGAGGTCCTCGAGGAGTCCCAGGTTCATGCCCAGCGACACCAGCCTCGCCTGCGCACCGTCGTGGAGGTCGCGCTCGATGCGCCGGATCTCGGAGGCCGAGTGATCCACCGTCTCGGCCCGGGTGACGGTGAGTTCCTCGACCCGACGCGCCATCGCCGCCGACGGGTCCGGCGCCAGGATCGCGCCGTCCAGCCGACAGCGCAGCCGGACCAGGTCGTCGGCGTAGCGCCACCAGAGCCAGCCCAGGACGGCGGCGGAGGGCCAGCCGATGATGGCCAGGGCGACGTGCTGGCCGGGGTCGGCCGCCACCAGCACGAGTACGACGACGGTCAGCGCCACCGCGCCCAGCCCCGCCAGCCCCACGATCGACATCAGCAGGCCGCCGGTGAGGGCGAAGAGGATCCAGGCGACCAGCCGCCACAGCGGCGCATGCCGGACCCAGGCAGCGACCTGGCGCACCGGCCCGAGACCGGCCTCGGCGGTGGGCACCGCGAGGGGCACCGGCCGCCCGAGCAGGCTCTCGGCCATCACCACGTTGGTCCGGGCCAGCGCCACCGCGCCGGGCACCAGGGCCCGGATCGCGTGCACGCCGACCCCCAACGGGACCAGCGCCAACGCCGGCCATGCGAGCGCGAACAGCACGGACAGCGGGACGGCCAGAAGCAGCTGGCCCACGGCATAACCGGTGGCCGCCCAGGGATGTCGGTGCTCGGCCACCACGGCATCCTCCCGCATCCCGCGGCGGACCGCGGTGGTACTGGCACCCCCCCGACCGGGGGTTCTGCCGCCCCTGACGGGAGCAACCGGACGGCCGAGGCTGGAGCGGTCGTCGTCCGAGCACCGGAGAGGTCGCCATGTCCCGCTTCGCCGAGGTCCCCACCCGCGCCGCCCGGTGGAGCGCCACCCACCCGTGGCGGGCCATCCTGGGCTGGCTCGCCTTCGTGGCGGTGGCGACCTCGCTCGCCGCCGCCGTGCCCACCGTGGCCGCCTCGGACGAGGACTACCGGCTCGGTGGGTCCGGCCGCGCGGCCGCCCTGGTCTCCGAGGCCGGCCTGGACGCCCCGCCCACCGAGACTGTGCTCATCACCGGGCCCACGACGACCGGCGCGGCGTCCACGCTGGGCCCGGACGCCGACGCGGCGGCCGCCGACCTCCGCCGGCGGCTGGCGGACCTGCCGGAGGTGACCGGGGTCGGTGAGCCGGTGCGCAGCGGTGCCGGCTCCGCGCTGCTCCTCGAGGCCAGGCTGGTCGCCGGCACCGAGGACGTCGCCGGGCTCCAGCGCGCCACCGCGGCCGTCGCCGCGGCCCATCCCGGGCTCCGGCTGAGCCAGGCCGGGGACCTCTCGCTGGGCGAGGGGATCAACGCCCGGGTGGCCTCGGACCTGAGGTCCGCCGAGGTGTTCACGCTGCCCGTGACGCTGGCGCTGATGCTGTTGGCCTTCGGCGCGCTCATCGGCGCCGGCATCCCCGTTCTGCTCGCCGCCACCAGCGTCGCCGCCACCATCGGCATCTCTGCGCCGCTGTCGTACCTCGTGCACGCCGAGGACTCTGTGACCAGCATGATCGTGCTGATCGGGATGGCCGTCGGCGTCGACTACACGCTGTTCTACCTCAAGCGGGAGCGGGAGGAGCGCGCCAAGGGCCGGACCACCCTGGACGCGGTGGAGATCGCGGCGCAGACATCGGGGCACGCCATCTTGGTCTCCGGCACCGCCGTCATCGTCTCGATGGCCGGCCTGTACGCCGTCGGATCGGCCACGTTCAACTCCCTGGCCAGCGGGGCCATCGTCGTGGTCGCGGTGGCCGTCCTCGGCTCGATCACGGTGCTCCCCGCGCTGCTGGTGAAGCTCGGTCGCTGGGTCGACCGCCCGCGCGTACCGCTGCTCTGGCGGCTCAACGCGCGGATCGGCCAGGGCGGGATCAGCCGCCGCGTGCTCGCCCCGGTCGTCCGGCGGCCGGGCCTGGCCCTGGGGACCTCGGTCGCCGTCGTCGGGCTGCTGGCCTTCCCCGCCCTCGGGCTCAAGATCCACAGCGCCAACCTGCAGACCCTGCCCGACGACATCCCCGAGGTGGCCACCCTGCTCCGGGTCGCCGAGGAGTTCCCCGCGCAGGGCACCACGGCCACCGTCGTCGTCCGGGCCGGGGCCGACGAGGCCGGGGCCGTGCGCCTCGCCCTCGGCGGCATCGAGGCCGCGGCCCTCGCCTCGGGTCGATTCGCCGACCTGGGGGCCGACCCGGTGACGGTCGCGGCGGACGGGCGCACCACCGTGCTGCGCCTGGCGATGCCCTACGACGAGACCGACCCGGCCGTGGACGACGCCGTCCGGTTGCTCCGCGACGGCCTCGCACCCGCTGCCCTCGGGCCGCCGGACGGCGCCTGGGCGGTCGGGGGCGGGCCCGCCGAGTCCCTGGACTTCGCCGATCGGCAGACCCAGCGGATGCCCGTGGTGATCGGCATCGTCCTGCTGCTCACCCTGGTGATGATGGCCGTCGCCTTCCGCAGCGCCGTCGTCGCACTGCTCTCGACAGCGTTGAACCTGCTGTCGGTCGGCGTCGCCTTCGGCATCCTGAGGCTGGGCTTCCAGGAGGGCTGGCTCGCCGGCCCCCTCGACTTCACCAGCCCCGGCTTCGTCATCGACTGGATCCCGCTGTTCGTCATGGTCGTGCTCGTGGGTCTGTCGATGGACTACCACGTGTTCGTGCTGAGCCGGGTCCGCGAGCGGGTCGCCGCCGGGGTCCCGGCCCGCCAGGCCGTCGAGCGAGGGATCAGCGACACGGCCGGGGTGATCACCAGCGCCGCGGCCGTGATGATCTCGGTGTTCGCGATCTTCGCCACCCTGAGCATGCTGGAGATGAAGATGATGGGGGTGGGCCTCGCGGCCGCCATCCTCGTCGACGCCACCCTGATCCGGCTGGTGATGCTGCCCGCGGCCCTGGTCCTGCTCGGCGAGCGCGTCTGGGCGCGGGGGACCCCTGGCGGGGCCGAGACACCGCTCGTCCGCGACTCGGTGCCCGCCGGGGGCGTGCGCACAGGCGTCTCGCCTGGCCCCGCGGCCCGATAGCCGACGACACCCGGGAGAGCCCCCGCTAGAGTGCTTAGGCATGTTCCTTGACGCGGCCGGCGCGCAGGCCGATCAGCAGCTCGGGGCGAGGTTCGACGCCGAGGTCCGGGATCGGTTGACCGTCGGGCGTCCTTTCGCCGAGACACCCTGAGCCGGAACGCTTTAGGCATGGAGGGTGAGCGGACGACGGTGTGTGTGGTCGGCGGGGGACCGGCCGGCATGGTGCTCGGGCTGCTCCTGGCGCGGGCCGGTGTCGAGGTGAGTGTGCTGGAGAAGCACGCCGACTTCCTGCGGGACTTCCGCGGCGACACCGTGCACGCCTCGACGTTGACCCTGCTGGACGAGCTCGGCCTGGCTCAGGAGTTCGCGGCGCTGCCCCACCGGCGCATCGATGCGGCCGAGGTGATGCTCGACGCGGGCGCCGTACAGATCGCCGACCTGAGCCGACTGCCCGGCAAGTACCCCTACATCGCGCTCGTACCGCAGTGGGACCTGTTGGAGCTGCTGGCCCGCGCCGCGTCGTCCGAGCCGACCTTCACCCTGCGCCGCAACGCCGAGGTGGTCGAGCTGATCCGGATCGGGCGCGCGGTGGGCGGCGTCCGGTTCCGCGATCGTTCGGCGGCCGACGACGAGAACCTGCACGAGCTGCGCGCCGACCTGGTGGTGGCCTGCGACGGGCGGCACTCCACGGTCCGGCGCGCGGCCGGACTGCGTCCGCGCGAGTTCGGGGTGCCGATGGACGTCGAGTGGTTCCGGCTGCCCCGCGACCCGGCCGACCCCCATGGACTGCTCGGACGGGCCTCCCGGGGCCGGTTCGTCGCCATGATCGATCGTGGGGACTACTGGCAGTGCGGGTACCTGGTGCGCAAGGGCGGCGACGCCACCCTGCGGGCTCAGCCGATCCAACGGTTCGGCACCACCCTCGGCATGCTGTTGCCCTGGCTGGGTGACCGCGCCGGGGCACTGGACTCCTGGGACGACGTCAAGCTGCTCTCCGTGGC
Organism: uncultured Actinomycetota bacterium; assembly: GCA_963750395.1. Taxonomy (GTDB): domain Bacteria; phylum Actinomycetota; class Actinomycetes; order Actinomycetales; family Kineosporiaceae; genus JADJPO01. The sequence goes on along the minus strand of CAVVQM010000016.1, from coordinate 244,123 downwards.
GCTGAACCGGTTGCCGCGCTGGCATTTCGACGGGCTGCTGCTGATCGGTGACGCGTCGCACGCGATGTCGCCGGTGGGAGGGGTCGGCATCAACCTGGCCGTGCAGGACGCGGTGGCCGCCGGGCGGATCCTGGGTGACCTGCTGCGCGAACGGCCCGGCGCCGCGGGCGATCGGGCCGTGCTGCGGACCGCCCTGCGCCGGGTGCAACGGCGCCGGGCCTGGGCGGCTGCCCTGGTTCAGGCCGGGCAGCGGCTCGCGCACCGCCTGGTGATCGGGCCTGCCCTCGAGGCCGATGACCCGGTGCCGTCGGCAAGCCCGGCCGGGAACGGGAACCGGGACGGCGCGGCGAGGCTGCCACTGCCGGTCCGGCTGTTCGGCCGCTTCCCGGTGCTGCGCCGGCTGCCGGCGCGCATCGTGGCGATCGGCCCCCTGCCCGAGCACGCTCCGGCTTGGGCCCGAGAACCGTCGTGACGGTCAGGCGAGCCAGGTGCGCAACCGCTCGTAGACGTCGGGGTGACCGAGCAGGCCCTGGTGGCTGACGCCGCCGAGGCGGTGACCGAGCCCGGCGACCAGGGCGCTCGCGGGGCGGACCATCCCGTCGCCGACCAGCCATCCCGCGGGATGCCCCGGGTCGCGGGTGAGCACGGCGGCCACCGCGCGGTAACTGATGTGCGCGGGCAGCGCCGTCGGTAGGGAGCCGTGGTGCAGGTCGCGGATCCCGGCGCTGCGCCCGGCCAGGATCCGGGCGATCGGAGCGCTCACCGTGGACCTGTTCAGCGCCCATTCGGCCACGGGCACGCTCTTGGCCAGTGGCGCCCCCAGGTGCGGGGTGCCCAGGCCGATCACGGTGTGGACGGCGTCCACCCAGGCCGACGCGGACCGCGCTCCCAGCCCGCACGCCTGGTGCGCGATCAGGCCGCCCATCGAGTGCCCGACCAGATCGATCCGTCGCACGGGAACCGGCCACGCCGCGCTCAGCTCCGCGAGGAGCCCGGCCAGCGCATGGGCGTTCTCGCCCAGCGCAAGCCCGGAGTTGTAGCGCAGGTAGACCGGGGTGAGCCCCACCTCCTGCCGCAAGCTGCGCCCGAACGAGGCCGGCGCGGCGTCGGGGATCGTGTCCGCGATGGCGTCCGGAGTGGTCCACCAGGACTCGTCGCTCTCCACCAGGCCGTGCACGAACACGGCGATCCGCCCGGTGGCCTGCGGGAAGGCGGCGTCCAGTGAACCGGTCTCCAGCGGGAGGTCACGCCCTGCCATGCGTACCGCCATCCGGACGGCGAGCGCCGGGCCGCGCTGCGCCACGGTGTCACCCCACACCCCGTTCACCATGGGCTGGACGGCCCGGCCCATCCGCGTCTGCGATGGCGGGTCGCCCAGTCGGCGCGAGGCGAGGGTGGCCCCGACGCGAATGGCGGTCGTGGCCACCCGGTCGACCGCGAGGTAGGTGGCGGCGGTCGTGGCGCCGTGCAGTCGGGTCACCACCCGTGCCCGGCGGGGCAGGAACCGCTCCACCCGGCGGGTGATCGCCTGATGCACATCGCCGACGATGGCGACGGTCCCGCTCATGGCGTGAGCGGCCAGCTCACCAGCCGCCTGGACCTCCGCCGCCCGTGCCATCAGACCCCCGTCATGGTGAGAACCCGCTCCCCTGCAGTCGACCACGATCGACCGAGCTGCGCCACTACCACCCCGACGGGTCTCGCTCCCCGGTCACGGCCCCCCGGGTGACCCGACAGCCACCCGGGGAGCCCGCGATCCTCAGCCGATGGCCACCAGGGAGCCGGGACCGGTCGGGTTGCCCTGATCGTCCATCGTGCCGAGGGTGCCGGCGTACAGGGTGTCGTTACCCCACACCAACGACAGCGCGTTCGGCAGGTCGACGTACTTCCTCGCTCTGCCGTGGTCGATCACCGACACCTTGCCGGCGAACAGCTCGGCGACGAAGATTCGCCCGCGATCGCCGAGGGCGACGTTGGTCGCGCCGAGGAACCCACCCGCGATCTTGTGGGCGTGTCCGGAACGGGCGTTCACGCGGTAGACCGAGCCGCGGGCGCCGAAGCTGGCGTCTTCGGGCCCACCGGGCAGCAGGGACACGATCAAGGCGCCGTGGCGGTCGATCTCGACGTCGGTCGGCACCGGCTCGAAGTTGTACACCGCACCGACCACGCACTTCGGCAGTTTCTGGCTCTTGGCCGCCGCTGCCGTGATCTTGAACGGCTGGCGCGGCAGCACGGCGATCGTCGAGATGCGACCACGCCGGTCCACCTTGAGCAGGTCGTTGCCCCCGGCGTCGGCGACGATCCACGCGCCGTGCGGCAGTGCCGCGACGGCGTAGGGGTGGGAGTCCACCTCCCCCTTGTAGGACGCCCCGGGTGGCCCGGGCGGCCCTCCAGGTGTCGGCTTCGGTTCGAACGCCTTGCGCTGGCAGGGCGTCGGGTGGTCGATGCCGTAGCGAACCCGGCCGTCGGGGTTCTTGGCCTTCTCATAGGCGGCCAGGTCGGCCGTCATGGTGGACCCGTCACGGCGCTTGACGGTCAAGGTGGCCTTGCCGTTCGAGAAGTCGGTCGCCGTGTACGCCAGATCGCCGCGGTGGTTCCGGGCGACGCCGGCGACATCGCCGGCCTTGGGTCCGGTCGCCAGTGGCGTCAGCTTGGGATCGTCGAAGCGGAACACGGTCTGTACGGCACCGTCCGCGACATAGAGGGATCTCTTGCTGTAGGCCAACTGGAAGGGTGCGCCGACAGTCTTGTTGAGCACCGTGACCGAGGGGCCGTGGTCGCCTCTGTGCGCCGAGGCGACGCTTGGGGTGGCCGCGACGAGTGCCAGGGCGGCGCCGGTGGCCAACGCGATGACCGGTATTCGTGAGCGTGACATTTGGACCCCCAACTACGTGGACGGCGGCCCCGGGCGACGTGGCCGCCAGCGCTGATTGTGGCACCAAGTGGGTGCTTCTGGAAAGAGCAGGATTATCGCCCATAAGTGGGATTAACTCTCACGTTCCGTCAAGGTTGTCGTCGTCAGACATATCGGGCAATGCCCTGTATTAAGCTTGCGAAAACCGTTGGTAGACAATGTATCTGGAGATAGTCGGAGTTCTACCGCGGGTGCGGGATTCGCCGATCGGGGCATATGGCGTCCCCCCATAGCACGTCGATCCGCCCGCGATGTGAAGTGACTTGGCATGATTTGTCCGTCCCGTATTACTTTCGGTGCGAATGATCTCTGCGGCGGTTCGAGAATCGTGTGCCGGTGGTGTCCCACCGACTCCGTCGGTCGCCCTCGTGGGGTGGGGGCCGATCGCACACCGGATGCCGCACGAACTCCCGCGCGTTCGGCTGTATCTCGTCGGGGGTGCGGAGCCTCCTTACCGGTATCAGCAGCAGCCTGTGGAACGACAGGGGGCACGCCATGTCACACCACCCCGGGGGCCGCTACCGCTCTCCCATCGTCGGAGACCTCAATCTGCCGCCGGGGGGACGGGGCACGCCTGCCGCTCCCGCATCGGCGGATCCCGACCCGCAGGTCGCCATGCTGGTCGAACTCAACGTCCTCTACCCCGGTGGGCTGGGCGCCGTCCGGGATGCCTTCTACCACGTCTGGGAACCCTTTCAGGCACGCAGCGGCGGCTGGCGACCGGATGAGTCGACGGGGCCGAGCCCCACCCAACCGCCGGTTCCGGCCGGTCTGGCCCTGGTGGCCCCGAAGCTGTACCAATGCGTGCTCTCCCGAGGCGACGTCCGCGAGATGGTGGCCCATGATCAGCGGCTCGCGGAGGAGGCCGGGAAGCCACCGGCGATCTTCCGGGTCTGGCCGGACTACATCCTCGAGCCGCAGATCGACCGCTCCGCGCCCACGGTGAAGGCGGACGCCGCATGGCGCTCCTACGGCGCCGGGGCAAGGGCGTGGTCTGGGCGGTGATCGACAGCGGGATCGACGGCATGCACCCGCACTTCTCCGCACTCGAGCTCTCCGCGCAGGCTCGGGGGCAGAGTCCACCTAGCCGGCCGGACCACCGACCTGCACCGCGACTTCAGCTACCTGGTCCAGTTGGGGAGCCCGCCGCCGAACGTGCCCCCGGTCCAGCCCGCCGGCCAGGGCCCGGAGAGCGCCTTGATCGACGAGTGCGGGCACGGTACGCATGTCGCCGGCATCATCGCCGGCCGTGTGCCCGACCCGGCCGCTGGCCCAGGTGGCCACGTCGAAGGAGCCGAGCAGCGGCGCAGGCTTCGTGCCGCGCATGCGGGTCGGCACGTTGTCCGGGATGGCGCCGGAGTGTGAGCTGGTCAGCCTGAAGGTGATGCGGCGCAGCCCCGATCGGGGCGTGGGTCACGTCGTCCGCAGCCGTCATCCGGGCTCTGACCTATCTGCGGACCGAGGTCAACGTCGACCCCGCGGTGCTGCGGGTTCACGGGGTCAACATGAGCCTCGGCTGCGAATGGCAGCCCGAGACGCTACGCCGCCGGGCAGTCACCGCTGTGCCAGGCCCTGAACCAGCTGGTCGCCTCCGGAGTCGTGGTGGTCGTCTCGGCGGGCAACTACGGTGCCCGGACCACTCGGGGCGACTCGGCCAACACCTCCGCCGTCCTGGGGTCGATCACCGAACCGGCCCACGCCGAGGAGTGCATCGCCGTCGGTTCCACCCACCGCGATGCGCCGCACGCCTTCGGCGTGACCTGGACCTCGGGGAAGGGTCCGACGCTGGACGGACGGATGAAGCCGGACGTCGTGGCGCCGGGAGAGTGGATCGCGTCGGCAGCCTCCGGCGAGGTGCGGACCAGTGCCGGGCTGGATCCGCCGCCTGACAGCTCTCCCGACGTCGCAGAGAAGCTCTCGATGACGTACGCCGAGCAGTCGGGCACCTCGATGGCGGCTCCGCATGTGTCCGGCGTCGTCGCGGCGTTCCTGTCTGCACGTCCGGAGTTCATCGGCCGGCCCCGGCAGGTCAAGCAGCTGCTCACGGACAGCGCCACTGACCTCGGCCGGGAGAAGTACGCGCAGGGCGCAGGGCTGGTCGATCTGATGCGGATGCTGTCGAACGTCTGACCTGGAGGGGATCACGGCGATGAGGCAACTGGGGACCGGGGAGCCGGTCTGGGACCTGACGTTCGACGAGAAGGGACGGCTGACCGCACCAGCCCACCGACACCTTCCTGAACGAGGTGGCCGCCGCGGGGGTCAGCGACCTGTTCCTGTTCAGCCACGGCTGGGGGACCTCGGAGCAGAACGCCCGCGCCATGTACGACGCGATGTTCCCGATGATCCAGCGGCGCCGCGACCCGGGTGGCGGCGGTGGGCTCTGTGGGTTTCGCCGGCATCTACTGGCCGTCGCTGTGGTTCCCCGACACCCCGGCGACGGCTCCTCGGTCCGGCGGTTCGACCCAGGCCGCGGACGGCGCGCAGGTGGATGCGTCGTCCGGTTCGGCGGAGATATCGGGTGCCCAGATCGCCGAGTCCCTGCTGCCGGGGTTCGCGCAGGAGGACCAGCGGGCCGCGGTCAGCGAACTCGGCCGGCTGATCGACGAGGGGGTGGCGTCCGCGGCCGCCGTGGACGGCGCGCAGCAGGAGAGCGAGGAGCAGAAGGAGGAGCGGCTGCGGCGCATCCACGACCTCGTGCAGGACCCTGGCGCCGCGAGCTCTCCGACGGCTCCACCGAGGACGCCGGGGAGAGCGCGCTGCTCCTGACCGACGACCCGAAGGAGGCCTACCAGGGCGTGGCCGACGTCTTCGGCAGCGCCCCGCCCGGGTCGTCGACCCAGGGCATCGGCGACTGGTTCTCCAAGGCCATCAACGGCGCCAAGGACGCCGTCCGCGTGCTCTCCTACTCGATCATGAAGGCGCGGGCGGGTGACATCGGCCGGACCGGGCTGGGGCCGCTGCTGGCGGCGCTGCACACCAGGTCGCCGCAGGTGCGGGTCCACCTGCTCGGGCACAGCTTCGGAGCCCGGCTGGTCTCGTTCGCGCTAGCCGGCATCGACAGGCCGTCGGCCAGCCCGGTCGCCTCGCTCCTCCTCGTGCAGGGAGCGTTCTCGCACTGGTCGTTCGCGCATGAGCAGGACAACCCCTTCGCCAAACCCGGCGCCCTGAACGAGTTCGCGGACCGGGTGCACGGCCCGCTGGTGGCCACCTACAGCATGTTCGACTGGGCGGTGTGCCGCTGGTACCCGAAGGCGTCCTTCCTGGCGCGTCAGGACACGCAGGGAATCGCCGCAGGTCGCTGGGACGGCATGGGCGCAGACGGGTACCAAGCCGTCAAGCCGTCCGCCGACCTCGCCATGCCGGCCGCGGGCGGCACGGACTACCCCTTCTCGCCCGGCACCTTCTATCGGGTCAATGCCGCCGAGGTGATCAACAACGTCGCAGGCCAGCCCTTCGCCGGCGCGCATTCCGACATTCTGAAACCCGCCGTGGCAGAGACTGATCGTTGCCGCCGCGGCGGCCCACGAGAGGTAGTGGGCGGATTGCTGCGGCAATCCTGTCTATTGTTCGGATCCGTCCTTTTCTTGACACTATGAGGTCCTTGGGGAACAGGTTAATTTGGTGTTTCCTGGCCATCGTTGGAAGTCGTGTGAGGGGGGCCCGCGGGCATCGCGCTCGCCAGCCGGCACGCTCATCCTTCTCCTGGCCGGGCGCCGCGGAGGGGCCACATGAATCGCAGAGTCATCGATCAGTCTTCTCAATGTGCTCGTCCCGATCCTGACGCCGATCGTCGGCGCGATCGTGGTGGGCTTCCGGGAGTGGCGCTCGCGCCGCAGCGACATCGGGCGGCGCAAGCTCGCGCTGGAGGACGCCCGTGCCCAGGTCGAGTTCGTCAACGAGTGGTGGAACGCGCGTAGTGCGGTAGAGGCATCAGGAGGCCCAGGATCGCCCGCTTTCCAGGAGGCCGAAAGGCAGGCCCGGACGAGGCTGGAAGAGGCGGCGAAGCTGGTCGCCGACACCGAACCGTCGTTGCCCATAGTGAAGTCGAGGATCACCTTCCGCGAGATGGCTCTGCTGTATCACTTCCGCACCACGGCCGGGAAGGCTGGTCCGGGCGGTGTTCTGGGTCTTCTGTGGGCTCACCACGACCACCGTCGGTGCCACGATCTCCGAGTGGCTCGGTCCCGCCGGGTATACGCACGTCGAGGGGCGACTCTCGGATGCGGTCCTTCGTCATCGCGGGAGCGGTGATCATCCCACTGACCATTGTCCTGCGGTTCCTGGCCGTCGCCGTGGACAACGCCGCGGCGCAGCCGAACGACCCGGGCCGGGAGACGCTACGGGTTCGTGCGCGAGTTGCTGCTGCTGCGACGGCTGCAGGGTCGGGGCGTCGAGATCGTCCGCGCGCTGTTCTACCTCAGCGCCATCTGGATCGTCGGGAACATTGACGTACATCGGCTGGGTCGGGTATGCGCGCCACGAGTCTCTATCTGGCTGCCCCTGAGCGCCGCCGGCGTCGCCGTCTACGGGACGGCGAGCCTCGGCTATCCGGGCCTGGGCGGTGTCCATCGACCGGGCGGCGCGGCGGCCGTCCTTGCCCGCGCAGGACAGAACGCGCGCGACCAGGTCGCGGAGAGGACGCTTCAGCCCTGACGACGGGGCGGGCGGTAGGGGCAGCCATGCACGTCATCAGATAACCGGTGCGGCGACGCGCAGAGCCGCACGGCTCTGGTGGCGGTCACTGGTCAGCGCTCGCCACCGTGCTGGGCGGCTGTCCTACGCCGCCCGCTCCACCGACCGGCGCGCCGACGCCAACCGAAGGAACGTCGTCCACCGTGGCGGGAGTGCGCCAATCTAAGAGAGTGTTCCTGCTGCGTCTGATCGGTCTCTGCGCCGGCGTGAACATCTTCGCCGCTCAGGAGACCGAAGAACCCCGACGGCCCCCCGCCGGGAGAGGTTGCCGACCGGCTGGACGCGTTGGTCGTGGCCGCGGTGGCCAACGCGCCCGACGTGGACCAGGACAAGCTCGACTGGAGATGGTCGCCGAGGCTCAGTGAGTTCGCGCACTCGCTCAGGAACTCGGACAAGGTCGATCCCGCAGACAAGGAGAAGGCCGCGGCGGCAAAAAGGCCATGAAGGACGCCAACGACAGCGGCCGACAAGGCAGCCGTCAGCTACGGAATGCCGCACCTCGACGAGTGCGAGAAGCACATGCAGCAGGCGCAGCAGTGGCAGGAGCTCCCGAACCTGCCGCTCGCCCTCCAGCAGTTCGGCACCGCAGTGGTGAACGGGCGGATCTGGGTGGTCGGCGGACTGACCGGACGGCTGAGACACAGGCAAGTGCCAAGGTGTTCTACTTCGACCCGGTGCTGGAGAAATGGTTCCACGGTCCGTCCGCTGCCAACGCCCCTGCACCATGCGATGGCGGTCGCGTATCACAACGCGTTGGTCGTCATCGGAGGATGGATCCCGGCCGGCGGCAAGGTCCGAGGGACCACCTCGGCTCAGGTGCTGAACTTGAGGGAGACGCGTGGAACCCTTGGCGTCGCTGAATCACGCACGGGCGGCGGGAGCCGCGGCCGTGGTCGGCGACCAGATCGTCGTCGTGGGTGGGATCGACAGCGAGGAGATAGGACCGACCGAGGTGTTCGACGGCTCGACCTGGCATGACGGCGCTGCGATTCCCGTGCCGGGAGACCACCTGGGGGCGGTCAGTGACGGCAAGGTGCTGTATGCCGTCGGCGGTCGCAAGGACCTCGACGCCTCCCAGAGCACCGCGGCCCTGCAGCGCTACGATCCGGCGGCGGACACGTGGAGCAAGCTTGCCGACATGCCGGCCCCGCACGGAGGCCTCGCGGCCGCCATCGACGATGGCCGGATCTACGCGGTCGGCGGTGAGACCGTCAACTCTGGCCCAGAACGTCGTGGAGTCCTATGACGTCGCCGCCGGCTCGTGGACCTCGGGCGCGGCACTCCCGCACGGCGTGCACGGCCAGGGGGTGACCGTGCTGAACGGCACCCTCTACGCGATCGGCGGGGCCACCGAGGCCGGCCACTCCAACTCGACGGACGCCGTGCTGGGGCTGAGCCTGACCGGGGAGTCGGTGACGGCGTCCGCGAGTACGTCAAGCACCGCGGACGCCTCCGGCACCGTCGGCTCAGCCAGCACAGGTAGCGCCGCCATCCACGAGCGCTGCCGGCGTGCCAGACCTCTCCGCCTGCCCGAAGAACCTGGCTGAGCATTGGGCCTGCCTGTCTTCGGCCCGGCTGCGAGCCGACGGCGGGCTGGACATCGGCTACCAGACCAACTTCGCGCCGTCATCCACCCATGGACATGGCGCACCGGCACCTGCATGTCTTCACTGCCAAACCGGACGGCCGTGGCGGGACCATCCCAGCGGCGGCGGCCATGCAGGGCCACGCCGGAGCCCAGCAGGGCAGCTGGTACAGCATCTTCGCCAGGGACGTCACCCGGATTCCGCCCGATGCCAAGACCACCGGCAGGAAGGAGCCGCTCGACACCTCGGCGCCGCTGCTCTGCGTCCGGGTGGCCATGGGAGTTCACGCTTTGGACAAGGACCGCGACGGGGGACTGAACACCGGCAACTGCGTGACGATCCAACGATGAACCCTGGACGTTCGCGGTCGCGCGCAGGTCCTGATGACCATGGGGCGCCATCGATGGACGGCTCAGGGCCGCGCGGCGGTGAGTCGGTATCGCAGTCGAAACGGCAGCCGGGCCACGACGCTGGCCACCATCGCGTCCCGACCCACCAGGTAGCGTGACCGCGGTCGTGGCGCGGTGAGCGCCTTGACGATGACAGCCGCCGCGTCGCTCGGCGGCAGGCCTTTCGCTGCGGTCCGTTCAGCGCCCCTGCGGGCCCGGGCGATCTGCGCCGCGTACAGCTCGCCCGCCTGCGCCGGCATCTGGGCCTGCACTCGATCGGCATTCGCCGTTCCGCGACTCCAGATCGGCGTGGCGACCGCCCCGGGCTCGATCAGGATCACCGGGATGTGCCATGGCGCCAGTTCCGCTCGCAGGGTGTCGGTCAGGCCCACGATGGCGAACTTCGACACGTGATAGGCGCCCAGCATCGGCCCGGCGATCCGGCCGCCGATCGAGCCGACGACGACGACACGACCTCCCCCGACCCGAATTGCGGGCATGACCGCCTGGATCACCCGCAGCTGCCCGAGCACGTTCACCTCCAGCTGCTCGCGCATCGTGGCGATCGGCACGAACTCCAGCGGACCGGGCAACGCGATCCCGGCGTTGTTGACCACGCCGTCCAGGGGGCCGTCGGCGACCACCTGCTCACCGGCGGCGGACACCGCCTCGGCATCGGTGACGTCGAACCGCAGCACCCGCACCTGATCGCCGTACGTGCTCGCCAGTCGCTCGCCGTCCGCCTCGCTGCGCACGCCCGCCCACACCCGAGCCCCACGGTCGACCAGGGCCTGAACGGTCGCCGCGCCGATCCCCGTCGAGGCCCCCGTCACCAACACCGTCCGCTTGCGCGCTCCCGTCATGCCGTCATCGTGCCATCGACGCCCCGCGGCGTCCCCTCTCGCCACGGGGCGCCGCCCTCAGGACGCGTCAGCGGCCGGTATCAGGTTCTGGTTGAGGCGGAACAGGTTTCCGCGGTCGTAGCGGCCCTTGATCTCGGTCAGCCGGGTGTAGTTGGCGCCGTAGTTCGCGGCGACCTTCGACTGGTCGTCGGCCGAGGCGAAGTTGATGTACCCGCCGCCGAGTGACTGCGGTGCGATGGCAGCGTGGTAGTCCTTCACCCATTGGGTGTTGGCCTCGTTGTCGGCCGGGTCCGGCCACATCCCGCCGATCACGGCGGCGTAGGTGGCGTCTCGGTGCCCGAAGGCGGTCGCGTCGGACGCGACCTCATGGCACGCGCCGTTGATCGGATACAGGTGCACCGTGGAGTTGACGACCGGCACGCGAGCGCCATGCTCCATGTGGGTCCGGATCGCCTCGGCCGACAGGTCGTCCAGGAACGCGGCCTTCCAGTAGTGCTGCAGGCCCGGCGGGACCAAGGCGTCGAAGGCGCCGTTCAGGGCCGGGTACGGCATCGGCCCTACGTGCTCGGCGACGGGCTTGGCGACATCCCGGAAGCCTTGGAGGATCTTCTCTCCGTCCTCGGTGGAGCCCGTCCAGCAGGACACGACCGCGACGAAGGGCTCGCCGACCCGGTCCGCGGGGACGAACGGCAGGGGCGGCGCCATCTGGAAGGCGGGGAATCCGCCGTACTCGCGTGGCGCGGTCCTGATGAATTCGTTGAAATAGGCCAGAACGGCCGGCCCGTCGGACAGCTCGAAGAACATCGGACCGCCGTAGATCTCGCCGACCGGGTGCACCGCGAAGGTGAACTCGGTGACGACCCCGAAGTTACCGCCACCGCCGCGCAGCGCCCAGAACAGGTCCTCGTGCTCGTCCTGGCTCGCGGTCAGCGTCTGTCCGTCCGCCGTGACCACCTGGGCCGAGACCAGGTTGTCGCACGACAGCCCATACGCCCGGGCCAGGTACCCGATCCCGCCGCCCAGGGTCAGCCCGCCGACCCCCGTGGTGGAGATGATCCCGCCGGTGGTCGCCAGTCCGTACCCACCTGCCGCCTCGTTGAAGGCCCCCCAGGTTGCGCCGCCACCGACCCGGGCCCGCCGGCCGACCGGGTCCACGACCACCTGGTTCATCGCGGACAGGTCGGCGACCACCGCGCCGTCGGCGGTGCCGAAACCCGGGACGCTGTGCGCCCCGCCGCGCACCGCCAGGACTGTGTCCGTCTGCGCCGCGAACCGCACCACGGCGGCCACATCAGCCGAGCCTGCGCACCGCACCACAGCCGCCGGACGGCGGTCGATCATGGCGTTGTAGACCCGCCGAGCGTCGTCGTACCCCTCGTCGCCGGGGGCCGTCACCTGCCCGACCACCTGGTCGCGCAAGGTCCCTATCGTGGATGTCACGGTGTCGCTCCTCACCGGCTCCTGCCGGAATCGTGCACGGAGGCGGGCCTGACCACCCGTCGCCTCGACGCTACGAAGGCGTGGACGGTCGGGCATGACCAGACCTGGTCCCGGCGCCACGCGGCGCGCGTAGCCATTTCTGGCTATCGACGTCACCGGCGCGTGTGGCTAGCGTGAGGAGGGTGGTGGGCTGGACGGCGCCGCCGCTCCGCGTCCGCAGCTCCGGAGCGACGCAGCCGGTCTTCGTCGGTCGCGCCGCGGAAACGGCAGCGGCAGAGCAGGCCTGGGCCGACGTGCTGGCCGGCCACCGGCAGCTCGTCTTCGTCGGCGGTGAGCCGGGTGCCGGCAAGTCCCGACTGGTGCTCGAGGTCGCCTCAACCCTGCACCGTCATGGTGCCGTCACGCTGCTGGGGCAGTGCACACCGGAGCCCGCGGGGCCGTACCAGCCCTTCGTCCAGTGCCTGGAGCAGCTGCTCGGGGGCACCGCCGAGAAGGCTTTGGCGGACCACCTGACCGACGCGACGGCAGAACTGCTCCGGCTCACCCCGCTGGTCTCGCGGCACCGCGCGCACCTCACCGGTGCTGCCGAGGACGACGGCGACGTCCGGCATCGTCTGTTCGACGCCGTGGGGGAGCTGTTCGACTCGGTCAGCCGGGATCGGCCCGTCGTGTGCGTCCTGGAGGACCTGCACTGGGCGGGTGCCCCCACCCTGCAGATGCTCGTCCATCTCGCGCAACGCTCGGGCCCGTCGCGACTGCTGATGCTGGCGACGCAACGCAGCACCGAACCCGACCGCTCGGACGAGCTCACGTATGCGATCGCCGACCTCTACCGGCTCGACGGGGTGCGCCGGCTCGACCTGGGCGGGCTGAGCACCGACGAGGTGGCCGAGTACCTCGTCCTCGAAGCGGGCCTGGCCACCCGCAGAGCCCGCGAGTACGCGGCGGTGCTCCGCGACCAGACCGGCGGCAACCCGTTCTTCCTGCGCGAGATGTTGCGAGACGGCGCGGTCCACCGAGGGATCCCCACCCGCGGAGCGGGCCAGCCGGCGCCGGTGTCGGTGCGGGACGCGCTGCAACGTCGGCTGAGGCTGCTGGCGCCAGAGGCCCGCCGGGCGTTGGAGGCGGCCGCGGTCGTCGGCGACGGGGGTCAGGTGCGCACGCTGGTGCAGGTCCTGGACGGCGAGCCCACTGCCGTCCTGCCCGCGCTCGATGCCTCGACGCACTACGGGCTCCTGGACTCCGACGAGCTGGCCCACGGCCGGCTCGCCTTCCCGCACATGCTCACCCGCCAGGCCGTGCTCGACCTCGTGAAGCCGTCGCGGCGCGTGGCCCTGCACGCGCGGGTGGCCGGGGTCCTCGAGCTGGACGACGTCACCTCCGCCGGAGCGGTCCGCCGGCTCGCCCACCACTACTCACGCGCCGGCCCGCTCGGCTTCGGCGCCAAGGCCGCCCAGTACCTCGTGCTGTCGGCGCGGGCGGCCGAAAGCAGCCTGGCCTTCGAGGACGCCGCCGTCTGGTATGCCGAGGCTGCGGACCTGACCGACGGCCCAGCGGCGGAGCGCGACGACCTGTCGCTGGCTGCGGCGCGGTGCCTGATGCGCGCCGGGGACTTCGCCGGGGCCCGCGACCTTTATCGGGCGCTGAGCGACTCAGGGGACCCGCGGATCCGGCTGCAGGCGGCGATCGGGTTCGAGGACGCCGGATGGCGGCCCGGGCTCCCCGGCGACGAGGCGTGCACCCTGTTGCTGCGGGCCCTCGATAGCGTCCCAGCGGACCCCACCGACCACGGGTACGTGATCGCGGAGGCAAGCCTGGGGCGGGCCCTGTCGTTCACCGGTGATGTCGAGCGAGCCAGGACGACGGCCGAGCAGGCACTCGAGCACGCGCGCCGCCTGGGCGACCCGACTGTTCTCACGCGTGCGCTGACGGCCATGTTCTGGCAGGTGATCCCCCCTGACGCCATCTCGCGCCAGCAGACTCTGGCCGAGGAGCTGGCCGCACTGGCGCGCACTCGCAGGGACTGGGAGGCGTTGGGCACCGCCGGCCAATGGCGGTCGGTGATCGCCTTCGTGCTCGCGGAGCCGACGACGTGGGAGGAGGGGACGGCCGATCTCGACCTGGCGGTGCGCAACAGCGGACAGCCCTTCATGACCTACGTCGGGGGATGCCTGGACTTCGCGCGCGCCTTCCTCAGCGGTGACTTCGCCCGAGCCGAGCAGCTCGCGGAGGACCTGCTGGAGGTCGGGCGCTCCTTCGGGCCGCACAACACCGAAGGACCGTATGGCCTGCAGATGTTCATCGTCCGCCGCGAGACCGGAGGCCTGGACGCCGTCCGGCCGTTGGTCGAGGCGGGGCTGCAGGTCGGCTCCACCTGGGAACCGGGACTCCTCGCGCTCTACACCGAGCTAGGGCTGCACGATCGCGCCCGCCCCCTGCTCGCGCGGCTTCTCGGCCGCGTCAGCGACGCGCCGTCCACCGAGGCTCCCTGGGGCCAGGGCACCGCCGTCCTCGTCTTCCTCGTCGAGGCGGCGCTCGCCCTGCGCGACGTCGAGGCGGCGCGCACGCTGCGGCCGCTGCTTGCCAGGTTCGAGGGACAGCAGCTGCTGGCCGGTGAGTTCGTCGCGGTCTTCGGCGCGGCTGACGGCTATCTCGCCGCTCTGGACGACCTGCTCGGCGACCCTGCCTCCGCGGATCATCTGTTCGCCCGGGCCGTGGAGCAGAACCGGGCCATCGGCTCCGCCGTCCACACGGCGGCCGTCCTCGCCGCCTGGTCGACGTCCTTCAGCGCGCGGGGCGACGGCGCCTCGCGGGCTCGCGCCCGGTCGCTTCGCGCCGACGCCCGCCGGTTGGCGACCTCCCTCGGGCAGGTCCGGGTGCTGCGCCGGCTCGACGCCGACGGCGACAGCCCCGCCGGGCTGACCGCCCGCGAGGTCGACGTGCTGAGGCTGGTGGCGGCCGGAAGCAGCAACCGCGAGATCGCCTCCCGGCTCCGGATCAGCGAGAACACCGCCGCGAACCACGTACGGAGCATCCTGATCAAGACCGGCGCGGCCAACCGGACCCAGGTGGCGATGATGGCGGTGGCCCGGCAGTGGGTCAACGACGTCGAATACCACGGCGACGGCTGAAGCCTGGGCCAAGCCGGCGAGGACAACCGGCCGGTCAGGCCAGGGGGACCAGCGACCCGTCCGGCATGAGCCGGGCCCCGACCTCGATGACGGCGTCAGCCGGCATCCCCGCGCGCTGGGCGGCGCGACGGATCGCGTCGGCGACCGGAGCCTCGTATAGGCAGAACGTCTTCCGCTTGTCCGCGGACAGGAACGAGTAGAGCCAGCGGACGCCCTCCTCCTCGTTGATCCGGTTGATCCGGTCGGCGACCTCGGCGGACGCCTCGAGATCTTCGGCGAAGCGACGCTCAATCATGAATACCGGCACGCCCCCACCCCCTTCATCGCTAGTCGTCCACCGTAGCCCGACGGTCCGTAGATCACCCAGCCTGGCTCAGCACGACCGCCTCGACAAACGGGGCCTACCAGGGCTGGTCTACGCGGGGGCCGGACGGCTACCAGGCCAACAGGGCACAGATCCAGCTGTTCGACGCGCACAACAACAGGGGCATTCTTGTCGACGTCCAAGGAACCGATCGGCGAGGGCGAGTAGCCGACACCGCTCACGCCGAGAGCGTGGCCGCGCGGAAGACGTAGGCGAATGCCGTTCTGGTGTAGGCGATTCCACGTCGCTGGCGGCGGATCAGATCGGGGTCCGCGGCGGCCGGCTTCTTCGGGATCAGGTAGCTGTCGAGCGCGTCGGTGTCGAGCCGGTACCTGCCGTCGCGCTGATGGACGGCGGCCACGAGCCGAAGGGTCGGGTCGAGTGCGGCGAGGCTGGCCTCCCCATGACTGGCGTTGGCCAGGAACAACCCGTCCGGGGCGAGGTAGGGCCGGCAGTGCTCCCACGCCGGCCCCGTGTAGAGCGAGATCAGCAGGTCGAACGCGCCTGGCGGCAGTGGGAGGGGCTCGGTGAAGTCCCTGCGGACGAACGCCACCTCGGCACCCGCTCCCGGCAGCGTGCGCCCCTGCAGCTCGGCGGCCACGAGGGTCTCGTCGGCGAAGAAGCGTGCGGCTCGGGCATCGGTGTCGACATAGGTGACCGACGTGATGGCCGTCGAGGGCGACAGGTCGAGGTAGCTGCCGAGGTAGAGCGCCTTCGCCGGAGCCCACTCCTGTCGGATCGCGGCGAACAGCCCAGAGCGGTCACCGATACTGTCGCGGTACGTCGTCCAGGAAGGGACGGCGCGACCGCGCGGAACTCGCTTCGGGACATTCATGCAGCACGCTCCCTTGGGGGGCAAGACGTCAACCTTGGTTGACCTCTAGGCTATCGTCAACTATGGTTGACGAATGATCGAGGGTGTTCCTGATCCCGTCCGGCAGCCGGCGGAGGCGCTCGCAGCGGTGGTGTCGCTGCGCCGGTTGGCCGACCGGCTCGAGTTGGCTGCCGCCCGCGCGGCACTCGACGCGGGATGGTCGTGGGCCGAGATCGCCGAGGCCCTCGGTGTCACCAAGCAGGCCGCGCACAAGAAGCTCGCGCACCGGCTGCGGACCTGACCCGACCTGGAGGTTCTCGTGTTCAACCGTGCCCGTTCCGATTTCTCGACGATGGCCACTCTGCTGCCCGCGGCCGAGTCGGCCGCCCGCGCAGAGGGCCTGGCCACGGCCTCGGCGGAACACCTGGTGCTCGCGGCGCTCGAGCTGCCGGACGGCACCGCCGCCCGCGCCCTGGGCCGGGTGGGTGTGGCGGCCGATCGGGTGCGTGGGGCCATCGACGAGGCCTATCGTGCCGCCCTGGCCGGCACAGGCGCCGTGGGTGACCCGACGCGGGCCGATGCGGTGCTCGAAGCCGCTCTGCCGGAGCCGGTCCCGGCCCGTGGCCCGCTCCGCACCGATCCGTCCGCGCAGGCGCTCTTCAAGCGGGTCCGTGCCCTGGCGAAGCAGGACGGCGCGCCGATCGCCGGCGCCCACGTCGTCCTCGCGGCGTGCGAGCTGCGCCACGGCGTCCTGGCGCGGGTATTCGATCTGCTCGGCGTGGACCGGGAGGCCCTGGTGGCGGCGGCGCGCGATGAGTTGGCCGACCAGGCCCGGTGAGGAAACCGCGTCCGGGCTACGCGGCTCGGACGACGAGCAGGATCACCGTGGCGACGTAGACGACGGGGATCGCCACGCCCTCGAAACCGACGCCGCGACGGTCCCGCATGATCAGCCCGGTGGCCAGCGCCACGGTCATCACGATGGTGGCGCCGGCGAGGAGAAGTCCGGCCGAGGAGCTCGCGGTGTAGACCGATCCCGACCGGTACGTGGCGTCCGCCAGGAAGATCATCAGTGCGTCGAAGGCGTTCCCACCGATGATGTTGCCGATGCCGAGGCTCAGCGCGCCGATGCGCACCGCCGCGAGCAGTGTGACCAACTCCGGTAGCGAGGTGATGGCGGTGGTCAGCGTGAACCCCACGAGCCCGCTCGGCAGCCCCGTCGCCGCGACGACACCGAGACCGCCCTGGCCGATGAGGTACCCCGTGCCGGCCACCACCGCGGCCAGGGCGGCCAGCCGCCACCACAGCCGCGCGGTGCTGGCGTCCTCGTCCGCGTCGTCGTCCGGCTCGTCCTGGCGCGTTTCAGCGGTCTGCGTCGCCTCCCACATCGGGTCTCGGCGCAGGCGCCGCAGCAGATACAGCCCGTAGAGGTAGACGAGGGGGATGGCGAAGCTGGCCGGGTGCAACCAGCCCACACGCAGCGTCGGGGTGGCGTAGGCGATCACCGGGACGCTGAGCAGCGCGATGAGGACCATGGACTGCAGCAGGTTCTCCAGCGAGGCCGCAGCGTGCTCGATGTTCGACCGCCGGTACATCAGGTCCGCGATGGCCAGCCAGACCGTCTGCACGGCGATCCCGCCCAAGGGGTTCGCCAGCGCGAACTGCGCGTCACCGTTCAGCGAACCGACAACCGTGGTGCCGATCCCCGGCAGGGACGTCACCGCGCCGAGGAGCAGCGCTCCGGCGGCGGCCTCCCCCATGCCGGTGCGGTCGGCCAGCACATCGGCCGTCGACGCCAGGCGCCGACCAACCGACATGATCACCGCCAGCGCCACGGCGAGAGCGATCACGCTGGGCATCAAGGGCCATGGCGATCCACCGATCATTCGATATCCTCACCGCGTCGTCAGGCCGAGTCCGTGACCGGCAGCCTTGCACAACGTCCAGCGCCTCACCGCAGCCAACCGAGGATCCGGTCCGTCCCGGGGCGGGCCCAACCGAGCTGCAGGTGGTTCAGGGCCGGCGTCGCCGTGCCACCCAGGTTCGTGATTCCGCGAGTGGAGGTGCAGCTGGCCACGAACACCGCGCCGTCCGACGGGCCGGTGTGCTCGTTGTGCAGCCCGGCCATGGTCGGCGCCGTGCCGCAGAGCAGGTACACGGGCAGCCCCGACGGGGTCCCGGCGTCCAGGATGGGCTGCACCAGTGACTGCCGCTCGATCACATGCTGGATGCCGCGACCGGCGGAGAAGAACCCGGTGCCGCCGTAATACGTGGTGTACCAGTCCTGTTCGTAGGCCGGGACGGCGTAGGTGCGGTCCCACCGGGCCAACATCTGACCCGACCCGGGGAAGGCGTTACCGGCCGAGGATCCCTCGTAGCTGAGCTCGGGATGGGTGAAGCGCCGACCGAAGCAGGTCATCGTGGTGTGCGCGGCCGGAGCGTTCAGGCTGCCGCCGCATTCGGGCCAGATCGCCGCGTCATGGCTGATGCCGTGCCGGTAGCCCCAATCGAACCCGAGGCTCGGGTTGCCGACCAGGACCAGCTTGCCGATGCCGCCCGCGTAGGGCCGGCCCCAGTCGGGCCGGATCGAGGAGACGTACATCCGCGCGTTGAAGGCACCCTTGGACCACCCCACCACGTCGACGGTCGATGCACCGGTGCGTTCGCGCACCAGATCGACCGCATCGCCGATCTGCTGGGCCCAATAGCGTCCGTCGCCGTTGCGGTGCCCGAAACCGATCGCGAACACCGGGTGCCCGGCGGCGACGAGTCGCTGCATGAGCCCGGCGGACGGGCACAGCACCACCCCGCAGCCGAAGTTGCCGCCGCTGTTCGGATTGGCCCAGGCCTGCCCGGCGGTCTGATTCGCGCCGTGCACCAACAGCACGGGCGAGAGGGTGGCCGCGGACGGCGCGGGGGCCGAGTAGAGCAGGAACCGGGAGGAGTGGGGGCGGGCGCTTCCGAAGAACCGGGCCGTCTCACCGGTCTGGTCTCCCCGGCCGTCGGGGGGATACACCTCGGCGGGGTAGCCGGTCCCGGGGGAGCGGTAGCGCTCGACCGACGCCCAACCGTCCTCGACCGAGCTGAAGGCGGCCTCCCGAGTGGCCAGAGTCAGGGTGGCCGCCTGGGTCGATACCGACGCTTGCGCCTCAGGTTCCGCCGGCGCGCCGAGCCCGGGCAGGGTGATCGCTCCCGCGACCCCGAGTGTGAGCGCCGCGCCCAGGACGGCGACACGGCGACGCAGGAGCGATCGATCACCCGCGTTGCGCGGGTCGGACTGGGCTGCCGGAACTGTGTGGCGAGTCGGTAGATGTCACGACATCAGGGTACGTACACCCAGGGTGACGAAGAAGTTCATTCGCGTGCCCGGGGACGGCGGTGTCAGCGCGCGCCGTGAGGTGGGTCATAGCCTGGTGCGGTGTCCGCCGCCTACCTCATCGCCCTGGCCGCCGCCGTTGGTGTCACGGTGGGCACGCAGCTGCCGACTTCCCCGCTCTCGTTGCGCCGGCTCGCGGTGCCGATGCGCGGATCCGATGCGGCCGCCGCGGGGGTGGGGCTGGCGGGACTGGTGCTGCACTGCGGCGCGATGTTCTTCCGTTCGGTGGTCGAGGTGCTGCCCGGCTCGGGACCGGCGATCAGCCAGATCAACGCCTTGGGGACGGCCAGCATCGTCTGGTTCGTGGTGCCCTCGGCGCTGGTCCTGATCGGGCTGCGACGCCAGCACCGGGCAGTTCTGCTGGTTGTGCTGGGCTCGTTGGTGGCGGTCGGCGTCACCATGTACGACGGCGGCCCACTCGCGGTCCACCTCGCCGCGATCTTCGCCTCCGTCGTCGTGCTGAGCGGTGTGGCAGCGATGCTGGTGCCGCTACCGAGACCCCTGAGTGGCGCTGTCCTGCAGTAAACGGGCTATGGGGCAGGCTGGGGCACGTCGCCGAGGCGCAGGATGGCGTCGGTGGTCGCCGCGACGGCATCGTCGACCTGGCGTGGGACCGGCCCGCCCAGATGCGGCCGCACCAGGCCGTACGGCGCCACGAGCGTGGCCATCGTCACCCATTGCCGATTGCGTCGGGTGATCCGGCCGTAGCGGCGACCGGTCAGATCGCGCTGCAGTTCGAAGAGGGCGTCGTTCAGCGTCTGGACGGACGGTCGAACCTCGGCAGGGCAGTCCGCGGCCAGTAACCGGTCCTGGCGGAAGAGGGTGAGGCTGACCGCCTCGTCCGGGTGCGCGCGGCAGTACCGCGGGACGTGCAGCGCCATCGCGAGCAGCGCCTCGTGCGGGTCGGGGGTATCGGCCAGCTCGAAGAGCCCCGCCTGGAAACGCTGCACGCTGCGCAGCCAGAGGCGCACCATCAGGACCTGACGAGAGGCGAAGCGGTGATAGATCGAACCGATCGGCCCACCCAGCCGGGCTGAGATGTCCGCGACGGTCACCTGGTGCCCGAGCTCGGCGACGCAGGCCAAAGCGGCGTCGAGCACGTCGTCATCGTCGTAGCGCGGCGGGCGGGGCATGTGGACATAATAGTCGCGGGCATCTAGAACGCGCCCTCTAATACGTCTAGAGTGTGGTCATGACGTCGACCTTGACCGAGGCCCTGCCAAGGCCACGTTTCTCAGAACGACACTCGTTGGACATCGACGCCCCGAGTGAGCGCGTCTGGCAGGCTCTCACCGAGGTGCGATGGAGCGACCTGCGGATCTCCGCCCCGCTCCTGCTGATCCGGGGCCTCGGCGGGCTTCGCAAGGGCTCTGGCAATCGGATCCTGGGGCGGGGCCCCGTCACGCTGATGGGCACCGATGCTCCGTGCTACGCCGTGGCGGCACAGATCGGGCGCCCGTGGCAGATCAGGCCCGAGCCCGGTCCCGGGCCGAAGGATCTGCGGGAGGTCCTCGAGTTCGACGAACCGGGTTGGCTCAAGTTCGGGATGGACTTCACCCTCCAGGATCTCGGCCCCGAGCGGACCAGGATCACCACGACGACGTTGTGCGAACCGACCGATGAGTCCGCCCGCCGCCGGTTCCAGCCCTACTGGCTGTTGATCCGGCCTTTCAGCGGGCTGATCCGTCGCGACATTCTGCTCCTCCTACTCACGCGGTCGCTCGTCGGGCTCGCCTTCGCGCGTAGCCACCTGCGGCCGACGGCACGACGGCGCGCCGTCCAGCCCCGCGGGCACTTATTGCGGTTCCGGACGTCCGGCTATCACCAGGCCTGACTCGTAAGCGAGCACCACTGCCTGAACGCGGTCCCTGAGAGCGAGCTTGTGCAGGACTCGCTTCACGTGGGTGCGGACCGTCTCCTCGGAGATGAACAGATCGCGACTGATCTCCCCATTGGAACGTCCGCGCGCCATCGCGACGAGGATCTCCCGTTCCCTGGCGGTCAGAACGTCAAGAGCCGGGCTCGGGACCACAGCAGCGGGCGAGCGTACATATGCCTCGATGAGCCGGCTGGTGACAGACGGTGAGAGCAGAGCGTCACCCGCCGCGACGACGCGGACCGCCGCGATGAGATCTTCTGGTGGCATGCGCTTGAGCAGGAACCCCGATGCTCCGGCACGCAAGGCGTCGTAGACATACTGATCGTGCTCGAACGTGGTCACGATGATGATCCGGGTCGACGGCGACCTGCTCACAAGCCGGCCCGTCGCCTCGATCCCGTCCATGCGCGGCATGCGTACGTCGACGAGCGCCACGTCGGGCGTTTCCCGGGCGATGACAGCCAGGGCCTCGTGGCCGTCACCGGCCTCCCCGACAACCGCGATGTCGTCGGCGCTCTCCAGGATCATCCGCAGCCCGGAGCGAACGAGGCGATCGTCATCGACGAGCACGACCCGGATCATCGTGCGGTCGGGATGGAGCATCGGACACTCCACCCGCCTTCGGGGATCGGCTGGACGTCTGCCGAGCCACCGAGGGAAACGATCCGGTGACGGATCCCGGTCAGTCCACGACCCAGCGGCGGGGTGACGTCCGCGGCGAAGGTCTTTCCACTGTTCGTCACCTCGAGCCGGACCGCGGTGGGCTCATAGGTGATGTCGACATGGGCTGACTCCCCGAAGGCGTGCTTCGCGACGTTGGTCAACGCTTCTTGCACAACGCGGTAGGCAGCGGCGTCGACCGGGGCGGCAAGCCTCCTACGCGTACCGGCCACCCGGACGACGACGGGCACACCGGCCGCCGAGAAGGTGCCGGCAAGGTCGTCCACGTCGGCGATGCCGGGCGTGGGTCGCCTCGTCGGGTCGCTTCCGAGGACGCCGAGTACGTGGTCGAGCTCGTCGAGAGCTTTGCGGCCGACGGCCTCGACCGTCGACAACGCCTTCGCCCCGGCGTCCGGGTCGCGTTCGAGCGTCCGACGAGCAGCGCCGGCGTTCAGCACCATCACGTTGAGGGAATGGCCAAGACTGTCGTGAACCTCTCGGGTGATGCGGTCCCGCTCCTCCGCGACGGCCGCAGCGAGCTCTGACTCCCGCCGCTGCTGTGCATCAAGAGCCCGACGAGCAGCGTCGGCGGCTGACCGTCGCCGCTGCGCGTCCGTCATCCCGGCCACCCATGCCAGGGTCCATCCGGCGACGACGACCCCGGGAAGCCATGCCACTGTCGGCGCAGGCACGATGACCCAGTACGCCACCACGCTGACGAGGCCGATGATCAGACCTACAACTGCACGAGCACGTGTGGCGTAAGCGCCGACCGAATAGACGCTCACGAGGTTCGCGTAGATGAAGAGGCCGTCCGTGAAGAAGCCGGCGAGCGCGACAAGACCGGCGGATGCCACGACAAGGGCGGCAAGGGGGGCTCGACGGCGTGCCCCCACCGCGAGGCCCACCGCGGCGGCGGCCACAAGCGGAACCGGCGAACCGGTGCTCTGCGCGGCCGCCTCTGCCACAAGGACGCCAGCCGCGACAATGCCCACGACCACGTCCCAGAGACGCTGCCGGCGATCGTTCCACCCGCTCATCGTCGCGCTCTCCTAGCATCCGATACCGGCAGCGTGGGCGGCTTCACTCCCTCACCCGTATCCCCATCATCGGACCAGCGTCCCCGATGAGGGGCCCCCGCGTCGTCCTCCGTCGTGGTGACACGGTCTTACCCCCGTCTCACCCCACGGGGTGAGGGCGAGGTCCCCGCGACGGAGGACGACGTCGTGCAGACGGCGTCGGCATTCTTCTATTGGTCACGCTGGATCGGTGGGCCAGACCTCTAACCCTAGGAATCGGGATGCATACACAACAACTGCCGCCAGGATCAAGTGCAGTGATGCCTCTGACCAATGCGGGCGACGACGAGTTCGGGGGACAATACAGCCTGCGAAAAATTCTTGCCATCTGGGTTGCCGTCGCTGCACCCATGGGCCTGATCATGTGGTGGATCATGCCGGCGTTCATCGCGCCGGACGGCCATTTTCCCGCTCTGACGGCCTTCATCCTGCTGACAGCCGGGCTCGTCTGGCAGTTCATCGTCGCCGCATTCCTGTTGGTGCGTGAGGTAAAGCCCTTCACCTGGCGGAACGTCCGACGTCGTCTGTGGCTCACCACGCCACGTCATCCGAGGAGTGGTCGCCCTCAGAAGAGGTTGCTCTGGTGGGCGCTTCCGATCGCCGCCGCACTGTTGGTGGTGGACGATCTCGGGCTTCTGGAGTTCCTCAATGAATGGTTCATCGACGCTTTCCCGGCGGTAGCGGCGCCTGAGTACGGCGTCATCCAGAACATGGCACGGCCAGAGGTGGTCGGTCAGTGGTGGATACTCGGCGTGCTCGCCGTCACCATCGTCTTCAATTACCTTCTGGGCGAGGAGCTCATCTTCCGCGGGGTTCTGCTGCCCAAGATGAACGGGGTCTTCGGCCGATGGGACGTCATCGCGAACGGAGTCCTGTTCGCGACCTACCACCTTCACCTTCTGTGGGGGATTCCGTCGCAGATTCTCACGGACTGGGCGTACGCATGGGGCATGAAGCGTTACCGCTCCTACTGGGTCAGCGTCATCGTGCACGGTGTCGACGCACTGTTCCTGGTCGTGCTCTTTCCCCTCGCGATCGGTGGGCTCATACACGCCTGACTTGGCGAGGGGCCAGAGGATCGTGGGTTCGCCGGTACCACGGCGAACCCCACAGCCCGGCCCGCTGCGATGTCCGATGCTCGATTGAAGGAGAGCCATGTCACGAAGGGATCCAGGAACTCGACCGTGGACGCGCATCGCCCGACACCACACGCGCCGTCCAGATGGTCCCGTTCTTCCTTCTCCGACCAGTCCTCGGCGGAGTGAATCCGATCGGCCGGCTTGCACGAGGCGTTGAGCACCAGTGTCAGTGGCCTAGAGTAATCACAAGAACACTCAAAGTCACTAGGGGGATCGTCGGTGGAGCAGCAGAACGGGCGCCGCACCACGCGGGACACCGCGCTGGTGATCCAACTGCCGGACGACGACGTGCTGCCGCGCTCCGGAACACCCGGATTCGCACCACCCGAGCTCGTCAGGCCCCGCACCGATCGACCGCGCCGAGGGGTCGCCGTGGCCGCCACCGCGGCGGCCCTGCTCACCACCGTGGCGGCGGGAGGCGTTCTGGCCCTGCGCGGTGACGGAACCCAGGCGTCCGAGGCGACGGCGGCGGGGGCGACCGGCGCGTCCTCCGCCGGCACCCCCGAGGCGGCCGCCGCCGGAACCGCCGGCGGCCCAGCGCCCTTCGAGTCTCGGGCCGGCGACATCACCGAACCGCACAGCCTGGTCGCCTCGGTGCCGTCGAGCACACCACCGTCTGCCGCGGCCACCGCCGAGGTCGGCGCCCGGCGCGGTGGCACCGCTCCGGTCGCCGAACCTGACATCCGGCCGGGCGCCCGGTCCGGGCCGGCCGCACCCGCGCCGGAACCGGTGCGGGCGTTCCCGGCCCCGGCCCCGGCTCCGGCCCCGGCCCCGGCGCCGGCCCCGGCACCGATCAGGACCCAACCCGTGGCGGTCGCGCCACCCAAGCCCCAGCTCATCGTGAACCTGCCGACCGCCAACGCCGTGACCGTCGGCGCCGACCGCCGGGCACCGCTGCGGGCGATCGGGGTCAAGCCGGGATCGGGCAGCATCACCTCGGTCACCCTGCGATGGTCCGGGCGGTCCACGGCGATGTCGGCGCAGGGCAGCGGGCTCTACGGGGTCGTCGTCACCGGCTTGACCAACGGCACGCGGTACTCCTTCGTGACCCGGGTCTGCAACAGTCGCGGTAAGTGCACCGATTCGGCCCCAGTGACTTTCGTGCCCTATGGGTCACCCGAGGCGGGCACCGTGTCCATCGCCGCAACGGGGCTGAAGGTCACCGTCCGCTGGTCCGCCTCGGTCAGCAACCACTTCCCGATGCCCTACGAGTGCACCGTGGTCGTCAACAGTTCGCCGAGCGACCCGAGCGCACCCACTACGCTGGCCGCCGGGCTCGGGGCCGGCGCGTCAAGCTTCCCGGGGCAGGGGGGCATCAGCTACTCGGCGACCAAGGTCTGTGGCAACGGGCGGAGCAACGACACGGCGACGTCCTCCACAGTGCGCATCGAGCCGACCGAACCGGCCCCCACGCCCAGCCAGAGCTGAACCTCGGACCGGCCGTCCTTCGAACCCGCTGGGTCTCAGGCCGGCTGGGTCTCAGACCGGCTGGGTCTCAGACCGGCTGGGTCTCAGACCGGCTGGGCCTCGGGCTGGGGCGCAGCGCTCTCGTGCGGGCCATCCTGCATCGGGATCCGCGCACGCACCGCCCGGAACGTCTCGCCCGCGCCGATCACCGCTCCCGCAGGGACTCTCGCGCCGCGCAACACCGTGGCCCGGGCGGCCACCCATGCCCCGGTCTCGATGTGGATCGGGGCGTTGTCGTAGGAGAAGGCTCGGTCGCGTCGGTCGTGGCTGCCGGTGCACAGCATGGCGCCCTGGCTCAGGCACACGTCGGACTCGAGGGTGATTCGTTCGAGATTGAGCAGCCAGGCGTCCTCGCCGATCCAGCAGTCGTCGCCGACCCGAAGCTTCCACGGCCACAGGACCCGAACCCGGTGCCGGATCAGCACCCGCCGTCCGATGCGCGCACCGAAGGCACGCAGCAGAGCCGGTCGCCATCTGGCGGGGAACCACCAGGCGGAGAAGACCAGGTTCATCGTCACGAACCAGGCCAACTGCCACAGCCGGCCACGTTCCTTGTCGTATCCGTCGGGCCGGAACGTCCGTAGCTCACGGGGTTTGAGCGGTAGAGCAAGGGCGACAGATTGTGCAAGCCGGCGCATCGACCGGACGGCGCCGAGCTCATCCCGGGCGATGCTCCGCGCCGCCAGACTCATCCGCAGCCGGAGCGCGGGGTCGGCCCTCAGGTCGTCGATCGCCTCGGCCAGGCGGCGGGGGTCGCCGGCAGGGACGACCATGGCCACCGGGTCACCGCTCCGGGCGAGCCGATGCAATTCGGTCGCCGTGGCACCGGCGGGAGCGACGGCGGCCAGTACCGGACGACCCGCCGCCAGGTAGGACGTGAGCTTGCTGGGTAGAGACATGTCCGCAACGCTCGCCCGCTCGTTGATGAGCAGGACGTCGGCGGCCGCGAGCGCCAGCCTGTACTGCTCGTCGTCCAACGGTGCCAGCAGGCGCAGCCCGGGAACGTCGGCGGCCTGCTCGGCGATAGCCTCCCGCTGGCTGCCGTCCCCGATGACCACCACCTCGGTCTGGCGCGATCCGTGGTCGCGGGCGAGGTGGCGCGCTGCCTCGACGACGTTGCCGAGATCCTGCTTGAGACCGATGTTTCCGGTGTGGGCAACGATGAAGGCCGACGGTGACCAGCCGAGTTCCGCCCGGGCCTCGTCGCGTGCGGAGGTGCTCGCGCGAATGTGAGACCAGTTGGGCAGCAGGTCGATCCGGCCGGGCACCACCCCGTAGCGCTCCACCGCCGGCCTGAAGGCCTCGGCCACCACTGCGACCCGATCTGCCCGCCGCAGCGCGTGCCGCTCGATGCGGGCGGTGATCGAACTCACGGAGGCGCCACCGCTGATCCCGCTCTGACCGGCGGCACGGGCCATGAGGTCCTGGACGACGGTGATCAGTGGAACGTCGAACCGACGTGCCAGCCGAGCCGCCGCGACCGCCCCGCCGAGCGCCGGCGTCACCGCCACCACGAGGTCAGGGCGCTGTGGCAGCCGCCGACCCGCGACGAGCACGTGCAGCATGAAGGTGAGTTCGTACAACGCCCGGCGCAGGGCGCTCTGGCGCTTCGGGACGAAGTGCGCCAGCCGGACGACGCGTGGCCGGTCGGGCGCGCCGGGCTCGACGACGCGGCGTCGGCCGCGGTGGCTCGACGGCACCGTCCAGGAGGGGTAGTGCGGCATTCCGGCGAGCACTGTCACCGAGGCGGCGCTGCCGGCCAGGTGCTCGGCGATGCCCGTCGTGTAGGGAGCGATGCCGGTGGGCTCGGGTGCGTAGTTGATGCCGACGACCAGCACGTGCTTGCCGCTCAGCGACGCGATGTCGGTCTCGTCCCGCAGGTCGACGACCGTCGTCGTCTCCGCTCCTTCGACCCGTGTCTGACGAAACGTCGGTTCCGTGCTCACTGCGCCCCCAAAGTCGTTGCCCCACCGGGCTCCCCGCCCACACCCGTTCGGAAGCCGACGTCTCACCGTCGAGCCGTCGGCGGGGACGACTATAGCGCTAGGTAATCATCTGACTGCAATGCGTGAGATTCGGGGGATTGTCGGACATTCAGGGGTGAATCGCCGGGGCCTCGGTCGGGGCATCTGGCCCAGAGGGGAGATCTGGGCAGGTTCGCCGAT
The DNA here is from genome assembly GCA_963750395.1 of uncultured Actinomycetota bacterium. Taxonomy (GTDB): domain Bacteria; phylum Actinomycetota; class Actinomycetes; order Actinomycetales; family Kineosporiaceae; genus JADJPO01. The sequence continues at coordinate 216,162 of CAVVQM010000016.1, read as the reverse complement.
ACGGCCCGTCTTGGTATCGCTCCCACTCGCTCAGCGAGAGGTTTCGTCCAGCGCGTAGGCAGAGCTTCGTGGCCCACTCGGTGGGGTCGAGATCCCACAAACGGATGGACTTCTCGGCTGCCTCGACGCTGGAACTGGCCAACATCCGGCCATCGTGGCTGAAGGTAAGCGCATCGACCCAGGAATCGTGTCCGAGAAGGGGGCCGCCTATCTGCCCAGGCTCGTCTGGGTGCCAGAGCCTGATGGTGCGGTCGGCGGATGCCGTGGCGATCAGGGTGCCGTCGGGGCTGAACGCCAAGCCGTCCGTGGCGCCCTGGTGGCCGCGCTCCGGCTCCCGGATGAGCCTCTGGTCGGCCACGCCCCAGAGCCGCAGGGAGAAGTCCGCGCCCGTTGTCGCGAGGATCCGTGCGTCGGGGCTGAATACGACCCCCCACGCCGCCGCGCCATTCTCGAGGAGCATGTCGTGACCAGCCTGTTGATGGGTCGTGGTCCGCCAGAGCCGGACGACGGAGTCATCGTTGCCCGTGCTCGCGATCAATGATTGGTCAGGACTGAAGGCGACGTTGTCGACGCGACCTTGGTGGGCCGTAATCGACCCGCCGATCTCGCGCCCCGTCCGGCTGTCCCAGAGCTGGACGAGTCCGGCCCCGTTGCCCGTGACGAACATGGACCCGTCGGGGCTCAGGTCCATGCCGGCCACGTAGGCGTCCCCCACGTCGACGGACATGACCATCTCCTCCCTCTGGATGTCCCACACTGAGAGAGTGCCGTCGGCGCCCGCGGTAGCCACGGTCTTGCCGTCCGGCATGAACTCGACCTGGGTGATGGCCGGATCTGCGCTTCGTCGAGTAGGGATCCGCACCTGCAGCTGGCGATCGGCGACGTTCCAGATCGACAGCCACCCGTCTTCGTCCCCCGCGGCAAGAAGCCTGTCCTCGGGGCTGAAAGACACTGCCCGGACCGACGCAGTCGTCGGCAAGGCGCCATTCTCCTGCTGCGTCTGCCAGATCCTGATGGTTCCGTCTTCGGAGGCGGAGACCAACTCTGAGTCGCCCGCGAAGGACAGGGCATTGACGGGGCCGGCATGCGCGGTGAGGCGAGCGATCGGTGTCAGACGCGCTGCGCTGTCGATCGACCACAGTCGTATCGAATGGTCGGTCCCCGCCGAGGCCAGCTGCGTTCCCCCTGGACTGAACGCGACGTCCGATACGACGTTGTCATGGCCCGCTCGGGATGCGATCGGATCCGGTCCGGCGCCGATCTTCCACAGACGAACAGCTCGGTCGGCGGCGCCAGCCGCTATCAGCGTGCCATCCGGGCTGAAGGCGATCCCATTGAGTTGGCCGGACGGAATGCTTGGGCGCTGGGTGAGGGGGAGTGACGCGACCAGGTTCCACATGCGAATCTGGCGACCTTCGACGATGGCGAGCATGCGTCCATCTGGGCTGAAAGCCAGACCGCCGTGTGCGGTCACGGGTCGATCCAGGGTCAGCATGAGATTTGGGCTCGGATCAGGGGACGCCAGGTCGAGGCGGATCACGCGAGAATCTCCTCCGATGACCACGACCTCGAGGCTGCCGGGGCGGAAGGCGGCTGCGACGGCGAAGCCGCTGATGGGGAGCCGGACCTTCCTCTGCTGGGTGCCATCGGCCAGGTCCCATATGACCATCGACGAATCCCGATCCACGGCGATGACGAGCGAACCGTCCGGGCTGACCGCCACCGGTGATCCCGCCGAGACCTCACCGGCGAGCTGACGAACCGGCCTGTCCGGCGTGGAGTGGTCCCGCAGGAGGACCTGGCCCCGTCCCGTCGAGAAGGCCTGCAGCCGACCGTCGGCACTGACGGAGAGGTGCGAGACCGGGCCCCGATCGCTCGAAAGGGAACGGCCTGGGAATATCGGCTGCTGGAGCACGTTGATGGCGGCTGTTCGCGCTTGGTCGGTCTGCCGTGTGAGCCAGCTGTGTGCCGCCAACAGTGCCGAGAGATCCGGCTGGTCCGCTTGGACGTGCAACGCTTCGGCCGCCAGACGTTCGGAGTTCGCCACTTCGGCCTGATCGATCGCGGACCTGCGCTGAACGATGATCACTCCGAGACTCATCAGTGAGATGACCAGCAGCCCGGTCACCGCCGTCGCATATGCCCTGCGCATACTGCTGCGGCGTCGCAGGGCGTTGGCACTGGCGTCGATGTAGGCGGTGATCTCGGGGGAGGCGGCCCGTCCTGAGGTTCGACGCTGGGCTTCGGCGAGGTTCGCGTCGTCCATGAGCTGAGCCGAACTGCCGCTGGCGCGCCAGCGCGAGGCATCGGCCTCGAGCTCGCGAAGCCAGCGGATGTCGAGTTCATTCTCCTGCAGCCAATGACTCAGTCGCGGCCAACGCCAGATCAAGGAGTCATGCGCCAGATGCACCAGTGTGTCGTCCGGCCGCCCCCGCAGCTCTGCTGTTCCTGGTCCTTCGTGCTCGACAGCGTCAGGATCCGATGCTGTGCCAGCGTGGACGCGATGGCCTCCACCCGACGAAGAGACACGAGTTGGTCGCTCATCAGGCTCACGTCGTCCGCCAACTGGGACATGGTCCGCCGACGGCGGGATGCGGGAACGGCATCGTGTTCTCGTCCTGGATTGACCAGAGAGATGAAGCACCAGCGGGCGACGAGCTGGTCCGAGTCGCCCAAGGATGCAAGAGCGCGCTCACACCAGTGCGTCAAGGCTGAAGTGACGTCGGCGATCCCCTGTAGGTCACCGGTGCGCAGTGTGTATCCATCCGACCGACCGTGGATCTCGGTCAGTGCCACCTCGAGGAGTGGCAGGCTCGACGCCGGCATGTCCTGCCTGCCGGGTTCCAGGAACTCCGCGGCGATTCGGTGGGCGATGCCCGGCTCGATGGCAAGTCCTACGCGATCGGCGGGGGCCTGGATGATGCTGCGGACCTCGCTCTCGCTCAACCGCGAGCTCAGATTCACGGCAAGGCCTGTCGCACCATCGACGAGACGCGGCGCCGTGGATGCGATCTGCGAATAGAAGTCGTCGCGGGCGATGGACAGGAGCGTCACGCGTCCGTCCATGCCCGCGATGCGCTCCAACTCCGCAAGGACGTGAAGAGCGATCGGATCGCCCGGGCGCAGGAGCTCCTCGAACTGGTCGACCGCGACCACCAGCCGGTCGAGTGCCGGGAATCTCCACAGATGTTCTCGGACCAGGTGCTCCAGAGCTCCGGGTGACGGCTCCCCGCTGCGTCGATAGCGGGCGAGGAGGTCCTGAGGAAGCCAAACGACGGTCTGTTGGGGTCGATGACCTCGAAACCCGCGGGCCAACGCGGGAACGAGGCCGGCGCGCACGAGTGAGGACTTGCCGCATCCCGATGGGCCGAGCAGGGTGATGGCGGCCGGATTACCGCGGAATGCGTCCAGCAGTTGGGCCAGGGCGCGATCACGGCCGTGAAACAACTCGGCATCGGACTCCTGGAAGGTACCCAGTCCCTTGTACGGATTCAGCGGTCTGCTGAGCAGATCGGGGTAGACCGACTCGGCTTCCTCGGTGGGCAGGGCGACCGTCGTGAACAGGCCACGCCCGTCGTCGTCCACGTTGGTGATCAGGCTGATCATGCCGACGACGAGACCCGTGTCGTCCTCGACGACAGGTGCACCACTGAAGCCACTGGTCACCGTGTTCGAGTCGCCCAATTGCAGGAGGCGCACACCGTCGCGGGCGAGAATCGTGTCGATGACCGAGCCGGTGGCGAGCAGACCCTCGATGGCCGATTGGCTGAAACCGAGGGTCGTGAAGCGCGCTCCGCGGTGGTGACGTGACCATCGCAGCGGCCGCGCCTCCGCCGGGAGATCGGCCGATGCCTCGAGTACGGCGATGTCGAGCGTGCCATCGCAGTAGCGCTCGATGGGTCTGGCCATCAGCTTTTCGCCGTGGAGCGGGAAGTGCACCCTGACACCGTCGGGAGCCATGTCGTGCAGGTTGTGTCGGCAGGTGACCAGGCGTCGTGCTCCGACGACGAAGGCTGTTCCGGTCACGGACGGCGTGGAGACCTTGGCGACGGAGGCCCGCCATTCCGCTGTCATTCGAGTCGACCGTTCCGCTCTTGAGGCTGGGCAGATGAGAACGCCGGTGGCTCTCGTTCCCCCCGAATGGAGCACTTGTCGTCACTTACGGCTTATCGCCAGGAGCTATGTGCCACCCTAGGCAAGATCTGCCATGATGCGAGCGGTTTGGTGAGGATCGACTCGATGAGCTGCACGGCCCGTGGGGGTGCAATGGATTATCAGATCGGTGTGTCCATTTCCGACCACTCGCTGCTCGCGTCGGGCGACGATCCCGTGATCGACGATCTACCCGATCGGAGGTCAGGCGGCCTGAAGCCCGTTGGGAAGCCACGAAACAGGGGCGCTTCGTCGCCCATCCAGCTGCCGGGTGGAGAGGCGGTACTGGCTCTGGCGGGGGGGATCGCCGATCAGATATCGACGATGGCTCGCCAGATCCATGATCGGCTGTCGGCGGAGGAGTCGGCTTCTCGCATCGACCTCGACACGCCTGTGCCCCCGGATCGCAGATCGTTCGAGGTCGACACCGTGACGGTGGAGTTCGGGCTTACAGCCTCAGCGAAGTCCGGTGTCGGATTGGCCGTCCTTGCCGATATCGGCGGATCGTCGTCGATCAATGTCACCATGACCATCAAGAGAGTGCGGCCGACGGAACCCGTCGGGGCCGGCGGGCCCGGCTCAGAAGCCACACCGTGAGGCCGAGCTCTCCGAGGACGGACGGCACCGCGACCATCACCAGGAAAGCGTCTGCGACCGCGGCGTAGTCCGCGAGGAGCACGTGGGCGAAGGTGTCCACGACGTAGGCCAGGCCGGCAACCACGAGCACTGCGCCGAGCGCGCGGGGGGCCATCCGCGAGGTGACCAGCAGCCCGCCGACGAGTACCAGGTGCACGCCGAACGCGCTCAACCCGATCAGCCAGGTGATGTCGAAGGCGTCCAGCGCGAGCAGGGTGGCCTCCGATCGTCCGCTTTCGGCCAGCCCCACGCTCAGATGCAGGAACGTGAGTCCGACACCGAGGAAGACCGTGTACGTGAGCCGGAACCAGGCGGCCAGCAACGAGGTCCGCACCCCCGCCGGGCGCAGGATCACATAGAGCGCCCAGGACACCGCCACGTCCAGCAGGAACACGATCAGGAACGCGGCGACGGCCAGGCGCACCATTCCCGGTGACGCCGCAAGGTTCGCGGTGGTCGCCGTCGCATCGCCCGGTACCTTCACCCGCATGAGCACCGCGAAGTTGGCGAACACGGCCAGCGCGAAGATGGCCAGGTAGCTCAGGCCGGCGATCAGGGGTGCGGTGCGCGGGCCGAGTTCGCTCCGGTGCGGGTCGGGCGTCGTCCCGGTGGAGTAGGAGAGCATCGTTTCGGTGTTCATGGCCGCACCTCGATCACGCTCTTGCCGCTCGCGTGGCCGGCGTCCAGATCGGTGAGGGCCTGGGTCGCCTCCTCGAGCCGGTAGCGCCGTCCGACGGCCGGGCGCAGGTCGACGTCCTGGATCGTCGTCCGCAGTCTGTCGAGCTCTGCACCGTTCTCGCTGGACATGAGCATCACCAGTCGTTGCCTGACCCACGGCATCGCGGACAGCGCCGCCGCCCGGACGTGCCGCCCGAAGCCCCCGGTCCAGCGGCCGCCGTTCTCGCCGCCGACCAGCACGAGAGTTCCTCTGGGGGCGAGGATTCGGCGCAACCTGCGGACCGGCGTGCGCCCGCCGGTGTCGATGATCAGGTCGTAGACATGCGCTTCGGCGGTGACATCCGTCGTCCGGTAGTCGATCACGCGGCGGGCACCGAGGGTGCGGACCAGCTCGGCCTTGGCGCCCGAGGCGACCCCGGTCACCTCGGCACCGGCCGCGACCGCCAGCTGGACGGCGAATCCGCCCACCCCTCCTGAGGCGCCCAGCACCAGGACCCGCTGCCCGGGCCTCACCTTGCCGGCCGCGTGCAGCGCCTGCTGAGCGGTGATTCCGGAGACCGGGATCACGGCGGCCTCGGCGAAGGACAACCCCCCGGGCTTGCGCACGATCCGGTCCGCCCTCGCGACGGCGTACTCGGCGAACGTGCCGGAGCCGAACCCGAACACCTCGGCGCCGAGCAGGGTCTGCTCGACCTGGTCGCCGACGGCCACCACGCGCCCGGCGACGTCGGTTCCCGGCACCGGCTGCTTGGGTCGGCGCACCCCATACCCGGCCAGGCGAACCACATAGGGCAATCCGGTGACCAGGTGCACGACGCCGCGGTCGACGCCCGCCGCGTGGACCTCGATCAGCACCTCGTTCGGCCCGGGGCGGGGCACCGGGACGTCGTCGCGGACGGAGACGGTGCCGACCGGGCCGTAGCGCTCTCGGATGTTCGCTCGCATCATCTGCGGGGGTGTCGCGGTCGGCTGGTGGGTGGGGGTCCGGGTGGTGGACACGGTGATCTCCTCGTGTGTCGTACTTAGTACGGGCGAGATCCACGGTAGCCTTACTAAGTACGAAATGCAATGACCGGTCGACGAGGGCATGTGGACGAGGGTGTGGCGATGGACGACACAGCGGTGGGAAGCGCCACGGCGGACGACGTGACGGTGGCTGACGGCACTTCAGCTGACGGCATATCAGCTGGCGGCACGTCAGCGGGGGGCACAGTGCGCGACCGTGCTCCGCTGACCCGCGAGCGGGTCTTGCAGACGGCTCTGGCGCTGGCGGACCGGATCGGGATCGAGCAGTTCACCATCCGACGACTGGCGGCCGAACTGGGCGTCAAGCCGATGACGCTGTACCACCACGTGCCCAACAAGGAGGCGATCCTCGACGGCGTCGTCGATCTGGTCTTCGCCGAGATCGCCCTGCCTCCCAGCGATCTCGAGTGGACGGCGGCGGTCCGGCATCGCTGCCTGTCGGCACGCGAGGTGTTTCATCGCCATCCGTGGGCGCCGCCGTTCATGGAGAGTCGCACCAATCCCGGTCCGGCCACCCTGCACCACCACGAGGCGGTGCTGGGATGCCTGCGGGGAGCCGGCCTGCCCTCGTACCTGGTCGCGCACGCCTACGCGATCATCGACAGCTTCGTCTACGGCTTCGCCATGCAGGAGGCCGCGTTGCCCTTCAACGGCCGGGAGGAGATCGCCGACCTGGCCGACGCTCTGATCGCAGCACTTCCGGAGAAGGAGTATCCCAACCTCACGGCGTTCACCCGCGAGCACGTGCTCGTCCCGGGCTACGACTTCGGCGACTCCTATGAGTTCGGTCTCGACCTGCTGCTCGACGGGCTGGCGGCGGCCGCTGCGCGTGAGGCCTGAGCCTGCGCCGGCAGCCGGCGGCGGCATCCGCGCTCGCGCTTCCGCTGCGTGCGGCGCCTACACGATGCTCGCGCCATGATCACGGTGAAGATCACGATGCGCGAGATGTGGAGGTGGGTGCGGGCGGTGTGCGCGTCGTGATCTTGCGGCGGTGCACGGGTCGCGCGTCGTGATCTCGCGGGGGCTCGCATCTCTCGCGGGGTGATCGCGGTTGGTGATCGCGGTGAAGATCACGATGGGTGAGAGGTGGGGGTGGGTGCGGGTGCTGTGCGCATCGTGATCTTGCGGCGGTGCACGGGTCGCGCATCGTGATCTCTGGGGGGCCTCGCGTCTCTCGCGGGGTGATCGCGCTTGGTGATCACGGTGAAGATCACGATGGGCGAGATGTGGAGGTGGGTGCGGGCGGTGTGCGCGTCGTGATCTTGCGGCGGCGCACGGGTCTCGCATCGTGATCTCGCGGCGGTGCACGGGTCTCGCATCGTGATCTCGCGGGGCTCGCATCTCTCGCGGGGTGATCGCGATTGGTGATCACGGTGAAGATCACGATGGGCGAGATGTGTGAGGTGGGTGCGGGTGCTGTGCGCATCGTGATCTTGCGGCGGTGCACGGGTCGCGCATCGTGATCTCGCGGCGGTGCACGGGTCGCGCATCGTGATCTCCGGGGGGCTCACATCTCTCGCAGGGTGATCGCGATTGGTGATCTCGCCCGGCCTCAACGTCCGCGCGCCGTGATCCCGCCAGTCTCGACGACGTGGCCCGGGACAGTGTCGCCTGCCCCTAGGATGTGCGGATGCCATCGATCGCGCGACGGTCCGCGGCGGCCCGCAGGCTGCTGCTTGCGGCCCTCGCCACGGCGCTGTGCGCGATCGTGGCATCGACCGCCATGGCACCCCCAGCAGCGGCCGCGGCACCCCCGGCAGCGGCACCCGCGGCACCCCCGGCAGCGGCCTCCGTCGTCCCGGCACGGCCCGTGCCCGAGGCCGGCCCCGTGAGCGTGGTCCGAAGCGAGGACTCATACTCCCTGGCCAGACTGGTCATGACGGACGGGCGCAGCACCTTCCTGCGATGGAACCCCTGCCAGCAGATCACCTATGGAATCAACGTCTCCGCGGTCCCGGCAGCACGGCGCGACGCCGTCCGCGACCAGATCCGCGCCGCGGTGCGACGGCTCGCGGACGCCACCGGACTGCGCTATCGCTACGTGCCCGAGACCCCGGCCGTTCCGCGCACCGAGAACATCTCGGCCCAGAAGGCCGAACTGGTCATCGCGGTGACCTCGCCCGAGAAGACCGATTTCAAGATCGGCTCAGGGATGCTCGGCTACGGCGGCTACCGCTACTGGGAGTGGTCCGCAGGGGTCGGCGAGCGCGGGACCAGCTCGGCCGCCATCGCCCGGGCCTGGGTGGTCGTGGACGGCGACTCGCTGATGCGGCTCCGGCCGGGCTTCGGGCCGGGGCGCACCCAGGGCAATGTGTTCCTGCACGAACTGGCCCACACGGTCGGCGTCGACCACGTCAACGACCCCCGCCAGCTGGCCAACCCCGACCTGCTGCCCAGCGCTCCGGATGGCTACGCACCGGGTGATCGCACGGCGTTGCGCCGCCTCGGACGGACGGCAGGGTGCATCGAGGTGCCCGATTCGGTGGTCAGCGACCTCGCCTGAGTGGCGTGCGATGACAAATTGACTGTTATGTCACTACTAAGAGTGGCCCGGCCACGTTGTCGTGCCCTCAAGCCTGCCGTAGCGTTCGCCGCGGAGCGATCACTTTGCTCCGTTTCGCACGGTGATGGACGTCGCGAGGAGACCGATGAGCCTGCACGTGGGGGCAGGGGCCCGGACTCGGGTTCGGATGCGCCAGCGCCAGGAGATGCACCGGCGGAACCTGGCGATCGGTGCCGCCCTGGCGACCCCGGCCGTGGCCGTGGGCGTGTGGGCCCTGACCGGCCTTCTGGTCTCGGGGCCTGCCGCCGAGCCACAGCAGGCCGCCGCGGCGTTCGCGGGCTTGCAGAGCCCGGCCCGGGGTCAGGCCGCGGCGCTGCCCCTGGACGACACGGCGAGCCAGCCCGAACTCGGCGTCGCCGTACTCCAGGACGAGTCCGACAGCCCGGCGCTCGGCGAGCACGCCGGTCCGCAGGCTGCCGCCCCGGTCGTCTACACGCCGCGGTCCGAGGCCGGCGGTGACAGCCAGGCCTCGGTGACCGGGACCTCTGACTGGGCGACGGCGGGGGCCGGGCCGGCCACCTCCACGTTCGCGGCGGCCGCCGCTCGACCGAGCGCGCTTGAGGCGGCATCCACACAGTCCAATAGCAGCTCGTCGTCATCGTCGCCGCCGTCGCGCGAGAGCGAGCCGACCACCACCTGGTCCGAACCCGCCGCACCTGAACCCGCCTCCGCAGTGGCGCCCACGACGTCCACCACCACGACGTCGACCACGACCACCACCACCACCACGGGTACCCCGGCGTCCTCGGCGGGTGCGTCGTCCAGTTCCTCGTCGTCCACGACGAGCCCGGAGCCGGACAGCCGTTCGTCCAGTGACGACCCCTCGCCGAGCCCGTCCTCGCAGGCCCCCACGGTGCCCGCCAGCACGGCGCCCGATCGTACGGTCGATCAGACCGACGACACCCCCACCTCGGCCGAATAGGGCCCTCCGCAGATCAGCGGCGGCTCACACCGTCGCGATGGTGTGAGCGGAGTGGTCGACGGCGGCCATGCCCCGGTCGACCAACGCCGGATCCATCCCGGCCTCGTGCACCAGGCTCCAGCGCTGGCGGCTGCGCATCATCGCCCGGGACAGCTGTGCCGCAGTCGGTTCCACCAGGAACAGACCCGCCCGCGCGGTCATGCCGGACGGCGCCGCCGGGTCGCGACTGGCCACCACGTGACGACCGGCCGCCAGCGCCTCGGTGGCCTCGGTCGTCCACGGCAAATCCAGGCTGGGCAGGATCACCGTGTGGACGGAGGCCAGCAACCGACCCCGCTCGACCTCGTCGACCGGGGCCTCGGTGAACACCACGTGCTCGCGCAGGCCCATCCGATCGGCCAGGTCCACCAGGTGCGGGTACATCGGGCCGTTGCCCGCGATCATCAGCACATCGTCCATGCCGCGGGCCAGTCGGAACGCCCTGAGCAGGCCCTCCGGGTTGTTGCCGGCCAGGAGGGGGCGCATGTAGAGGAATCGGTGGCCCAGGCGCACGTCGACCGTCTGCGCATCCTGCTCCCGCTCGGGCAGCGAGGATTCCGCAGGTCCGGGCACCACCGTGATCCGGTCTGCCGCCACGCCCCAGGTCATCACCTCGCGGGCCGCCGGTGACCCGGCGGCCAGGACGGCGTCCGAGCGACGGATCAGCCGCCGCCAGGCCCCCCGGCGCCGCCGGCCGACCGAGCCCCCGACCGAGCCCCCTGCCGGACCGCCGTCCCGTCCCGCCGGGTAGTGGACCACCAGCGGGATGCCCTCGCGGGCGGCCCAGCGGGCCGCCGCCGTGAACGCCCGGCCCGGCTCGCCGTCCAGCACGATCGCGTCCGGGCGGTAGCGAATCAGCGTCCGCAAGGTCTTGAGCGGGATGGAACGATTTGCACCCCAACGGTTCTCACGCCCGCCGGGATCGAGCTGGACGAGGTGGAAGGGTTCGCTGGAACTGAGCAGGCTCAGGGTCAGATTGCTCGGACTCGGTGCCAGCAGTGCCACCGTCAGGTCGGTCCGCAGAGCGGTCCGTCGCCACAACGCAAGTCTGGCCGAGTTCACCTCGGTACTGACCCAGAGCACGGTGTCCTCCCATTGTCGATCCGGTGCCGGCTCGCCGGACGGCGTCTCGGCCGCCGGAGCGGCGTCGAGGTCGATGACCGCGCCGTCCCGGCGTTCGCGTGCGGTGTGCTCGCGCCAGGCGCGGGCGGCCAGTTGACGGGCCAGGTCGTCGTCCGCGTCGTTGAGGGGGTAGCGGCTCAGCAGCGCCTGGGCGTACCCGTCCTCGAGGTCGTCGACCACCCGCCCGATGTCGAACAGGAGCGCGGCCACCACCCGGCCGTGATGGGCCAGATCGGCGCGCTGGCGCGGATCCAGCGCGAGTTGGCACACGGCGTCCGCCAGCGACTCGGCGTCCCGGGTGGTCACCCGGGCGGCGTGGCGTGAGCGCAGCATGGCCGCGTGCGGCTGATCCGCGGTGCAGACCGTCGCCGATCCCGCCGCGAGGGCCTCGACCAGGGTCATCGAACGGGCGTCCGGCCGGGTGAGAGACACCACCAGATCGGCCTCGGCGAGGCGACGGCGGAGGCCACCGTGCCCCGCGGTGCTCTCCTCGCCGACCCGGCCCGCCAGTTCCGGGTGACCGGCGACGAACCGCTCCCAGGCCGGATCGGTCCGGCCGATCGGTCCGGCCAGGGTGAAGCGTGCGTTCAGCCCGCGGCCCAGCGCCAGCCGGGCGGTCTCGGTGAGCAGCGGGATGTCCACGCTCCCGGCGCCGCCGACGCACAACACGTCCAGGACCGGGTCGCCGTCCCGGACCCGGACGATCCCGTCGAGGTCCAGCGGATCGCGGTGCGCGGCCTGGATATCGCTCGTCGGCACCCCGGTGCCCAGCAGCCGGATCGGCGGGGCACCCGAACCGTCCGCGCGATGGGCGAGACGGGTCAGGGTGTCGCGCTCATCGCCGTCCTGGGCCAGGCACAGCGAGGCCTGCCGCACCGCGGCCAGTTCGCGCTCCCGCCCGACCCCGTCGGTGAGTCCGCCGTGGGTCTGGACGACGTAGGGGACTCCGGTGCGTTGAGCCGCGATCGCCGCCCGCAGCAGCGCCCGGTCGCGGTCGAGGTGCACATGCACCAGATCGAACGTGGTCAGGTGCCGCGCCAACCATCGCCGCCAGGGTCCGGGGCGGCCGATCAGGTGGACGGGCAGGCCGTCGAGGTCATGCGGCGACGGCGTGTCCCCCTCCGGGCACCAGGCGAGCAGTTGCGCCTCGTGGCCGCGCCGACGCAGCTCCAGACAGTGGTTCAGGGCCACGGCAGCTCTGCCGTCGCCGTCCAACTGGTCCTCGGTGAGTGGGACCACGTGGAGTATGCGCACCCGACAACTCCTGATCGCCCGACCCTTCGTGCCAGCGGCTGACCAGTCCAGACCGAGCACGAAGAGTTGTGAATAGTAAACACTGTGTCATAAATGATGACTGGGCTCGACGGTATGAGCGATTACTCAGTGAATCAAGAAGAACGCGCTGAGTTACGACAGGTTCATGACACTTTTCGGGCCGGGGCCGGCCAGCGTCGAGGAGACAATCCCGTCCAAGGCGACCATTGCGGCGGCGGGGTCCAGGGTGGAGCGGCTGAAGGTCTTGGCCCGCTCGGCCATCAGGCGCCGGAGCGCCTCGTTCGAGGCCAGGCCCACGAGCGTCTCCGCGAGGGCCGCCGGATCGCCGGGGGGGATCACGGTGACCGCTCCCGCTGTGTCGCGGGCCATTGCGGCGCACTCGGAATCCTGGTCGGCACAGAGCACCACCGGCCGGCCTGCGGACAGATAGCGGGTGAGCAGGGCCTGCGGCACCCCCCGGGCGGTGGCCTGCTTCGGCGAGGGTGCGAGGACGAACAGGTCGGCGGCGGACGAGGCGGCGCGCAGGTGGGCCGGGCTGAGGTCCTCGACCCGCTGCACCGCTGGGGTGGCGGCACGGCGGGTGCGGCGGGTGAGTCCTCCGAGCTGGCCGATCTGGCGGCCGAGACCGCACCGTTGTGCGGACTCCCCGATCACGGTGAACCGGAGGCCGTCACGGCCGGCGAGCAGCCGGGCGGCCTCGACGACCGTGGTCAGGTCCTGACCGTGGCCGACGTCCGTGGCCACCACCTGCACGCCTCGCGCGGGCCAGCCGAGCAGCATCCGGGACGCCCGCCGGGTCGGCGTCTCGCCGTCGTCGGACCACCCGGGCAGAGTGGTGATCCGCTCCGGGGCCACGCCGTACTCGATCAGCGGGGCCACCAAGGTCGCGCTCCCCACCGCCACCAGGTCGGCCGCGGCGAAGGCTCGGCGCTCCAGCGCCCCGCTCAACGGCGCGGACCCGGGAGCCGTCCCGATCAGATCGTGCACGAGGACCAGCAGGGGCGCCTCGTGGCGCCGGGCCAGGCGAGCGGCGGCCAGGACGGCGGCCAGCGGGGGGCAGGTGGCGATGATCAGATCCGGGCGGTTCCGGGTGGCGGCGCAGGCGGCCGCCGCCAGCCGGGATGCGTGACGTGCGGCGCGCGCGGGCATGGTCATCGAGGCCAGGCTGCGATGATCACCCTGTTGAAGACGGACGACGGTCGCGGCCCCCGGGTCGCCCTCCGGTCGGCTCGCACCGGTCAGCAGGGTGACCTCGGCCGAGGTGATCGCCAGGTGCCGGGCGATGTCGAGGGTCTTGGCGGCGTGGCCCAGCAGGTCGGGGTGGTCCGGGCCGATGATCAGCACGTTCGGCCCAGCGGTGACCTCGGGGGTCACGGCGACCGGCGCATGCGTGGGCGGCATCCGAACCTCCGTGGGGGCGGGGTTGTTCGCATGGAGCGCAAAAGTGTTGCAGTACAAGGGCTTTACCCTTGTCCTGCGCACACCAAGGTTAGTGAGTGCGACTGATTGTGACAAGAGAACTACATTGAGTAGCGGATTTGAGCGGGTGTGTCGTGCCGCCGCGCCCGACGGCGGCGCGTCAGTGGTCGAGGAGCCGATGGACGGCGGCCAGCGGGATGCCCACCCACTCGGGGCGGTTGGCCGCCTCGTACACGACCTCGTAGAGCGCCTTGTCGAGTTCGAGCGCCCGCAGCAGCGTCCGGCCGTCCTCGAGGGCGGTCAGGCGATCGTCGCCCAAGGCCGCGTAGCCGTCCAGGAACGCCGAGCGGGCTGCCTCGGCCCACATTCTGCCGCCGGCGACCAGCGGGTCGTCGATCGGCCGGCCCACCGAGGCGAAGCCCGCCGCGTAGTCGAAGGACCGCAGCATGCCCGCGACGTCGCGAGCGGCCAGATCGGGCAGCAGTCGCTCCGCGAGCGGACGTAGGGGTTCGCCCTCGAAGTCCAGCAGGACCCAGCCGCGCTCGGTCGAGTGCAGCACCTGGCCCAGGTGGTAGTCGCCGTGCACCTGCTGCAGATCGCCGACCCCGGACAGCCGGCGCACGCCGTTCATCACCTCGCGCGCGGCCGGTCCGACCTCGGCGAGCTGTGGGACCTGCGCGATCGCCACCTCGAGCCGGCGCAGCAGTCCGTCGGCCACCTCGTTCAGGACCTCGCCGGTGGCCGGGCGCACCGGCAGCGCCCGCGCCAGGGCGGCGTGCACCTGCGCGGTCACCTCCCCGAGCTCGCGTGCCTGCCTGGTGAACGGGGTGTCGGAGGTCACGGCTCGGGTCGCGACCCGCCAGGCGTCCTCGCTCCCGGACAGGAACTCGCCGGCGAAGGCCAGATGCCCTCGGGCCAGTCCGCCGGGAACGGTCGGATCGGGCCAGGAGCCCTCCAGCCATCCGGCGGGCCGGGGCACCTGGGTGACGCCGGCCCCGGCGAGCGCCGACTGCACGATCACGTCGGGATTGTCCCCGTGGGCGAGCACCCTGAAGACCTTGACGATGATCGCGGACGGCGAGGGCGCACCGACGATGATCGAGGTGTTCGACTGCTCGCCGGACAGCACCGAGGACGGCGCGTCGGCGTCGATCGGACCGCCGTCGCGCTGCCGTCGCCCGTCGAGGGCGAGGCGCTGCCCGATCACCGAGCCGGTGTCGCGGATCAGCGTCAGCAGCGCGCGGACGTACGCCGGGTCATGCGGACCGTCGTGCACCCACCAGCCGTCGAGCTCCCCGATCACCGCAGCGGGCGGTTCGGCGAGGCGCTCGCGGCGGTACGTCAACGGCACCTGGTAGACGGCCCCGGCCGCCCGGACCAGGTGGACCCGCACCACGACGTCCTGGTACGGGCCGGGATCGAGGTCGGCGGTGGCGATCACCTCGGCGACGCCGGGCGCCGCCCCCTTGCCGGCGAACCAGCGCTGCCGGGGCAGCCACGGCGTCAGGAGGCCGGACACGGCATCGGGCTCAGGGGGCATCACGTCGCGGCGGCTGCCTGTCCGGTGACCCTGAGCCAGAAGAACCCGCGGGCGGCCAGCGTCACCGGCATCTCGCCGGCGGCGGTGAGGTCGGCAAAACCCGTGCCCCCGAACAGATCGACCAGCGAGGCCCCCGCGTGGTCGGGGAGCACGACCGTCCCGGCCTGGGGCGCGTGCGAGAGGTTGAACACGGCGAGCACGGTCTCGGGCTCCTCGCCCGGGATCGAGTCGTCCAGCGTTCTCACGAAGGCCAGCAGATGCGGGTTGTCGGCCTCGAGCGCGGCGAAGGACCCGAGTCCGAAGACCGGGTGGCGCCGGCGGACGTCGAGCATCGCCCGCATCCAGTGCAGCAGCGAGGACGAGGAGGCCATCTGGGCCTCCACGTTGACGGAGTTGTAGTGGTACACCAGCGACTGGATCACCGGCAGGTACAGCTTGCCGGGGTCGGCGGTGGAGAAGCCGGCGTTGCGGTCCGGCGTCCACTGCATCGGGGTGCGCACGGCGTCCCGGTCGGACAGCCAGATGTTGTCGCCCATGCCGATCTCGTCGCCGTAGTAGAGGTAGGGGCTGCCGGGCAGGGACAGCAGCAGCGCGTTGATCAGCTCGATCTCGTCGCGGCTGTTGTCGAGCAGCGAGGACAGCCGGCGCCGGATGCCGATGTTCGCCCGCATCCGCGAATCCGGCGCGTACCAGCCGTACATCGCGGCGCGTTCCTCGGTGGAGACCATCTCGAGCGTCAGCTCGTCGTGGTTACGCAGGAACGTGCCCCACTGCGCCCCCGCCGGGATCTCCGGAGTGTCGCTGAGGATGTCGATGATCGGTGCGGCCCGTTCCTCGCGCATGGCGTAGTAGATCCGCGGCATCACGGGGAAATGGAAGGCCATGTGGCACTCGGGCTCGGTCTCGCTGCCGAAGTAGGACGACCACGTCCTTGGGCCACTGGTTGGCCTCGGCGAGCAGGATCCGCCCCGGGTAGTGGTCGTCGACCACGCGGCGCAGGCGGCGGACGAAGTCGTGGGTCTCGGGCAGGTTCTCGCAGTTGGTGCCGTCCTTCTCGAACAGATAGGGGATGGCGTCCAGCCGCACGCCGTCGATGCCCAGGTCCATCCAGAATCGGATGACGTCGATGAGCGCCTGCTGCACCTGTCTCGTTCTCGAAGTTGAGGTCGGGCTGGTGGCTGAAGAAGCGGTGCCAGAAGTACTGGCGGCGCACCGGGTCGAACGTCCAGTTGCTGGTCTCGGTGTCGACGAAGATGATCCGGGCGTCGGCGTACTTCTGGTCGGTAGTCGCTCCAGACGTAGAAGTCGCCGTAGGGCCCCTCGGGATCGGCTCGGCTGGCCTGGAACCACGGATGGGCGTCGGAGGTGTGGTTGACCGCCAGGTCGGTGATCACCCGCAGCCCGCGGGCGTGGGCCTGATTGACGAACTCGCTGAAGTCCGGAAGCGTCCCGTACTCGGGCAGCACGGCCTGGTAGTCGCTGATGTCGTAGCCGCCGTCCCGCAGCGGCGAGGCGTAGAACGGCGGCAGCCAGATCACGTCGACGCCCAGCCACTGGATGTAGTCCAGCTTGGAGATCAGACCACTGAAGTCGCCCGAGCCCTGGCCCTTGGAGTCGGCGAAGGCCCGGACCAGGACCTCGTAGAACACCGCCTTGCGGTACCAGTTCGGGTCGTTGGCAAGACCCGGACCGGACAGACCCAGACCTTTCACGGCGCCTCCGGACCCGCATCACATGGGCGGGCGCGCTGGTGCGGGTCGAGCCGCACGTAGTTGCGCTCCCACCAGGTGTACCGCGCGCCGGTGAGCAGATCCTCGACGGGGAACGACGTCGTGGCACTGCATGCCGAGTTCGGGCATGTCCAGGGCGACCACGCTCTCCCGGGTGCCGTGCGGGTCGAGGTTGACGACCACGATCAGCGTGTCGTCCTGGCCCGTCGGCGAGAGATCGGCGGTCGATCCGGCGCGAGTAACAGATCAGGCTGTCGTCCTCGACCGGGTGGAAGGTGATGTCACGCAGGTGGTGCAGCGCCGGATGCTCGTGGCGGATCCGGTTGAGCTGGGTGATGTAGGGGGCGATCGAGCGTGAGGCGTCGGGGCCGCCCGGGGCGTAGGCCGCCCAGTCGCGCGGGCGGTACTGGTACTTCTCGCTGTCCAGGTACTCCTCGCTGCCGTGCCGTACCGCGACGTGCTCGCACAGCTCGTACCCGGAGTACATGCCCCAGCACGGGGTCATCGTCGTGGCCAGGACGGCGCGCAGCTTGAACGCGGCCGGCCCGCCGTACTGCAGGAACTCGTGCAGGATGTCCGGGGTGTTGGGCCAGAAGTTCGGCCGCATGTAGGCGGCGGCCTCACCCGGACAGCTCGGTGAGGTACTCGGTGAGCTCCTGCTTGCCCGTGCGCCAGGTGAAGTAGGTGTAGGACTGGTGGAAACCGACCTTGCCCAGCGTGTGCATCATCGCCGGGCGGGTGAAGGCCTCGGCCAGGAAGATGATCTCGGGGTGCTCGGCGTTGACCCGTCCGATCAGCCACTCCCAGAACTCCACCGGCTTGGTGTGCGGGTTGTCGACCCGGAACACCGTGACCCCGTGGGAGATCCACAGCTCCACCACCCGCAGCACCTCGTGGTAGAGCCCCGTCGGATCGTTGTCGAAGTTGAGCGGGTAGATGTCCTGGTACTTCTTCGGCGGGTTCTCCGCGTAGGCGATCGACCCGTCGGCCCGGGTGGTGAACCACTCCGGGTGCTCACGCGCCCACGGGTGGTCCGGGGCGCACTGCAACGCGAAATCGATGGCGACCTCGAGCCCGACCTCGCGGGCGCGGGCCACGAAGCGATCGAAGTCGTCGAAGTCGCCGAGGTCGGGATGGATCGCGTCGTGCCCGCCCTCGTCGGACCCGATCGCCCAGGGCGAGCCCGGGTCGTCCGGCGCCGGGGTCAGGGTGTTGTTCGGACCCTTGCGGTTGGACCGCCCGACCGGGTGGACCGGCGGCAGGTAGACGATGTCGAAGCCCATGTCCGCGATGGCGGGCAGGCGATTGGCCGCCTGGGCGAACGTGCCGGAGATCCAGCGCCGACCGCCACCGGCGGTCTCGACCTGGTGAGCCCCCTCGGAGCGCGGGAACATCTCGTACCAGGCGCTGAAGCCGGCGAGCTTGCGCTGGACGGTGAGGCGCATGCCGTCCGTGGCCGTGACCAGATCGCGCAGCGGCTCGCGCGCCAGCACGGCCTCCACCTCCGGCGCGAGTCCCGCCGCGAGCCGGCCCTGCGCCGGCCGATCACCGTCACGCAGCGCGGTGATCGCATCGCGCAGCACCTGCGTGCCCGCGCCGTCGCCCGCGCTGCCGCACCCGGCCTCGAGCGCCCGCTCGAACATCCGCGCGCCCTCCTCGAGCATCAGCTCGGTGTCGACGCCCGCCTCGACCTTGATCGCGGCGTCGTGCTGCCAGGTGCCGTAGGGGTCGCTCCACGCCTCGACCCGGAAGGTCCAGGCGCCCTCGGCGTCGGGGACCACCTCCGCCCGGTAGCGGTCGAGCCCCATGCCGACCTGGTACATCCGCGCGCGGGTGTGCTCGGTGCCGTCCGGGGCGATCAGGACGGCGGTCGCCGCCACCGCGTCGTGGCCCTCGCGGAACACCCTCGCGGTGATCGGGACGGGCTCGCCGACGACGGACTTGGCCGGCCAGCGCCCGCAGTCCACCACCGGCCCGAGTTCGGTGATCGGTATCCGACCGACCAGCGGCGCTCCCGGCCCGGTCCGCGGATCCGCCGGTGCCGACCCCCGCTCGGCCGCGGCGGCGGCACTCTCACGGCGGGGGGAGGGCTTCGGGCGACTGGTCCTCGTCATGACTCCACCTCATCATTGTCCAGCGCCGACGCGCATCCCCTGTGCGTCATTCGTGCACTGTCGGATCGGCGAAAACCTACCGGGATCGGCGGGGTCCTCATTACCGCACGACGTTGCCCGTCGTCAGCGTGTCGCAACGCTCGGGTGCCGTACCCTCACGACTCGTGAAAGCCATCCGCCGATTCACCGTGCGCACCGTCCTGCCCGAACCCATCGCCGCCCTCGGCGAGCTGGCCGGCAATCTTCGCTGGTCGTGGCACCCGCCGACCCGCGACCTGTTCGCCACCATGGACCCGGAACTGTGGGCCGTCACCCGGCACGACCCGGTGGCCCTGCTCGCCTCGCTGGGACCGGAGAAGCTGGACCGGCTGGCGGCGGACGCCGACTTCGTCGCCCTCGTGCACGAGGCGTCCGCCGACCTCGAGCGGTACCTCACCGAGCCGCACTGGTACCAGTCCCTGACGGCCGAGGACGGCGCGTCGACGCCCAGGAGCATCGCCTACTTCTCGCCGGAGTTCGGCATCGCCGCGGTGCTGCCCCAGTACTCCGGCGGCCTCGGCATCCTGGCCGGTGACCACCTCAAGAGCGCCAGCGACCTGGCGGTGCCGGTCGTCGGCGTCGGTCTGCTGTACCAGAGCGGCTACTTCAAGCAGTCGCTGACCCGGGACGGCTGGCAGCACGAGTCCTACCCGGTCCTGGACCCGAACGAACTGCCGCTCGCGCTGCTGCGCGAGAGCGACGGGGCGCCGGCCACCGTCGAGGTCGGGCTTCCCGGCGGGCGGGTGCTGTCGGCCCACATCTGGAAGGCCCAGGTCGGCCGGGTGCCGCTGCTGCTGCTCGACTCGAACGTCGAGGCCAACGACGACGCCGCGCGCACGATCACCGACCGCCTCTACGGCGGCGGCGGCGAGCAGCGGCTGCAGCAGGAGATGCTGCTGGGCATCGGCGGTGTCCGTGCGCTGCGGGTGTGGTCCCGGCTGAGCGGGGCCCCGGAGCCGGCGGTGTTCCACACCAACGAGGGGCACGCCGGATTCCTCAACCTCGAGCGGATCCGCGAGCTCGTGACCGGCGGGCTGAGCTTCGAGGCGGCACTGGAGGTGGTGCGGGCCGGAACCGTCTTCACCACCCACACCCCGGTGCCGGCCGGTATCGACCGCTTCCGCCGGGAGCAGATGGCGACCTACTTCGGTGGCGACAACGTGGTGCCCGAGGTCCCCCTGGACAAGATCCTGGCGCTCGGTGCCGAGACCTACCCGGGCGGCGATCCGGCCATGTTCAACATGGCGGTCATGGGCCTGCGCCTGGCCCAGCGCGCCAACGGCGTCTCGAAGCTGCACGGCGAGGTCAGCCGGGGGATGTTCGAGGGTCTGTGGCCGGGCTTCGACTCCTCCGAGGTGCCGATCACCTCGATCACCAACGGCGTGCACGCGCCCACCTGGGTGGACCGCCGGGTGATCGACCTGGCGCGGCGCTACCTCGGTGACCGGATCATCACCGCGGCCAAGGGCTGGGAGGACGTCGGCCTGGTGCCCGACGAGGACATCTGGTCGCTGCGCCGCGAGATGCGGATGACCCTGATCGAGGACGCCCGGCGCCGCATCCGCGCGTCCTGGCTCAAGCGTGGAGCCAGCCCCGCCGAGCTCGGTTGGGTCGACTCCGCCCTCGACCCGGACGTGCTGACGATCGGGTTCGCGCGACGGGTGCCGACGTACAAGCGGCTCACCCTGATGCTGCGCGACCCCGAGCGCCTGCGCGCCCTGCTGCTGGACGAGGACAAGCCGGTTCAGCTGATCATCGCCGGCAAGTCCCACCCGGCCGACGACCAGGGCAAGCGGCTGATCCAGCAGGTGGTCAAGTTCGCCGACGACCCGGGCGTCCGCCACCGGATCGCGTTCCTGCCGAACTACGACATCGCGATGGCCCTGTCGCTGTACCCGGGCTGCGACGTCTGGTTGAACAACCCATTGCGTCCGTTCGAGGCCTGCGGCACCTCCGGCATGAAGGCCGCCCTCAACGGCGGACTCAACCTGTCCATCCTCGACGGGTGGTGGGACGAGTGGTTCGACGGCGAGAACGGCTGGGCGATCCCCACCGCCGACGGGATCGACGATCCCGACCTGCGCGACGACCTCGAGGCGACCGCGCTGTACGACTTGATCGAGAACTCGGTGGCGCCGCGGTTCTACGACCGCGACCAGCGCGGGATGCCGACCCGCTGGCTCGAGATGGTCCGGCACACGCTGAGCTCGCTCGGGCCGAAGGTGCTCGCCAGCCGGATGGTCGCCGACTACGTGACCCGGCTGTATGTGCCCGCTGCGCAGGCGGCGTCCTCGGTCACGCCGGAGCTCGCCGCGCAGCGATCCGTGGCCAAGCAGCGGCTGAGGTCGCTGTGGCCGCAGGTGCACGTCGACCACGTGGAATCCATCGGGTTGTCCGACACCCCGCAGCTGGACGACGAGATGTCCGTGCGGGCGTTCGTCTCGCTCGGCGAGCTCTCCCTCGAGGAGGTGCAGGTGCAGCTGCTGCACGGCCGGGTCAGTGTGGACGACGTGATCACAGACCCCACCGTGCAGACGCTCGGTCATGTCGAGGCCAACGGGGACGGTCGACACGTCTTCGCCGGGTCGATGCGCCTGCGCCGGACCGGTCCGTTCGGTTACACGGTGCGGGTCCTGCCCGCCGGTCTGGGTATGGCCAGCCCGGCCGAGCTCGGTCTGGTCGCCAACGCCTAGCTACGCCCGCACGCGGGAGGGGATCCGGTAGATCTGGATGGTCCCGGCGGGAACCTCGACGGTGGCCGTCGCGGCCAGGGTGACCGGCGTGGGGCCCTGCTCGTGCCCGGGTGGTTCCTCGAAGGAGCTGTCCCAGATCAGGTCGTAGTGCCGCCCCCAGTGCTCGGCGGGCAGCCTCACCTGCACGGGATGCGGTGCGCCCTGGACGATCACGAGCAGCGAGGGGTCGACGTGGTGACCCGTGCGGCCTCGGATCACCGCGTGCAGGTACATCTGCAGCACGCGCTGGTCGGAGTCGTGCCAGCTGTCGTGGTCCATCTCCTGCCCCGAGGGGTCGAACCACGCGAGGTCCTTCGTGCCGTCGGGGTGCACCGGGCGACCGGCGAAGAAGCTGCCCTGATGCAGTACGGGGTGTTCGCGACGGACCTGCAGCAGGTAGCGGGTGGTGGTCATCAGCCGGCGCTGCCAGTCGGTGAGATCCCAGTCGACCCAGGAGTTCTCGTCGTCCAGGCAGTAGGGGTTGTTGTTGCCGTGCTGGGTCCGGCCGAACTCGTCGCCGGCCACCAGCATCGGGACCCCGGTGGCCAGCAGCAGACTGGCCAGCAGGTTGCGGTGGGTCCGCCGCCGCGCCGCGAGCACGCCCTCGTCGTCGGTGAGGCCCTCGACACCGTGGTTCCAGGACCGGTTGTTGTCCGTACCGTCCCGATTGTCCTCGCCGTTGGCCTTGTTGTGCTTGTGGTCGTAGGCGGTCAGGTCGGCCATGGTGAACCCGTCGTGCGCGGTGACGAAGTTGACCGAGGCCAACGGCCCCCGTGGCGGCTCGAAGGTGTCCGCGGAACCGGCCAGCCGGGTGGCCAGATCCCTGACCCCGTGGCTGCTCTCGCCGCGGGCGCGCCGGCCGGCGTCGGTCAGCCAGAAATCCCGGATGCCGTCGCGGAAGTGGTCGTTCCACTCCGAGAACCCGGTCGGGAACTGCCCGGTGCGCCAGCCGCTCGGGCCGAGGTCCCACGGCTCGGCGATCAGCTTGACCCGGGCCAGCACCGGGTCGGTGAGCATCGCCACCAGGCTCGGATGATGCGGATCGAAGCCGTCCCGACCCCGCGCCAGTGTCGTGGCCAGGTCGAAGCGGAACCCGTCGACGCCCATCTCCTGGACCCAGTACCGCAGGGAGTCCAGGGTGAGCTGCACGACCCGGGTCTGCCCGAACGCCAGGCTGTTCCCGCACCCGGTCACGTCGACGAGCCGGCCCCGAGGGCCGAGCCGGTAGTAGCTGGCGTTGTCCAGACCCCGCCAGGAGAGCATCGGCCCGCCCGCACCGCCCTCGGCGGTGTGGTTGTAGACGACGTCGAGGATCACCTCGATCCCGGCCTCGTGCAGGGCGTGCACCATCGCGCGGAACTCGGCGACGACGTCCAGGGGCGCGCTCGCCGCCGCATACCCCGGGTGCGGCGCGAAGTAGCCCAGGGTGCTGTAGCCCCAGTAGTTGACGACACCCCGCTGCGCCAGGTGGGTCTCGTCGGCGATCGCCTGCACCGGAAGCAGTTCCACCGCCGTGACACCGAGCCGGTTCAGGTGCGCCAGGGTCGCCGGGTGCCCCATCCCGGCGTAGGTTCCGCGCAACCTCGCGGGCACCCCGGGCAGGGTGCGGGTCAGCCCCTTGACGTGCGCCTCGTACACGACCGTGTCGGCCCAGTCGACGTCCGGGCGGTTCGCGCTCGGGTCGGGGCCGGGCCACGCCGCCGGGGTGAGGACGGCATGCGGGGCGTGGGCGAGGGAGTCTCGCGGGTCGGCGTGGGCGGGATCGCCGTGGAGCTTGGCGTCCACGGTGTGCCCGAACACCTCTGGGACGAGGGCCAGTCGCCGTCCGGGCGTGCCGCGGTGGCCGCCGGGGAAGGCGATCGCGCGGGCGTAGGGATCCAGCAGCACCTTGGCCGGGTTGTGCAGCAGCCCCCGCTGGGGCTCCCACGGCCCGTGCACGCGAAACCCGTACCGCTGGCCGGCGGCCACCCCGGGGACCTGGGCGTACCAGACGCCGTGCTCGACGTCGGGGATCCGGATCCGGCGTTCGCTCCACGTTCCGCCCGGGGCGGGGTCGAACAGGCACAGCTCGACCCGCTCGGCGTGTGCGGCCAGGACGGCGACGGCGGCCCCGCCGTCCCGGACATGCACACCCAACGGATAGGGGCGCGCACGCAACGACGTCGAGGCAGACACCAGGGCAGTCTGCCGGACGACGGCCCGCCGCGGCAGTGGCGGATAGGGTTGACGTGTGACCGACCCAACCGCGATGCCCCGTTTCGACGTACCCGAGGCGGGCCCCGGTTCCGCCTCGGCCCCCGCGGCCCAGGGCCGATCGGGCGAGGGCCAGTCCGTGTCCCTGCGCCTGCGCGAGCGGGTGACCGAGACCCTGAGCGGGCAGGGCTTCCGCCCGCAGATCGACGACGACGGCGACGTCGCGGTGCGGGTCGAGGGGCAGGCGCTGTTCGTGCGCTGTTTCGACACCGAACCGCCGCTGATCCGCGTGTTCGGGCAGTGGGCGATGGACGAGGACGTGCCCGGCGACACCGTCACCCGGCTGCGCGCGGCCAACGCACTGACCGGGGCGCTGAACCTGGTCAAGGTGACCGCGCTGGACGATTGGCTCGTCGTCGCCGTCGACCTCGTCGTGACCGACACCACACCGCTGGACTCGCTGCTCACTGCCACGCTCGAAGCCGTTCGCGGATCGGTGCACACCTGGCACTCGACCGTGCTCCGGCTGATCGAGGAGGGCTGAGATGGGCGATCTCGTCAGGCTCGAGGTGGATGGCGGCATCGGCACGATCCGACTGGACCGGCCGAAGATGAACGCCCTGAACGCCGCCATGCAGGAGGAGATCCGCGCGGCGGCCGAGGAGGCGTCGCGGCGTCCGGATGTCGCGGCGGTCGTGGTGTACGGCGGCGAGAGGGTGTTCGCGGCGGGTGCGGACATCAAGGAGATGCGGGACATGTCCTACACGGACATGGTCGACCGCGCCGGCGCCCTGCAGTCCTCGTTCTCGGCCGTGGCCGCGATCGGGAAGCCGACGGTCTCGGCGATCACCGGCTACGCGCTCGGCGGCGGCTGTGAACTCGCGTTGTGCACCGATTTCCGCGTCGCCGGCGAGGGCGCCAAGCTCGGCCAGCCGGAGATCCTGCTCGGCATCATCCCGGGAGCGGGGGGCACCCAGCGCCTGCCGCGACTGATCGGTCCGGCCAAGGCCAAGGACCTGATCCTGTCCGGGCGTATGGTCGACGCCGCCGAGGCCCTGGCGATCGGGATGGTGGACACCGTGGTCCCGGACGAGCAGGTGTACGCGGCGGCCCTGGAGATGGTGGGCCGCTACGTCGGCGGGCCCGCCTACGCGCTGCGGGCGGCCAAGGAGGCCATCGACCGCGGCCTGGAGGTGGACCTGGCCACCGGGTTGGAGATCGAACGGATGGTCTTCAGCGGCCTGTTCGCCACCAGGGACCGGGAGATCGGGATGGCCTCGTTCGTCGAGTCCGGCCCGGGGAACGCGGTCTTCGAGGGTCGCTGATCCGCCGTCGCCGATCCAGCCGGTCGGCGACCTGATGTGAGCTACGCCGCTAGTCCGCGCAGGACCGCGAGGACAGGGTGTGACACCCTGTGCCGATAGTCCTGTACCCGGTGGTGGAGGTCGCTCGCATGAAGATCGTGGTCTGCGTCAAGCACGTACCGGACGCCCAGGGGGATCGGGGTTTCACCGAGGACGCGACGGTGGATCGTCAGGGTGTCGACGGGATCCTGTCCGAGTTGGACGAGTACGCGGTCGAGGAGGCGCTCACGCTCGCCGAGTCGATCGAGGACTCGACGGTGACCGTGCTGACGATGGGTCCGGACGACGCGAACGACGCCCTGCGCAAGGCCCTCCAGATGGGCGCCGACGCCGGGGTCCACGTGCTGGACGACGCGCTGGCCGGTTCGGACGCCCTGGCCACCTCCAAGGTCCTGGCCGCCGCGCTCGGCACCCTCGAGTACGACCTGGTGCTGACCGGGATGGCCTCCACCGACGCCCTGATGAGCGTGGTGCCGTCGATGCTCGCCGTCCGGTTGGGCCTACCGCAGCTGACCCTGGCCGGCTCGCTCGAGGTCGACGGCTCGACCGTGCGCATCGAGCGTGACGGCGACGCGGCGACCGAGGTGATCGAGGCCTCCCTGCCGGCGCTGGTCAGCGTCACCGATCAGATCAACGAGCCGCGCTACCCCTCCTTCAAGGGGATCATGGCGGCCAAGAAGAAGCCGATCACCACCCTGAGCCTGGCCGACCTCGGCCTGGACGCCGCCGACGTCGGTCTGAGCGCCGCCTGGACCACCGTCTCCTCGATCACCGCTCGCCCGCCGCGGCAGGCGGGGGAGCAGATCACCGACGAGGGCGAGGGC
Source organism: uncultured Actinomycetota bacterium (assembly GCA_963750395.1). GTDB lineage: Bacteria > Actinomycetota > Actinomycetes > Actinomycetales > Kineosporiaceae > JADJPO01. The sequence continues at coordinate 189,794 of CAVVQM010000016.1, read as the reverse complement.
GGGACCAAGCTGGTCGAGTTCCTCGCCGGCGCCAAGCTGGTCTGACCGCGCAGGACCACCACCCGAGCCGATCTGAGCATCGAGAGGACACAACAGCCATGGCCGAGATCCTCGTCCTGGTCGACCACGTCGACGGCGCGGTGCGCAAGACCACCACCGAACTGCTCACCCTGGCGAGCCGACTGGGCACGCCGTCCGCGGTGCTCATCGCCGACAGCGCCCAGGTGGACGCCGCGGCCCCCACCCTGGGCGAGTACGGGGCCGCGACGATCTACACCGTGGACGTCGCCCCGCTCGGCGATCATCCGGTCGCGCCGAAGGCCGAGGCCCTGGCCGCGGTCGTCGAGGCCGCCGGTGGCGCCGACGCGGTCGGCGCCGTCCTGCTCACGTCCACCCCCGAGGGCAAGGAGATCGCCGCCCGGCTGGCGGTGACCCTGGAGTCCGGGTTGATCACCGACGCCATCGACGTCCAGGCGGACGAGGCCGGACCGGTCACCACGCAGTCGGTGTTCGCGGCCGCCTACGCGGTGACCGCGCGGGTCACCAAGGGCACCCCGATCATCACGATCAAGCCGAACAGCACCGACCCGATCCCGTCCCCCGGGCAGGCCGCCGTGGTGCCGGTCGCGGTGACCGTGTCCGACCTGGCCCGGGCGGCTCGCGTGGTCGAGCGCAAGCCCAAGGCCAAGAGCGGTCGGCCGGACCTGTCCGAGGCCGCGATCGTGGTCTCCGGCGGGCGGGGCACCGGCGGCGACTTCGCGCCCGTCGAGGCGTTCGCCGACGCCATGGGGGCTGCGGTCGGCGCCTCCCGGGCCGCGGTCGACGCCGGCTGGTACCCGCACGCCAACCAGGTCGGGCAGACCGGCAAGCAGGTCTCGCCGCAGCTCTACGTGGCCTGCGGGATCTCCGGTGCGATCCAGCACCGGGCCGGGATGCAGACCTCGAAGACCATCGTCGCGGTGAACAAGGACGCCGAGGCGCCGATCTTCGAGCTGGCGGACTTCGGTGTCGTCGGCGATCTGTTCGCCGTCCTGCCGCAGGCCACCGATGAGGTGCTCAAGCGCAAGGGCTGAGCCTGTGCCGCCCTCGCCAGGGCCACGGGCCGGTGCTCAGGGGCACAGACCACCGGAGCCCACGCCGCGCATGCAGAAACTGGTGGCCTCGACGGTGGTCAGCGAGAACCCCTGTCCGGAGGCGTTGGGCTGCCCGCGCACGCGCAACCGCTGCGCCCACACGGAGTCGTCGCTCAGTCCCACGATGTCGTAGCTGACCTCGCCCGCCGAGGGCGCCACCGACATCGCCCTCGTCGACCGCTCGGGACCGCTCACCAGGGCCCGGGCCACCTGCAGCCCCAGATCGGCCATGGTGTCGCCGACCGGGGCCTGCCCGATCCGGGCCACGACGTGGGAGGTCACGTCCTCGGTGCCGTCGCGCCAGGCGAGGAACCATCCGTTGGCCCAGCCCGTGACGCCCGAGTGGGACACCTCGTACCAGACCGCTCCGGGCCGGACCAGCCAGCCCCTACCGGTCGCGGTGACGTCGTCGGCGAGTGGGGGCAGGGTGGCCACGACGGGGAAGGCGACGCCGGGACCCCGCCTCAGGTTGAGGACGTCGTCGTGGGCGACCCCGACGACGGACAGGACGTCGCCGTCCGCCGGGCGGATCGCGGTGGGCCCGCCGGGCGTCGCGCTGGGCGCCGCCTGCGAGGCAGCAGCCGACGGCGGGTCGCTCGCCTCGGGCGTGGCGGGCGGCTGCGGGGTGACGATCGCCGTGGCGGCCGGGCTGGACGCCGGCGAGGACGGGTCGCCCGGTGTCGAGTCGTCGTCGGCGCCGCACGCGGTGACCAGCAGAAGGGCCAGTGCGCCCGCCAGGACGGCGGTGAGTCGACGGGGGAACGGATCGGTGTGAGGGGTCATGGCCGTCTCCCTTCCTCTCCACCCTAGGCTCACGCCGGGCCCTGCGTGCCGTGGGGATGAGCGTGTCACCGCTCCGGCTTAGACTGCGCCGGTGAGTGCCTACCTCGATCATGCGGCGACCACGCCGATGCGCCCGGAGGCGGTCACGGCGATGGTGTCCGCGCTGGGGCAGGTCGGCAACGCCTCCTCCCTGCACACCTCGGGGCGCCGGATCCGGCGCCTGGTCGAGGAGGGCCGCGAGCAGTTCGCCCAGGCGTTGGGCTGCGGGCCGAGCGAGGTGATCTTCACCGGGGGCGGTACGGAGGCCGACAACCTGGCCGTCAAGGGTCTGTACCGGGCGCGCCGGGCCGAGGACGAGCGCCGCCGCCGGGTGATCGTCTCCGCGGTCGAGCACCACGCCGTCCTGGACCCGGCGCAGTGGCTCGCCGAGCGGGAGGGCGCCGACATCTGTGCCCTGCCCGTCGACCGGCTCGGCCGGGTGCACCCCGACGCGGTGCGCGAGGCCGTCGAACAGGGGCCGGACGGCGTGGACGGCGTGGCCCTGATCAGCGTGATGTGGGCGAACAACGAGGTCGGCACGGTGCAGCCGATCAGCGAGATCGCCGCGTTGGCCGGCGAATACGGCGTTCCTCTGCATTCGGACGCGGTGCAGGCGGTCGGTCAGATTCGCGTCGACTTCGCCGCCTCGGGCGTCGACTGCATGACCGTGAGCGCGCACAAGCTGGGCGGGCCGTTCGGCGTCGGAGCGCTGATCGCGCGGCGCGGCCTCTCCCTCGAGCCGCTGCTGCACGGTGGCGGCCAGGAGCACGCGGTGCGGTCCGGCACCCTGGACGCGCCCGCGATCTCCGCGATGGCGGTGGCGGCCCAGAGCTCGGTCGAGCATCTGCTCGCAACGGACGACGCCGCGGCCACGGGGCGGGTGGGCGGCCTGCGCGACGCCCTGATCACCGCGGTGGCCGAGGCGGTGCCGGACGCCGTGCTGCGGGGTGATCCCGACCCCGCCGGACGGCTGCCCGGCAACGCGCACTTCACCTTTCCCGGCTGCGAGGGGGACTCCCTGCTCTACCTGCTGGACGCCCGCGGCGTCGAGTGCTCGACCGGCTCGGCCTGCCAGGCCGGGGTGCCCCAGCCCTCGCACGTCCTGCGGGCGATGGGCATCGACGCGGACGCGGCCCGGGGCGCCCTGCGGTTCAGCCTCGGCTGGAACTCGACCGAGGCGGACGTCGAGGCGCTGGCCGCTGCGATCGGTCCGGCCGTGGAGCGCGCCTGCTGCGCCGGACTCTCCTCGGCGAGGCCGTGATGCGGGTGCTCGCCGCGATGAGCGGGGGAGTGGACTCGGCCGTCGCCGCCGCCCGGGTGGTTGAGGCCGGCCACGAGGTGGTCGGTGTGCACCTGGCGCTGTCGCGCAGCCCCGCGGCCGGGCGGGACGGCGGTCGCGGCTGCTGCAGCGTCGAGGACGCCGGGGACGCCCAGCGGGTGGCCGGTCAGCTCGACATCCCCTTCTACGTCTGGGATCTCGCCGACCGCTTCGAGGCCGACGTGATCGATGACTTCGTCGCCTCCTACGCGGCCGGGCAGACCCCGAATCCCGTGTCTGCGCTGCAACGAGAGGATCAAGTTCTCGGCGTTGCTGGACAAGGCGCGCGCACTGGGTTTCGACGCCGTGGCCACCGGGCACTACGCGCGCCTGGTCGACCGGCGCCCCGATGGGCCGGGCGCCGGGCCGGGCGGCGCCGGACCGGGCGAGGTCGAACTACACCGTGCGGTGGACTCGGCGAAGGACCAGTCCTACGTGCTCGGCGTCCTCGGGCCGGACCGGCTGGCGCACGCGCTGTTCCCGCTCGGGGACTCGGTGAAGACGCAGGTGCGCGCCGAGGCGGAGCGGCGGGGGCTGCGGGTGGCCGCCAAGCCGGACTCGCACGACATCTGCTTCATCCCCGACGGCGACACGGCCGGCTTCCTCGAGCGGCGGCTCGGCCGCCGCGAGGGCCCGATCGTCGACGTCGACGGCGACCAGGTCGGACGGCACCGTGGCACTCACGCGTTCACCGTCGGGCAGCGTCGCGGGCTGGCCCTCGCCGAACCGGCCGCGGACGGGGCGCGACGGTACGTGCTGTCGATCGAGCCGGTCTCGAACACGGTCGTCGTCGGTCCGGGGGAGGCGCTGGAGGTCACCGGGATCCTCGGCGAGCGTCCGATCTGGGCAGGTCCGCAGCCCGCGGTCGAGGCCGTGCTGGGGGTCCAGCTGCGCGCCCACGGTGAGGAGGTGCCGGCCCGGGTGCTGCGTTGCGACGAGCGGGTCGAGCTGGCCCTGGAGCGCGCCGTCCGCGGTGTCGCGCCGGGGCAGGCCCTGGTGCTCTACGACGGGACGCGGGTCGTCGGGTCGGCCACCATCACCTCGAGCCACTGACCTGGGTCGACCCGCGCGTCCGGGATCTGCGCAGGGGCCTAGGTTGGTGCCATGAGACGGCTCCATGACTGAGTCCCCCGGCCCCGATGCCGGACGCGACCTGACCGTGCGGGCCAGTGGCCTGGGCGGTTGGCCCGGGCGGCACCCGCTCGAGGCTGCCCGCGTCGTCCTCGGCGAGTTGGATCACCCGAACGTGCCGCACCTGCCCGAACTGCCCGCCCGCGGACCGGGTGCGGAGCTGATCGGGCGTGGGGCGGTCTTCCTGGTCGACCTGCCGGTCGACCTGCAGCCCTCGGGGTGGCGTTTCGTCGACCGCCCGGGCGGGGACCTGAGCCGGGCCCAGGGCTACCTGCGCAGTGACCTCGACGCCCTGTCCGAGCTCACCGACGGCTACACCGGATCGTTCAAGGTGCAGGCGGCCGGCCCCTGGACCCTCGCCGCGTCCGTGCTGCTGCCGCGCCTGGAGCGTGCGGTGGTCGACGTCGGCGCCTGCCGCGACATCGTCGAGTCCCTGGCCGAGGGGGTCGCGCGGCACGTGCGCGACATTCGGCGCCTGGTGCCCGGCGCGCAGATCGTCGTCCAGATCGACGAGCCGTCGCTGCCGGCGGTGCTGGCCGGCCGGCTGCCGACGTCCAGCGGTTTCGGCCGGGTCCGAGCGGTCGCCGAACCCGTTGCGGTACAAGGGATCAGGCAGGTCGCCGAAGCTGCGCGCGGCGCCGGAGCCACCGCCGTGATCGTGCACAGCTGTGCCGCCGACGTGCCGGTGGCGGCGCTGGCCGGAAGCGGGATCGACGGGCTGTCCGTGGACGTCGAGCTGCTCGGCCGCGCGGGCTGGGAGGCGCTGGCGGTCCCGATCGAGGCCGGGCTGGCGCTGTGGGCCGGGGTGGTGGCGACCAGCGGGCCGATCCCGAGCCCGGCGGGCGTCGCGGACGCCGTCCTGGGCCGATGGCGAAGGCTCGCCCTGGACGTCGAGCACCTGGACCGCGTGGTGCTGACCCCGGCCTGCGGGCTGGCCGGATGCTCGCCGTCCGACGCCCGAGCCCGCCTCGCCGCCGCCCGCGACGGCGCGTCGGAGCTCACCCGGCGTGTCCTGACGTGATCCAGCGAGTGGAATCACGCTCACCCCAGATGCGCACGGCGTGACGTCACGCTCGTCTATTGAGCGCAACGTCACGCCGTGCCCATCCGGGGTGTCTGGTTTGTACTGATTTGGGGAGAGTGATCCTCAGAGCAGATGCGGCGGGGCGCTCCAGCGGATCAGGGTGCTCTTGCCGAACAACGACTCGACCAGTTCGACGGCGACCTCCGCGGTGGCGTTGTGGTTGTCGAAGGCCGGGTTCAGTTCGGTGACGTCGATCGAGCCGAGCTGCCCGGTGTCGGCGATCATCTCCATGCACAACTGGGCCTCGCGGTAGGTCGGTCCGCCGCGCTCGGTGGTCCCGACGCCCGGGGGCGATCTCCGGGTCCAGGAAGTCCACATCGAAACTCACGTGCAGGTGGGTGTTCTCATCGACCCCCGCCAGGGCTGCCGCCATCGTGGCCCGCATGCCGTTCTCGTCGATCGCGCGCATGTCGAACACCGGCAGGTGCTGGTCGTGGACCAGGCGCCGCTCACCCGGATCGACCCTGCGCACGCCGATCTGGCGCACCCACGCCGCCTCGATGGCAGGTGCGTGCCCGCCGATCGTGACCAGCCTCCGATGCCCCAGACCGCACAGGGTGGAGACCGGCATGCCGTGGATGTTGCCGCTGGGGGTGAGGTCGGCGGTGTTGAAGTCGGCGTGGGCGTCCAGCCAGATCACCCGCAGACGCCGGCCGGTCTCGCGGCAGCGGCGCGCGGCCGCACTGACCGAACCGATCGAGAGGCAGTGGTCGCCACCGAGCATGATCGGCACCACCCCGTCGACCAGCGCCGTGTACATCGCCTCGTGCACAACGGTGTTCCACGCCACCACCTCGTCGAGGTGCCGGTAGCCGTCGACCGGTGGCTGCCATGGGTTCGGCGGTCCGGTGAGGTTGCCGCGATCCTCGACCTGGACGCCGCGGGTCCGCAGCGCCTCGGCGATCCCCGCCACCCGCATCGCCTCCGGCCCCATCGAGGCGCCACGGGCCCCGGCGCCCACGTCCGTGGGCACGCCGATCAGGGCGACTGTGCCGGTGATGCTGCTGCTGTCGACAGTGCTGCTGTCGACCGTGCTGCTGTCGACGGTGTTGCTGTCGACAGTGCTGCTGGTGGACCTGCTCATCCAGTCACTGTGTCGCAACAGTGCCCCGGATCACACCTCGGCGCGCCTGCTCACCCGGTGGTACCCGTCGGTAGCCCCGCCGTGACGGCTACAGTCGACGCGGCGCCGTTCGAGCGTCGTTTCACGACCTGATCGGCCGATGGTGGCCGGCGTTCGCCGTCCTGTCGTCGATCCGAAGGCTCTCACCACGTGACTGCGCCATCACCCGCGCTTGCTCCCGACCAGATCCGCTTCCCCCACGAGGAGGCGCTCACCTCGTCCCGGGCGGCCCTGAGGTCCCCGGCACGGCTGCGCACCGAGGTGCTGGCGGGCCTGGTGGTGGCCCTGGCCCTGATCCCCGAGGCGATCTCGTTCTCGATCCTTGCGGGTGTCGACCCCAGGGTCGGCCTCTTCGCCTCGTTCACGATGGCGGTGACCATCGCCTTCACCGGCGGGCGTCCCGCGATGATCTCGGCGGCCACCGGGGCGATCGCGCTCGTCGTCGCCCCGCTGGCGCGCGAGTACGGCCTCGACCACCTGATCGCCGCCGTGCTGCTCGGCGGTCTGATCCAGATCCTGCTGGGCCTGTCCGGCGCGGCCCGCCTGATGCGGTTCGTGCCCCGCTCGGTGATGGTCGGCTTCGTCAACGCGCTCGCGATCCTGATCCTCACCGCGCAGATCCCCCACCTGATCGGGGTGACCTGGGCGGTCTACCCGCTGGTCGCCGTCGGCCTGGCGATCATGGTTCTGCTGCCCCGGGTCACCACGGCGGTCCCGGCGCCCCTGGTCGCCATCCTCGTCCTCACCGGTGTCGCCGTGCTGACGGCCCTGCAGGTCCCGACGGTCGGTGACCAGGGCGCGCTCCCGGACTCGCTGCCGGTGCCTGGCCTGCCGAGCGTGCCGCTGACCCTGGAGACCCTGACCATCATCGGCCCGTACGCCCTGGCGCTGGCCGTGGTCGGGCTGCTCGAGTCGCTGATGACGGCCAAACTCGTGGACGACGTCACCGACACCCACTCGTCCAAGACCCGCGAGGCCTGGGGCCAGGGCGTGGCCAACCTGGTGACCGGGGTGTTCGGCGGAATGGGCGGCTGCGCCATGATCGGCCAGACGATGATCAACGTGAAGGTCTCCGGTGCACGGACCCGGATCTCGACCCTGTGCGCCGGGGTGTTCCTGCTGATCCTCGTGGTGGGCCTCGGTGATCTGGTCGCCACCGTCCCGATGGCCGCCCTGGTCGCCGTGATGATCATGGTCTCGGTCGGCACCTTCGACTGGCACAGCATCCAGCCCGCCACGCTGCGCCGGATGCCGCGCAGTGCGACCGGCATCATGCTCGCCACCGTGGTGTCGGTGCTCGTCACGCACAACCTGGCGATCGGGGTCGGCATCGGCGTGCTCTCGGCGATGATCTCCTTCGCCCGCCACGTCGCGCACTTCACCACCGTCACCCGGGTCGACGACCCGGACGCCGGCGTCACCCGCTATCTGGTGCGCGGCGAGCTCTTCTTCGCCTCGAGCAACGATCTGGTCACCCAGCTGGACTACGTGGGCGACCAGGCCCGGGTCGTGGTGGACCTGTCCGCCTCGCACGTGTGGGACGTCTCGACCGTGGCGACGATGGACGCGATCGAGACGAAGTACGCCCGCCGAGGCAAGAGCGTCGAGTTCATCGGGCTGAACTCGACCAGCGCCCGCCGACACCTGCACCTGGCCGGGCACATGGGGGCCGGGCCCTAGGCTCACCGGTCCGGCTGCGCCCGAGCCCAGTCCAGGTAGGCCCGCTCGGTGACGGGCAGGGTCGTGAAGATCATGTCCTCGCCGATCAGGTCGATCAGCCCGGCTCGCTCGAGCGGCTCGCGCAGATCCTGTTTCACCCGGGCCAGACCGAGCCGGACGCCGAGCCCGTCCAGATCCTCGTGCAGGTGCCTGAGGCCGTCGGCCGCGGTGATGTCGATCTCCACGTTCGCCTCGACGTTGAGCACGAACCAGCGCACCGGGTGGGCCGGATCGGCGCGGTTCTCCCTCTCCACCGCGAGCAGGGCCCTGGCGTGCAGGTCTCCCACATTGGCGAAGAAGAGCGGCGCGTCGTAGCGGTAGATGATCAGTCCGGTCAGCGTCTGCGCCTCGGGGTAGTCATCGACGTCGTGCCTGCCCTCCATGCCCTCGACCAGACCGAGCACGCCCTCGTGCGGCCGAGCCAGTCGCCGGGTCATCTCCAGCAGGCTGAGCGCGATGGCCACACCCACCCCGGCCAGGATGCCCAGCACCACCGTCGCCAGACAGGTCACCACGGCCAGCAGGAACTCGCCCACCCGGAATCGGGCCAGACGCACGAACTCGTGCCGCGAGACCAGTTTGGACGCCGCGTAGACGACCACGGCGCCCAGGGCCGCCGCCGGCATCGCGGACAGCAGCGGTCCGGCGAACAGCAGCACCGCGACGATGCACGCCGCGGCGACCAGGGAGTACAGCTGGCTGCGGGCGCCGGCGGCCATGGCCAGCGCCGAGCGTGATCCGGAGGAGGAGACCGGGAACCCACCGACGGCCGCCACCGCAAGGTGCACCCCGCCGAGGGCGACCAGCTCCTGCTGGGGATCCGGGTCGCGCGGGCCACCCGGCGCGGTCTCCTCGGGATCGGGCTTGGGCCTGAACGCCCGCCCCACCAGTGTGTTGTCGCTGTAGGCGACCACCGCCACCCCCAGCCCCGTCAGGGTCAACGCGGACAGGTCGCCCCAGGACACGACCGGCAGACCGATCGGGGGAAGACCGGTGGGCACCTGCCCGATCGTGGACACCCCCCGGTCCGGCAGGTTCAGCAGACCCGAGGCCAGGGTCGCGGCGCTCACGGCGATCAGCGGGGCCGGCCACATCGGCCTGACCAGGACCACGGCCACGATCAGGGCGAGGGTGGCCGCGCCGACGATCAGGGTCCCGGCGTGGGTCGAGCCGACCACCGAGGCGAACGAGACGATCTGCTGCACGATCGACTCGCCCTCGACGTCCGTGCGGGTCAGGCGGCCCAACTGGCCGACCACCATCAGCACCGCGCCGCCGGCCAGGTAGCCGATCAGCAACGGCTGGGACAACAGATCGGCGATGACGCCCAACCGGGCCAGGCGGGCGAGCAGGCACCACCCCGCCACGATCACACACAGCCCCGCGCTGAGCGCCGCGACCCGTTGGGGATCACCCTGGGCCAGAGGGGCGATCGTCGCGCCCGCGATCAACGCCACCGTCGACTCCGGCCCCACCGACAGCACCCGTGAACCGCCCAGGACGGCGTAGGCGAGGCACGCGGCGAGCGCCGTCCACAACCCGGTGACCGGTGGGGTGCCCACGATCGCCGCGTAGGCCATCACCTGCGGAACCAGGTAGGCGGCGACGGCCACGCCGGCGAACATGTCGGTCCGGAGCCATCGGCGTCGGTAGGAACGCAGCACCGTCACACCCGGGACCAACGAGGCGATCACCTCGCGCGGGCTGTTCCGAGACGGCTCGGACAGCTCGTAGTCCAGGGCGGGACGGCGCTGCGGCACGGTCATACCGTGGACCTCCAGGCGCTGCGCAGGCTGATCCGCCCTCCGCCGGTCTGCAGCAGTGAGCGCCGGTAGAGCCGCTCACCCACCCGGATCGTCACCGCCGCCGTGGCCAGCAGCAGGGCCAGTGCGATGGCCGCCTCCCCGTAGGAGGCCTGGTCCTTCAGCAGGCGGATGGGCATGAGCACCGCCGACAGCGGCGGCACGAAGGAGGCCACCGTGGCCCAGCGTCCGTCCAGCGTCAGCGCGCCGAAGAAGACCGCAATGGTCAGGAAGGTCAGGGGGCCCGTGGTGGCCTGAAGATCCTCCTGACGGTTGGCCAGCGATCCGGCCACGGCCCACAGGCAGGCCAACGCGGTGAATCCGGCGAGGAAGAACACCAGGAACGCCACCACCGGCCCGGACAGGCTCGGCACGTAGGTCGAGTAGTCGGTGAACGACAGCCCGATCAGCCCCACGCCCGCGTACACCACGAGCTGGCCCATGGCGATGGCGGTGTTCCCGATCACCTTGCCGGCCAGCAGATGACGCACCGGGACGGCCGTGGCGATGATCTCCACGATCCGGGACTGCTTCTCCTCCAGGACGCTCGAGGCCAGGGACACCCCGAAAAGCAACGCCGCCAGGTAGAAGAGGAAGGCGAAGGCGAAACCGACCGCCTCGGCGAGCTGGGCCTGTTGGGCGTCCCCGCGCAACAGGTCGGTCTGCACCGCCGACCCCGCCTCGAGCTGCTCGGGCGTCGTGCCGGCGGCCGCGGCGTTGGCCCGCAGCGTCTCGTCCCGGATGACCCGGGAGGTGACCGAGAAGAGGGTGTCGTCGGGCTCGGAGCGCGTGGTCAGCACCCAGCCCTGGGAGCCGGTGTGCAACCAGGCGTCGGCCTCGCCACCGTCGACCGCGGCCCGGGCCGCGGCGGCGTCGCTCGTCTGCTCGACGTTCACGACGAGTGTGTCGTCCAGGTGCGGTGCCTGCTCGGCGAGGGACCGAGCCATCACCACGCTGTCGGGGGTGGCGATCACCGTCGTGGTCGTCGTCCGGTTGGCCAGGAAGATCTGGACGCCGAACAGCCCCGCCAGCAACGCCACCATCAGGGTCGTGCTCAGGACGAACGTCTTGTCGGTGAGCTTGACGGTGATCTCGCGGACGGCGACCAGCTGCCACGCGGGGACCCGGCGCTCGCCCGAGTCGCTGTCGGGTGGGGCCGAGACCTCGTGCGGGACACGCAGACCCACGGTGTCACTCATGCTGCAACCTCCTTGTAGAGCTCGCTCAGGGGCGGGACGACGCGGGCGAACTCACGCAGTCCGCCGCGGCTCATCGCCTCGTTGATCACGACCCGGCCCACCTCCTCGTCGTCCAGCTCGAGAAGCGCGTTCGGGCCGTCGACGTCGATCACGTGCAGGCCCGGGACGGAGCGCACCCAGCCGGCGTCGGACCACCCGATGAGCCTGACCCGGTTCGGGAACGCCGCGCGAAGCTCGCTCGCCGTGCCCTGGGCGACCACCCGGCCGCGGGCCATGATGACCAGGCGGTCGCAGATCCGGTCGACGAGGTCGAGCTGGTGCGAGGAGAACAACACCGGCAGGCCGGCGTGGGCGTGCTCGCGGACCAGGGCGGCCATCTGCTCGACGGCGGTGGGGTCGAGCCCGGAGAACGGCTCGTCGAGGATCAGGGCGCTCGGGGAGGACATCACGGCGGCGATGATCTGCACCCGCTGCTGGTTGCCCAGGGACAGCTTCTCCACCCGGTCCTTGGCCCGATCGGCCAGTCCGAAGCGCTCGAGGTGGGCCATCGCCGAGGCGCGCGCCCCGCTCGCCGTGGCACCGGTCAGCCGGCTGAGGTAGACGAGTTGGTCGATGATCGCCTGCTTGGGGTAGAGGCCGCGTTCCTCGGGCATGTACCCGAAGCGCTGCCGGATCTGCGCGGTGATCGGCGCGCCGTCCCACAGCACGGTGCCGGACGTCGCGCCGAGCGTACCGGTGATCATGCGCATGGTCGTCGTCTTGCCGGCGCCGTTGGCTCCCACGAAGCCGGTCAGAGCGCCGTCGGGTACCCGCAGGTTCACCCCGTCGACGGCCACCAGATCGCCGAAACGTCGTGTCAGGTCGATTGTTTCGATCATGTCCCGAAGCCTAGGGCGGGACTCGGCGTGGCGGATCCCTCCTGGGACCCATCCTGCGCGTCCGGCTACTCCGCCTCGCGGAGGATGCCGCACTCGTGGGCGACCACGACGGCCTGAACCCGGTCGCGGACACCGAGTTTGGCCAGCACGTTCGAGACGTGGGTCTTCACCGTGGCCTCGCCGAGGAACAGGGCGCCGGCGATCTCGGCGTTGGACCGGCCCCGGCCGAGATGGACCAGGACCTCGCGCTCGCGGTCGGTCAGCCGGCTCAGCCCGGGGTGGGAGGTCACCGGCCGCGGCGCGGCGGAGGAGTCCGGGCGGGACCCGGCGAACGGCGCGGCATCGGCCGCGGTCATCTGGCGGATCACCCGCAGGGTGACCTCGGGCGCCAGCAGCGCCTGGCCCTCACCCACCGATCGGATGGCCTCGACCAGGTGGTCGGGATCGGTGTTCTTGAGCAGGAACCCGCTGGCGCCGGCCCGAAGGGCGTCGAAGAGGTAGTCGTCGTGATCGAAGGTGGTCAGGATCAGCACCCGGCCGAGATCCTCGGCCACGATCTGCCGGGTCGCCTCGATGCCGTCCATGACCGGCATCTGCACGTCCATGAGCACCACGTCGGGCCGGCAGGTCCGGGCCAGGGCGATCGCCGCCTCGCCGTCGGCCGCCTGCCCGACGATCTCGATGTCGTCCTCGGTGGACAGCATCAGGACGAAGCCGGAACGGACCAGGCGCTGGTCGTCGACCAGCAGCACTCGCAGCCGGTCAGGCGTCGCCGCGCTCACGCGGTCCGCTCCAGTGCCGCCGGCAGCGCCACCCTGGCCCGAACCCGGTACCCACCGACCGCACGGGGCCCGATCTCCACCTCACCGCGGACCGAGGCCATCCGCTCGCGGATGCCCAGCTGGCCGAGGCCACTGCCCGAGGTGCCCATGCGGGGCCTACCGTTGTCGGTCACCTCGATCTCCGCGAACGCCCCGGGCCCGACGCGGTCCACCCGCAGCACCACGGTGGCCCGGGACGCCGTCGAGTGGCGCTGCACGTTGACCAGCGCCTCCTGCGCCGTGCGGTAGAGGGAGTGCGCGACGGCGCCGGGCACCGATCGCATCGCCCCCTGGGGACGCTCGACCACCTGGTAGGTCGCCTCGAATCCCGGGCGGCAGGCCTGAGCGACCAGCGCCGGCAGGGAGTCCAGGTCCGGTTCGCTGGTCCGTCCCGTCTGCGGCTCGCCGTCCACCGCCCGCAGGGTGCCGAGCAGTCCGCGCATCTGGCCGACGGCCTCGCGGGAGGAGTTCTCGATCTCGCCGAGCGCGGTCCGGGCGGCCTCGACGTGCTGCGCCGACCCGGTGCCGAGCACCCGGCGGGCGGCGCCCGCCTGCACGCCGATCACCGAGACATGATGGGCGACGACGTCGTGCAGGTCCCGCGCGATCCGCAGCCGTTCGTCGATCACCGCCCGCCGGCGCAGCTCGTCGGCCTGGGCGTTCAGTCGTTCCGCCTGGTCGGCCAGGCGGGCCTGCTGGCGCGCCGAACGCCAGGACAGCTGACCTGCGAACACGGCACCGCCGAAGAACAGGATGTTGATCAAGGCGGTCAGCATGATGTAGGCCGTCACCGGGGGGATCGCCCCGAAACGGCGGTCGACGTCCTCGGCGAGCATGGACCGGATCTCGTCGACACCGCTGCCGAGCGCGATCCACCAGGCGAGCCAGACGAACATCAGGGCGACCAGCCCGGCGACGCCCAGGATGGTCTCGCGCCGCTGCCGGCCCCAGGCGACCGCGGAGAAGTAGGCGACGAAGTAGACGATCTGCTGGCTCGCCTGGCCCATCACGGCCGGCATGAAGACGCCGACGACGAACATGTGCGCCGCGGCCAGGGCGGCGACGGTCAGCGGCCAGCGGCGACGCCCGACGAGCAGGACCGCGCCGGTCACGACCGCCGTCCACTGCACCCAGAGGGGCGCCGTGGTGTCCTGCATGGCCCCGGCGTCACGGTAGAGCTCCATGGCCACGGCGCTGACCAGCAGGGCAACGGCTCCCGTGACCAGATCGACCGCTCCCAGCCCGCCGGGACGCTGCCAGTCGTCCTCCAGCGCGAAGAACTCCCCGAGCCGGTCGCCGGGCACGACGCAAGGCGCTCTCGCGGGCCGGGTGGAGACTGTTCACCGGGCCAGCCTAGGCAGTCGCCGCCGATGCCGTCCTCCGTCGCGGGACGGACCAAGTGCACCGGGGCTCCGCCTGCAGGAGGATGGGGCGATGGCGGCCGAGAGCATCGACGAATACCGATGGCACCGGCCGCGGCACGTCTCCACCGATCTGGTCGCCCACCTGACCGGCTACCGGCAGCGGGGGGTGCCGGGCGTCGTCCATCGAGGCCTGCCCTCGCCGTACCTGACCCTGATCCTCACCCTCGACGAGCCGTGCCACGTCGCCGTCCACCCCGACCGCGCCAGACCGGCCGCGGACTTCGTCACCCTGGTCGGCGGGCTGCACACCCGGCACGCGGTGATCACCCACGACGGCGCCCAGTCCGGGGTGCAGGTGGCGCTGAATCCGCTGGCCGCCCCGGCGGTGCTGGGGGTGCCCGCCGGTGAGCTGGCCGGGCTCGATGTGAACGGGAGCGAGGTGATGGGCGCGGACGCCGACCGGCTCCAGGAGCGGCTGCGCGCCGCGGGGGAATGGACGACGCGGTTCGCCCTGGTGGAGGCCTTCCTCACGCGTCGGCTGGCCGCCGCGGACGGCGTGGACGGGTCGTGGCGAGGGCACGCGGGTCGTCGCGAGGTCGCCCATGCCTGGCGAGAGCTGCGGCGCAGCGGTGGGGCGATCGGGGTACGGGCGCTGGCCCGCGAGGTCGGTTACAGCGAGCGGCGGTTGCGGGAGCTGTTCCGCCGTGAGATCGGTCTGTCGCCCAAACAGGCGGCCCGCGTCGTCCGGTTCGACGCCGTCCGGCGCGTGCTGCCGTCGGCCGCCGCTCAGACAGGCCTGACGCGGCTGGCCGCCCGGGCCGGGTACGCGGACCAGTCGCACCTGGTGCGCGACTTCCACGACTTCGCCGGGCTGGCGCCGGGGCGCTGGCTCGATGAGGAGGGTCTGCTCGCCGGGCAGGCACCGGAGGTGGACGGCCGATTCGTCCAAGCCGAGAGTGCCTCGCTCCTGACAGGATCGCGGGCATGAGCGATACGACACCAGCCAGCCCGGCCCAACCTGGGACGATGCCGCCGCCCACCGTCTGGCCCACCCTGCGTTGCCGGGACGCCCGGGCGATGATCGCCTTCCTGACCGAGGCCTTCGGGTTCGTCGAGGTGGTCGTCTACGGGGAGGGCGACCGCGTCGACCACGCGCAGTTGGCCTGGCCGGCCGGCGGCGGGGTGATGCTCGGGTCGGTCCGGGACGACGGCGCGAAGGTGACGCCGCCCGGCGCCTTCAGCTGTTACGTCGTGTGCGATGACCCGGACGCCCTGCACGCCCGGGCCGTCGCCGCCGGCGCCACGGTCTCGGTGCCGCTGACGGAGACGGACTACGGCTCGCGCGATGTCGGGTTCGTCGACCCGGAGGGCAATGCATGGCACTTCGGCACCTACCGCGGCGAACCGGTGCCGGAGTCCTGACGCTCGACGCCGTCGGGCGTGCTCAGCGCGGCCGGGACCACCTCGAACAGCTCGCCGACGCCGCACTTGAGCACGTCGCAGACCGCGGTCAGGGTCGAGAACCGAACGGCCTTGGCCCGGTTGTTCTTCAGGACGGACAGGTTGACCACGGTGACCCCCACCGCGTCGGCCAGGGCCGCGAGCGTCAATCCGCGCTCGTCGAGCAGCCGGTCGAGGTGGCAGACGACCCGGTGGGGTTCGTCGACCGGCATCAGATGAGCCCCTCGGAGTCCTCGCGAAGTCGCGCCCCGGTCTTGAACGCCTCGGCGACCAGGGCTACACACATGCCCAGGACGAAGGGCAGCCAGGGCAGCTCCATCCAGGCGGCCGGCGGCAGGGTGCCCAGGTCGAGACCGCCCAGGATCGCGCCGTTGAGGGGCAGCCGGGTGAAGAAATGCACGGGCACGCCGATCAGGAGCAGTCCGGCGATCGCGCGCAGGCGCGTGACGTTGCCGGGCGAGAACGGCTCACCGGCGCCGATGTCGCGCAGCAGCCGCAGGGTGAGCCAGCAGATGGCCGCGACGATGGCCAGCAACAGGACCCCCGGGACGAGGTCGAGCAGACGCTGGGTGGTCGTCGGGTCGGCGACCACCAGGTCGTAGCTGCCGCCGGAGTAGGCCTGGCCGGCGGCGTCCAACTCCGGGACCGTGATCGCGCTGGTGAACGGGACCCGTAGGGCGTCGCCGCGCATCCAGCCGATGATCGGCCCGATCACCTGGGCGACCGCGGTGGCCAGGACGGTCAGGCCGAGCAGGCCCGTCAACCCAGCGCGGTCCCAGCGGTCGAATGCGAACCAATCCTTGCGTCGGGGAGATCGAACAGCGGTCATGGCGTGGCTCCTCGCCGAAGTATCGAGTGTCGATAACATCGATAATCGTTATGCATATCGACAGTCGATGTCAACCCGGGGGTGCACCGCCGCGAAGATTGCCGGGTTTGCCCGCGTCTGAAGGGGTGAACCCGGCACCCTTCGGCGGGAGGGTGGGGTTGTCCACAGCGTCCGTGCCGCCGCGAGCGACGCACCGGCGCATCCGGCCATCATCGCCGGATGCGTCCGCGCCGTGATCTGCCACCGGCGGCCCTGGAGTTGGCCCGGTGTCAGTCGGGCGTGCTGGCACGGGCCCAACTCATCGACATGGGCCTGTCGAGGCACAGCGTCGAACGTCTGTCACGGGCCTGGGTCCGGATCGCTCGCGGCATCTATCTGATCGGTCCCGACACCGGCGCTGTGCCGTGGCTGTCCCGGGTCTGGGCGGGTGTGCTGCTCGGCGGGCAGGGCGCCCGGGCCTGCGGCCTGACCGCCGCGGCCCTGCATGGGCTCGCCGTGCCGGGGGAGGATCTGCACGGGCGGACCCCGCGGCCGGGCGCGCGCGGGCAGGACGCGGCGCCGATCCACGTGCTGGTGCCCGGGCGCCATGTCGGGCCACATGCCGGGTTCGTGTTCGCCCGCGAGGCATCTGGATCCCGATCGACCTCGACGGGACAGGACCCGCCCCGGACCCGCATCGAGGACACCGCACTCGATCTGTGTGCGGCCGGTGACGCCGCAGCGGTGGTGACCTGGCTGATGCGGGCCTGCCAGCGCCGGCTGAGTACACCGGATCGGTTGCGTCGCAGCGCCGAAGGCCGACGCACGATGCGGCACCGGGGCCTGGTTCTGGAGATCCTGACCGATGTCGAGCAGGGGGCCACCACCCCGCTGGAGTACCGGGCGGTCCGCGACGTCTTCCGGCCGCACGGCCTACCTCGGGTGCGGCTGCAGTTCCGACCCGGATCGGCGAACCGACTCGTCGACGGCGCCATCGTCGCCTACCTCGTGCTCATCGAGTTGGACGGGCGGCTCGGTCACGCCGAGGAGGGGGCCTTCCGTGACGCGAACCGCGACAACGCACACACCCTCGATGGATGGATCACCCTGCGCTTCGGCTGGTTCGACATCACCGGCGATCCGTGCGGCATGGCGGGGCAGATCGCCCGACTTCTCACTCTGCGTGGATGGCCGGGGTCGTTGCGTCGCTGTCCTCGATGCCCATCGCGGTGACGCGGTGGAGGGTGGCGGGTTTGCCCCCGCAGACGCGGGTGAACCCGGCAACCTTCACGTCGGGTCGATGCACCGTGCACCGGCACAGCGCGGCCGGCGCGGGTGTGCGGCAGGATTGGCGCCGTGGCCGACGACATGATCATCACCGACGAGATCGCCGCCGGGGCACCCGCCGACGCGAGGCACCGCTGGGAGGATCTGGCCGAGCAGATCCGCGCGCATCGCTTCGCGTACTACGTCAAGGACGCGCCGACGGTGGCGGACGGAGAGTTCGACGCGCTGATGCGCGAGCTGGAGGGGCTCGAGGCCCAGTACCCGGGTCTGCGCACGCCCGACTCGCCCAGCCAGGTCGTCGGTGGCACCTACTCCACCGATTTCACCCCGGTCGATCATCTCGAGCGCATGCTCAGCCTGGACAACGCCTTCAGCGCGGACGAACTCGCCGCCTGGACGGCCCGGGTCGAGCGCGAGGCCGGCGAGAGCACGGTGCGCTACCTGATCGAGCTCAAGATCGACGGTCTGGCGGTCAACCTGCTCTACCGGGACGGCGTGCTGGTGCGTGCCGCCACCCGCGGCGACGGGCGCACCGGCGAGGACGTGACCCTGAACGTGCGCACGATCAGGGGGGTGCCCACGCGGTTGACCGGCGTCCGGGACGCCGAGGTGGGGACCAACGACGTCCTGATCCCGGCGCTGGTGGAGGTGCGCGGGGAGGTCTTCTTCCCGGTCGAGGCGTTCGCCGACCTGAACGCCTCGCTCGTCGAGGCGGGCCGGGCCCCGTTCGCCAACCCGCGCAACGCCGCCGCCGGCTCCCTGCGGCAGAAGGACCCACGGGTGTCGGCCTCACGGCCGCTGCGCATGCTCGTGCACGGCATCGGCGCCCGGGAGGGCTTCGACATCACCCGCCAGTCGCAGGCCTACGAGCTGCTCGGCGCCTGGGGCCTGCCCATCCCGGACAGCTATCGGGTGGTCGAGGACGTCGGCGAGATCACGTCGGCCATCGAGTACTACGGCGAGCACCGGCACGACCAGGTCCATGAGATCGACGGCGTCGTGGTCAAGGTGGACGACGTCTCCCTGCAGCGCCGGCTCGGCGCCACCAGCAGGGCACCGCGCTGGGCGATCGCGTTCAAGTACCCGCCGCAGGAGGTCACCACCACGCTGCGCGACATCCAGGTGAACGTGGGGCGCACCGGGCGGGTGACCCCGTTCGGCGTGATGGAGCCGGTGCTGGTCTCGGGCTCCACCGTCTCGATGGCCACCCTGCACAACGCCTCCGAGGTGCGCCGCAAGGGTGTGCTGATCGGGGACACCGTGGTGCTGCGCAAGGCCGGTGACGTGATCCCCGAGATCGTCGGACCGGTGGTCGAGGCCCGCGACGGCACCGAGCGCGAATTCGTCATGCCCACCCACTGCCCGGCCTGCGGCACCGAACTGGCGTACGAGAAGGAGGGCGACGCCGACATCAGGTGCCCGAACTCGCGCACCTGCCCGAGCCAGTTGCGCGAAAGACTGTTCCACGTCGCCGGTCGGGGGGCGTTCGACATCGAGGCGCTCGGCTATGAGGGCGCGCAGGCGCTCCTGGAGGCCGGCGACGACGTGCTGATGGACGAGGGCGATCTGTTCGACCTGACCGCCGACAAGCTCTCCAGGGTCGCCCTGTACACGAAGCAGGACGGCGAGTTGAGCGCCAACGGCCAGCGCCTGCTGGAGAACCTGGACCGGGCCAAGGGCCAGCCGCTGTGGCGCGTGCTCGTGGCGCTGTCCATCCGGCACGTGGGTCCGACGGCGGCCCGGGCGCTGGCGCAGGCGATGGGGTCCCTCGATGCGATCCGTACCGCCGGCGTCGAGGAACTCAGCGCGGTCGACGGGATCGGCGCGGTGATCGCCGAGTCGGTGCTGGACTGGTTCGCCGTCGACTGGCACCGCTCGATCGTCGACAGATGGGCGGCCGCCGGGGTCCGGATGGCCGACGAGTCCCACGCGAGCGCCCCCCGGACGCTGGCCGGCCTGACCCTGGTGGTGACGGGCTCACTCGAGGGGTTCAGCCGCGACGGCGCGAAGGAGGCGATCCTGTCCCGGGGCGGCAAGGCCTCCGGCAGCGTGTCGAAGAAGACCGACTTCGTCGTCGTCGGAGCCAACCCGGGCACCAAGGCCGAGAAGGCGGCCTCGCTGGGGGTGCCCGTGCTCGACGAGGCCGGCTTCCGGGCCCTGTTGGACGGCGGACCCGCCGCGGTGAGCACGGACGAGCCGCCGGGCAAGGACTCGGATCCGAGCGGCTGACGCCTCGCTAACGCCGCCTCGTCACCGTGGACACACGCTTCGATCCACGGCCCAGAGGTGAGCGATATGCCGACCGCACTCCGCACCAGCGAGTCCCATACCAGCGAGTCCCATAGCAGCGAGTTCCAGACCAGCCAGTCCCAGACGGCCGAGTTCCACGATCTGCTGATCGACCTCAGCCGCGGCGACGGCGAGGCCGCCGCCGAGATCGTCGACCGGTTCGCCCCCATGCTGCGCGCGGTGAGCCGCCGCGCCGGGGTGCCTGAGCACTGCGTGCACGACATCGTCCAGACCACCTGGCTGCGCCTGCTGGAGGCCCCGCACAGCATCCGCGAACCGGCGCACCTCGGCGGCTGGCTCAAGACCGTCGCGACCCGGGAGGCCTGGCGCACGACCGGCAGCGAGCGGCGGGAGGTGGCCCTGAGCGACGCCCTGA
Organism: uncultured Actinomycetota bacterium; assembly: GCA_963750395.1. Taxonomy (GTDB): domain Bacteria; phylum Actinomycetota; class Actinomycetes; order Actinomycetales; family Kineosporiaceae; genus JADJPO01. Next base: position 169,179 of record CAVVQM010000016.1, on the reverse strand, counting down.
GTGGCATGGCATCGGGCGCGCCCTCGCCGGAGGATCGCGCGATCCAGGCCGAGGAGGTGTGCTGGCTGCACCGGGCCATCGGCTCCCTGCCCGAGCGGCAGCGCGAGGTGATGAGTGCCCTGATGCTGGACCCGGCCCCGTCCTACGAGGAGATCGCCGAACGGCTCGAGATCCCGATCGGCAGCATCGGGCCGACCCGCGTCCGCGCGATGCAGCGGCTGCGGCGCTTGCGGCAGGGCGAGGCCGGGCGGGAGGCTGGGCTACCGGCCAGGGTGAGCAGGTCGTCCGGTCAGGTACGGGCACTGGCGGCGGCCTCATGAGGGGGGTCCTGGTCGAGGACGCACCGCGGGGTGTCACCAGTCGCCCCGCGCCGGAGAACGACCCGAGGGGCGAGGCGATGCCGGTCACCGATCAACGGACCGTCCCATTGGCCACCATCAGCCCGATCCGCAGCGGGTGGACGCCGTTCGCCCGGGCCGTGCTCCAGGTGCTGCCGCAGACACCTCCCGGTAGCAGCGTCGATCTGCAGGACCTGCGCTTCATCCAGTCCGCGCGCTGGTCGCTGATCACCTCGCTGCCGGGCCCGGACGGCCCGCTGCGGCCGAAGTACGACTACCTGTACTTCGAGAGCAACTTCAACGGTTCGCTGGACGCCTATCTGGAGAACTTCGCGGGGCTGCTCGGCCGCCGGATGCGCCTGATCTGGAACAGCGCCTTCGGGTTCCCCTGCCTGCCGCAGGACGAGTCGCGGTCGGTGCCGCGCCGGCTGTTGCGCCCGATCCCCTACCGGGCCTTCGTCGACTACGTGCACGGAGCGAGCATGGAGGTCGCTCACTTCTACTCGGCCTACCCCGAGGCCACCGCCACAGAGGTGCTCAGCGGGCTGCACGCCGAGTCGCTGCTGGCCGAACTGCGCGGCCGGGCCCTGGACGACGCCCGCGACGACGGCGCACCCGATCGGTTCGCCGCGGCGCTGAACGCCGCCCTGGCGGCACTGCAGGGGCAGCCGCCGCTGGCACGCCAACCGACCGACTCGCTCGGCGACGTGGCCGGGGACAAGTGCTCCTTCACCGCGCTGAGCCCGATCCGGCCGGACGGCGTGGCGCCGCTGAGGGAGCTCCTCGAGGCCATCGACGGTGGGACCAGTCCGTTCGCGGCCATGCCGCAGGTGCACTTCGCGCGCTGGGTGATCGTGGACGGCGTGCACAGCCAGCCGGGCCAACGGCGCGACGGCTGGCCCCACCCATACCTGCTGACCAGTCTCACCTGTGACGGGACCCGCGCCCCGCTGGAGGACCTGCACACGGCCCTGGGACCGCTGCGCGAGCAGATCTGGCAGCACTGCCACGGCCATCCCTCCGACGCCGGGCCGCAGGAGTTCGCCAGCTATCTCGGCGCGCACCGCGTCCCGAGCAACCGCTTCTTCACCGCGTATCCCTACGCCGGCGTCGGCGCCGTCCGTGCCGGCCTGGACAGCCACCAACGGCTGGTCGAGTTCGCGCGTCGCCACGGACGGGACGAACCAGCACGGCGGCTGGCCGCCTTCCGCCAGGACTTCTGCGGTCGCTGACCCCGGCTGCGCACCCTCATCACGCTGAGAGAGAGGACACCCCCGATGCGTACCAGGCCAGGCCGGCGACGTTCCGCCACCGAGACACCGCACCTGCCGTTGGACGACATTCAGGGCAACATCCTGCGTCCCTACCGCCACGAGGCGATGACGTTCGTGTTCCTCTCGGTCGTCGAACCCAAGGATGCCCGCCAGTGGCTCGGCGAGCTCGCCGGCCAGATCACCACCGCGGCCGCCCGCACGCCCCGGTTGGCGGTCAACCTCGCCGTCACCCATGCCGGACTGCGCCGGCTCGGGGTGACACCGGCCCTGCTGTCCCTGCTGCCGGAGGCCTTTCGGCAGGGGATGGCAGCCCGCGCCGCGATGCTGGGTGACCCGGTTCGACCGGTCGAGCAAGGAAGCCCGGTACCGGTCGACTGGCACGACCCGTTCGGTCCGGACAGCGGTCTCGACCTGATGCTGATGGTGTCGGGACAACCGGCGGAGGTCGCTGCGAAGGTCGCCGAACTCGAACAGGGTTTCTGGCAGTCGGGGGTCACGGAGCCGGACCAGACCCTGACCACGGGCGCAGCCGTCACCACGGGCCGGATCGAGACCGCAAAGCTGCCAGGGGATATCGAGCATTTCGGCTATCGGGACGGTATCTCGCAGCCGGCCGTCGAGGGTGTTCACCCCCGGGCGGTCACCGGCACGGGTCGGCTGGTCGACGGGGAATGGGTGCCACTCAAGGCCGGGGAGTTCATCCTCGGGATGCCGGCGGAGGACGGCACCGCCGTCGACGACGTTCCGGCCCTGACCATGGGCGGCAGCTATCTCGTGCTGCGCAAGCTGGAGCAGGACGTCGGCGCCTTCCGGGCATTGGTGGCCAGGGCCGCCGAGGAGGCCGACCTCGACCCGGAACTGATCCGGGCCAAGCTGATGGGTCGCTGGACCGACGGCACCTCGTTGATGCACTCCCGGACCGATCCGGGTAAGTCTCGAAAAGGGTTGCCCAGCAACGACTTCGACTACAGTGAAGACCCGGACGGTGCGCTCTGTCCGCTCGGCTCCCACGTGCGTCGAGCCAACCCACGTGCCTCCACCGTGCTCGACGGCGGGCTGGAGTTCCGGCGCCGGATCATCCGCCGCGGCATGCCGTACGGGCCCCTCTACGGCCCGGGTACCGAGGACGCCGAGCGCGGGATGATCTTCGCCTGCTACCAGGCCGACATCGCCGGGCAGTTCGAGCTGGTGCAGTCCCAGTGGCTGAACGACGGCAACGCCTTCGCGCTCAGCGCCGACCGCGACCCGATCGTCGGCGAGTGCTCCCGCGGCAGCGGCCGGATGCGGTTGGAGGCCGACCCGTCCGCGGGGGTGGACGCCGGCGTCGGCGCCGCAGATCCCGATCGGGGCGAACAGATCTACCTCACCGTCGACGCCTCGTGCGTGCAGGTGCGCGGCGGCGAGTACTTCCTGGTGCCCAGCCGTTCGGCGATCACCTGGCTCAGCCGGCTGGGCAGCAACGAGCCCGTTCCCGGACCCCGACGATCACGAGAGGGATCTCGAGAAGGATCACGAGAAGGACCACGAGAGGGATCACAAGAGGGCGGGGAACGCTGATGGACCGGACGACATCGGGACAGCCCGCCGTCGCGCGCGAGTGGAGCTGGACCCAGCTCCACCTGGACGGCGTGCTGCCGCCGCTGCGCGCCGTCCTGGCCGAGCTGCCCGGCGACCTGCGCCGCGGCGTCGCCCAGGTGGCCGAACTCACGGTGGGTGCCAAACTCTCCGATCCGCCGCCGTTGCTGCTCGCGCTGCTGCGCCGGTTCCGGCCCCGGCAGACGGTCAAGCATCTGACCCTGCTCACCCGCGCCCGCGACGTGACGGCCGCCGCGTCCGACACCTCCGGGCAGTATCTGGTCACCCCGTACGTGAAGCCGATCAACCGGTTGGCAGGCGGTTTCGTGCTCGGTCTGGACGGGCCCGCGCATGCGCAGGCGCGCCGCGAACTCGACTCGGTCCTGGCCGTGGCCGACGCCGAGGTGGTGGGCCGGTGGGCCCAGGACCTCGCCGTCCGGCTGCTCGAGACCGCCCGTCCGCAAGGCCGTGTCGATCTGGTCGGCGAGTTCGCCCACCCGTTGATGAACGGCTTCGTGGCGGAGTTCTTCGGGGTGGGCGAGCCCGACTCCCCCCTGGCGAAATGGGCCTGGGACCTGTTCGAGGACTGCTTCCTGAACCCACGGGGCGACCGCGGCGTCCGGATGCGCGCCGAGGCGGCCGCCGTCTCGCTGCGCGAGGTCATCGAGGCGACGCTGGCGCCGTTGCGGTCGGAGCCGGACGGCGAGGGAGCCGGAGCGCCGACCGTGCTGGCGGCCCTGGCGGCGCGGTACTCCGACGACGAGCGCGTGGTGGGCGATCTGCTCGGGCTGATCGTGGCGAGCGTTCCCACGACGGCCGAGGCCGTCATCCGGGTGGTCGACCATCTGCTGGATCATCCGCGGGTCGCGGCCGTGGCGGCCGCCGCGGCACAGCGGGGGGATCGGGCCGCGCTCGCCGCCCATGTGCGGGAGAGCCTGCGATTCAACCCGCAGTCGCCGGGCCTGCTGCGCGAACAGGTCTGCCCCGGCGCGGGTAGCAGGCTCGTCATGCTCTCCACCCTGTCGGCGATGCAGGACCGCGACCTGGTCGAAAACCCCCGTGCCTACCGGATCGACCGGCCGCCGAGCGCCTACCTGCACTTCGGCGCCGGCCCGCACGCCTGCCTCGGTGAGTCGCTCGCCACCCAACTCCTCGTGTCGGCGGTCGCGGCGGTCCTGCTCGAGCCGCGGTTGCGCCGGGCGGACGGCGTCCGGGGCCGTCCGACGTTCGATGGGCCGGTGCCCATGCGGTTGTTGCTGCGCAATGACGTCGATGACGCCTGATTACTCGGTTTCGCCCGGTTAGGTGCCGGTCCTAGCATCGGGGGTGTGAGCCGGCCTCCTCCACGGCGGCCGCCGACCCTGAGCAGGCCGGCGGTCCTGCGCCCGCGCCTGCTCGCGGTGCTCTCCGAGCGCTTTCGCGTCAGGGCGCTCACCGTGGTCGCCGGGCCGGGTTTCGGCAAGAGCACCCTGCTGGCCCAGGCGCTGGCCGAGAATCGGCTCTCGGTCGCCGGGTTGGACGTCTGGGTGGGCGCCGGGGCCGACCACGCCGCGGTCTCGGTGATGGTCGAGGACCTGATGGGCGGTCTGGGTGCTCCGCTGCCGGTGGACGTGCCGACCGAGCCACGGATCGCCGCCCGGCTGGTCGCCGACGCCGTCTGGAGTCGGGCACCGACCCAGGTGGCGCTGGTCCTGGACGACCTGCACACCGTCCCCGCCGGTTCGGCCGGTCACCGCTTGGTCACCGAACTACTCGACGTGCTGCCCGGCAACGGCCACCTGGTGCTGGCCTCGCGCCCGCCCCTGCAGCTGCGTCTGTCCCGGATGCTGGCCGAGGGCAGTGCGCTGGCACTCGGCGAGAGCGACCTTGCCTTCGCCTCGCCCGAGCTCGCCGACTTCGCCGACAGCCGGGGGGTGAAAGCCGATCTGCTCGACGGGATCAGCGGTTGGCCGGCCCTGGCGGAGCTCATCGCCACCACGGGACGGCGACACGTCGAGGACTACCTGTGGGAGGAGGTCGTGCGCTCCCTGTCCCCCCTGCATCGGCAGGTGCTCTCGGTCCTGGCCGAGATCGGTTCGGGCGACGACGACCTCCTCGGTGAGCTCCTGCGCCGTCCGGTCGATCTGTCCGCCCTGCTGGACGACGTTCCCCTGGTCTCCAGTCGGGACGACTTCTGGACCGTTCATCCGTTGTGGCACAACGCTCTACGGCCGGTGAAGCACGAACCCGAGGTGGCCGCCGCGCTCGCCGGCGCACCCGCCGGGCTGTTCCGCCGGGGACAACTGCGCCAGGCCATGCGGCTCCTGCTGCAGGCCGGGAAGTGGGACCAGGTCCGCGAACAGATCGTCCAGGCCTGCTACGGGATCACCCCGGCCGTCGGAATCGACGTGCTCGCCGCCTGGCAGCGCGCACTGCCCGAGGCTGAGAAGCTCACCCCGGCCGGCCGTTTGCTGGCCGGCACCATGACGAAGGGCAGCCATCCGTGGCAGGCGCGCGATCACCTGGAGACCGCCGCCGAGGGGTTCCGCGCCGCGGGCGACGTCACGGGGGAGATGGCCTGTCTGGTCGGGCTGTTCCATCTCGCGTTCTGGCACAACGAGACCGCTGCCATGCTTCCGATCATCTCGCGCTGGGGCGAACTGGGCCGAGGTGGGGTGTCCGACGCCCTGATCACCGCCGGACTGGCTCGGGCGATGCTCGCCGATCGGCCCCAGACCGCCCAGGAGGAGTTCGTTCGCCTGGATGTCCGCTCCGCGAGCGGGCCACTGTCCGTGCTGGTCGACTGGCTGCGCGCGAACCTGCTCCTGCTCACCCTGGGCGAACCGGCACGGGCGCTGGCGTGGGCGCGGCAGTCGCTGCCGCGGGCCCCGGCCACCCTGCGGTCCTCGATCCGGTGCGAGCTGGTCGAGGCGCTGCGGCTGACCGGGGACGGGCATCTGGCCCGGGAGGAGGCCGAGACCCTGGTCCGCGAGATGGACACGGCGGCCGTGCGGTCCCCGCGGCATCTCGTGGTGCCCATCGTGCTGGCGGCGTTCACCGGGGACCGCCCGAGGGCGCTGGCGTGGTTCGCTCAGCTCCAGGCGCTGGTGGAGACCTCGCCGCTGCCGTGGGCGGGACTGGCCGAGCGGATCGCGGAGGCCGCGGTTCAGGCCGGCGAGGACGACGAGGCCGCCGCCGCCGCCCTCGAGCCGATCACCGGCCACCGCATGGCGCTGCCCCTGGTGCTGCTGCGGATCAGCCCGGCAGCCCTCGCCCTGCAGTACGTCCTGGTGCCGAGCAGCCGGGCCCGCTGGGACGGCACCAGGCTGCTGGGGGGCTGACCGTGTCCCACCGGCTGGCCCGGGTGATCGTCGCCCTGCGCCGTGACGGCCGGATCGAGGCCATCGACGACCTGGCCGAGGGCGACCTGGACGCCGTCGTCGGGACCCTGCCGGTCGGCTGGCTGGTCCTGCTCGCGGTCGCCCTGGTGGCGGCCGATCGCGACGAGGGCACGCACCTGGTGCGCTCGCTCGGTCCGGCGGCCCGCGGGGCGCTGTACCGGATCGAGGAATCCGGCAGCCCCCTGTCCCGGACGGCGCGCCGCCTGCTGAACGTGGTGCCGCCGGCCCCCCGGCACGCGCTGCGGCTGGAGGTGCTGGGTGGGCTGAGGTTGGTCCGCGACGGCGTGGAGGTGGACGACGCGAATCTGCGGCGCGCCCGGGTGCGCCAGCTCCTGGGGTACCTGGTGCTGCGCGGCCAGGCCTCACGCCAACAGCTGACCGCCCACCTGTGGCCCGACCTGGACGAATCCGACGCGGCCCGCAACCTACGGGTCACGCTGAACTACGTCCAGCGCGCGCTGGAACCGAACCGCGACGAGCGGGACGCGCCGTTCTTCCTGCGCGCCAAGGCGAGCCGCCTCGAGCTGGTCGAGGACCCGGCCCTCGAGGTGGACCTGAGGACCTTCGAGAACGATCTCGACGAGGCGCTGCGCGCCGAGGCGCAGGGGGCGCCGTCCCTGGCCCTGGCCGCCTACCTGCGGGCCACCGACCACTACGGCGGTGACCTGCTGGCCGGCACCGAGGCGGACAGCTGGCTGGAGCTGGAGCGCGACCGGCTTCGGCGGCGCTATCTGCGCGCCGTGCTGCGCGCCGGCCAGTCTGCTGCTGGCCTCGGGCGCAGCCCGCCCGCGCCGAGGACCTCGCCCTGCCGCGCACTGATCGTCGGCCGAGCCCTGTCGGAGGAGGCCTATCCGGTCCTGATCGCGGCCCTGGTCGGCCAGGGTGAGCGCGCCTGCCGCCCGGCGCGCCCTGGACCGGCTGTTCGACATGCTCGACCGACTCTGGACGTCCCGGCGCCTCGGCCGCGGCTCGAGCTCGCCCGGCAGCTGCGTAACGGGGCTGTCACCGGTTCGGCCTAGACTCGACCGCCAGGCTCCGCCTCCTGAGACATGTTCCCGAGCCACCAGGAGCCAGCCGTCATGTCCGCGATCTCCCGCGAGGAGGTCAGCCACCTCGCGATGCTCGCCCGGATCGACCTCAGCCCCGACGAGCTGGACCGTCTGGCCGGCCAGCTCGACGTCATCCTCGACGCGGTGGCCACCGTGCGCGAGGTGGCCGGCGACGACGTCCCGGCGACCAGCCACCCGATGCCGCTGACCAACGTGACCCGGCCCGACGTGATCAGGCCCTGCCTGGGCACCGAGGCGGCCCTGGCCGGGGCCCCGGAGTCGGAGCAGGAGCGGTTCCGGGTGCCGCGGATCCTGGAGGAGGACTGATGAGCGCCGACCTCACCCGGCTCGCAGCGCCGCCGATCTCGCGGACGGGCTGGCCGGACAGGAGCTTCAGCTCGGTCGAGGTGACCCAGGCGGCACCTGGACCGGATCGCCGACGTGGACGGCGACGTCGGCGCCTACCTGCATGTGGCCGGCAACTCCGCGCTGGCCACAGGCCCGCGCCGTGGACGCTCGCCCGCGCCGCCGGCGAGCCGCTGCCGACCCTGGCCGGGGTGCCGATCGCGGTGAAGGACGTGATGGCCACCCGCGGCCTGCCGACCACCTGCGGCAGCAGCGATCCTGCGCGGCTGGGTGCCCCCCTACGACGCGACCGTGGTGCGGCGGCTCAAGGACGCCCGGATGCCGATGCTGGGCAAGACGAACATGGACGAGTTCGCGATGGGCTCGAGCACCGAGCACTCGGCCTACGGCCCGACCCGCAACCCGTGGGACCTGAGCGGATCCCCGGTGGATCCGGCGGGGGTCGGCGGCCGCGCTGGCCGCGTTCATCGCGCCGCTGGCCACCGGGACGGACACCGGCGGCTCGATCCGCCAGCCCGCGGCGGTCACCGGCACCGTCGGCGTCAAGCCCACCTACGGCGCGGTCAGCCGCTACGGGCTGGTGGCTCTGGCCTCCAGCCTGGACCAGGCCGGTCCGTGCGCGCGCAGTGTGCTGGACGCCGCGCTGCTGCACGAGGTGATGGCCGGGCATGACCCACTGGACTCGACCAGCCTGAACGAGCCCTACCCCGGACGTCGTGGCCGCCGCCCGGCGCGGGGCGCGCCGGTGACCTGGACGGCGTCACGGTCGGCGTCGTCCGCGAACTCGGTGGCGAGGGGTACCAGGCCGGGTGTGCAGGCGCGCTTCGAGGAGGCCGTCGACCTGCTCACCGCCGCCGGGGCCAAGGTGGTCGAGGTGAGCTGCCCGAGCTTCCGGGCGGCGCTCGGGGCCTACTACCTGATCCTGCCCAGCGAGGCGAGCTCGCAACCTGGCCCGCTTCGACGCGATGCGCTACGGCCTGCGGGTCTACCCCGAGGGGGTGGACGACCCGACCGCGGAGCAGGTGATGGCCGCGACCCGGGCCGCCGGGTTCGGCGACGAGGTCAAGCGCCGGATCATCCTGGGCACCTACGCCCTGTCCTCCGGCTACTACGACGCCTACTACGGCAGCGCTCAGAAGGTCCGCACGTTGATCCAGCGCGACTTCGCCGCCGCGTTCTCGGTGGCCGACGTGCTGATCTCGCCGACGGCGCCGACGACCGCCTTCAAGCTGGGCGAGAAGCTCGAGGACCCCTTGTCGATGTACCTGCAGGACGTCGCGACCATCCCGGCGAACCTGGCCGGCATACCCGGCATGTCGCTGCCGGCGGGCCTCGCCGAGGAGGACGGGCTCCCCGTGGGACTGCAGATCCTCGCCCCGGCCGGCGCCGACGACCGGCTCTACCGGGTCGGTGGCGCCGTCGAGGCGGCCCTGGCCGCTCGCTGGGGGAGCGCGATCCTCGACAGGATCGGGTCGCACGTATCGGAGGTGGCCCGCATGACCGCATCGATCAGTGGCACCGTGGCCGACGCCGTCCTGGGCTTCGACGAGGCCGTGGCAGCCTTCGACCCCGTGCTCGGGCTCGAGGTGCACGTGGAGCTGAACACCGCGACGAAGATGTTCTGCGGGTGCCCGACCGCCTTCGGCGCCGAGCCGAACAGCCAGGTCTGCCCGACCTGCCTGGGCCTGCCAGGCTCGCTGCCGGTGCTGAACGCCACCGGGTTGGAGTCGGCGGTGCGGATCGGGCTGGCGCTGAACTGCCAGATCGCCTCGTGGTGCCGTTTCGCGCGCAAGAACTACTTCTACCCGGACATGCCCAAGAACTTCCAGACCAGCCAGTACGACGAGCCGATCGCCCACGACGGCTACCTCGACGTGGAACTGGACGACGGGAGCGGTGGGGTCGAGGTGTTCCGCGTCGAGATCGAGCGCGCGCACATGGAGGAGGACACCGGCAAGTCACTGCACGTCGGCGGCGCCACCGGACGCATCCATGGCGCCGACTACTCGCTCGTCGACTACAACCGCGCCGGCATCCCGCTGATCGAGATCGTCACCAAGCCGATCACCGGCACCGGGGCCCGGGCCGGCGAGGTGGCGCGTGCCTACGTCACCGCGCTGCGGGATCTGTTGCGCGCCTTGGGGGTCAGCGACGTCCGGATGGAGCAGGGGTCGCTGCGCTGCGACGTGAACGCCAGTCTGCGACGCTCGCCCGACGCGGCGTTCGGCACCCGCAGCGAGACGAAGAACGTGAACTCGCTGCGCAGCGTGGAGCGCGCCGTCCGGTACGAGATCGGCCGCCAGGCCGCCCGGCTCGCCGGTGGTGGAACCGTCGTGCAGGAGACCAGACACTGGCACGAGGACACGGGCGTGACCACCTCGGGCCGGCAGAAGTCCGATGCCGAGGACTACCGCTACTTCCCCGAACCCGACCTGGTGCCGATCTCACCGGATGCGGCCTGGGTCGAGCGGTTGCGCGCCACCCTGCCCGAACCGCCGGCGCAGCGCCGCCGGCGGCTGACCGGCGAGTGGGGGTTCTCCGAGCCGGAGATGCGCGACGTGGTCAACGCCGGGGCGATCGAGGTGATCGAGGCCAGCGTCGCCGCCGGTACGACCCCAGCGGCGGCGCGCAAGTGGTGGATGGGCGAGCTCGCTCGGCGCGCCAACGCCGAGGGCGTGGACCTGACCGCGCTCGCGATCACTCCGGCGCAGGTCGCCGAGCTGCAGGGCCTGGTCGACGACGGCGTCCTGACCGATTCCCTGGCCCGGCAGGCGCTGGACGGCGTGCTCGCCGGCGAGGGATCCCCGGCCGAGGTGGTGACCGCCCGCGGCCTGCAGGTGGTCAGCGACGACGGTGCGCTCACCGAGGCGGTGGACCGGGCGATCGCGGCCAACCCGGCCGTCGCGGAGAAGGTCCGCGGGGGCAAGGTCGCCGCGGTCGGGGCCCTGGTCGGGGCGGTCATGAAGGACATGCGCGGCCAGGCCGATGCGGCCAGGGTCAAGCAGCTGCTCACCGAGCGCCTCACGGGCTGATCGCGCCATGCGGCCGGCGAACCCGGCGCATCCGGCGGTCGGCCAGATGGTGACCGTGTTCCGCAACCGGCTGCGCCCGCAGGCCCAGGTCGCCTACGACGAGGAGCTGGCCGAGGTCACCGAACTGGCCCGCAGCATGCCCGGGTTCGTCGAGACGAAGACCTTCGTGGCCGAGGACGGCGAGCGCGCGACCGTGGTGACCTTCGCCGACCCGGACAGTCATCGCGCCTGGCGCGACCACCCGCGTCACCGCCTGGCGCAGCGCAACGGCGTCGCCGAGTACTACGCGCAGTACTCCATAGCGGTCGGCCAGACCTCCTACGCCAGTGTGTTCGAGCGGGGCGGCGAAGACGACGAGGGCTCCGCGTAGGGTCGCGTCATGTTCTCTGGTGAGCGGCCACTGGTGACGGTGCCGGACGATCGGTGGCTGGATCTGTGGGACGGCGCGCCCGGGCCGGTCGACGTCGTCCAGTGGGATCTGAACGGGCCGCCCGGCAGCGGCGTGGACGGCGACGAACTGGCCGAGGGCGTCGAGCTGGTCGTGATGCCGTACGTGGGTGCGGAGCGGGTCGTGGACCGGCTGCCGGCGCTGTCGCGGCTGCGCATGGTCCAGTTGCTCACGGCCGGCTACGAGAACGTGCTCGCGCATCTGCCCGAGGGGGTGTTGCTGGCCAACGCCGCGGGCGTCCACGACACGGCGACCGCCGAACTGGCGGTGGGGCTGTGCATCGCCGGACTACGCGGGATCGGTGACTTCGCGCGAGCGCAGCCACAGGGCCGCTGGCTGTTCGGACACCGCCCTGGCCTGGCCGACACGCGGGTGCTGCTGATCGGGGCCGGCCACATCGGCGAGGCGATCGCGAGCCGCCTCGCGCCGTTCGAGGTCTCGGTGACCCGTCTCGCCTCCCGGGCCCGGGACGACGCGGCCGGGCGGGTGCACGGCGTCGAGGAGCTGCCCGAGCTGCTGCCGGTGCACGACGTGGTGATCCTGGTGGTGCCGCTGACCGAGGCCACCCGGCACCTGGTGGATGCGTCATTCCTGGCCGCGATGCCGGACGGCGCCCTGCTGGTCAATGTGGCCCGGGGTCCGATCGTGGACACCGACGCGCTGCTGGCCGAGGTGAGCACCGGCCGCCTGTGCGCCGCGCTCGACGTCACCGACCCCGAGCCGCTGCCGCCGGGGCATCCGCTGTGGACGGCGCCGAACACGCTGATCACGCCGCACGTCGGTGGCAACACCTCGGCGTTCGTCCCGCGCGCCCGGGCACTGCTGCGTCGTCAGCTGGAGGCCTTCGCGGCCGGCAGGCCGGTGAGCAGCGTCGTCGCGGTCGGCGGGCGCGATGACTGATCCCGCCCCGAGCGAGCGCCGGGTGGCCCGGGCGGCGTTGCCCGCGTATGGCCTGGGCGGCGCCGACCTCGAGCTGATCTCGGTCTCGGAGAACAGCACCTTCCGGGTGGGCCACCCCGATCACCCCAGCAGCGTGCTGCGCGTGCACCGGCCCGGCTATCACAGCGAGCGAGCGATCCGCAGCGAGCTGGCGTGGATCGCCGCCCTGCGTGACGCGCGCGTGGTGCAGACCCCTGCCTGGATCCCGGCTCTGGACGGGTCCGCGTTGGTGCGCGTCGAGGGGCCGGACGGGCCGCGGCACGTCGTCCGGTTCGCCTGGGTGGACGGCGTCGAACCGGCCGGCGAGCGGCTGGTCGGCGACTTCGCACGGCTGGGAGCGATCGCGGCGCGGCTGCACGCCCACGTCCGAACCTGGCTTCCCCCAACCGATTTCACGCGCTTCGTCTGGGATGCCGGCGCGATCCTGGGCGAGGGGTGTCGCTGGGGCCGCTGGCGTGACGGGCTCGGGGTGGGTGCTCAGGAACTGAGCATCCTCACCCGTGCGGCAGAGCGGTTGCGTCACCATCTGGCCGCCTACGGGACGAGCCCGGACAGGTTCTCGCTGGTGCACGCAGACATGCGTCAGGCGAACCTGCTGGTGGACGACGACCGGGTCAGCCTCATCGACTTCGACGACTGCGGATTCAGCTGGCTCATGTACGACTTCGCCGCGGCGGTCTCCTTCATCGAGGACGACCCACGGCTGCCCGAGCTGGCCGACGCCTGGCTGACCGGCTACCGCGGCGTCGGCGCGCTCTCGGCTGACGACGTCGGGGTGCTGCCGACCCTCGTCATGGCGCGCCGGTTGCTGCTGCTGGCCTGGATCTCCTCGCACCGCACCACGGCCACCGCCCGCGCGATGGGCGAGCGGTTCACCGCGGGCACCTGCGAGCTGGCCGAGCGGTATCTCGGTGGAAACCTGTTGGAGCAGAGTCGGTCCGAACGGGTCCGCCTGCGCTGAGTGCCTGGAGGTGTGCGTGCGTCATTGGCCCCGGCGTCGGTGGGCGGTGGCCGTGGTCACCGCGGTGTCGACCGTGCTTGCGGTGGCGTTGCCCACGGCGATGATCCCGACGCCGATCTTCGGGCGAGAGGTGCCGGTGACGAGCTGGTCCTGGCCGGTGCTGCTCGCGACCGCCGTCCTGTCCGGGCTGGTGACCGCCACCTACGTGCGCGCGAAGAACGTGCCGGTGGCCCCGGATGACGGCGAGCGCCAGGCACGCACCGGTCTGGCGGGTGGGTTGCTGACCTTCTTCGCCGTCGGTGCGATCGCCCTGCTCGGCTGGGCGCTGCGGGTCCGGCTGCGCGGGGAGAGGGCATGCGCGCTCACCGGCTGAGCCCGCTGGGGATCGTCAAGCCGGGCCGGGCGAGGTGGTGGCGACCTCGTAGGCCCAGACCTCGCTGTGGGTCGAGACCGGCGCAGGCGCCGAACCGCCGGACCGCTCGGATGCGCTGCGGTGGCCGTGCGCGAACTCGGCAGAGCCCAGCCACGCCTGGAACGACGCCTCGTCCCGCCAGCGCGTGACGACCAGCCACTGGTCGCGCCCATCGGTCGGTTTCAGGAGCTCGAAGCCCTCGAAACCGTCGGCGCCGTCGACCGCTCCGGCGCGTGCGGCGAACCGGTGGGCGAGTTCGTCACCGGCGTCCGCCGGGACGGTGATGGCGTTGATCCTGATGACTGTCATGGAATCCAGCCTCGCATGAGCAGGCAACCCTGCATCGCCTGGGTCCGGCCTCGCCTGAGGCCCCCACCCAGGCCTGGGTCTGCAGCCTCGCCAGAGCAGGCAACCCACCCTGGCCTGGGTCCGGCCTTGCCAGAGGCCCCCCAAGATCGCGGTGAAGGTCACGGTGTGTGGAGTGTGCGTGGGCGAGCACGGGGGAGTCGCATCGTGATCTTGGATCTGGTGCCGGAGTGCTCATCGTGATCATGGACGGCGCCCTCGCTCCGCGCCTGCATGATCGCGGTGGAGATCACGGTGTGTGGAGTGTGCGTGGGCCAGCACGGGGGAGCGGCATCGTCGATCGGAATTGGATCTGGTGCCGGAGCACTCATCGTGATCATGGGCGGCGGTCTCGATGCGCGCCTGCATGATCGCGGTGAAGGTCACGGTGTGTGGAGTGTGCGTGGGCCAGCACGCGTGGGCCGCATCGTGATCATGGATAGCCGCGCGGAGCACTCATCGTGATCATGGACGGCGGTCATCGATGCGCGCCTGCATGATCGCGGTGAAGGTCACGGTGTGTGGAGTGTGCGTGGGCCAGCATGGGGAGCCGCATCGTGATCATGGATAGCCGCGCGGAGCACTCATCGTGATCATGGACGGCGGTCATCGAATCAGGCCGAGCGAACGGGCCTGCCACGAATGCGCGTCCCCAAAGGGGCGCCAGGCGGCCGCGTCCCCAGGTGTGGCCCCGGGCGGCGCGCGGGCGCCGGCGCCTGGCGAAGGATCGTGGCCGTGCAACGACATCTGTCCTCCCAGGTGCGGGAGCTGTTCGATGCGCAGCTGGGGTTGGCCCATCGCCGGCAGCTGCGCGAGGCGGGGCTGAGCGCCGCGGAACTGCGATGGTGGGTGGGCCACGGGTGGTGTCACATCCTGCCCGGGGTGCTCGCATGGTCTGCAGGGATGCCGACGGCGACCCAGAGGCTGGTGGCCGCGCTCCTCTACGGCGGGCCGGGTGCGATGCTGACTGGTCCCACGGCCGCCCGGTGGTTCGGAAGCGAGAACGCCGTGGACGACGACCGCGTGCACCTCGTGGTCCCGGCTCATCGTTCGGTGACGCCGAACCCGGCAGTCGCTGTGAGCCGCACGCGGCGGCCCGATCCGGACGTCGTCCGGCAGGGCGCGCTGGCGCTCGCCTCACCTGCACGGGCCTTCGCCGACACCGCGCGTGGGGCGGGGCGCCGTCGTGACGCCCAGGCCGTTGTGATCGAGGGGGTTCAGAGGGAACTCGTGACCCTGGCGGGTCTGCGCGCCGAGCTTGAGCAGGGTCCCCGCTGCGGCAGCTCGTTCCTGCGCGCCGGGATAGACGCTGCTTCCACCGGCGCCTGGTCGCTACCGGAGTACGACCTGTTCACTGCAATGCTCGCGAGTCGCAGGTACCCGGCGGTGTTGGCCAACCCCGTGTTGAGCACCGTCGGCGGCCTTCGCTTGCCCACGCCCGATTGTTGGCTCGACGACGTGGGTCTGGCGATCCAGGTGCACTCCCGCCGTCACCACTTCGGGGTTCGCGACTGGGAGCGCACGCTGCACCAGGACGGCGTGTTCAGCGAGCACGGAATTCCGGTGCTCGCGGTGACGCCGCGCAGCATCCGCCATGACATCGAGGGGGTGCTGGCCCGGGTGGCCAGGGCGCACTCGGTGCGACTTGGGCTGCCGAGGCCGGCCGTGGTGGCGACCCCTCGGGATGTGCGGTAGCGGGGCTTCGGAGCGCCTGGTCGGCTGATGCATGACCACGTTGAGCGCTCTGCACGTGGGTGCATGATCACGTTGCGGATTTGGTGTGCTGGGTGTCGTGCGTTTCACGCATCGTGGTCTTCATCGTGATCTTGGGGGATGTGGGGGTGGGGTGGCGTGCTTGATCACGTTGAGCGTTTCGCGCGTGGGTGCATGATCATGGTGCGGGGTTCGTGTGCTGGGTGTCGTGCATTTCACGCATCGTGGTCTTCATCGTGATCTTGAATCAGGGGGCGAGGAGGCCCAGCAGATCCGCCGCCAGCCGGCCCGGGTGCTGGGCGTGGATGTCGTGGTGGGCGCCGGGGTAGTAGGCGACCCGGGCGTCGGGCAGCCCGGCCAGGGCCTCGCGGACGCCGTCCGGGGCGTCGGCCTCACCCGCGGCCGGGACCAGTAGCACCGGGACGGCGACGCGGGGGTACCAGCGCCGGGGATCGCCCTCGTAGAGCGAGCGGACGATCTCGCGGTGGTGATCCCTGGACAGCCGGGCCCGAACCCCGCCGTCCTCGGTCCGGATCAGGTTGGCCAGGGTGGCGCTCACGCCGTCCGCGGGCCAGTCCGGATGCGCGGCGCGCAGCGAGGTCTCCAGCGCGTCCCAACGCAGACCCTGGAACGAGGGTGGCGCCAGCACATCCCAGCACTGTTCGAAGCTCGCGAACCGGTCGGCGAGCCTGATCCAGCCGCCGTCGACGCAGGCCACGGCGCGGACGACGCCCTGGTGCCGAGCGGCCAGGGACAGCACGACGTTGCCTCCCCAGGACTGGCCGGCGACCACGGGTGCGTCCAGGCCGAGAGCCGACACCAGCGCCGCGACGTCGTCGGCGCAGGTGTCGGTGTCGTAGCCGTCGTCCGGGGCGGGGGAGAGGCCGTGTCCACGCTGGTCGACGGCGTAGCAGGGGTGCCCGGCGTCGGTCAGGTGGGCGGCGACGCCGTCCCACAGCCGTGCGTTGCTGGCGAGTCCGTGCACGAGCAGGAACGGGACCGGGCGGGCCGACGCGGAGGCGGCGGGCCGATGCTCCCGCACGGCGAGCGCCGTCCGCCCCGGCAGCTCGACGAGGCGTTGCTCGGCGGCCGTGGCAGACCTCACGAACGCATCCGTTCACGTACCCCGGCCAGCGAGGACGCCACGGCCAGGGAGTCCTCTCGGGTGACGTGCAGCGCGCCCTGCCCCCGGCAGGCGGCGGCGAAGCCCTCGACCATGAGCCGGTAGGGGTCCACCGGGGCGAAGCGTTCCACCCGGGTGGTGGCCTGCGGACCGGAGGCGCCATCGGGGGACTGGCTCACCCGCACCGTCGATTCCGCATGCCAGCAGGTGAAGGTCTCGCCCTCCTCGGTGGACAGGGTGGCGGCGGTGCCGTCGACCTCCAGCGACTGCCCCTGCGCCCCCGAGATGGCGCAGCGCATGCTCACCCGGGCCCCGGACGGCGCGACGAGCTCGGCGCCGGCCTCCAGGTCGACCCCGCTCGACCCGAGGC
The DNA here is from genome assembly GCA_963750395.1 of uncultured Actinomycetota bacterium. Lineage (GTDB taxonomy): Bacteria > Actinomycetota > Actinomycetes > Actinomycetales > Kineosporiaceae > JADJPO01. The sequence continues at coordinate 151,854 of CAVVQM010000016.1, read as the reverse complement.
GGGCCTGCGCGTCCCGAACGCTCAGCTCGGGTCCGAGCAGGGCGTGCGCCGCCGAGATCGGGTAGACCCCGACGTCGTACAGCGCGCCGCCGCCGCGTGCCGGATCGTTGCGATAGTTGGTGGGCAGGGCGTCCGGATCGGACTCGAAGCAGAACTGTGACCGGACGGCGCGGACGGCGCCGAGCTCGCCGGAGCCCACGAGATGCTCGATGCGGCGCATCCGGGGATGCCAGCGGTAGAAGTACCCCTCGAGCAGGAGCAGCCCCGCGGCGTCGGCGGCGTCGTGCATGCGCCGGACCGAGGCGACGTCCAGTCCGAGCGGCTTCTCGCAGAGCACGTGCTTGCCCGCGGCCAGTGCCGCCAGCGTCCACCTCTCGTGGGCCTCGTTGCTGAGGCTGATGTAGACGGCGTCGATGTCGTCGTCGTCCAGCAGCGTGGCGTAGCCGCCGGCGCCGGCGTGGACCCGCCCACCGGGTTCCAGGGCCCGGGCCCTGGACTCGTCCCGGGCCGCGACGGCCTGCAACACCGCGCCCTCGGCGGCGTGGACCGCCGGCGCCAGAGCCGTCTTCGCGATCCACCCCGCGCCGACGAAGCCGATGCGGACCGGTGGGTGGGCGGTGGTCATCGGCCCTACCTCGGTGTCACCGGTCGGCCGCCGTCGGCGGCCGAGAAGCGTGCGGCCTCCATCACCGCCAGCACCCGCCGCGACTGTGCGCCCGTCACCGAGGCGGGCAGACCGAGCTGCAGGGCGTCGGCAACCTCGGCGTGGAAGGCGTACTGACGCTCGGGCGGGGTCGCCAGCCGGGTCACCGACCCATCCGGAGCATGTAGATCGAGCAGAGGTGGCGAGTCGGCCGGGGACAGCACGTCCTCGGCGAGGGTGCCTATGTCGGAACGGGCGATCACGCGTTCGGTGCGCCAGTGCCCGACGATCGCCCCGCGGGTGCCCAGCACGTACCAGCGCGGCTTGAGCGCCGCAGCCAGGTCCGAGTACACGAAGCTCGCCTCGGCGCCGGAGGCCAGCCGAAGGGTGACCCGGGAGTGGTCGGCGTTGGTGACGTCGAACCAGACCCTCTTGTGCTCGACCGCGGTCACCGACTCGACGGGCTCGGGCAACAGGTCGAGGATCTGGTCCAGGGTGTGGGCGCCCCAGTCGTAGAACGCGCCTCCGGAGACTGCCGCATCGGAGTGCCACAGGTTGCAGGGGTGGCCGTAGCCGCCGACGAAGGCCTCGAGATGGAACACCTCGCCGATCCGGCCCGAGCGCACCGCCCGGCGGATCGCCAGGTGGTCGGGGTCGAACCGGCGGTTCTGGTAGACGGCCGCGTACAGCCCGCGCTCGGCGGCCGTGCTGAGGATCTCGTCGGACTCGGCGGTGGAGATCGCGAAGGGCTTCTCCACGACCACGTTCCGCTCGGCCCGCAACGCCTGGAGCGCCCACTGCGCGTGGGTGTTCGGCGGGGTCGAGACCACGACGAGATCCAGGTCGTCGGTCAGCAGCGCCTCCCCGTCGGTGTGCGTGCGCACGTGGGGTGCATGATCGAGCGCCGCGGCCAGACGCTCGGGAGAGGCGTCGGCGACCGCGGCCAGGTGCAGGCCCGGGGTGTGCTGCACGGCACGGCTGTGTTCGTGCCCGATCGCGCCGTAGCCGAGCAGACCGACTCGGACGGGTGACGGATCCCCCAGGTCCAGGACGTGGCGGAGCACCTGGACCAGGGCACGGACCGTGCCCCGGGCGGCCACCGTCTGGGGGTTGGTGCCCGGCGTCCAGGCCAGGACCCGGGTGGACGGTCGCCAGGTCGCGACCGGGTGCTCGGCCAGACCGAGCTGGGCGGTGAGCAGCACCTCGACGTCGTCGGCGATCTTCTCCACGGTCAGCACCCGGTCGTACACGTGGGTGTGCTCGCCGAGGTGGGCAAGGCCGACATGAGCATGGTCGAGCAGCCGGCCGGCCAGGGCGCCCCCCTGCGGACCAGGGCGGATCCGGGCGTCGTGCGCCGGACTGGGCGGTCCTGCCAGCAGCCCGGCCAGCTCGGCGAGCGTGCCGCCGGGATCGCCGCCCTCCAACGTCGGACCGGCCAGGACGGTCAGGCCGCCGGACCGCGCGCGGCGGGAGACCTCGTGCACGATCTCGTCGGGCACGGCGGAGTCGGCCCACACCACGAGCACGTCGGGCCCGCTCGCCCCGGCCGCCCCGGCTACTCCGGCTCAGCTACCCCGGCCGCACCGGTCAGCCTTGCGCCCTCCAGCATCGACCTCAGCCGCGCCAGCGACTGGGACAGGGCCCCGTCGCCGGTCTGGACGTGCCAGGACAGCGTCGGCCGGGGTGATGTCTGCGCGCTCACGCACCCGAGGCTAGCCAGGGGCGGCGACAACGGCATTGTCGAAACGGCGCAGGACCAGCTCGGCCAGGGCCGGATGGGGTGCCAGGGGGGCGCTGACGTGGGCCACGCCGGCCGCGGTGGACAGGGCGCGGAGCCGGTCGGCGAAGAAGCCGGGGGCCAGCAGGTAGGTCGCCACGCTCTGCGGGACGTCGCCGTCCCGCTCGGCCAGGGCGTCGGCGACCGACGGCCTGGCCGCGGACAGATAGGCGGCCCGCACCGCCGCCCCGCGTCGCAGGGACAGGGCGCGGCCCATCGCCTCCACGTCGGCCACCGCCGCGGGGTCGCTGGATCCGGCGGCCACGAGCAGCACCGGACCCCCGGCGGGGGCGCCGCACTGGTCGAGCCGCTCGTCCAGGACCTGGACCAGGACGTCGTCCGGCCCCAGCGGCGGGGCGGCGACCACCCGGCCGCCCAGCCGGCGGCCCCGCTCGACGGCCCGGGCCACGTCGACGGCCAGGTGGTAGCCGACCGACAGCAGCAGCGGCACCACGACGACGTCGCGACCGGCGCCCAGCTCCCGCTCGACCACCGAGTCCAGCCCCGGCCGCTGCACCTCGACGTCGGCGTTCGCCGCGCGCACCACCAGGCCCGCGCGGCGGGCCCCGACATCCAGACGCAGCTGGGCCATCGCCCGCCGGCCGGCCGCCTCACGGGTGCCGTGGGCGCAGGCGATCAGGACCGGGTCGCGACTCACCGAACCACAGTGCCACAGGCTAGTTTGGGGCGATGAGCAGGCACGACGCGTCCGCGGTGGCGCTGGACCCCTTCGACGTCGTCTCCCCGGGCACGGCGCACTACGTCGAGCAGTACCGCACGGGACAGCTCTCCGTCGGCACCTACGCCATCGACCAGGACGCGACCGGCGCGCAGTCGGTGCACACCGAGGACGAGGTCTACGTGGTGGTCTCGGGTGCGGCCGTGCTGACCACGCCGGACGGCGATCTGCCCGCGGGCCGCGGCACCGTGCTCGTCGTGCCCGCCGGGGTCCAGCACCGGTTCATCAACGTGCAGAGGGACTTCCGCGTCGTCGTCGTGTACGCGCCACCGGAGCGGACCCGAGCCGTCGAGTGACACGGGTCAGACGTCGGCGACCGCGAGCCGGTAACCGCGCTTGACGACGGTCTGGACCAGGTCGGACCGGCCCAGGGCGCTGCGCAACCGACCGACGGCCACCTCGACGGTGTGCAGGTCGGTGGCCCCCGGCAGGGCCTCGAGCAGGCGTTGCCGTTCGACGACACGGCCGGGGTCCTGGGCGAGCAGTCTCAGCAGGGTCATCAGGGTGGGCGACAGGGACAGCGCGGTCCCGTCCAGGCTGGCCTGCTGGCCGCGCAGCCGCAGCATCCCCGCCGGCGTGGCGATGTCGACGACCCGATGCCCAAGGTGCTCGCCCAGGGTCCGGACCAGGGCTCCCAGCCGCCACCGGTCCGGGACCAGCGGATCGAGCCCGGCCGCCCGCAGCGGTCCGGCGGTCACGTCGCCGACCGCCGTCGGGACCACCCGGCTGCTCAGCGCGTCGATGACCTCGTCGTAGCGTCCCGCTCGCCGAGCCGCCTCGAGGAAGGCCTCGCTGCCGGGAGCAGAGGTGAACACCAGGGCGTCGGCGGTGCCGGCGGCGACGGCGTCGATGGCCCTGCGCACGGCCTCGGGGTCGGGGGAGTCCCCCCAGCGGTAGACCGGCACGGTCCGGATCGCCGCCCCGGCCGTCCGCAGCCGCTCCAGCAGGGCGTCGTCCGTCACCCCGTGCAGCTGCACCACGACCCGGCGACCCTGGGCACCCCCGGCGAGGAGGTGCTCGATGACCTCGGTGGTCGTCTCTCCGGGCGCGCAGTAGGCCTCGCGCAGCCCGGCCGCGCGGACGGCGCCACGCGCCTTCGGCCCTCGCACCAGGATCCGTGCGCGGCTCAACCGCTCGAGCAGGAGCGGCGCAAGATCGGCGGCATCGGCGGCATCCACCCAGCCTCGGAAGCCGATGGCCGTGGTCACGACGACGTCGTCCGGTGCTTCGGCGATCACCGCCCGCGTCGTCGCGAGGAGTTCGGTGTCCTCCTCGAGGGGGACGATGCGCATCACCGGCGCCTGGGTGACGGTCGCGCCGCGGCGGGCCAGGCTGCCGGCCAGCTCGTCGGATCGGCGGTTGGACGTCAGCACCACGTGGAAACCGGTGAGCTGGGCGACCTCGAGGGCACCGACGGCTTCGGGCGGCCGCGGTTCGGGCGAGCTCACGCGCTCGCGGCGGTCTCGATCGTGACCGGTCGTGGGCTGATCCGGACCAGGCCCTCGGTGACGGCGGCGTCGAAGACCTCCAGGCGGAACTGCTCGTCGTCCAGACACTCGCCGGTGATCAGGGAGTACACCTGCTTGTACATGGGGGAGGTCACGGTGGGGATGCCGCCGCGGCTGCCGACGATTCCGCGGGCCATCACATTGGCCCCCGAGCACGGGTCGTGATGCCCGACCGCCCTCACCGTGCCGTCGTGCAGCCGGAAGATGGCGACCTGTCGGCCTGCGATGAGTGCGGCCACGCCGCGCTCGGGCGCCAGATCGTCGTAGCGGCACACCGAGACTCGGTGTCGTCGGGCCGTCGCCCGGGAGTCGTCGTCCACGATGGTCAACCCATTCACCTCCGTACCGGGCCGTCGAGGAAGACGGCGTCCGAACCCGGGACGCCGGTGTCCAGGGGGAGATCATTTCGCACCGCTGTTTCGGTCGTGTTTCCGTCGCGTTCTGTGGCGGTGGCGGCGGCCTGCCGCTCGGCGGGGGTGGCCGGACGGCGCTGCCCGCGCTCGCCGGTGTAGGCCGCCGCGTCGGTCAGATCCGGATCGGGCTCCTCGGGGGCGTTGACGAAGGAGGCGAACGCCCGCAGCTTGGCCGGGTCCTCCAGGGTGGCCCGCCACTCGTCGACGTACCCGTCGACGTGAGCGGTCATCGCGGCGTCCAGATCCTCGGCGATGCCGAGGCTGTCCTCGAGCACGACGGAGCGTACGTGGTCCAGTCCGCCCTCGATCTCCTGCAGCCAGGTGGCGGTGCGTTGCAGGCGGTCCGCGGTGCGCACGTAGTACATGAGGAACCGATCGATGGCGCGCACCAGCGAGGCCGTGTCGAGGTCCTCGGCGAGCAGGACCGCGTGGCGCGGGGTGAATCCGCCGTTGCCTCCCACGTAGACGTTCCAGCCCTGCTCGGTGGCGATCACCCCGACGTCCTTGCCACGGGCCTCGGCGCACTCGCGGGCGCACCCACTGACGCCCAGCTTGATCTTGTGGGGGGAGCGCAGGCCGCGGTAGCGCAACTCCAGAGCGATCGCCAGACCCACCGAGTCCTGGACGCCGAAGCGGCACCAGGTCGACCCGACACAGGACTTCACCGTGCGCAGCGCCTTGCCGTAGGCGTGTCCGGACTCGAACCCGGCGTCCACCAACCGTTTCCAGACAGCGGGCAGCTGCTCGATCCGGGCGCCGAACAGGTCGATCCGCTGTCCTCCAGTGATCTTGGTGTAGAGGCCGAACTCCCGGGCCACCTCCCCGATGGCGATCAGGCCCTCGGGGGTGATCTCCCCGCCGGGGACCCGTGGCACCACCGAGTACGTGCCGTCCTTCTGGATGTTGGCCATCACGTGATCGTTGGTGTCCTGCAGCGAGGCCTGGTCGCGGTCGAGCACGTGTCCCGTGCCCAGGCTGGCCAGGATGGAGGCCACGACCGGTTTGCAGATGTCGCACCCGCGCCCGCGACCGTGCCGGTCGACGAGATCGCTGAAGGTCCGGATGCCGCTGATCCGCACGATGTCGAACAGCTGGGCGCGCGAGACGTCGAAGTGCTCGCACAGCGCCTTGCTGACCTCGACCCCGTTCGCGGACAGCTCGGCCTCGACGATCTTCTTGACCAGCGGAAGACAGGAGCCGCAGCTGGTGCCGGCCCTGGTGCAGGCCTTCACCGAGGCCACGTCCGTGCAGGCGTCGAAGCCGTCCTCGCCGCGCACGGCGGACCTCAGGGTGCCCGCGCAGACGGTGTTGCACGAGCACACCGAGGCCTCGTCGGGCAGGTCCTGCCCGCCCGGCCGGGCGCCGCCTCCGTCCTCGGGCAGCAGCCACGCACCGGGGTCACCGCCGAGGGGGCGGCCGAGCATGGGGCGCAACGAGGCGTAGGCGCTCGCGTCACCGACCAGGACGCCCCCGAGCAGCGTGGCGGCGTCGTCGGAGAGCACCAGCTTCTTGTAGACGCCGGCCACCGGGTCGGCATACACGACCTCGAGGGCGCCGGGGGCGCGGGCGAAGGCGTCGCCGAAGCTGGCCACGTCCACCCCGAGGAGTTTGAGCTTGGTGGACAGATCGGCGCCGGGGAAGGTCGCCTCGCCGCCCAGGAGGCGGTCGGCGACGATCTCGGCCATCGCATAGCCGGGTGCGACCAGGCCCAGCGTGCGCCCGCCGATGCAGGCGACCTCCCCGATCGCCCAGATCCGCTCGTCGGCGGTCCGGCAGGAGTCGTCGACCACGACGCCGCCACGCTCGCCGACGTCCAGGCCGGCGTCGCGGGCGAGCTCGTCGCGGGGTCGCACGCCGGCCGCGAAGACCACCACATCGACGTCCAGGTGCGCGGGGGTGCCCTCGGGGCGGTCCTTCGCGAAGGCCATCCGGTAGCGAGGCCGTCTGGCGCTCTCACCGCGGTCGGCGATCCCGGAGGTGGCCACGCCGGTGTGCACGCTCACACCCAGGTCGGTGACCAGGCGCCTGAGGGCCTCGCCGCCCCCCTCGTCGACCTGCAACGGCATCAGGCGGGGCGCGAACTCGACGACATGGGTGCTCACGCCGAGGGCGGTCAGCGCTCCGGCCGCCTCCAGGCCGAGCAGTCCGCCGCCCACCACCGCCCCGGTGATCGGGCGCGCGTCCTGGACGCCGGCGACCCGGTCCTGCACGTGACCGCGCAGCTCGGCGACGTCGTCCAGCGTCCGGTACACGAAGCACCCCGGCAGGTCGTGTCCCTCGACCGGGGGCACGAACGCCTTGGACCCGGTGGCCAGTACGAGTGCGTCGTAGGGGTGCTGGTGGCCGTCGGCGGTCCAGACGCTGCGGTGGTGCCGGTCCACGGAGGAGACCGCGCAGGAGCGGAGCAGGCGCACGCGTGGGTCGTCCCACATCGCCTTCTCGCCCAGTGCCAGGTCCTCGGGGCTGCGGCCGTTGAAGAAGCTGGTCAGGGCGACCCGGTCGTAGGGTGCCCGCGGCTCCTCGGCGAGCACGGTGACCCCCCAGTCGGCCCGTTCGCCCTGCCGGGCCAGGATCGCCTCGACCAGGCGATGGGCCACCATGCCGCCCCCGACCACCACCAGCCGGGACCGGCCGTGCGCGGTGCGGGGTCCGTCGAGCGGGTTTGCCTCGAGCGGTTCGGGGTTCATCGCATACCTCCGGGGGTCGGGACGACCGCGTGCTGGCGAGCGCCGGGAGCGGGCAGGTTCTCGTAGGGCTGATCGGGGTCGGATCGGCTGAGCCAGTCGAGGATCCCGGCGACCGCGTCGCCGCAGGTGCCGCAACCGGTCGTGGCCCGGGTGCGCGCGGCGACCTGGTCGCGGGTGCGGGCCCCGGCCTCCCAGGCGCGAACGATCAGCCCCTTGCTGACGCCGTTGCACCGGCAGATCGGTGCGTCGTCCGGCAGGCGGGTGGGCTCCTCCACCGCGCTCGGCTGCCCGGACGTGGCGCCGGGCAGGACCAGGACGGCTCGGTCGAATGGAGCCGGTGAGCCTCGTTCGACGAGCAGGGTCAGTTCGGCGGCGGCCCGGGCATCGCCGATGACCTGGGCGCCCACCACGATCCCCTCCCGGAGAACGGCCTTGACGTAGTGGCCGCGGGCGGCGTCGATGAGCTGGACGACGTCGAGCGAGTCCGGGCCGTCCTCGGACCCGTCGTCGGGATGCGCCGGGTCGGTGAGGAGCTCGCCCACGGCCGCGAGGTCGATGTCGGCCGCCTTCAGACGGACGGCGGTCTCCCGCGGGAGGTAGCGGGCCTCGGGCGCCGACCCGCACACCAGGTCGGCGACGACCCGGGCCTGGTCCCACGCCGGGGCGACCAGGCCCGAGGTGCGCCCCTCGTACTCGGCGCAGTCGCCGATGGCCGAGACCCGTGGATCGCCGGTGAGCATTCGGTCGTCGGTGAGGATGCCGCCTGCCACGGGCAGTCCGGCCTGTGCCGCCAGAGCCGTTCGAGGGCGGACCCCGCAGGCCACCAGCAGCAGGTCGGTCGGGAGCTGATCGGTCGGGAGTCGATCGCCGGGTCCGGCGAGAGTGACCGCGCACAGACGGCCCGCGTCGTCGTGGGTGAGATCGACGACGGTCGCGCCGGTGCGCACCCGCACTCCGAGGCGGCGCAGTGCCCCCCGGAGCACGCTCGCACCCGCGGCGTCCAGCAGCTGCGGCAGCAGCCGTGGACCGGTTTGGACGACGCTGACCTCCAGCCCGCGCCGGGCCAGGCCGCGGGCCGCCTCCAGGCCGAGCAGCCCACCGCCCAGCACGGTGGCCCGACGGGCATTGGTGGTGGCCGCGACGATCTCGCGGGCGTCGTCCACGGTGCGGAGGGCGTGAACCCCGGCGCGAGGCGACCCTGTGTGGTCCGTCAGCTGTGGCGGAACGATCGGTTCGGCTCCGGTGGCCAGGACCACGTGGTCGAAGCGGACCGACTCCCCGTCGTCGAGCCACACCCGGCCGCCGATCAGGTCCAGGGCGGTCGCGTCCGAGCAGAGCCGCACGTCGACCCCTTGGGCCCGCAGCAGTTCCGTGTCCGCCATGCCCAGCGCGGCGACGTCCGCGCGACCGGCCACCAGGTCGGACAGCAGAACGCGGTTGTAGCTGGCGTACGGCTCGGCGCCGACGACGGTCAGGTCGAGCGCGGCGGTGGCGCGCCCGTCGCCGGTGCGGGCGAGCACCTCCTCGACGAAGCGTCCCCCGGCCATGCCGTTGCCCACCACGACGACGCGCCTGACCGGTCGGTCGTCCCGGACGTCGGCCGGTGCGATCCCGCTCATGGCCCAGCCCCTTCCTCGGCCCGGTCGTCCGCCGGGCCCACCCGGCGGATCTGGACCGCGCAGACCTTGAACTCCGGCATCCGTGACGTCGGGTCGAGGGCGTCGTTGGTCACGGTGTTGGCGCGGCCCTCCCCGGCGAAGTGGAAGGGCATGAAGACCGCATCGGGCCGGATGCTGGTGGTGATGCGTGCCGCGGCGATCGCCTCCCCGCGGCTGCTGCGGACGGCGACCGCCTCGCCGTCGCCGATGCCGCACCGGTGCGCCAGGTCCGGGTGGATCTCGACGTAGACCCTGGGACAGGAGTCGTTCAGTTCCGGCACCCGGCGGGTCTGGGCACCGGACTGGTAGTGCTGCAGCACCCGCCCGGTGATCAGGTAGACCGGTGCGTCATCGCGCAGGTCGTCGACCACCGGGCGGTGGCTGACCGCGACGAAGCAGGCTCGTCCGTCCGGGGTGGCGAAGCGGTCCAGGAACATCCGCTCGGTACCGGGGTGCGGGGCGGAATCGCTTGCGGGGCAAGGCCAGAACAAGGCCTCACCGGCGTCCAGACGGTCGTAGCTGATCCCCGAGTAGTCGGCCGGTCCGCCCGCCGAGGCCCGGGCCAGTTCATCGAAGGCGGCCTCGGCCGGGACGGGGATCGCTCCGGGCCTGCCCAGGCGCCCGGCGAGGTCGGCGAGCACCTCCAGTTCGTCGCGCACACCCTGCGCGGCCGGAAGAGCTCGGTGTCGGCGGACCACGCGGCCCTCCAGAGTGGTCATGGTGCCGTCCTCCTCGGCCCACTGCGTGACCGGCAGCACGACGTGCGCCAGCTCGGCGGTCTCCGAGGGCACCAGGTCGCTGACCACCAACAGCTCCAGGCGCCGCAGCCGGTCCGCGACGGCACCGGCGTCGGGTGCCGACACGACGAGGTTGCTGCCGTGCACGAGGAGCACCCGGGGGCCGTCGGCGGTGCCGATGGCGCGCAGCATCTCCACGGCGGAACGACCCGGGCCGGGCAGGTCATCGGCCGACACCCCCCAGACCTCGGCGACCTGCCGGCGGGCCTGCGGGTCGTCGATCCGGCGGTAGCCGGGCAGCTGATCGGACTTCTGGCCGTGCTCCCGACCGCCCTGCCCGTTGCCCTGTCCGGTCAGGCAGCCGTACCCGGAGCCGACTCGGCCCGGCAGACCGAGCGCGAGGGCGAGGTCGATGCAGGCGCTGACGGTGTCGGTGCCCTTGGCGTGCTGCTCGGCGCCGCGGCCGGTCAGCACGTAGGCGCCCGCCCCGCCGCGGGCGGGCGCGGCGTCGGCCAGGAGGTGGGCGGCGCGCCTGATCAGCGGCGCCGGCACGGCGGTGACCTGCTCGGCGCGCTCCGGCCACCAGGGTGCGGCGGCGCGGCTGACGGCATCGAAACCGTTTGTGCGGGAATCGATGTAGTCCCGGTCGGCCAGACCTTCGTGGATCGTTGCGTGCAGGAGCGCGAGCATCAGTGGCAGGTCGGTACCCGGGGTGTTCTGCAGGTGGAGCCCGCCACCGGCCGTGGCCAGGGCGGCGGTGGCCGAGTGGCGCGGGTCGACGACCACGAGTCCGCCGCGGCCGCCGGCCCGCCGCAGGTGCACCTGGGCCGGCGGCATGGTCTCGGCGAGGTTGCTGCCGACGAGGAGGACGGCGTCCGCGCCCCCCAGGTCGGCCAGCGGGAAGGGCAGCCCACGGTCCAGCCCGAACGCCCGGTTGCCTGCCGCGGCGGCGCTCGACATGCAGAACCGGCCGTTGTAGTCGATCTGGGAGCTGCCCAGGACGACGCGGGTGAACTTGCCCAGGGCGTAGGCCTTCTCGTTGGTGAGTCCTCCGCCGCCGAAGACCGCCACGGCGTCGCGGCCGTGGCGGGCCTGGACCCCGGTGATGGTCTCGGCGACCACCGAGAGCGCCTGCTCCCACGAGGTCGGGACCAGATCATCCGCCGCCGCCCCCGCCAGGCCGAGCAGTCGGCCCCGGAGCAGGGGGGTCCGCAGCCGGTCCGGGGCGTTCAGGACGGCGGGCGCCGTCCAGCCCTTCTGGCACAACCCGCCCCGGTTGGTCGGGAAGTCGCGCCCGGCGATCCCCATGACGCCGCCGTCCGTGGCGGGGGTCAGCGTCGTGGCGCACTGCAGGGAGCAGTACGGGCAGTGCGTCGCGACGCCGGTGACATCGCGCACGGGGATCACCGGAACGCTCATCTGTTCCTCCTCAGGGGGTTTCGTTCGCCGAGGCTCAGAGGCCTGCCTCGCCGAGGCGTCAGACGTTCGCCTGGGCCATCCGCGATTCCCTGCGCAGGTAGGCGAACCAGGTCACGCCGAGCAACAGGAGGAAGAACGCGACGTAGAACTGCAGCGCGGGCTCGATGGTGCCGTGGGCCGACTTCGACCAGGCGTAGGCCAGCGGCACGACGAACCCGCCGAACGCGCCGACGGAGGAGATGATCCCCAGGGCGCCGGCGGCCTGGCGCCGCATCGCCACCATGATCTCCGGCGAGCCACCGGCGTCCTCGCCCTTGACCCGGAAGATCGTGGAGATCATCCGATAGGTGGAGCCGTTGCCGACCCCGGTGGCGACGAACAGCAGCATGAACGAGCCGAAGAACAGGAACAGGTCCTTGTGCTGCACCGAGTACAGAGCGCCGGAGGCGCCCAGGGCCAGGACCACGAAGCTCCCCGCCGTGACCCGGGCGCCGCCGATCCGGTCCGACAGCCGCCCGCCCAGCGGGCGGGAGATGGAGCCGATGCCCGCGCCGAGGAAGGCCCAGGTCAGAGCGATGTCACCGCGGTCGAAGACGGCCTTGAGCAGGGAGGGGAACGCTGCTGAGTAGCCGATGAACGAGCCGAAGGTGCCGACATAGAGCAGGGACATGATCCAGGTGTCCCGGTGGCGGAGCGAGGCCCACACCGACGTCGTGTCGGCCTTGGCCTCGGTCAGGTTGTCCATCCAGAGGTAGGCGCAGATCGCGGCGGCGATCGCGAACGGCACGTAGAGCAGGCCCGCTCGGTAGAGCGCGACGCCGCCCCCGACCGCGATCGCCATCGGCACGATCTTCTGTGCCACCGCGACACCGATGTTGCCTCCGGCGGCGTTCAGTCCCAGGGCCCAGCCCTTCTCCCGCTCGGGGTAGAAGAAGGAGATGTTCGCCATCGACGAGGCGAAGTTGCCTCCGCCGAAGCCGGCCGTGGCCGCGACCAGGGCCAGCATCCAGAACGGGATGGCCGGGTCGGTCACGGCCCAGGTCATCAAGGAGCACGGGATGAGCAGCAGCAGGGCGGAGACGACCGTCCAGTTCCGCCCGCCGAAGACCGGGACGGCGAAGGTGTAGGGCAGGCGGAGGAAGGCACCCACGCCCGAGGCGACGGCGGTCAGGGTGAGGGCCTGCGAGGTGCTCAGGGCGAAGCCGGACGCCGCCGCCGACCCGTCGGCGTTCACGGTCAACTGGACGACGACGATGCTCCACAGCAGCCAGACCGAGAACCCGATGTGCTCGGCGAAGATCGACCAGATCAGGTTCCGCCGGGCGATCGGTCTGCCGGTCTCGGCCCAGAACTGCTCGTCCTCGGGCCGCCAGTCGTCGATCCAGTGCCCGGAGACGCCACCTCGTCGGTGGGCTGTGGGGGCCGCGGTCACCGGCGGGGACGCGGATCCCAGAGTGGGTAGGGACATGGATGGCTCCTTGGGTGATCGTGGGTGGCAGGGCGGCGTGGGCGGCCACGGCCGGGAGGTGGGTGGGGCCGGGGATCTCGTCGTCGGCGATCCGTCACCGGCCCAGGTGGCTTGACGCTAGGGACGGCACGTTTCGCGGTCCGTCGCGCTTGGTTACGCGGAGGCAACGTTGTGCTCACAACGCGGCAGAATCCGTGAGAGCACGACCGCCATCACGCCCGGCATGCCCCCCTAAACTCGGCGAACGTGACGGGTCTGGGCGAAGCGGCCGGCGCGGGGGGCCCGGCGGGCGCGGCCCTCGACGCCGGGCTGGTCGGCGGCTGGGCGATGACCCTGGCGGCGGCGCTGGCGTGTGCCGTCTGGGCGGACCGAGCCACGCGCCCGGCCCCGCTGACGACACGGTCCGCCGTCGCGCTCGCCGTGTGGGCCGGAGCGCTCGGCGCCGTCCATCTGCTCTCGCTCGCCAGTCTGCGGGGCGCTGAGCCCTTCGGTTCCGCCGCGTGGCTGGGCTGGCTGCCGGTGCTGATCTCGATGGCCGCCGTCGTGCTGGGCGCCTACTGGGCCGGGAGCCGGGTGGTGCTCGCCGGGCGACTGTTCCCCGTGGTGGTCGACTCGGCCATCATGGGCGTGGGTGCGACCACCATCGTGTGGGGCCTGTCCGGGAGCGAGCGCGAGGGGTTCGACGTCGTGGTCCCGCTCTTCACCGCGATCCTCGGTGCGACCGTGGTCGCGCTGGTCCTGAGGGCCCGCGCGCTCAGCCCGTCCCTGGTGATCGACGGCCGGTTCCGCACCATGCTGGGATGGGTGGGCGTGAGCGCGGCCGCGTTCGCGGTCTCCGGCCTGATGGCGCTGCGCACGACCGCCGTCGGCCATGCCATTGCTGTGGGGGTCGTGCTCGGTCACCTGGCGTCGGCGATGGCCGCCCTGACCATCAGCGCGGCCCCCCGTGCGGCGCCGGCCCCCCGACGCGCCGGGCTCGTCGAGCGGCTGGCCCCCACGATCGTGATCGGTGCCGCCGTGATCGCCCTGCTGCTGCGGGTGGCCGGTTCGTCCGGGCGGATCGGCACCGTCGGCGCGGTCCTGGGCACGGCGCTGTTCGCCGGACTGGTGGTCAGCCAGGCTCTGGCCTCCCGTGAGATCCAGCAGCTCGCCGCCGACCTGGAGTACTCGCGGGCCCGCCTGGCGGCGATGGCCGCCAACTCGGCCGACGTGATCATGGGGCTGGACGAGGACGGGCGGGTGCTGGCGGTCAACGACGCCGCCGTCGCCCTGCTCGGTCGCACCCCGGACGTGCTGGTCGGTACCGACCTGTCCGCCCTGGCCGCCGAGGACGAGCGGTTCCGGGTCCGTGCCGCGGTCCTGGACGTCGTCCAGGGGCTCAGCGAGGCCTCGCGGGTCGAGCTCACGCTGGCCGGCCCGGCGGTCGGGACGGCCGAACTGCGGCTGCGCGGCGTGCCCGGTGGCGCGGTCGCCAACATCTCGGACGTCACCGAATCGGTGCAGCTGCGTGAGCGGCTGGTGCACCTGACCCGCTTCGACCAGATGACCGGCCTGGCCACCCGCGCCCACCTCGAGGAGGTGATCGGACGCTGGCTGGAGGAGGGCGCCGACGTCGCGGCCCTCTACATCGACCTGGACGGGTTCAAGCGGGTCAACGACCGGTTCGGCCACGCCGCGGGCGACGCCGTGCTCGGGGAGGTGGCGCACCGGCTGTCCCGGGTGGCCGCCGCCGAGCAGGCGACGGCGGTGGTCGCCCGCACCGGTGGTGACGAGTTCGTCATCGTGCTGCGGGATCGCAGCACCGCCGAGGCGGTGGCGCTGGGCGAGGTCGTCCTGAGCGCCCTGCGGCCCACCTTCAGGGTCTCCGCGCGCCAGGTACGCCTGGGCGCCAGCATCGGGGTGTCCGGCACCGACGACGGCAGCTCCGGTCCGTCGGCCGATGCCCGCCTCGACCCGCGCAGCGGCGCCGACCGCCCGGAGGCCGGGGGAGCGGCCGCCCTGCTGCACCGCGCCGACGTCGCGATGTACTCGGCCAAGGAGGCCGGCCGGTTCCAGGTGCGCATCTGGGATCCCGAACTGGAGGCTCGGGTTCGGCGCCGGGTCGACATCGCCATCGTGCTGCGCCGGGCCCTGGCCACCGGCCGCCTCGCGCTCGCCTACCAGCCGATCGTGCGGCTGTCCGACGGCACCATCGTGGGGGTCGAGGCCCTGATCCGGCTGCAGCCGGCCGACGTGGTCGAGCCCGACGACGACCTGCAGGACGACCTGCCGGCTCTGTCCGGCCTGATCTCGCCGTCCGAGCTGGTGGAGGTCGCCGAGGGTACCGGCGAGATCGACGAGCTCGGCCGCTGGGTGCTCACCGAGGCCACCCACCAGGCCTCGCTCTGGCGCCGGATGAACCACGCGGCCCGGGTCACGGTCAACATGTCGGTCCGGCAGCTGTCCGATCCGAGATTCGAGGAGACGGTCCTGGAGGCGCTCGCGGCGTCCCGCCTGCCCGCGGACCGATTGATCATCGAGATCACCGAGGGGCAGCTGATCGGGGAGGACGACGTCGCCAACGAGACCCTCACCCGGCTGCGGGCCCACGGCATCCAACTGGCCATCGACGACTTCGGCTCGGGCTACTCCTCCCTGTCCTACCTGCGGCGGATGCCGGTCACGGCGGTGAAGATCGACCGGACGCTGCTGTCCGGGGTCGGCAGCGACGACCGCGCCACCACCGTCGTGCGGGCGGTGATCGGTGCGGCGCGCGGGCTGGGTCTGCGGGTGATCTGCGAGGGCATCGAGTCGCTGGCGATGGCCCGCTACCTGCGCGACATGGGCGCCTACGCCGGCCAGGGCTTCGCCCTGTACGAGGCGTTGACCCCGGAGCGGCTGCGCGAGGTGCTCGACGGCCCGCCGGTCGATCTCGCCGGGAGCGGGCGGACGCCGCCGGTCGGCATCTCACATGCTGAGACCGGTCTGGCGAGCGATTGACACCGCCGACAGCAGGGGAGACCGTGGCACGGTGCGCCACCACCTCGTACTCGGACGGCGCGCCGGCTGAGGCCCCATCGCTTCGCCAGCGCGCGACCCCTCGCATGCCCAACCACCTGGGCCGAGGGGTCTTTTCGTCCCGCGACATGGGTCGGCTCAGGATCGTCCCAGAATCGTCCAGGAACCACCCCGGCAGACCGACGCGACATCGAAGGCAGAGGCAGTCATGACACAGACCCCCGGCAGCGACGAGCAGCGTGGCGGCGAGCTGATGAGCGGGGCGAGCAGCCTGGTCCGCTCGCTGGAGGCGATGGGCGTCGACGTGGTCTTCGGCATCCCGGGCGGGGCCATCCTTCCCCTCTACGACCCGCTGATGGACTCGGCCACGGTGCGGCACATCTTGGTCCGCCACGAGCAGGGGGCCGGCCACGCGGCCGAGGGCTATGCCCACGCCACCGGTCGGGTCGGGGTCTGCATGGCCACCTCGGGGCCGGGGGCCACGAACCTGGTCACCCCGATCGCCGACGCCTACATGGACAGCGTCCCGATGGTCGCGATCACCGGTCAGGTGGCCAGCGGGTCGATCGGCACCGACGCCTTCCAGGAGGCGGACATCGCCGGCATCACCATGCCGATCACCAAACACAACTACCTGGTCACCGACGCGGCCGACATCCCGCGGGTGCTTCGGGAGGCCTTCCACATCGCCGGGACCGGTCGCCACGGACCGGTCCTGGTGGACGTCGCCAAGGACGCCATGCAGGCGCAGACCACCTTCGCGTGGAGCGAGGGCTCCGACCTGCCCGGCTACCGGCCGGTCATCAAGCCGCATTCCAAGCAGGTCCGTGAGGCGGCCCGGCTGCTGATGACCTCGCGCCGTCCGGTGCTCTACGTCGGCGGCGGGGTGGTCAGGTCCCGCGCCAGCGCCGAGCTGCGCCGCCTGGTCGACCTGACCGGCGTGCCGGTGGTGACCACCCTGATGGCCCGCGGGGCGCTGCCCGACTCGCACCCGCAGAACCTGGGCATGCCGGGGATGCACGGCACGGTCGCGGCGGTCGCCGGCCTGCAGCGCGCGGACCTGCTGTTCAGCCTCGGTGCCCGCTTCGACGACCGGGTCACCGGCAAGCTCGCCACGTTCGCCCCGCACGCGACGGTCGTGCACGCCGACATCGATCCGGCCGAGATCTCGAAGAACCGCACCGCCGACGTGCCGATCGTCGGTGACGCCAAGGAGGTCCTGACCGAGCTGATCGTCGCCGTCGAGGCGGAGATCGCGGCGGGACGGCGGGCGGACATCGGCGCGTGGTGGCGCCAGTTGGACGGTCTGCGGTCCACCTACCCGCTCGGCTACGCGCCGCCGCCGGAGGGCGAGGTCTCGCCGCAGCAGGTGATCTCCCGGATCGGCCAGATCAGTGGTCCCGACTCCATCTACGTGGCCGGGGTGGGCCAGCACCAGATGTGGGCGTCGCAGTTCATCTCCTACGAGAACCCGAACACCTGGATCAACTCCGGCGGACTGGGGACCATGGGCTTCGCCGTCCCAGCGGCCATGGGTGCCAAGGCCGGGCTGCCCGATCGCACGGTCTGGGCGATCGACGGCGACGGCTGCTTCCAGATGACGAACCAGGAGCTGGCGACCTGCGTGATCAACGATATCCCGATCAAGGTCGCGGTGATCAACAACTCCAGCCTGGGCATGGTCCGGCAGTGGCAGACGCTGTTCTACAACGAGCGGTACTCCAACACCGACCTGCACACCTCGGCAGCCGGCAAGCGGATCCCGGACTTCGTCAAGCTGGCCGAGGCCTACGGCTGTGTCGGACTGCGCTGCGAGCGGCCACAGGACGTCGACGAGACCATCTCCAAGGCCATGTCGATCAATGACGTCCCCGTGGTCGTCGACTTCGTCGTGCACCGGGACTCGATGGTCTGGCCGATGGTCCCGGCCGGTGTCAGCAACGACGACATCCAGTACGCACGCGGCCTGTCGCCGGACTTCGACCGTGAGGACGACTGAGCGCGACCGGTCACGACGCCCTACCGATTTATTTGCCGACTTCTTTACCGGCATCCCCACTGGCACAAGGACAAAGAGAGCTGGCACGACGATGAGCAAGCACACCCTGTCCGTCCTGGTCGAGAACAAGCCCGGCGTCCTGACACGGGCGGCCGGCCTCTTCGCCCGCCGTGGATTCAACATCCACTCCCTGGCGGTCGGCCCCACCGAGCATTCCGACGTCTCTCGGATGACCGTGGTCGTCGATGTGGAGGGGCGGCCCCTGGAACAGGTCACCAAGCAGCTCAACAAGCTGATCAACGTGATCAAGATCGTGGAGCTGGAGCAGTCCTCCTCGGTGCAGCGTGAGCTGCTGCTGGTCAAGGTCAAGGCCGACCTGTCCAGCCGGGCCAACGTGCTCGAGACGGTGCGGCTGTTCCGGGCCAAGGTCGTGGACGTCGCCCCCGACGCGCTGACCGTCGAGGTCACCGGCAACCCGGACAAGCTCGACGCCTTCCTCAAGGTCATCGAGCCGTTCGGGATCAAGGAACTGGTCCAGTCCGGGCTCGTCGCGATCGGACGGGGCGGCCGTTCGATCACCGACCGGACACTGCGTTCGGCCTGAGGTCCTATCGTTGCCTGCGAGCCGGGTCCGGCGGACCCGTCAGCCGATCAACGAGTCGCTCACTGAAGAGATGGACGCGTCGATCGGACCGATCGATCACACTTCACGAAGGAGATGCCCCCCGTGGCAGAGATGTTCTACGACGACGACGCCGATCTGTCCGTCCTGCAGGGTCGCAACGTGGCGGTGCTCGGATACGGCAGCCAGGGCCACGCGCACAGCCTGTCCCTGCGCGACTCCGGTATCGACGTCCGGGTGGGTCTGACCGAGACCTCCACCAGCCGGGCCAAGGCCGAGGCCCAGGGCCTGCGCGTGGTCACCCCCGTGCAGGCATGTGAAGAGGCCGACGTGATCATGATGCTGGTGCCCGACCCGGTCCAGCGGCACGTGTACGCCGAGGCCGTCGAGCCCAACCTGGTGGACGGCGACGCGCTGTTCTTCGGGCACGGCTTCAACATCCGTTTCGACTACATCAAGCCGCCGGCCGGCGTCGACGTGTGCATGGTCGCCCCGAAGGGCCCCGGTCATCTGGTGCGCCGCGAATACGTCGACGGACGGGGCGTGCCGGTGTTGGTCGCGGTCGAGCAGGACGCCAGCGGCGGCGCCTGGCCGCTGACCCTGGCCTATGCGAAGGCACTGGGCGGCCTGCGCGCCGGCGGCATCCGGACCACCTTCACCGAGGAGTGCGAGACCGACCTCTTCGGTGAGCAGGCGGTGCTCTGCGGCGGCACCAGCAAGCTGGTGCAGTACGGGTTCGAGACCCTCATCGAGGCCGGCTACCAGCCGGAGGTCGCCTACTTCGAGTGCCTGCACGAGCTCAAACTGATCGTCGACCTGATGTACGAGGGCGGCATCGCCAAGCAGCGCTGGAGCGTGTCGGACACCGCCGAGTACGGCGACTACGTCTCCGGGCCGCGCGTCATCGAGCCGCGGGTCAAGGACAACATGCGCACGATCCTGGCCGAGATCAAGGACGGCACCTTCGCCAAGCGGTTCATCGACGACCAGGAGGCCGGCGCACCGGAGTTCAAGCGGCTCCGCGCCGAGGGCGAGGCGCACCCGATCGAGGCCACCGGGCGCGAGCTGCGCAAGCTGATGGCCTGGGTGAAGGCCGCCGACGACTACACCGAGGGCACCGCGGCCCGCTGACCACCGTCTGAGCGAAGGACATTTATCGCATGAGCAGCACCGACAACGGGGGCCGTCCCGTCGTTTTGATCGCGGAGCAGCTGGCCCCGGCGACCGTCGAGGCCCTGGGCCCGGAGGTCGAGGTCCGCTGGTGCGACGGAACCGATCGCCGTGAACTGCTCGGCGAGCTCGCCGACGCCGACGCGCTCCTGGTGCGTTCGGCGACCGCGGTGGACGCCGCGGCGATCGCCGCGGGCAGGCGGCTCAAGGTGATCGCCCGGGCGGGCGTCGGCCTGGACAACGTGGACGTCGAGGCGGCCACCCAGGCCGGCGTGATGGTCGTCAACGCGCCGACCTCCAACATCGTCTCGGCCGCCGAGATGGCCATCGCGCTGCTGCTCTCGATCGCCCGCAACGTGCCGCAGGCCAACGCCTCGCTGCGGGGCGGGGCGTGGGAACGGTCCGCCTACAGCGGCATGGAGCTCAACGAGAAGACGGCCGGGGTGCTCGGGCTGGGCCGGATCGGCGTCCTGGTCGCGCAGCGCCTGGCGGCCTTCGGCATGCGCGTGCTCGCCCACGACCCCTACGTGTCGCCTGCCCGCGCCGGTCAGCTCGGCGTCCAGCTGGTCTCCCTGGAGGAACTGCTCGAGGACAGCGACGTCATCAGCGTGCACCTGCCCAAGACCCCCGAGACGGTGGGCCTGCTCGGGTCCGAGCAACTGGCCCGGGTCAAGCCCGGCGTCCTGCTCGTCAACGCCGCCCGGGGCGGCATCGTCGACGAGGCCGCTCTGTACGAGGCGCTGTGCGCGGGCCGCGTCGGCGGCGCCGCTCTGGACGTCTACTCCGTCGAGCCCTGCACCGACTCGCCGCTGTTCGCCCTGGACACCGTGGTGGCCACCCCGCACCTGGGGGCGTCCACCCGCGAGGCCCAGGACAACGCCGGCATCGCCGTCGCCCGCTCGGTGCGGCTGGCGCTGGCCGGCGAACTGGTGCCGGACGCCGTGAACGTCGCCGGCGGAGTCATCGCCGAGGACGTGCGCCCGGGCATCCCGTTGGTGGAGAAGCTCGGCCGAGTCTTCACGGCTCTGGCCGGCACGCTGCCGTTGCAGTTCGACATCGAGGTGCGGGGCGAGATCGCCTCCCTGGACATCGAGGTGTACCGTCTGGCCGCCCTCAAGGGGCTCTTCGCCGACATCGTCGAGGACCCGGTCTCGTACGTGAACGCGCCGGTGCTGGCCGCCGACCGCGGCATGCAGGTCCGGTTGCTGACCGACGCGGAGAGCCCGGCCTTCCGCAACGTGATCACCGTGAGCGGGTGCCTGAGCGACGGCACCACGCTGTCGGTCTCGGGGACACTGACCGGCCCGAAGCAGATCGAGAAGCTGGTCGGCATCGACCACTACGAGCTCGAGGTGCCGCTCGCCGAGCACATGATCGTGCTGCGCTACGCCGACCGGCCGGGGGTGATCGGGGCGATCGGCGGCCTGCTCGGCGGCGCCGGGGTCAACATCGGGTCCATGCAGGTCGCCCGGGACGGCGGAAACGCCATGGTGGACCAGGCGCTCAGCGTCCTGACCCTCGACCAGGCGGTCCCGGTCGGCGTGCTCGAGGAGATCGTCGAGTCGGTGGGCGCGGTCTCGGGTCGGCGCATCGACCTGCTGCCCGAGAAGCTCTGAGCCGTGCGAGGACGCGCGATCTCCTGGACCTGGCAGCGCTCTGGGGGTTGGACCAGCTCCGGCGATCCGGCGACGGAGGGTGGGTCGACGGTGTCGACGTCGCATGAGCCCGCCACGTCCCGCCGTACCCCGTTGCGTGGCCTGTTGGCCGCCATGGTGTTCCTGACCTGCTTCGGCGCGGTGTTCTTCGGGAGCGGCGCCTGGGTCTGGGCCTCCGCCCACGGCGCCGACCGGGTCGAGGTCGCCGGCACGGTGGTGGACGTCGGCCGGGCCCGGGACGAGGTCATCGTGGCCGTCCGGTACACGGAGCCGGGCACCGGGCAGTCCCGAGAGGTGCTGTCCCAGAAGAAGCAGAACTCGGGCTCGGTGCCGGCCGCCGGTGACCCCGAGACGGTCTCGGTCGTTCCCGGCGACCCCGGCTCGGCGCAGATCGCCGGCGAGCGCGACGTGATTGCGATCATCTTCCTGGTGGTCGGCGCGGGCCTGTTCCTGCTGGGTGGCTTCGGCCTGCTGAGCGTGATCCGGCAGAGGCGGCGCGAGAGTGACTCGAGTTCGTGACGACCGACCGACCAGATCACCACGGCTGATGAGGGCTAGTACCCTCACCGGCATGGACTCCCTTCGTCTGGCAGTGATCGCCGGGGACGGCATCGGACCCGAGGTCGTCGCCGAGGGGCTCAAGGTGCTTCGCGCCGTCCTGGACGGTGAGGTGAGCGTCGAGACCACCGAGTACGACCTCGGGGCCCGGCGCTGGCACGCCACGGGAGAGACCCTGCCGGACTCGGTGCTGACCGAAATCCGTGGCCACGAGGCGATCCTGCTCGGTGCGATCGGCGACCCAGGGGTGCCCAGCGGCGTCCTGGAGCGCGGGCTGCTGCTCAGGCTGCGCTTCGCCCTGGACCACTACGTCAACCTGCGGCCCGCCCGGCTCTACCCGGGGGTGTCCTCCCCGCTGAGCGACCCGGGCGAGATCGATTTCGTGGTCGTCCGCGAGGGCACGGAGGGTCCCTACGTCGGCAACGGCGGTGCACTTCGGGTCGCCACCCCGCACGAGATCGCCACCGAGGTCAGCGTCAACACCGCCTTCGGCGTCGAACGCGTCGTCCGGGACGCCTTCGCCCGGGCCGCCGCCCGCCCGCGCAAGCACCTCACCCTCGTGCACAAGCACAACGTGCTGACCCACGCCGGACACCTGTGGCGGCGCACCGTCGAGCGGGTCGGCGAGGAGTTCGGCGAGGTGAGTACCGCCTACCAGCACGTGGACGCGGCCACCATCTTCATGGTCACCGACCCGAGCCGGTTCGACGTGATCGTCACCGACAACCTGTTCGGAGACATCGTCACCGACCTCGCCGCCGCGATCGCCGGCGGGATCGGCCTGGCCGCCTCCGGCAACATCAACCCGGATCGCACCGCGCCGTCCATGTTCGAACCGGTGCACGGATCGGCCCCCGATATCGCCGGGCAGGGCAAGGCCGACCCGACGGCCACGATCATGTCCGTCGGAATGCTCCTGGAACACCTCGGCCGGGACAAGGCGGCCGCGCGAGTAGAGCAGGCCGTCGCCGCCGACCTCGCGGCTCGGGCCGGCTCGGCGTCGTCCCGGTCCACCGCCCAGATCGGCGACGCGGTCACCGCCCGCCTCTGATCGCGCATCCCAGCACGCAGCCCGAGGAGTACCCGTCATGACCGCTCAGCCCGATCCGGCCTTCGCCGGACGTCCCTTCCTCGTCGAACCGAACCCGAACCCCGCCGACGAGCAGCGGCGGGCCCAGATCCTGGCCGACCCCGGTTTCGGCATGAACTTCACCGACCACATGGTCAGGTCAACGTGGACGAAGGCCGACGGCTGGGGCCAGGCCGCCCTGACCGCGTACGGGCCGCTGCGACTCGACCCGGCCGCCGCCGTCCTGCACTACGCGCAGGAGATCTTCGAGGGGCTGAAGGCCTACCGGCACGCCGACGGATCGGTGTGGTCCTTCCGGCCCGAGGCCAACGCCGCCCGGATGCAGCGCTCCGCGCGTCGGCTCGCTCTGCCCCAGCTGCCCACCGAGGACTTCCTCGCCACACTCCAGATGCTGGTCGCCGCGGACGTCTCCTGGGTCCCCGAATCGGCTCCGGGGCAGGAGCGTTCGCTCTACCTGCGCCCGTTCATGTTCGCCTCCGAGTCCTTCCTCGGGGTGCGCCCGGCGCACACGATCGAGTTCCTGCTCATCGCCAGCCCGGTCGGGTCCTATTTCACCGGCGGCGTCCGGCCGGTCTCGATCTGGCTGTCCTCCAACTACACCCGCGCTGCCCGGGGAGGCACCGGCGAGGCGAAGTGCGGCGGCAACTACGCCGCCTCGCTGGCCCCGATGATCGAGGCCGGCGAGCACGGCTGCGACCAGGTCTGCTTCTTGGACGCTGCCGAGAATCGCTGGATCGAGGAACTCGGCGGGATGAACCTGTACTTCGTCACCCGTGACGGACGACTGATCACCCCCGAACTCGGCACCATCCTCGAAGGGGTGACCCGCGGATCGATCCTGACCCTGGCCAAGGAGCTCGGGCTCGAGGTCGCCGAGCGTCGCATCGGTATCGAGGAGTGGCGTGAGGGGGCCGCGTCGGGCGAGATCACCGAGGTGTTCGCGTGCGGCACCGCGGCCGTGATCACCCCGGTCGGCCGCCTGGTCTGGGACGGCGGCGAGGTGGCCACCCCGGCGGGAGGCGAGGACTCGATGGCGATGCGGCTGCGGCGCACCCTGGTCGACATCCAGTACGGGCGGGCAGTCGACACGCACGGCTGGCTGCGCCGCCTGGTCTGAGCCGGCTGGTCTGAGCCGGCGGCCGCTTCGCCGATCGTCGTCGGCTCGAGTCGGTTCGTCACTACATCTGTTGTTTCGAACACTACAGCTGTAGTCTGTGGTCATGAGCGACGATCGGCCCCGGCGCGAGGTGCTGTTGGACGCCGCGATCGAGCTGCTCGGTCGCGAGGGGGTACGGGGGGTCACGCACCGAGCGGTGGACGTCGCCGCGGGGCTGCCCCTCGGATCGGCGTCGAACCTGTTCCGAACCCGCGACGCGCTGTTCGACGCGGTGGCCGGCCGGGTCACCGAGCGGGAGCTGGCGGCGTGGGAGGACCTCGCCCTGCGGCTGCTGCCGCGGACCCCGGCCGAGACGGCGGCGGCGATAGCCCTCTTCATCCGCGAGGCGGCCACCAGCCACGCGGCGCTCAGCCTGGCCCGCTACGCGATCCTGCTCGAAGCCGCGCGACGACCTGAGCTGCGCGCGGCGCTGTCCGTCACCGGTGCCCGGGTCAACGCCCGGTTCCTCGACGTCCTGCGCGCCGTCGGCTCGTCGGATCCCGAGCGGGACATGCATCTCCTCCTCAACTACGGCACCGGCCTGCTGATCCACCAGCTCGCGCTGCCCGACCCGGACTTCGACCCGACCGTGCGACTCACCCAGCTTCTGGAGTCGCTGATCACCAGGGAGCCTCCATGGACCTCGACCAGGCCTGGCGAGCCATCGACCGTCAGCGGCGTGCCGTAGCCGACCTTCTGCTCACCCTCGGCGAGCGGGAGTGGGATCGCCCCTCGCTCTGCGAGGGCTGGACGGTGAGGGACGTCGCCGCCCATCTCACGCTGCAGCAGTCCGGGCTGCGCGAGGTCGTGGGCGGCATCCGGCGGCATCCGTTCACCGGCATGAACACCCTGATCTATGAGCTGGCTCGCGACAAGGCGGCGGCGCCCCCCGAGCAGCTGATCGCCGAGATCGTGGCCATGATCGGGTCCCGGCGGCACAACATCGGTGTCACGCACCGGGAGACGATGATCGACATCCTGGTGCACAGCCAGGACCTCTCCATGCCGCTGGGGCGCTCGCTTCCGATCGATCCGGTCGCGGCGGCCCACGCGGCCGACCGGGTCTGGTCGCGGGGGTGGCCCTTCCATCCCCGTCGCCGCCTGGCCGGCGTCCGACTGCGGGCCGACGACGTCCACTGGACGGTTGGCGACGGCCCGCTCGCCCAGGGCCCGATGGAGGCCCTGTTGCTGTTGTCGACCGGGCGCCCCGTCGCGCTGGAGCGCCTCGCCGGGGACGGGGCCGAACTGCTGCGGGCCAGATCGCGGCTCGACGTTCGCTGAGGCACGGTCGACAGACTCGGGCCGTGCCGTCGCCACGTCGCGGGCCCGCGCCCGCCAACCTGTCACGTATCGGCGAACCCTTGCCGGGCCGTGTTTTTTCGCGGAACCGCCACTCACCAGGACTGAGTACCCGGCCCGCCCTTGAACGGCCCCACGATCCGCGAGGTGATCCAGCCCCCGTAGAAACCGCCCGGCTGGGGCGTCACCGCCTCGCCGTCCAGCGTGCACCTGTCCATCGCGGCCGGATACACAGCCACGTGGTCGACCAGGGACGCGTAGGCGTGGGTCGGTCGCGGGTAGGTCCATGCGGCGCGCTGAGCGACGCGCTCGCCTCCCAGCACGTCGTAGTAGGCCGCCTCGCCCTTCCACTCGCAGAACGAGCCGCCTGCCGCCGGTCTGAGCGCGCCGGGGGCGAAGGCCGCCCACGGCAGGTAGTACGTCGGCGGATGGCTGGTCTCCAGCACCCGAAGGGCGCGTTCGGTCCGGGCGATGACGACACCGCCGAGGGTGATCTCGATGGTGGCCTGGACGGCCTCCAGCCGTGGCGGACGCGGGTAGTCCCAGACGGATTCGGTTGCGGTGCAGGGAGTCTCGGGGTTCGGGGTCTCGGACATCACGGAACGAGGACGAGCTTGCCGCGAACGTGTCCGTCACGACTGATCCGGTAGGCCTCCGCAGCCCGGTCGAACGGGAACGTCTGCACCTTGATCACGACCTTGCTCTGGGCGAGCAGGTCGGCGATCTCGGCCAGGGCCTGCTTGGGTCGGCTGTCGGCGCCGCCGCTGCTCACCCTGATCCCCGTCTGGGCGGCCTCGAAGTTCGCGATGCTGAGCACCTGGGAGGGCGTGGCCGCGAGGCTGATCAGGTCCTCGGCCGGGGTCTTGCCGGCGATGTCGAGGACGGCGTCGAGCGGCCCGCCCGCGGCCGTCCTGACCCGATCGACGACACCACTTCCGTAGAGCACGGGGATCGCCCCGATCTCCTGCAGATATCCGTGGTTGGCCTCGCTCGCCGAGGCGATCACCCGGGCGCCCCGGGCGACGGCCATCTGCACGGCGACCGCTCCCACGCCCCCGGCACCGCCGTCCACGAACACCGTGTCGCCAGACTTCACGTCGAGCAGCCGGAGGCAGCGCTCACCCGTCTCGCCGGCCACCCCGGCGGCCGCGGCGACCGCCCAGTCGAGGGACGGCGGCTTGACGGCCCAGGCGTCCAGGACCGCGTACTCCGCCTGGGTGCCACCGCCGCGCCCGAGAACGTCATCGCCGACGGAGACGTCGGTCACGCCCTCACCGACCTCGTCCACCACGCCGGCGGCGTCGAAGCCGAGCTGGGCGGTGCCCGTCGGCGGCTTGCCCCCGGACGTCGCCCCGGTCAGCGTCTTCCAGTCGATCGGGTTGACGCTGGCGGCCCTGACGACCACCCGGATCTGGCCTGGACCCGCATGTGGATCCTCGGCCTCGGCCCAGGTCAGTACCTCAGGGCCTCCGTAGGAGGCGAACTGGAGCGCTCGCATCGATGGTCCCTTTCGATCGATGGTCCCTCAATCGGGCGGTCGGGCCCGCCCTCGTCAGGGCCAAGCCCGCTACAGACCGGTCCTATTCCCCTCACGTTCCCCTCCCCGTTCCCCTCCACGCGGCCCGCGGGTTGGCCTCAGGTCGGGCGCCTGTGGTTCACTGAGGCCACCATGACCGCTGTCACGATCATTATCGGCTGGCGCGTCGGCACCGTCTGAGGCAGATCCACCGCCCGGCACCGTCGATGCGCAGACCCTTCGCGATTCGCGAGGGGTCTTTTTCGTGGCATCGACGGGCCGGCGACAGGGTACGGAGAGAGCAGAGATGAGCAGCGGCACCACGTTCCAGGTCTACGACACGACTCTGCGCGACGGCGCCCAGCAGGAGGGGCTGAGCCTGTCGGTCCAGGACAAGCTCACCATCGCCACCCACCTGGACGATCTGGGCGTGGGGTTCATCGAGGGTGGTTGGCCGGGGGCGATCCCGAAGGACACCGAGTTCTTCGCCCGGGCCGCAGGCGAGCTGCGGTTGAAGAACGCCCAACTGGCCGCGTTCGGCGCGACCCGGCGTGCCGGCCTCGTCGCCGCGGATGACGCCGCAGGTACGGGCGCTGGTCGACTCGCTGGCGCCGGTGGTCACGCTGGTCGCCAAGAGCGACGTCCGGCACGTTCGAGCGGGCGCTGCGCACCACCGGGGCCGAGAACCTGGCCATGGTGCGTGACACGGTCTCGTTCCTGGTCGGCGAGGGACGGCGGGTGTTCCTGGACGCCGAGCACTTCTTCGACGGTTACCGGACCGATTCGGCCTACGCCCTGGAAGTGCTCCGGGTCGCCGCCGAGGCGGGGGCGGAGGTGGTCGCGCTGTGCGACACGAACGGCGGCATGCTGCCCATCGAGGTGGCCGACGTCGTGGCCGCGGTCGACGAGGGCGTCGGGGCACCGATGGGCATCCACTGCCACAACGACACCGGCTGCGCCGTGGCGAACTCGCTCGCGGCGGTCGACGCGGGCGTCGTCCAGGTGCAGGGCACCCTGAACGGCTACGGGGAGCGGACCGGCAACGCCGACCTGCTCGCGGTGGTCGCCAACCTCGAGCTGAAGCTCGGGCGCACGGTACTACCGGAAGGAAAGCTTGCCGAGGCGACGCGGATCGCGCACGCCGTCAGCGAGATCACGAACGTCCCGCCGTACTCCAGGCAGCCGTATGTCGGTGCCAGCGCCTTCGCCCACAAGGCAGGCCTGCACGCTTCAGCGATCAAGGTCGATCCCGATCTCTATCAGCACGCCGACCCCACGACGGTCGGCAACGACATGCGAATGCTGGTCTCCGACATGGCCGGGCGTGCCTCCATCGAGCTCAAGGGGCGCGAGCTGGGGTACGACCTGACCGGGGAGGGCGACCTGGTCACCCGGATCACCGACCGGGTCAAGTCCCTGGAGACGGCGGGCTACACCTTCGAGGCGGCCGATGCCTCGTTCGAACTGCTGGTGCGCGAGGAGGCGGACGGCGACCGGCCGGCCTATTTCGACGTGGAGAGTTGGCGGGTGATCACCGAGTCCCGGCCCGGGTTCCCAGCGCTGTCCGAGGCGACCGTCAAGCTGCACGCCGGGGGCCATCGGTTGGTGGCCACGGGGGAGGGCAACGGCCCGGTGAACGCACTCGATCAGGCGCTTCGCCTGGCGCTGCTGCCGGCCTACCCTGAGCTGGCGATGCTGCACCTGGTCGACTTCCGGGTGCGCATCCTGGACGCCTCGTCGGGCACCGATGCGGTGACCCGGGTGCTCCTGGAGACCGCGGACCCGGCCACCAGCTGGACCACGGTCGGGGTCGGGGCGAACATCGTGGAGGCGTCCTGGCAGGCGCTGTGCGACGGGCTGGTCTACGGGCTTCTGCGCAACGCTGTGGCCCGTCGCTGACCTCGCCGGCTATTGAGCGCAACGTCACGCCGTGCTCGTCTATTGAGCGCAACGTCACGCCGTGCTCGTCTATTGAGCGCAACGTCACGCCGTGCTCGTCTATTGAGCGCAACGTCACGCCGTGCGGGCCGTGATCGGCGGCCCGGCGGCCTCCGCCTGGGTCAGCAGGCGCTCGCACACCTGAATCAGCTGATCGCGAAGCGGGTGCGCTCGCTCGGCGAACTCCCGTTGGGCCGCGACGTAGGTGGCCTTCCCCTCGGGCGTCTCGATCGGGACCGGTTCGTAGCCAAGGGGTTCGAGGTCGTAGGGCGATGCCCGCATGTCCAGGGCGCGGACGTCGCGGGCCAGCTCGAAGCAGTCCACGATCACCTCCGACGGGACCGCCTCGCCCAGCTTGTAGGCCCACTTGTACAGGTCCATCGTCGCGTGCAGACACCCGGGCTGCTCGAGGTCGACCACGCGTTCACGCGACGGCCGGGTCTCGTTGCGGGGCGCGGCCTCCGGGGTGAAGAAACGGAACGCGTCGTAGTGGCTGCACCGGATCCGGTGGGACTCCACGACGGCGTCCGTACCGTTCGCGCCGAGTCGCAGCGGTGCCGGATGGCGGCGCTCGCCGTCCGCGCCCGCCCGGTAGACCATCGCCCACTCGTGCAGTCCGAAGCAGCCCAGGTGCGCGGGCCGGGAGGCGGTCGCGCTCAGCAGGTCCCGGACGAAGCGCACGGTGGATCCGCGACGCGACAGGTACGCCTCGACGTCCAGACCCTGGCGCCGCCCGTCGTCGGTGACGAGTTCGACCCCGAGACCGGGGTGCCAGCGCCGCAGCCGGGCAGGACGCAGCGAGTAGTAGGTGAACAGGAAGTCCTCGACCGGGTGCTTCTCCCCCCGGCCCCGACGAGCCAGATGGCCGGACACCAGGACGTCGACGCGGGCCTCGTGCGCGGCTCGCCGCTGCCGCCAGACATCGGGTTGCAGGACCAGCACGCCACCAGCCTAGGCGCGGTCACTACCCTCAGCCCATGCGCATCGCGAGGTTCACCACAGGCGAGGATCCCCGTTTCGGGCTCATCGAGGACGGCGAGAACGGCGAGGAGTTGGCGGTGATCCTCGGCGACCCGCTGTTCGCCCCGATCCAGCGCACCGGCGAGCGGGTGCCACTGGACGACGCGGTGCGCCTGCTGGCCCCGGTGATCCCGCGCAGCAAGGTGATCGGGGTCGGGCGCAACTACCCCGAGCACGCCGCCGAGATGGGCGAGGAGGTGCCCGTCGAGCCCCTGGTCTTCCTCAAGCCCAACACCTCGGTGATCGGCCCGGGCGATCCCATCCAGCTGCCGGCGCAGAGCAGCGAGGTGCACTTCGAGGGAGAGCTGGCCCTGGTCATCGGACGGTTGTGCCGCGACGTCCCGGTCGAGCGGGTCCACGAGGTGGTGCTGGGCTACACCTGCGCCAACGACGTCACCGCGCGCGACCTGCAGCGCCGCGACGGCCAGTGGTGGCGGGCCAAGGGCTTCGACACCTTCTGCCCGTTGGGGCCGGTGCTGGTGACCGGTCAGGACCTGGCCTGGGCCGGGGACCTGGCGCTGACCACTCGGCGGGACGACGAGGTGGTGCAGAGCGGGCGGACCTCACACATGATCCGCCCGATCGCCGACCTGGTGGCCCACATCAGCTCGGCCATGACGCTGCTGCCCGGCGACGTGATCCTGACCGGCACACCCGCGGGCGTCGGTCCGATCAGGCCCGGGCAGCGGATCGAGGTCGAGATCGAGGGCATCGGCACCCTGGTCAACCCGGTCGTGCCGCGCTGAATCGGCTGCGGGCCGGCCGGGATCAGGCGGCCGGGGGTTCGTGGGTGTCGCTGCCCGACCGCGACGGTCCGCGCCAGTTGATCACGTAGTTGCCGGAACTGTCGGGCATGAGCAGCCACCCCGCCAGGTACAGCGGGATGCCCAGACCCCCGCCGATCAGGGCGGCCAGCACGACCACCACGCGGACCACGGTGGCGTCGACGCCGAGGTAGTCGGCGACGCCACTGCACACGCCGGCCAGCATGCGGTCGTCACTGCGGACCAGGCGCTTGGGGGCGGCGGGTTCGGACATCGGATTCGGCGTCGAGTTCGTCATGTCCCCAGTCTGCTCCGTTTTGAGCGCCCGTGTCCGTCCGGGACGGCCCTGATCCGGCCCTGATCCGGCCCTGAACCGGCCGGACGCGGACCCCGCCGGATACGCTGACAGCATCATGAGCGCACTCACCTCAGCCGTCCGGTCCGTGGTTCCTCGCCGATCAGGGTCCGGTTCTGCCCCTCGCCGACCGGTACCCCGCACGTCGGACTCATCCGGACCGCCCTGTTCAACTGGGCGCATGCCCGCCACACCGGTGGCACCTTCGTGTTCCGGATCGAGGACACCGACCCCGCCCGAGACAGCGAGGAGTCCTACCTCCAACTGCTGGATGCGATGCGCTGGCTCGGCCTGGACTGGGACGAGGGAGTCGAGGTCGGCGGGCCGCACGAGCCGTACCGGCAGTCCCAGCGCGGCGACATCTATGCCGATGTGATCGCCAAGCTGGTGGCCGCGGGGCATCTGTACGAGTCGTTCTCCACACCCGAGGAGATCGAGGCCCGGCACCGCGCCGCCGGGCGCGATCCCAAGCTCGGCTACGACAACGCCGACCGCGACCTGGACGAGCCCCAGAGGGCGCAGTTGCGCGCCGCCGGGCGCGAACCGGTCCTGCGGCTTCGGATGCCGGAACAGGACGTCACCTTCGAGGACCTGGTGCGCGGCCCGGTCACCTTCCCGGCGGGCAGCGTGCCGGACTTCGTCGTCGTCCGGGCCGGGGGCAAGCCGCTCTACACCCTGGTCAACCCGGTGGACGACGCCCTGATGGGGATCACCCATGTGCTGCGAGGCGAGGATCTGCTCTCCTCGACACCGCGTCAGATCGCCCTCTACCTGGCGTTGGTCGACATCGGCGTGGCTCACGCGGTACCGGTGTTCGGTCACCTGCCCTACGTGATGGGCGAGGGCAACAAGAAGCTCTCCAAGCGGGATCCGGCCTCCAACCTGTTCCATCACCGCGACCGCGGTTTCCTGCCCGAGGGCCTGCTCAACTACCTGGCGCTGCTCGGGTGGTCGATCGCCCCCGACCGGGACGTGTTCGGGGTCGACGAGCTGGTGGCGGCCTTCGACGTGGCCGACGTCAACGCCAACCCCGCGCGCTTCGACCTGGCCAAGGCCGAGGCGATCAACGCCGAACACATCCGCCGGCTCGACCCGCAGACGTTCGTCGACGGTCCTGACGGAATACCTGCAGCGCGCCGGTGATCTGCCGGCTGAGCCGAGCGAGCGCCGAGCGAGCCGTCCTGACGGCCGCGGCCCCGCTGATCCAGACCCGCATCCAGTTGCTCGGGCAGGCCCCCGAGATGCTCGGCTTCCTGCTGACCGAGTCGGCGCCACAGATCGCCGACGACGCCCTCGCCCAGGTGAGCAAGGACGTCACCGGCGCTCGCGCCGTCCTGGCCGCCGCCACCACCGCGCTGGCCGCGCTGGCCGGACTGGGGGAGTCCGAGTGGCGGACCGAACGGCTCGAGCAGGTGCTCCGGGCCGCGATCGTCGAGGGCATGAACCTCAAGCCGCGCCTGGCGTTCGCCCCCCTGCGGGTCGCGATCAGCGGACGGCGGGTCTCCCCGCCGCTGTTCGAGTCCATGGAGATCCTGGGCCGCACCGCCTGCCTGGAGCGCCTGTCGGCCCTGGACGCTCGGCTCGGGGACGCCGGGTGAGCGAGGCGTCCCCGTTCTTCCCGGTCCGCACCGGCGACCCGTCGCTGCCGGGACCGCCGCAGGCGTGGCAGGTCAGGCCCTACTCGCAGCTGCTGCGCGGGCCGAACCACGCCTGGTGGCGGCCGCTGGCCTCCACCGCTCTCGTGCTGTTGGGGATGGGCGGGCTGGTGATCCTGTTCGGGGTGACCATGGTCGTCGCTCTGGCGGTCTCGGGTGATCTGGGGTCCGACGGCCAGCCGACCGACGCGGAGGTCGATGCCTGGGGGGTCACCCCGTTCGGCCTGCTGGTCACCAATGTGCTCCTGGCCCTGTGCATCGTGGTGGCCCAGAGCGCGGTGTGGGGCGGGCACGGCTGGCGGCCCCGCTGGGTGGCGTCGGTCGCCGGCGGGATCCGCTGGACGTGGCTGATCCGGTGCTTCGTGGCCTCGGCGGTGGTCCTGCTGGGCGTCAACGCCGTCCTCGTCGTCGTCGACGGCGGGATCGGCCCGGTCGGTCTGCAGGCGAACGCCGGTCTCGTACGCCCTGATCGTCCTGACCACCACCCCGCTGCAGGCGGCCGGGGAGGAGTACCTGTTCCGCGGGTGGCTCACCCAGGCGATCGGGTCCTGGTTCGCCCGTCCCGTCCTCGGCGCCGTGGTCGCGGCCCTCGCCTCGGCGAGCCTGTTCGCGCTCGCCCACGGCAGTCAGAACTCCTGGTTGTTCGCCGATCGGTTCATGTTCGCCCTGGTGGCCTCGTGGCTGGTCTGGCGGACGGGTGGCCTCGAGGCCTCGATCGCCCTGCACGCCGTCTACAACCTGCTCTCGTTCGCGGTGGCCCTGCTCACCGGGCAGCTTGACGACATGATCCTGGCCACCGAGGCCGACGGCCTGCTGGTGGCCCTCGATCTGGTGAGCATGCTCGTCGCCGCGGGCGTGCTGGCCTGGCTCGCGAAGCGGTCCGGAATCGTGAGCCGGTTCCGGCCGCCAGGGGTGGCCTGATGCGGATTTGGGTGCGGTAGGGGCGACCGGTAGAGTCGTGCGTCGGGTCTCGGACGAGGGCGCACGCCGTTCGATCGGGATACCCCCATGGGGTATGGTGTAATTGGCAGCACGACTGATTCTGGTTCAGTTAGTCTAGGTTCGAGTCCTGGTACCCCAGCGGCCCCGTTGTGTAGTGGCCTAGCACGCCGCCCTCTCAAGGCGGTAGCGCGGGTTCGAATCCCGTCGGGGCTACAAACGATCGGCCCCCGGCATCACGCCGGGGGCCGATCGCCGTTATGGGTCGGCCCGGCTGGTCAGCCCGGCTGGTCCGCCCCGCGCAGCACGGCGGTCAACTGGTCGGCGGCAGAGACCACGGCGGCCCCGTGCTGGCGTCCGGGCCGTCGGGTGAAGCGCTCGACCGGGCCGGACACCGACACTGCGGCGACGACCCGTCCAGAGGGGCCGCGCACGGGGGCGGAGAGCGAGGCCACGCCGGGCTCGCGCTCACTCAGGCTCTGTGCCCATCCCCTCCTGCGGACGCCGGACAGCGTGGTGGCGGTGAAGCGGGCCCCCTTCAGTCCCCGGTGCAAGCGGTCCGGCTCCTCCCAGGCCAGCAGGACCTGCGCGGCGGAACCGGCGAGCATGGTCAGGGTCGAGCCGACCGGGATCGAGTCCCGCAGCCCGATGGGTCGTTCCGCCGCGGCCACACACACCCGGGCGTCCCCCTGCCGTCGATAGAGCTGTGCCGACTCCCCGGTCAGATCGCGCAACGAGGCCAGCACCGGCCCGGCGGCGGCGAGTAGGCGGTCCTCGCCGGCGGCGGAGGCCAGTTCGGCCATCCGTGGGCCGAGGACGAAGTGGCCCCGCATGTCGCGGGCGACCAGGCGGTGGTGTTCGAGCGCGACCGCCAACCGGTGCGCCGTCGGACGGGCCAGGCCCGTGGCCGAGACCAACTGGGCCAGGGTGGCGGGGCCCGCCTCGAGGGCGGCCAGGATCCCGGCGGCCTTGTCCAGGACGCCGACCCCACTGCCTGACGAAAGGTCCATCCTTCGATACTGCCGTCTCATTTTATGAGACGCAAGGGCACACGCAGGGCGAGGGGGAGCACTCTGGAGCCCAGCGTCAACTCCCGCACCGTCTTTCGAGGAGGCCTCAGATGGGACGCACACTGGCAGAGAAGGTCTGGGACGCCCATCTGGTGCGTCGCGGCTCCGAGGGCGAGCCGGACCTGCTGTACATCGACCTGCACCTGGTCCACGAGGTGACCAGTCCGCAGGCGTTCGACGGGCTGCGGTTGTCCGGGCGTCAGGTCCGCCGGCCGGACCTCACGCTGGCCACCGAGGACCACAACGTCCCCACGCTCGACATCCTCGAGCCGATCGCGGACCCGGTCAGCCGTACCCAGATCGAGACGCTGCGACGCAACTGCGCCGAGTTCGGCGTTCCGCTGCACCGGCTGGGCGACGCCGAGCAGGGCATCGTGCACGTGGTGGGCCCGCAGCTCGGCCTGACCCAGCCGGGCATGACCGTGGTCTGCGGCGACTCGCACACCTCGACCCACGGCGCCTTCGGCGCCCTGGCCTTCGGGATCGGCACCAGCGAGGTCGAGCACGTCCTGGCCACCCAGACGCTGCCGCTCAAGCCCTTCAAGACCATGGCGATCACGGTGAACGGCACGCTGGCGACCGGCTCGACGGCGAAGGACATCATCCTCGCGGTGATCGCCAGGATCGGTACCGGCGGCGGCCAGGGATACGTCCTGGAGTACCGCGGCGAGGCGATCCGCGCGCTGTCCATGGAGGCGCGGATGACGGTCTGCAACATGTCGATCGAGGCCGGGGCGCGCGCCGGCATGATCGCCCCGGACCAGACCACCTTCGACTACGTCCAGGGTCGCCCGCATGCGCCGGCCGGTGCCGACTGGGACGCCGCGGTCGCCGCCTGGTCACAGTTGGCCACCGACGACGACGCGCCCTTCGACGCCGAGGTGGTCCTGGACGCCGCCGACATCGAGCCGTTCGTCACCTGGGGAACCAACCCGGGCCAAGGGCTTCCGCTGTCCGCCGTGGTTCCCGCCCCGGACGACTTCGCCGACCCCTCCGATGCCGCCGCCGCCCGGCGCGCCCTGGAGTACATGGGCCTGGCGGCTGGGACGCCGCTTCGTGAGATCGCCGTCGACACCGTCTTCATCGGTTCGTGCACCAACGGACGGATCGAGGATCTGCGGGCGGCGGCCGAGGTGATGCAGGGCCGGCACCGGGCTGACAGCGTTCGGGTGCTGGTGGTGCCGGGTTCGGATCGGGTCCGCAGGCAGGCGGAGACGGAGGGTCTGGACAAGGTGTTCCTCGACTTCGGCGCCGAGTGGCGCCACGCCGGATGCTCGATGTGCCTCGGCATGAACCCGGACCAGCTGGCGGTCGGCGAGCGCTCCGCCTCGACGTCCAACCGCAACTTCGAGGGGCGCCAGGGCAAGGGAGGGCGAACGCACCTGGTCTCGCCGCTCGTGGCCGCCGCCACCGCCGTCCGGGGAACCCTTTCCAGCCCCGCCGATCTGGTCGCGAACTGACCCGGAGAACGGAGACAGTCATGGAGAAGTTCACCAAACACACCGGGATCGGCGTCCCCCTGCGCCGGTCCAACGTCGACACCGACCAGATCATCCCGGCGGTCTACCTGAAGCGCGTCACCCGAACCGGGTTCGAGGACGGGCTGTTCGCCGCGTGGCGCAACGACCCCTCGTTCGTGCTCAACACCGAGCCCTACGCGTCCGGTTCGGTGCTGGTCGCCGGGCCCGACTTCGGCACCGGCTCCTCGCGCGAGCATGCCGTCTGGGCCTTGAAGGACTACGGCTTCCGGGTGGTCCTCTCCTCGCGGTTCGCTGACATCTTCCGCGGGAACAGCGGAAAGCAGGGCCTGCTCACCGCACAACTGACCCAGGACGACATCGAGCGGCTGTGGGTTCTCCTCGAGAGGGTTCCCGGCACTGAGGTGACCGTCGATCTGGCCGAGCAGAACGTCCTGGTGCAGGGTCCGGACGGCCTGCTGAGCCTGCCTTTCGAGATCGACGGATATACCCGCTGGCGCTTGATGGAGGGGCTCGACGACATCGGTCTGACCCTTCAGAACGTCGACGCCATCGATGATTTCGAAGCCTCTCGGCCCTCGTGGCTGCCCACCACTCAGGGCGTCGGCTGACCTTTCGGAAGGAGATCTTGGCCGTCACCCAGGGATAGCTCGCCTGCACTTCTGCGTGACATCAGAGGTCGCATAACGATTTCTGGGCAGGCTTCAGGGCCGCCCGGAAACGACCGAGATCGGGAGGGCACGCACGTTTCCGTTACGACACAAGGCCACTGTCGATGTCACCATGTTGGACTCAAGGTGCCGCAACGGAATACCGTCGTGTCCGAAGTCGGGCACCGGCCCGGCACCAGGTACCGGAGGGAACTGTGAACAAGGCAGAGCTCGTCGCCGCCCTTGAAGGGCGGCTCGGCGGCAAGAAGGCTGCGTCCGATGCGATCGAGGCTTTCGTGGACACCGTTACCCGTGCCGTCGCGCGCGGCGAGAAGGTCGCGATCTCGGGCTTCGGTTCGTTCGAGAAGGCCATGCGCGGCCCGCGGGTCGGTCGCAACCCGAGGACCGGCACGCCGGTCAAGATCAAGAAGACGTCCGTTCCCCGGTTCAAGCCGGGCACGGCGTTCAAGGGGTACGTCGCCAATCCGCGGTCGCTGCCCAAGGTGAGCGGGGTCTCTGCGACCACTGCGGCCCGCAGCGCGGCACGGGCGAAGACCGCTGCGGCCAACGCGGCCGCCGCCCCGGCCCGCAAGACCGCCGCCAAGTCGGCGGCGACCAAGACCGCGGCCAAGCGCGCCACGACGGCGACGTCCAAGACCGCCGCCAAGCGGGCTCCCGCGGCCAAGCGCACCAGCACGGCGGCGACCAAGACCGCGGCCACCAAGACCGCGGCCACCAAGAAGACCGCGGCCACCAAGACCGCCGCCACCAAGACCGCCGCCACCAGAGACTGCGGCCACGAAGAAGACCGCGGCCAAGCGCGCCACCCCGGCGGCGACCAGGACCGCGGCCAAGCGAGCCCCCGCGGCCAAGGCCACCGCCAAGAAGACCACGGCGAAGGCCCCCGCGCGCAAGGTGGCCGCGAAGACCACCGCACGCACCACACCCGCCACGAAGGCCACCACGCGACGGACGGCCAAGAAGGCCTGACCACCGCCGGCGCCTGACGGCTCCACTCGGCGGATCGCCCCCTCCCGGGGTGGTCCGCCGTTCGGTGATTGGTGGCACCATGACCGCCATGAGCGACGTGCTGACCGTTCACGGCGGAAACCCACTGCACGGTGCGATCACCGTGCGGGGGGCCAAGAACTTCGTCTCCAAGGCCATGGTGGCCTCCCTGCTCGGTGAGCAGACCAGCCGCTTGGCCAACGTCCCGCAGATCCGCGACGTCGAGGTGGTCACCGGTCTTCTGGAACTGCACGGCGTGCAGGTGGGAAACGACGGGGCCGGGTCACTGACCCTGGATCCGGCGAACGTCGAGCGGGCCCACGTCGCCGACATCGACGCTCACGCGGGCTCCAGCCGGGTGCCGATCCTCTTCTGCGGGCCGCTGCTGCACCGGCTGGGGGAGGCGTTCATCCCCGACCTGGGTGGCTGCCAGATCGGTGGCCGGCCGATCAACTACCACCTCGACGTGCTGCGGCAGTTCGGTGCCGTGGTCGAGAAGGCGCCGCAGGGGATCTCGTTGACCGCACCGCACCGACTGCTCGGCGCCAAGCTCGAACTGCCCTACCCCAGCGTCGGCACCACCGAGCAGGTGCTGCTGACCGCGGTCCGGGCCGAGGGTGTGACCGAACTGCGCAACGCGGCGATCGAGCCCGAGATCATGGACCTGATCGCCGTGCTGCAGAAGATGGGCGCGATCATCAGCGTCGAGGTCGATCGGGTGATTCGCATCGAGGGCGTCGATACGCTCGCCGGCTACGACCACCACGCGCT
The DNA here is from genome assembly GCA_963750395.1 of uncultured Actinomycetota bacterium. GTDB lineage: Bacteria > Actinomycetota > Actinomycetes > Actinomycetales > Kineosporiaceae > JADJPO01. The sequence goes on along the minus strand of CAVVQM010000016.1, from coordinate 113,095 downwards.
GCCGGACCGGATCGAGGTGGCGAGTTGGGCCTGCGCGGCGCTGGCCACCGGCGGTGACATCACCGTTCTCGGCGCTCGCCAACTCGAGATGATGACCTTCCTCAACACCTTCCGCAAGGTCGGGGGGAACCTGGATATCACCCAGGAGGGAATCCGCTTCAGTCATCCCGGCGGTGAACTGAATTCGATTGTGATCGAGACGGCAGTGCATCCCGGCTTCATGACCGATTGGCAGCAGCCCCTTGTGGTCGCGCTGACGCAGGCGAACGGCTTGTCCATCGTTCACGAGACGGTCTACGAGAACCGTTTCGGTTTCACCCAGGCGTTGCGCGACATGGGCGCCCAGATCCAGCTCTACCGGGAGTGCCTCGGGGGATTGCCGTGTCGCTTCGGTCAGCGCAATTTCCAGCACTCCGCAGCGATCAGTGGGCCGAGCAAGTTGCACGGGGCCGAGATCGAGGTACCCGACCTGCGTGGCGGTTTCAGCCATCTCTTGGCGGCATTGGCCGCCGAGGGCACCTCGCAGGTACGCGGGATCGGTCTGATCGACCGCGGCTACGAGAACTTCCAGAACAAGCTCGAGGCACTCGGCGCCACCTGCGAACGCCGGCCGTAGCGGCGCTCGGCCGGCCGGGCCCTCGGTGGGCGCGGGATGGACAGCAGGGATATCGAGAAGACCGGCTCAGCCCTCGACCGGCGCGATCGTGCCGAGCCGCAGCGCGATGATCGCACCGCTCGGAGCGGTCTCGACGTCCAGTCGTTGCCCGACCCGCAGGTGGCGCAGCCCGCTGCGGTCGAAGGCGTCGGCGTCGAAGGGCAGGACCACGCCGTCGTCCCGGATCATCGATCCGGACCCGGTCGTGACGTCGAAGCGGTGCACGGTCGCCTGCATCGGTTCAGGGTAGAACGCCGCCGCAGCGGCCCGGGTGCGCGGTCCGGCGCCGAGGGCCAGCGCCAGACGCAGGTCGTGCGGGGTGTCCACGTCCTGGCGCAGCCGGGGAAGGTCCACCGTCAGGACCTGTGCGCCGGCGCGACGGTGGGCCGCCAGCGAATCGGCGCCGAAGTGCGGCTGGAGATCTGCCGGACCCGCGGCCGCCAGCAGCACCGACCCGACGCCGGACGCGTCCGGGACCACCGCCATGACCGCGCCGGCGGCGAGCGCCCGGTGCGCGGCGTCCAGGCCGTCGACGAGGTCGTCCGGACCCAGCGCCGGCAGGTCCGCCAGCAGCACGGCGGTCGGGCCGGCGCAGGCCTGACGGACCCCGTCCTGGACGGCGGCCACCAGGCCGGCGCCCGGGCGCGACTCGTCGATCACCTGCACCCGGGCCCGGGCGCTCGGCAGCACGCGGACGGCGTCGGCGACCGCGGCGTCGGCGCTCACCACGACGACGGAGGCGACCAGCCGGCAGGCGGCCACCGCGGCGATCGTGTCCAGGGCGATGGCCAGGGGCAGGTCCTGGCCCGCGAGCAGGCGAGACTTGGCCGCCGGCCCACCCTTGACCGGCAGCACGAGGGTCCAGGACGGATCGCGGGGCACGGCGGCAGTGTCGCAGGATCGCTCGACACGGCCCGAGTCGATCGTCAGGATGCAGACGTGAGTCAGCCCACGCCGACGTCGAGGTCGCCCCGGTACCGGTCCGGGTCGTACCGGTTCGCGGTGGGCGTGCTGCGGCCCCCGATCCGGATGGCGGCCGCCCGCGACTGGCAGGGCACGGAGAATCTGCCGCGCCGGGGCGGATTCATCGCGGCGGGCAACCACGTCTCGCACATCGATCCGGTGAGCTTCTCGGACTTCTTGGACGCCCATGGCTGCCCACCGCGGTTCCTGGCCAAGCAGTCCCTGTTCGAGGCCCCGGTCATCGGCAGGGTCCTGCGCGGCGCCGGGCAGATCCCGGTCCGGCGGGAGAGCGGCGACGCGGCCACGGCGCTGGCCGCGGCGTTGGACGCCGTCCACGCGGGGGAGTGCGTGGCCCTCTACCCCGAGGCCACGTTGACCAGGGACCCGGGGCTCTGGCCGATGACGGGCAAGACCGGCGCCGCGAGGATCGCCCTGGCCACCGGCTGCCCGGTGATCCCCATCGCCCAGTGGGGGCCGCAGGATCTGCTCGCCCCCTACGCGAAACGGCCCAGGCCCTTCCCGCGTAAGACGATCCATGTCTGGGCCGGTCCACCGGTCGACCTGTCGGCCTTCGCCGGGTCGCCGGCCACCCCGACGATCCTGCGGGCCGCCACCGACTCGATCCTGGACGCGATCACGTCGATCCTGTGCCGCATCCGCGGAGAGCCGGCCCCGGCGGAGCGCTGGGATCCGCGCCTGCACGGTCAGCCGTTGACCGGTGACCCCCGGCGATCCACTCGAGGCGAGGAGTGAGCATGAGCGCGATCAGGGTCATGGGCACGGGCTCCTGGGGGACGACCTTCGCGAAGGTCCTCGCCGACGCGGGTTCGCCGGTGGTGATGTGGGGTCGGCGAGCCGAGGTCTGCCAGGAGATCACCACCGCGCACACCAACTCCGGATACCTCGGTGACGTCGTTCTGCCGGCCTCGATCTCGGCGACCACCGACGCCGGGGCGGCACTGGCCGACGCCGAGTACGTCGTCCTGGCGGTTCCCGCTCAGACCCTGCGGCAGAACCTGATCGACTGGCGTGATGCGCTGCCCGCCGGGGCCGTCCTCATCTCGCTGATGAAGGGTGTCGAACACGGGACCCTGCAGCGCATGAGCGAGGTGATCGCCGACGTCACCGGCGCCGGTCCAGAGCGGATCGCCGTCGTGTCGGGACCCAACCTGGCCAAGGAGATCGCGCAGCATCAGCCCACGGCGACGGTGGTCGGGTGCGCCGACGAACCGACCGCGGAACGGATCGCGCGCCTGGTCGCCGCCCCCTACATGCGGCCCTACACCAACACCGATGTGGTCGGCGTCGAACTCGGCGGGGCGTTGAAGAACGTCACGGCGCTGGCGGTCGGCATCGCCGAGGGGATGGGGCTGGGCGACAACACCAAGGCCACCATCATCACCCGAGGCCTGGCCGAGACCACGCGCCTGGCGCTGGCGCTGGGCGCCCAGCAGCAGACGCTGGCGGGGCTGGCGGGGATCGGTGACCTGGTCGCCACCTGTGCCTCCCCGCTGTCGCGCAACCGGACCTTCGGCGCGGCGCTGGGCCGGGGATTGAGCATGCAGGAGGCCGTCGCGGTGACCCGCTACACCGCCGAGGGGGTCAAGAGCGCCCGTCCGGTGCTGGAACTGTCCCGCCGCGTCGGGGTCGAGATGCCCATCGCCGAGAGTCTCGTGGCGCTGATCGGCGGCCGGATCGGCCTGCGCGAGCTGCAGGACGGCCTGTTCTACCGCCCGCTCAAGGCCGAGCACGACTGAGCGCCTGATCCAGATCGGCCCACAGGTCCTCGACGTCCTCGACCCCCACCGACAACCGGACCAGGTTCTCGGGCACCGCCCGCGGCTCCGCCCGATGGCGCCGGCGCCGTTCGAGGGTGGACTCGACCCCGCCGAGACTGGTCGCGGGCACCCACAACCGAGTGCCGGCGCACAGGGTCTCGGCTGCCGCGGCGCCTCCGGCCACCTCGATGGAGACGATCGCGCCGAACGTGTCCCAGGTCGCCGCCGCCCGCTCATGTCCCGGATCGCTTCTCAGCCCGGGGTAGCGGACTCGCTCGACGCGCCCGTCGCCGGCCAACCGCGCGGCCAGTTCGCCCGCGTTGGCGCAGGCCCGCTGCACGCGCAGATGCAGGGTACGCAGGCCCCTCAGTCCGAGCATCGCCTCCATCGGCCCGGCCACCGATCCGTGCAGGGTGCGGTGGGCGTGCAGGGCCGCCAGCACCGCCGGGTCCCGGGCCACCGCGGCCCCGAGCAGGACGTCGCTGTGCCCGGACAGGTACTTGGTCGCCGAGTGGACGACGACGTCCGCGCCCAGTTCGAGCGGACGCTGCCCGAGCGGGGTGGCGAAGGTGTTGTCGACGCACACCAGGGCACCGGCCGACCTCCCGGCGGCGATCAGGGCGGGCAGGTCGGCGACCTCCAGCAGTGGATTGGTCGGCGACTCCAGCCAGAGCATGTCGGCCCCACCTGCCAGCGCATCGAGGACCGTCGCGGTGTCGGCGACCGGTACGCGGCGCACCCCCAGCGCCCCGACCGTCTCGAGGCGGTCCAGCAGCGAGGAGGTGCCGTTGTAGGCGCCGTCCGGGGCCACCACCGTGCCGCCCTGCGGCACCTGGGCCAGGGCCGCGGTGACCGCGGCCATCCCCGAGGAGAAGAGCAGGGCGCCGCCCCCCTCCAGCGCGCCGAGAGTCTGTTCGAAGGCCGACCAGGTCGGGTTGGTCCAGCGCCCGTAGATCGGATCGCCGTCCTGGGCCTGGCCCGCGCGCGCGACGTAGGTCGAGGTGAAGGTCACCTGGGCGCCCAGAGGTGCGCCCGCCGACTGCTCGCGCCCGGCCGTGACCGCGACGGTCTCCAGAGACAGGGGAGAGGGCTCGCGGGACGAGTGGGGCACCTGAGGCGTGGCCATGCCGGGCAGGATAGGGGAGCGAGTATGGTCTGCCGGGATGACGGAGCAGAGCAAGGTACCCACCGCCGAGAAGAGCCCCCTGAGACCGGACGGCAGCCGTCGACCACGCGTGGCCGTGGTCTTCGGTGGGCGGTCGGGCGAGCACGGTGTGAGCTGCGTGACCGCGGCGGGGGTCCTGACCGCGATCGACCGCGACGCGTGGGACGTGGTGCCGATCGGCATCACCGCGACCGGCCGCTGGGTGCTCGCGGCCGACGACCCGAAACGGTGGCAGATCGAGGGCGGGGCGATGCCTCAGGTCCTCGACGACGAGGGCCCGGCGGTCGTGCTGCCGATCGAGGCCGGCACGAGCGAGCTGACCGTTCAGGAGCCGGGCGAGGTGCCGCGGGTGCTGGGGGCGGTCGACGTCGTGTTTCCCCTGCTGCACGGCCCGTTCGGCGAGGACGGCACCCTGCAGGGCCTGCTCGAGCTGGCCGACGTGCGCTATGTCGGCTCCGGCGTGCTGGCCAGTGCCGCCAGCATGGACAAGCACTACATGAAGGTGCTCATGGCCGGCGCCGGACTGCCGGTCGGCGACCACGTCGTCGTCCCGGACGCCCGGTGGCGGCGCCACCGCGATCAGGTGCTGCTGGACGTCGAGGAGCTCGGCTACCCGGTCTTCGTCAAGCCCGCCCGGGCCGGGTCCAGCATCGGGATCAGCAAGGTCGCGGCCGCCGAGGACCTGGTGGCCGCGGTCGAGGCGGCTCGCGAGCACGACCCCAAGGTGATCATCGAGGCCATGATCACCGGGCTCGAGATCGAGTGCGCCGTGCTCGAGGGCGGCGACGGCGGCTCACCGGTCACCAGCCTGCCCGGTCAGATCCGGGTGCACGGCCACCACGACTTCTACGACTACGAGGCCAAGTACCTGGACGAGTCGCACGTGGAGTTGACCTGCCCGGCCGACCTGCCGGACGCCGTCACCCGCACGGTCCGCGACCTGGCCGCGCGGAGCTTCGAGGCGATGGGTTGCGAGGGACTGGCTCGGGTCGACTTCTTCGTGCGACCCGATGAGGGCGTGGTGGTCAACGAGATCAACACGATGCCCGGATTCACGCCGTTCTCGATGTACCCGCGGATGTGGGAGTGCACCGGCCTGTCCTACGAGGCGCTGGTGAACCGACTGCTCAACCTGGCGCTGAACCGTCGCACCGGGCTGCGCTGAGCCTCGGGACTCAGCCGATGCAGGCCCGTCCGGTGGCGGGCATCGCGGCCGCGACCGGTCCCAGGTCGACCATCGCCGCGGGCAGCGACTCGCGGCCGTAGGACGCCGGCATCCGGATCTCGACGGCCGGCGAGCGCCCGTAGCTGATCGCGGTCATCGGATCGGAGTCCGCCTCGATCACCCAATCCACGTCGTCCACGTTCAGGCAGGTGGCGGTCGTCGGACCGATCTCGTCCAGCCCGCAGCGCAGCACGATGGCCGGTGAGCCCCAGGCCAATGCGCCCGGTGTCTCGATGGTCGTTCGCGGCTGGTCGAGCACCCGCTCAGGTGCCAGCGCCAGGGCCGCCACGCAGGCGCTCTCGGTGGCCCCCGGCCCGGGGCGCAGTTCCGCGGACCCGCCGCACGCCGTCAAACCCCCTGACGCAGCAGCGAGCGCCGTGGCCGACAGATACGCCACGGCGCGACGTCGCCGGAGTCCGGTCACACGTGCACGATCGTGCAGGCGGTCGTCCGGGTGATCCCGGGGACCATCTGGATCTTGGCGATCACCAGCCTGCCGAGTTCGTCGGTGCTGGTCGCCTCCACCCGGGCGATCACGTCGTAGGGACCCATCACGTGTTCGCACATGGTCACGCCCCCGATGGCGATCACGTCCCGGGCCACGTCCGAGGCCTTGCCGGCATCGGTCTGGATCAGGATGTAGGCCTCCACCATGACGACTCCCGCGGTTGGGGGTGAGCGTGCCGATCGGTCGAACGGCCAGGTCACGTTACCGTGTCGCCTCGGACGTGCGGAGGAGGGGCGGACTCGGGTGGTGGGCCGACAGGGCGTGACGCAGGACGGGCCGGAGCGGGACGGCGACCCGTCGTTGGGCCGACTGGGCGAGGACGCCGTGGTCGCCGCCATCATCGCATCCCTGCCCCCGGCGCCGCCGTGGGTGCGGATCGGCCCCGGGGACGACGCGGCCGCGCTGGACCTGGCCGTTCTGGCCGCGGAGCAGGACGGTCCCGGCGAACCGGAGCCGGGACTGCTCCTGGTCTCGGTCGACACCCTGGTCGAGGGCCACGACTTCCGGCTGTCCTGGTCCAGCGGCGCCGACATCGGGGCCAAGACCGCCGCGCAGACGCTGGCGGACATCGCGGCGATGGGCGCCCGGCCCGCGGCCCTGCTGGTCAGCCTGGCTGCTCCGGCGCAGCTGGCCGCCGCCGTGGTCGCCGACCTCGGCCGGGGTCTGGCGGCGGAGTGCGCGCGGGCCGGTGCGGTGCTGCTGGGTGGTGACGTCTCCGGCGCGGAGCAGGTGGTGCTCACCGGGACGGCGCTGGGCTGGACCAACGGGCCGGTCGTGCGACGCGACGGCGCTCGGCCGGGTGACCTGGTCGCCCTCGCCGGGCGGACCGGTGCGTCCGCGGCGGGGCTGGCGATGTTGGAGAGCGGCGTGACGGCGGGGGACCCGGCCGCGGTCCAGCAGGTGCTCCGGGCACATCGGACGCCGAGCCCGCCGTACGCGGCGGGGCCGGTCGCCGCGGCCGTCGGGGCGAGTGCGTTGATCGACGTGAGCGACGGCCTGTTGCGCGACGCGGCCCGGATCGCGGCCTCCAGCGGGGTGGTCATCGAGCTGGAGTGGGCCAGGCTGCCGGTCGCGCCGGAGCTGGCGCTGGTGGCCGACGTCCTCGAGCCCGGGGTGGACCCCCGCGATCGGGTGCGCCGGTGGGTGCTCACGGGCGGGGAGGACCATGCCCTGCTGGCCTGCCTGCCGCCGTCCACGGTGCTGCCGGCAGGCTACGTGGAGGTGGGCCGGGTGCGGGCGGCCGGCCCGGACGGATCATCGGTGTTGGTCGACGGGAGCCCGGTCGAGGGGCCGCTCGGATGGCTGGCCTGGTGAACGCCGAAAAGGGTGCTGCTCACGCCCGCAGGCGTGAACACCACCCAGGTGCGGGGTCGGTCAGCGGGTGACCTTGCCCGCCTTGATGCACGAGGTGCAGACGTGCAGGCGCTTGGGGGTTCCGGCCACGACGGTGCGCACCCGCTGGATGTTCGGGTTCCAGCGCCGCTTGGTGCGCCGGTGCGAGTGCGAGATGTTGTGACCGAAGCCCGGACCCTTGCCGCAGACGTCACAGGTGGCAGCCACAGCGATACTCCTGACGATCAATGAGATGGGACGCGCCCGCTGATCGTGTCAGAGGGCCACGACAGGCTAACCGACCGCGCGGCCCGGACCCAAAACGGGGACTAGCCTGCACAGCATGCTGGAGGCGATCGATGCGAGTGCTGCGCGGCGCTGGATGGTCGCCGCGCTCGAGGCGCTCGGTGAGTCCCGCGAGGAACTCGACGCCCTCAACGTCTTCCCCGTACCCGACGGGGACACCGGCACCAACCTCTTCCTGACCATCGAGGCAGGCCTGGCGGCCATCGCCGAACTGTCCCGCCGGGCCAGGGTCGAGGAGGTCATCGAGGCCTTCGCCCTGGGTTCTCTGCGCGGGGCGCGGGGCAACTCCGGGATCATCGTGGCGCAGTTGCTGCGCGGCTGGGCGGACGTGCTGGCCGATCGGCGTGTGCTCGACGGGACGGCCGCCAAGGAGGCCGTCCGACGGGGGGACGAACAGGCCTGGGCGGCGGTGGCCGAGCCGGTCGAGGGCACCATCCTGTCCGTGAGCCGCGCCGCGGCGCAGGCCGCCGACGCGGCGGGGGAGAGCCTGTCGGAGGTGGTCACCGCCCTGGTCACCTCGGCGCGGGAGGCCCTGGCGCGCACCCCGGAGCAGTTGGCGGTGCTCGGCCGGGCCGGGGTGGTCGACGCCGGGGGCCGGGGCTACCTGGTCCTGCTGGAGACCCTCGACGACCTCGTCCACGGACGGCTACGGCCCGCCCGGGCCGGCCGCCTGCCGGGTCGCCGACCGTCCGGGATCGCGGTGGGCGCCGATCACTGTCCCGACCTGTTCGAGCACCTGCGCGCGGGCGGCCCCGCCTACGAGGTGATGTACCTGCTGGACGCCGACCCGACGGCGGTGTCCGAACTGCGGGCTCGGCTCGCCCCGCTCGGCGACAGCCTGGTCGTGGTCGGCGGCGGCGGGCTCTGGCACGTCCACGTCCATGTCGACGACCCGGGCGCGGCGATCGAGGCGGGTATCGAGGCGGGTCGTCCGCACCGGGTGCGGATCGCGCACTTCGGGGAACAGGCCAGCGCCCGGGCGGTGGCGGCGTCCGCCGACCAGGCCCCCGCGGTCGCCCTGGTGGCGTTCGCGGCCGGTGCGGGCCTGGCCAGGCTGTTCGCCGAGGTCGGGGCGCAGGTGGTGATCGGCGCGGACATCGACTCGCGGCCCTCGGCCGCCGACCTGCTGGAGGCGATCCGGCGGACCGGCGCGGCCGCGGTCGTGGTGCTGCCCAACGCCCCGGACGGCCTGGTCGAGGCCGACCGGGCCGCCCGCCTGGCCCGGCAGGAGCAGATCAGGGTCAGCGTGCTGCCGACCAGGGCCCAGGTGCAGGGCCTGGCTGCGGCGGCCGTGCACGACCCGTCCCAATCGATGGACGAGAACGTCGTGCTGATGTCCGCCGCCTCGGGCGCCACCCGCGACGGCGCGATCACCGTCGCGACGGAGCAGGCGATCACCTCCGGTGGCCTCTGCCGGCCCGGAGACGTGCTCGGGGTGGTCGGCGGCGACATCGTGGTGGTCGGCGCCGATCTCGCCGAGGTGGGGGCCACGGTCCTGGACCGGCTGCTGTCGGGCGGGGGGGAGCTGGTCACCCTGGTCGGCGGCCAGGATGTCGAACCGGGGTTGCTGCAGCGGCTGCGCGAGCACGCCCGCCGCGGTCGTCCCGGGGTCGAGGTGGCCGTTCTGGACGGCGGGCAGGCGCGCTACCCCGTGCTGATCGGGGTCGAGTGAGCGGTGGGTGACCTGACCCTGTCCGATCCGCTGCGCCCGGTGGTCGGCTCGATGGCGACCAGGTTGGACAAGCACCTGGGACTGCGCACCGTCGGCGACCTGCTGCGCCACTACCCGCGCCGGTACGTGAGTCTGGGCGAACTGACCGCGATCGCCGACCTCCCGGTCGGCGAGGAGGTCTCGCTGGTGGCCGAGGTGGTGCAGGCCGAGCACATCCCGATGCGTCAGCGCCGCGGGACGATGCTGCGGGTCGTGGTCACCGACGGCACCGACCGGTTGAGGATGACCTTCTTCAACGCCGCCAGGATCTCCGGCGCCTTCAAGCCCGGTCGGCGGATGCTGTTCTCGGGCAAGGTGGAGACCTACCGGCGCGAGGTGCAGCTCAGCCACCCCAAGTGGACGCCGATCGACGCCGACGTCGACGCCGAGGCCGAGGCCGGCCGGCCGGTCCCGGTCTACCCGTTGGCCGGATCGCTGAAGAACACCCAGGTGATCACCGCCGTCCGCACGGTGCTGAAGATCCTCGCCAACCAGGCCCCGCTGCCCGACCCGCTGCCGGAGCCGGTGCGCGCGGAGTGGGGACTGCTTCCGCTCACCGAGGCGCTGCAGCACATCCACCACCCCGATCGGATCGAGCAGACCGAGGCGGCGAGGAAGCGGTTCGCGCACGAGGAGGCGTTCGTGCTGCAGACCGTGCTGGCCCGGCGGCGCGCCGAGGGCCTGGCCGAGCCGGCCACGGCCCGGCCCGCGCAGCCGGGCGGTCTGCTGGACGCCTTCGACGCCGCACTGCCCTTCGAGTTGACGCGCGGTCAGCGCGCGGTCGCGGAGCAACTGGCCGCCGACCTGGCCGGCACGGCGCCGATGCACCGGCTGCTCCAGGGAGAGGTCGGTTCGGGCAAGACGGTGGTGGCGCTGCGCGCGATGCTCACCGTCGTGGACGGCGGGGGGCAGGCCGCGCTGCTCGCCCCGACGGAGGTGCTGGCCGCCCAGCACCATCGCTCCATCGTGGCCATGCTCGGTGGCCTGGCCGAGGACGGGTTGTTCAATACCGGCGGGCCCAGTACCAAGGTGGTGCTGCTGACCGGGACCGCCTCGACCGCACACCGCCGGGCCGCGATGCTGGACATCGCCGGCGGGACGGCCGGGATCGTCGTCGGCACGCATGCGCTGCTGTCGCATGACGTCTCGTTCTTCGATCTCGGGCTGGTCGTCGTGGACGAGCAGCACCGGTTCGGGGTCGAACAGCGGGATGTGCTGCGGGAGAAGGGACGCAGTGCCCCGCATCTGCTGGTGATGACCGCGACGCCGATCCCGCGCACGGTCGCGATGACCGTCTTCGGCGATCTGGAGACCTCGACGCTGACCGAGGTCCCTGCCGGGCGCGGTCCGGTCGCCACCCATGTGGTGCCCCTGGCCACCTCGCCCGGGTGGTACGACCGGGTCTGGCGCCGGGTGGCCGAGGAGGTCGCCAAGGGCCATCAGGCGTTCGTGGTCTGCCCGCGGATCGGGGACGACGCCGACGACGACGGCTCAGACGACGCGGACGGCGAGCGCGCCCGGGACCCCGGGGACGTCGAGGCCGTCGTGGACGGCGGAAGCGGCGAGGACGCCGACCGGCCGCTGCGCGGCGTCCTGGGCACCCTGGCCGAGCTGAGGGAGCGGCCCGAGTTGGCCGGGCTGCGGATCGAGATGCTGCACGGACGGGTGCCGGCCGAACAGCGCGAGGCGACGATGACGGCGATGGCCCGCGGCGAGGTCGACGTGCTCGTCGCCACCACCGTGATCGAGGTGGGGGTGGACGTGCCCAACGCGAGCGTCATGGTGATCCTGGACGCCGACCGCTTCGGGGTCTCCCAACTGCACCAGCTGCGGGGCAGGGTCGGCCGGGGCGTCGCCGGCGGGGTGTGCCTGCTGGTCACGGACGTCGCCGCCGACGCGGCGGGCCGGACCCGGCTGGGCGCCGTCGCCTCGACCGTCGACGGGTTCGAACTGGCTCGGCTCGACCTGGAGCAGCGCCGCGAGGGCGACGTGCTCGGGTCGCGGCAGTCCGGTCGCGGGTCCTCGCTGCGGCTCCTGCGGGTGCTGCGCGACGAACGGCTGATCGAGCGGGCGCGCCGGCGGGCCCGCGAACTGGTGCAGGCCGATCCGGATCTGGCCGGGCACCCCGCCCTGGCGGCGGCGATCGAGGACCTGATCGACGAGGAGCAGCGGGTCTTCATCGAACGCGGTTGAGCGCGTCGTGAAGAATGGGTGCCATGACACGGATCATCGCCGGCAGCGCCGGTGGACGACGGATCGAGGTGCCGCCGGGTGAGGCCACCCGGCCCACCACGGACCGGGTCCGTGAGGCACTGTTCTCCATCCTGGAGGCGCGCGGCGCCGTCCGGGGTGCCCGGGTGCTCGACCTGTTCGCCGGCTCCGGTGCACTCGGGCTGGAGGCCGGCAGCCGTGGCGCCGCCGACGTCGTCCTGGTCGATTCCTCCCGGGCAGCCGCAGAGGCGGCCCGGCGCAACGTCGCGGCGGTGGGTCTTCCTCGGGTCAGCGTGGTGCTGTCCTCGGTGCAGAAGTACCTGTCCGTGCACACGCCGCACCCCGCCGACCTCGTCCTGGCCGATCCGCCCTACTGGTTGTCCGAGGAGGACCTGGCCACCGCGCTGGGCTACCTCGCCCGCGGCTGGCTCGGTCAGGGCGCCCTGATCGTCGTCGAGCGAGCCGGCCGGACCCCCGAGCCGCGCTGGTCCTCGGATCTGGAGCGCGTCGAGGTCCGCCGCTACGGGCAGACGGCGCTGTGGATCGCGCGGCCGGCCATCCCCGGGTAGACCGCGCCCCATCCGGACGGACGACTGGGATAGATTGCCGCGATGCGGCGGTGCGTCTGCCCGGGCAGCTACGACCCGGTGACGAACGGGCACGTGGACGTGGTCCGCAGGGCCGCCGCGTTGTTCGACGAGGTCATCGTCGCGGTGCTGGTCAACCCGGCCAAGAGCGGCACCTTCGACGTGGACCAGCGCCTGGCCCTGCTCCGGGCGGCGCTGTCCGAGGCGGGGCTCGAGGACGGCATCACCGTGAGGGCGACCGGCGGCGAGCTCCTGGTCGACTTCTGCCGCGAGGTCGGGGCGGTGGCGGTGGTCAAGGGGCTGCGCTCGGGCACGGACTTCGCCTACGAGTTGCCGATGGCCCTGATGAACCGGCAGCTGAGCGGCCTGGAGACGGTGTTCCTGCCTGGGGAGCCGTCGCTGGAACACGTCTCGAGCAGCCTGGTCAAGGAGGTCGCGCTGCTGGGTGGCGATGTCGGCGGCATGGTTCCGGCCGCGGTGCTCGAGGCACTGGGCGCACTCGTTTTGGAGCGGCGCACCGGGCGGCGGTAACCTGAGTGTTCGGCTTCTCCGATGTCGGGCGGGACAACCGCCGTTCGGGGCGGCCGCGATCATGTCGGGTCGGTCCGCACGGACCACCGACACAGGAGCCCGTCGAGGAGGGTGCAGCATCCGCCCGGACCCGCGCTCGCCCCTGGTCATCGACACGCGCGAACTGGGACGTCGTCCCGGCGCGATGCGGACGGTGACCCGTTCGGCAGTCGCTCCCGCCGGTCTCGGCACCGATGTGATCGGGCTCGTCGAGGGCAGTGATCTCGAGCTCGACCTGATGCTCGAGTCGGTGCTCGAGGGCGTCCTGATCACCGGCACCGTCCGGGGACGGGCGGCCGGAGAGTGCGTTCGGTGCCTGGAGGCCGTCGAGGAGGCGGTCGAGGTCGGGCTCACCGAGCTGTACGCCTACCCGGATCGACAGCGCGGCGGGGACACCGAGGACGAGGAGGTGCGCGAGCTGCAGGATGATCTGATCGATCTGGAGCCGGCCCTGCTCGACGCTGTGGTGCCCGCGCTGCCGTACCGCCCGTTGTGCAGCCCCGACTGTCCGGGCCTGTGCGTCGAGTGCGGAGCACGCCTGGCCGAGGACCCGGAGCACGGCCATGACACGATCGACCCGCGCTGGCAGGCGCTGGCCGGGCTCGACCTGGAGACGTCCGCCGGCGCCGCGAGCGCCGGCGAGCAGCAGCACCAGCAGCACCACTAGCCAACCGATGAGCCGGTGACCGACCGGCGACGAACCGAGGAGAACAACCGTGGCCGTCCCCAAGCGGAAGATGTCCCGCAGCAACACGCGGTCCCGCCGCTCGCAGTGGAAGACGACCCCGACGACGCTGACCGAGCGCGTCGAGGGCGGCCAGGTCAGCTACTCGCGGCCGCACCAGGCCAGGGTCGTGACCGACTCCGCGGGCACCCCCCTCTACCTCGAGTACAAGGGCCGCAAGGTCAAAGACCTCTAGGCGACGGTCCTGCGCGTGACCCGCAGCAGTGCCGCAGGCGCGGAGCGGTCCGTCGACGAGAGACCCGACCGGGACCTCGACGCCTTCCAGAGCAGGCTCGGCATCCAGGTGGATCCCGAGTTGCTCACACGTGCCCTGACCCACCGTTCCTACTCCTACGAGCACGGCGGGTGTCCCACCAACGAGCGACTGGAGTTCCTGGGCGACTCCGTCCTCGGTCTGGTCGTCACCGACGCCCTGTACCGCCGCCACCGCGACCTGCCCGAGGGCCAGCTCGCCAAGCTGCGGGCCGCCGTGGTGAACATGCGGGCGCTGGCGGGCATCGCGCGCCGGCTGCGGATCGGCGAGTGCCTGCTGCTGGGACGCGGTGAGACCACCAGCGGGGGAGCGGACAAGTCCTCCATCCTGGCCGACACCCTCGAGGCCCTGATCGGGGCCGTCTACGAACAGCACGGCATCGAGACGGCCGGCGCCTTCGTCCACCGGCTGGTCGACGACCTGCTGGAGACCTCAGCGGCCAAGGGCGCCGGGCTGGACTGGAAGACCAGTCTTCAGGAGCGGACGGCCGAGCTGTCCCTCGGCGTCCCGGAGTATCAGGTGAGCGAGGAGGGGCCCGACCACGCCAAGCTCTTCCACGCCGTGACGCTGATCCGCGGCGAGCAGATGGGCGTCGGCAGCGGGCGTAGCAAGAAGGAGGCCGAGCAGTTGGCCGCCTCCATCGCCTACGCCGCCCTCGCCGACGGCTCGTCGTCCGCGACCGAGTCCGACTGAGGACCATGCCGGAGCTACCCGAGGTCGAGGTGGTGCGGCGCGGCCTCGACCAGTGGGTCCGCGACAGCACGATCACGGATGTCGAGGTGCTCCACCCGCGCCCGGTGCGGCGCCATCTCGCGGGTCCGGAGGACTTCGCCGCCCGATTGCGCGGCGGGACGGTCCGCGAGGTACGCCGCCGCGGCAAGTTCCTGTGGCTGGTGCTCGAGGGCGGCGGAGTCGGCGACGCGCTGCTGATGCACCTGGGCATGAGCGGACAGCTGCTGATGCGCCCGCCCGAGGCGCCGGCGGAACGGCATCTGCGGGTGCGCCTGTCGCTGAGCGGCGGCCCGCCGTCCCGTGCGGGCCGTGAACTGCGCTTCGTCGACCAGCGGATGTTCGGCGGGATGACGCTGGCCGATCTCGTCCCCACCGACGACGGCCCGGCTGCGCACCCGGTGCCGGTGCCGGTGGCGCACATCGCCCGCGACCTGTTGGACGACGCACTGGACGTCGAGGCCCTGGTGCGGCGGATCCGCTCGCGGTCCAGCGGGATCAAGCGGGTCCTGCTGGACCAGCAGGTGGTCTCCGGGATCGGGAACATCTACGCCGACGAGGCGCTGTGGCGATCCCGGCTGCACTACGACCGGCCGGCCGCCTCGCTGAGGCGGCCGGTGATCCGCGCCCTGCTCGCGAACGCCACCCAGGTGATGACCGACGCGCTGCGGCAGGGGGGAACGAGCTTCGATTCCCTCTACGTCGACGTCAACGGCCGATCGGGCTACTTCGAACGATCCCTGAGCGTGTACGGCCGCGCCGGCCAGGCGTGCCTGAACGGCTGCGGCGGCGTGGTGCGCCGGGAGGCGTTCATGAACCGCTCGTCATACCGCTGCCCGCGCTGTCAGCGCCCCGCGCGGCCGCGCCTGTAGCCTGACCCCGTGGACAGGCGGCCGGACGTTCAGCGCAAGCAGGTGCGGGTTCTCGTGGTCGATGACCACGAGATCGTTCGCCGCGGCCTGGTGGACGTCGTGGACGCCGATCCCGACCTGTGCGTCGTCGCCGAGGCGGGCACCGTGCTGGACGCCGTCCGGCGGGCCGCCGCCGTCAGGCCGGACATCGTGATCGTGGACCTGAAGCTGCCCGACGGCAACGGGATCGAGGTCGTGCAGGCCATGAGCCGGGATCTGCCTGCGGCCCGATGCGTTGTGCTGACCTCCTTCGACGACGACGATGCCGTGCAGGCCGCCCTGGACGCCGGGGCCGCCGCCTTCGTGCTGAAGTCGGTGCGGGGCACCGAGATCGCCGACGTGGTCCGCGCGGTGGCCGGCGGGCGCATACTGCTGGACGAGAGGGTCCTGGCACGGCGCAAGGCGATGCACCACGACCCGACCGAGACGCTCACCCCGACGGAGAAGAAGGTCCTCGAGTTGATCGGTGACGGGCTGTCCAACCGGGAGATCGGTGAGCGGCTCGGGCTGGCTGAGAAGACGGTGAAGAACCACGTCACGGGCCTGCTGTCCAAGATGGGCTTCCGTCGTCGCACCCAGGCGGCAGCGTGGGTGGCGGGGCACCGGCAGGGCACCGGCTGGAATGCCCCCTGATCAGGACCAGGTGACGGTCATCTGGTCTCGCCAGGTCGACAGCCATCCGGCTGGGTCGTCCACGTCCGCCGGTGGATCTCCGCCCCGATTCCACAGGGCCAGGTAGAGCGGGATCGCCTCGGCGCTCACCACGACGTCCGCCTGGACTGCCGCGGAGGATTCGTCGGCGAGGTAGGCGACCGCGGTCGGTCCCTCACCGATGCTCAGCAGCCAGGTGTGCACGGTGCCGGCGTCGAGGGCCTGGACGGCGACGGCGTGGGGACGCGGCGATCGCACCCGTGACCTGGCCCGTGGCAGGAAGCCGCGCAGCAGCTCATCGGTGCCGTCCAGGGCCAGCGCGGCAGAGAACCAGAGTTGATCCGCTCCCGGCGGCCGCCCCAGCCGCGCGGACATCGCGTCGACCGCGTGGATCGTCGCCTCGTGGCACTCTCGCCGGGCCCACGCCCGACGTGGGGCCGGCGCGTTCTCGAGGAAGAACATGACCTCCAGGTCGTCCGGCGCCACGGCCAGCGTGCTGAGCAGGGCGGCCGCGCCGTCGTCCAGCCAGTCGAGCACGTCGGCGACCGCGGCCGCCTCCGCCTCGTGGGCCACCTGGGCATCCCGGGCCTGCCTCGGATCCTGGCCCGTCATGATCGCGCGTGCCCAGCGGTGCACCACCCCGAGATGGACGACGAGGTCGCGCACGGTCCAGCCCGGACAGGTCGGGACGGGGGCGTCCAGACCGGCGGCCATGGCGTTGTTGCGGATCACCGAGAGTGCATCGCCCAGGCCGATGCCGTGCAGGTCGATGTCCAGGTGGGGAGCCTCGCTCGACATGGAGGGAGCCTAGACCGCCTGTGGTCGTGGGAGAGGGCTGCCGGTGCCCGCCGTGGTCACGATGAAGATCACGGTGTGGGATGTGGCCGGCGGAACAAGATCACGGTGTGGGGTCTGGGGCGCGGGCCAAGATCACGGTGCGGGCGTGCCCGCGTGGCGTCGTCGCCTTCCACGCATCGTGATCTTCATCGTGATCATGGGGCGGGATGCGGGATGCGGGATGCGGGATGCGGGATGCGGGATGCGGGATGCGAGATGCGGGATGCGGGATACGCAGGCCGGCACGGGGACGGGTGCGCGTGGAGCGGGCGAGCCCGCCGGTGGTCAGCCCTGCAGCGGCACGCGCCACCGCAGTCGGGTCCCGCGCCCGCCCTCGGCGGGGCCGATCGAGAACGTCCCGCCGTGGCGCCGGGCGCGCTCGCACAGATTGTCGAGGCCACTGCGTCGCGCCACGATCGGCGGCATGCCCGGGCCGTCGTCGACGACGTGGACGACCACCGCGTCGCGGATGGACAGACGCACGGTGACGCTCGCTGCTCGCGCATGCCGGGCCGCGTTGGCCAGCCCCTCCCGCACCACCGCGATCACGTCGTCCTTGACGTCGTCGGGCACGACATCGTCGGGGTCCCGATCACGATCCACGTCCAGGTCGACCTGTGCCGCGAAGCCCAGGAAGGACTGGGCGCGGGTGACCTCGAGGTAGACCCGGTCGACCAGGCCGGAGGGTTCGACCGGATCACGCAGGTCCCGGATCGTGGAACGGATCTGGCGCACCACACGGTCCAGGGTGGCCAGGGACGTGTCGACCTCGGTCAACGCCTCGTCGTCGAGGTGGGGGCCGAGTCGGTTCAGCCGCATCCCCATCGCGAACAGTTCCTGGACGACGAGATCATGCAGATCCCGGGCGATCCGGGCCCGGTCCTGCAGCAGGTCGGCCTCCTCCTCGCGCCGCCGGCCCTCGGCCAGGCGCAGGCCGATCGCGGCCTGCTCGGCAAAGGTCTGCGACGTGCCCAGATCGGCGTCGGAGAACTCGGGGCGGCCGATGCGGCGCACCAGGACGAGGACGCCCGCGATTCCGTCCTTGGAGACCAGCGGCGCGTACAGGGCGGGTCCGAACGCCTTCATGCCGGGCACCCGCATCGGTGTCGCCCGCGACATCTGGGCGACCCGACGTCCGATCCCGGTGCGGATCACGGCGTGGGTGCGCCCGTCCTGCGGCATGACGGTTCCGATCAGGGCGGTGAGCTTCGGATCGCCCACGGCGATCTCGAGCACCCAGTCCTCGCCCAGCCCCGGCAGCACCAGGGCGGCGCCGTCCGCGTCGGCCACCCGGGCGGCCTGTTCGGCGATCAGGTGCAGTGCGTCCTCCTCGTCCATCCCGGACAGCATCGCCGTGGAGACCTGCTGCGCCGCGGCCATCCAGCGGGCCCGACGCTCGACGTCCCGGTAGAGCTCGGCGTTCTCGATGGCGACCGCGGCGACCGCGGCGAGCGCGTTCACGAGCACCTCGTCGTCCTCGGAGAAGCCGCCGGGCTTCTCGGCCAGGTAGAGGTTGCCGATGACGCGATCGCCGAGCCCGACGGGGACGCCGAGGAAGCTGTGCATGGGCGGGTGGCCGTGCGGGAACCCCTTGGCGGCCGGGTGCGTGGTGACGTCGTCGGTGCGCACCGAATGCCCGACAAGGGTGATGAAACCGAGCACGCCGGCCCCGACCGGTGGGTGACCGATGCGCGCCGCGGTCTCGTCGTCGACGCCGATCTGGACGAACGTGGTGTGCCGGCGGTCCGAACCGAGCACCCCCAGTGCGGCGTACTCGGCCCCGGTCAGGTCTCGCGCCGTCTGCACGATCCGGTCCAGGGTCGAGGGCAGGTCCAATCCGTCGGCGATCGCCAGCACGGCCCCGAGCATTTGACGTTCGAACGGGCGGAGCAGCGCGGACCTAGCCGATGACGACGGCTGTGTCGAATCGTCCATGTTCGGATAGTGCCAGGCCCATCGGGCGCCCGGCCGGGACCTCTGGGTGCCTTGATCAGCGTCGTCGCGCCCGGTCATCGCTGGGCCTGGGTGGCCAGCGCCGCCGCGTAGCCGGGGCGTGCGGCCACGAGCTGTTCGTGCCGACCGCGGGCGACGACCCGGCCGCCGTCCAGGAGGATCACCTCGTCCGCCGCGGCCAGCGGGCGGAGCCGATGGGTGACCAGCAGCAGGGACCGCTCGCTCGAGAGCAGATCGGTCACCAGCCTGTCGGCGATGGCCGGGTCGAGGTGCTCGGCCGGTTCGTCCAGCAGCAGCACCCCGGCGCCGGTCAGGTCGGCGCGGGCCAGCAGCACCCGTCGCCGCTCGCCACCGGAGACCTCGCGACCGGCGTGTGCGCCCGAGGAGATCATCGTGTCGAGACCGGCCGGGAGCCCGGCCACCCACGGGCCGAGGCCCGCGCGCGCCAACGCGGCGCGCAGCGCCTGGTCGTCGGCGCCCGGGTCCGCGACGCGGAGGTTCTCCCGCAGGGTGGTGGTGAAGATGTGCGCGTCCTCGGCCGTGTAGGACACGGTGCGACGCAACCGGGACTCGGGCACGTCGGCCAGGTCGACCCCGTCGAGCTGCACCGCTCCGGCCAGTGGTGGCAGCAGTCCGGCCAGGGTGAGCAGCAGGGTGGTCTTGCCGGTGCCGCTGGGGCCGACGACCGCCACCCGGCGTCCCGGGGCCAGGTCGAGGTCGAATCCGGTCAGGACCGGTTCCCGTCCGGGCCAGCCGCAGGCCAGGCCGTCGGCCCGCAGGTGGGGGATGCGCTCGGCCTCGACCGCGGCGCCGACCTCGATCGCCCGGACGGCGCGGGCTGCCGGCTCCGACGCCACCGGCCGGCCCGCTCGGGGGGAACGGGCCTCGCCCGCGGGTTCGGCGTCGAGCAGTTCGAGCACCCGTTCGGCGGCGGCCCGGGCCCGCACCAGCGTGGTCGCGGCCGCGGGCAGGGCGGCGACCGCCTCGGCCGCGGCCAGCGGGGTGAGCGTGACCACCGCGACCATCACCTCGTCCAGACGCCCCGCCCGCGTCGCCGCGACGGCCAGCGCCAGGCTGCCGACCATGGCCAGACCGGTGGCCAGCGTGCCGGCCCCCGCCGCGCGGGCGGCGCTGCCGGCGGCGGCGTCCTGGGTGCGCTCCACCTCGGTGTCCAGCTGTGCGATCGCCGCGAGCCGGGCGTCGGCCGCACCGGCGATGCACAGCTCGGGCAGGGCCTCGACCAGGGCGTGGGTCTCGATGCTGGTCTGCGCCCTGGCGCGGGCCCCGTCGAGTTCCGCGACCCACGCGGCCCGGCCCGCACGCCAGGGCACCACGACCGCCGCGATCACCAGCGCGACGGCCACCAGCGCGCCCGCCCCCGGCAACATCACGATCATCGCGATCGTGGTCGCGGCCAGCGTCGTCCAGGCCACCGCGAACGGCAGGATGCTGCGGACGACCAGGTCGGACACGGTGTCCACGTCGGCGCCGGTCCGGGCCAGCAGATCGCCTCGACGCAGGCCCGCCACGACGGCGGGATCGGCCGATGCCAGCCGGCGGTAGACCTGCTCGCGCAGTTGGACGACGCCGCGCAGCGCGACATCGTGGGAGATCAGACGCTCCGTGTAGCGCAGCACGCCGCGGCTGATCCCGAAGGTGCGGGTGGCGACCACGGCGACCTGCAGGTAGAGCACCGGCGGCTGCTGGGCGGCCCGCGAGATCAGCCAGCCCGAGACGCCCATGAGCGCGATCGCGCTGCCCAGTGCTCCGGCCCCGGCGAGTACCGCCGCCGCGGTGCGCAGCGGATCGGGTCGCAGCGCGCGCAGGATCCGCACCACCGGGTCCTCCAGCACCCGGCGCGGCGCCGATGGACCGCTCATACCCGCTCCGGAGAGTGCATCCGCACGCCTCCGCCGCGAGCGGGGCACCGCAGCGCGTTCACGGGGACTCCTGTCCATGCCGGGGCCGTTCCGGGCGCACCCGGTCGGGTACGAGCGTAGGCCAGGGCCCCAGGGGAGGAGCGGCTCAGTCCAGGAACATCTCAGTCCAGGAACAGCGCTCGCCGGGGGCAGCCCCGCACCGCGGAGTCCGCGGCGCGCAGGTCCCGACCGCCCAGCGCTCGGTGGGGCAGCACCGGATAGCCCCACGAGTCCAGGTCGACCAGACCCGGCGCGAGGTGTGCACACATGCCCACGCCCTCGCAGGCGACCGGGTCGACTCGCAGGCGCTGCGGGTCCGGCTCGGTCGGCGCCCACCGGCCACGCGGCAGGATGGTCGCCATCACGCCCACCTCCCGTTCATCGCCACCGTGGTAGGCGAGACCGGAACCGGCAGAACGGTTCCCGGTCCGTCCTGCCCGCCGACCGGACAGGCACGACCGGTCAGGTGCCGTTCGACGTCGTCGGCGAACACCTCCAGCGCCGAACGGGTCAGTGATACCGCCGCGTCGGGCAACCGGCAGGCACCCCGCCCGGAGATCTCCTCGGTCACGGCCCGCACCCTGTCCGCGTCGGTGCGGCGGGTGGCGCCCCGGGCCAGACGCCGCCACACCTCGGCCAGCGTTCGGGTGCCGAACACACACGGACCGCACTGGCGGGCACTCGAGGCGGCCAGGTAGTCGATCACCACGGCGGTCTCACGTATCCCGCACGTCCCGCTGGGCAGAGGGGCGAGGATCCCGGCGGCCAGCGACACCGGCGCGAGCCCGCCCGGGGTCCTGCTCCCGATCATCTGGCCGAGCACCATCGGCGCCGCATCCTCCCAGTGCATCCACCGGCCGCCGAAGCCGCCCACCAGCACGGCGCGCGGGGGCGGCTGGTGCACCCAATACCCGTCCAGGACCGCCTCGGCGAGCCGCCTCCGGCCGGGCACCTCGCGGGCCGCGATCACCCAGCGCTCGTCGCGGGCGCGGGTGAGCACGCTGACCACCACCCCGGGTGGCGCACCCGAGGCACCGGTCCGGGCCAGCAGCGCGAGACGGGCCAGGGTCTCGACGTTCTGCACGATGGTCGGTCGCCCGTCGACGCCGGCGACCGCGGCCGGGCGGCGCAGGAACACCGGCAGCGCGGGTCCGCCGTCCAGGGCCCGCACCACGGCGTTGCCCTCGCCGCTCAGGTAGGCGTCCGGGCCCATGGCGAGCCGGACCGGCGGTTCGACCAGGCCCGCGGTCCGGCGCTCGGCGAGCGCCCGGTGCACGGCAGCCACCGCCGCGGCGCCCTCGTGCAGCCACAGCACGGCGGACGACGCGCCCAGCGCCTCGGCCGCGCACACCAGCCCGTCCAGCACGAGGTGCGGGCGTTGCAGGAGCAGGGCGGCGTCCTTGACGCTACCCGGCTCACCCTCCGCCCCGTTGCCGACCACGACCACCTCACCGCCGCCGGCCGCGGCGGCGTCCAGAGCGGTGCGCCATTTGCGGGCCACCGGGAAGTGAGCGCCCCCGCGCCCGCTCAGTTGGACCTGCTCGAGCATGGCGAGCGTCTGCTCGGTGCGGCCGATCAGGTGCGGCCGGTGACCGTAGCGACGGGTGTGGTCGGCGAACCGGTCGGCGGGGTCGGCGTGCAGCAGCGACCGGTCCCCGGCGTCGAAGATCACCTGTGCCCCGCCGTGTGTGCGGAGCAGCGACCAGTCGTCGAGGTCGGCGAGGGGGAGGGCGAGAGGCAGGGTCGCGGTCATCGGCCGGTCCCTCTGGTGAGCTCGGTGAGGCGATCGGACGGCGTCTTCGCCACGTAGCGGGATGCTGCCAGCCCGAGCACCACCACGGCGGTGCCTGCGTACAACCAGATCAGCACCCCGGTGTCGGAACCGGCCAGGACGGCGTGCAGCCAGGTCGCGACCAGCGCCAGGCCGGCCACCTTGTGCACGGGCCACCACACGCGTGCCGCCCAGTGGCCGGCGAACAGGGCGGTCACGCCGGCCAGCACGCCGGCGTAGGCGGCGATGACACCGAGGGTCACCGCGACCGGTCGGTACCCGGAGGCCATCGGCAGCACGGCACCCCACCAGCCGACCTCTGCGTAGGAGTCGGTGGCCAGGACGAGGACATGCAGCGCCAGGAACGCCAGGGTGAACACGGCCAGGCTGACGTGTACCCGGATCCGCACCACGGCGCTGGGCCGTCTCCAACGGGTGCGCCACGGATGGGACAGCAGCAGGCCCATGACCACCAGGGCGACCATGAGCACGTACCCAGCGATACCGGAGGCCCGGCCGAGGATCCACGGGGCGTTCTGATCGCCCACCACCGAGGACACCGCCGACCCGACCAGCCAGCCGGTCAGGCCGGTGGACGCCGCGACCAGAGCGATCGTTCCCACGGGTCGGCGCACGCCATCCTCGGTGACGGCCGTTCTCTGGCCGGATCGGGGCGCGGGGACCGGCGAGGTGGCCGGTGGCGCTGTCGTCTCAGGCGGCATCGGGGGTCCTCCAGATCACGAACGGGGCCATCGCCTCGGACAGTCCCAGGCGCCCCTCGTCGTCCACCCACAGCGCCGCGAGGCGCTTCTCGGCCGCGAGGGCAGCGATCACATCCACTCCCGCGATGAGCAGGGACTTGCTCCACACCTCGGCCCGGGCCGGATCCGGCTGGACCACGGTGACCGACCGCAGGCCGGAGTCCGAACTGCGCCCGGTGCGCGGGTCGATGACGTGGTGCACCGGCTTGCCCCCGACCCGCCAGGTCCGCTTGCGCAGACTGGACGTCGCGCAGGCGGTGTCGGCCAGGCTCAGCACCGCGACCGGTTGCTCGCCGTCCTGGAACCGGCCGTCGGCCAACGGATCCTCGACGCCGACCTTCCAGCCGTCGCCGTCCGGACCCGCACCCCCGAGGGCGCAGTCGCCGCCCGCCTCGACCAGGAACGCCTCGCCGGCGCTCTCGAGCAACCGGGCGGCACCGCCCACGGCGAGGCCCTTGCCGATCCCGCCGAGGTCGATCGGGCGGTCTCCGATGCGGACGCCGTGGTGCAGTGGATCGAGGCCGGGTACCCAGGGCGCGGCGGATCCGCCCGGTGCACCCGGCCCGGCACGTCCGGCCGACGCACGTGTCCCGGCCGACCGGCCACGACCCGCCCACCGTGGCCTCGGCACCTCGGCCGGTGATCGGGTGGGATCCAGGTGCACCGGCCCTGCCTCGAACGGCAGCGTCCGGTCGTATCCCATGGCCACCAGCGACTCCAGGACCCGTGGATCGAACAGGCCGGCCGTCTCGAGGTGCGCCACGGCGGCCTCGGCGACCGCCGAGAAGCACACCTGCGGGACGATCGCCCACTGCTCACCGGCGGCGTTGGCCCGCATCAGAGCACTGGTCGGATCGAACCGGGTGCAGGCCGTCTCGACGTCGACGAACACCCGCTTCGCCGCTGCCAGCGCCCGATCACCTGCCGCGCCCGGCTCGATCAGCCGCAGTGTCACGTCCGTGTTCATCGCCCGGAATCGCAGCGAACGGACGGGCGCAGCGGCGGTGGGTGCCCCGCTGGATGTCATGGTGGTCGCTGTCATGACCCGCCCGTGGTGGTCTGCGTGGCCGGGGCGGGAGCAGCGGCAGGAGCCGCGGTCTTCGGCGTGGCCGTGGGTGCCTTGGTCTTGGGTGCCGTGCTGGACGACGCACCGTCCGCGCGGGCCTGGAGGCCGGCGACCCGATCGCGCAGCTCGGCCACCTCGACCCGCAGCTTCCTGACCTCCTCGGTGCGCCCGGCGATCTGCGCGGCTGCTGTCTGCTTCACCGCGGCGGGGTCGTGATCGTTCGCCCAGGCAGTCGATCCGGCGAACACCGCGGCCGACGCCGGGGCGAGCAGGACCGCCGCCGTCCACCGGGGGTGTCGGCCGCGCTCAGTCATCCGCGTCTTCCCGCCCGGAATCGTCGCCGGCCTCGTGCTCGTCCCCCTCGCGCTCGCCGTTGGTGACCGGGCCGCCGCCGTGCCCGTCCTCCCGGTCCTGCACGCTGTGCTCGCGATCGGACCCCTCGGCGTGATCCGCCCCCGGTGCCCCGTGTGCGGCGTCCACCGCGCGGGAGGCGACCGCGAGCTGCGAGCGCAGTGCCTCGGCCTCGGCCGAGAGCATGGCGGTCTCGGCGTCGAGCCCGGCGAGGGTCTCGGCGGCGGCGCTCGGCGGCTGGGTGGGTCCGGGCGCCGCGCCGGCCTGCGACTGTGCGGCGGCCAGCGTCATCCCGGCTCCGCCGAGCAACGCGGCCGTGGCCGCAGCGGTCGCGCCCAGTCGCTGTGATCGGTTCATCAGAGAGGGTCTCCTTCTCGGTCAGATGTCTGCCTGAGCAGTGACCCTGCCGGACGTACATGAGGGGACCAGGTACTCCGGAGTGAGAGGACTCTCATGGGGGCTCAGAGCCCCGCCTCCCGAAGTCGATAGCCCACACCACGAACGGTCTCGATCCAGTCGCTGCCCACCTTGCGCCGCAGGTACCGGATGTAGACGTCGACCACGTTCGAACCGGGGTCGAAGTCGTAACCCCACACCTGGCTGAGGATCTGCTCGCGGCTGAGCACCTGGCCGGCATGGCGCAGCAGCATCTCCAGCAGTGCGAACTCCCGCGAGGACAGGTCGACCTGGCGACCGCCGGCCAGGGCTCGCCGGGTCGTGATGTCCAGGGCGAGGTCGCCGTAGCGCAGGACCGTCTGCTCGGGGGCACGGGGCTCGGCGCGCAGCCGCAGCCGGATCCGGGCCAGCAGCTCCTCGAACCGGAACGGCTTGGCCATGTAGTCGTCTGCGCCGCTCTCCAGCCCCGCGACGGTGTCGGTCACCCCGGACCGGGCGGTCAGGATGATCACCGGGATCGCGCAGCCGGCACGCCGCAGCCGGCCGAGGACGGCGAACCCGTCGAGCAGCGGCAGCCCGATGTCGAGCACCATCAGGTCGTGCTCGCCGGTCATGGCGGCGTCGTAGGCGGCCGGCCCGTCGGCGACGACCGTGACACCGAAACCGCTGGCGCGCAGGCCCTTGTCGATGAACGAGGCGATCCGTTGCTCGTCCTCGGCGATGAGGATGCGGGTCACCGTGACTCCCCGGGGGGCGCCGCACGCACTGGCGCGGGGGGCGGCCCGGGTCGGATCCTGGGCGGGTCCGCGGGCGCCTGCGTCCGCGGGGGCTCAGACGGTCCGGCCATCGTCGGAGGCGGCGCAGTCCGTCGGATCAGCTCAAGGGGGAGAATGAGGGTGAACCGGGCACCCGTGCCGTCCGTGGTCGGGTCGAGAGTGACTCGACCGCCGTGCGCGGCGGCGATCCCGGCCACGATCGACAGCCCCAGCCCGGACCCGCCGTCGCCGCGGGTCCCGCCGGCCCGACCGAACCGTTCGAAGATCCGCTTCGCGTCCTGTTCGGACACCCCGGTGCCGGTGTCCCGCACCCACAGCTGCGTCTGTCCGCGGGAGAGCGCCCCGCCGATCGCGATGGTGTCACCGACGTCGGTGTGCCGAACGGCGTTGTCGGCCAGCTGCAGCATGGCCTGGGTGAGCCGGTGCCCGTCGGCGACGGCCACGGCGTGAATCGTGGAGTCGAGCACCCAGTTTCGGACGGCGAGGGCCTGTGCCTTGTCCAAGACGTCGCGAAGGAGCTGGTGCAGGTCCATCGCCTCGGGGCTGACGAAGTCGTTGCGGCCGGATTGGGCCAGCACGATGAGGTCGTTGACCAGCCTGGCCATCCGGTCCAGTTCGTCCATCACCAGCGCCCGGGTGGCCTGCACCTCTGCCGGATCGTCGGTGTCGAGGACCTCGAGGTGCCCTCGGACGATGGTGATCGGCGTCCGCAGCTCATGGCCGGCGTCGTCGAGGAACTGCTGCTGGGTCTCGAAGGCGTCCTCCAACCGGTCGAGCATCGCATTCACGGTTCGGGTCAGCTCCGTGACGTCGTCGTTGCCGGTGACGGGAATGCGTGCGGCGAGATCGGTGTCGGAGATGGTCTCGGCCGCATCGCGAAGCAGGCGCAGCGGACGCAGCAGACGCCCGGAGACGATCCAGGCGCCGATGCCCGTCAGGCCCAGGGCGAGCAGGGACAGCGCGGCGTAGAGGCGAGCGCTGTCGGCCAGCTGGTCCAGGGTCGGTTGGAGGCTGACGGCCACCACCAGGGTGCCGACCTCCGGGCGTCCTTCGATGCGGACCTGCATCGCCACGTACCGCACCGGACCCGCGGTGTCGGTATCGACCTGGCGGATCTGCGTCGGGGCGTCCGGTCCCAGTGTGGTGACCTGGTCGAGCAGCGCCGGTTCGGCGTCGATGGGGAACGGGCCCTGGGTGTAGAACACCGGCGTGGCGTCGACGAGGGCGAGCAGCACCTCCCCGTTGGTGGGCAGGTGCTGGTTGAGCTGCAGCTCCAGCAGGTCCCGGACCGTGGACGGTGGGTTCGGGCCGGCGAGCGCCGTCTGGGCACTCGCGGAGAGTTGGCGGACATCGGCCGCGAGGACACGGTCGAGATGGTCGACCAGCTGACGCCGCTCGAAGAGCATGAACGCTGTGCCGGCCAGGGCCATGCCGATCGCGGTGAGGACCAGGACGGTGGCCAGGATCCGGGCGCGGACGCCGACGGTCAGGCGAGGGCGCTCGCTCGGCCGGCCGGGATGTGGTGGCCCGCCCCAGGACCGGGAGGCCTCAGTCATCCTCGCCCGAGTCGTCTGTCGACTCGCTCGTGGACCTCGTGGTGGCGGACTCGTGGTCCTTCGAGCCCGCCCCGGTCGACGCGGGTTCGTCGTGCTCCTCCACCTCGCGCGCCCGGCTCGGCTCGACGACCTGGGGAGGTGACCCTGTCGGGCTCGATGTCGGGGCGCCGGGGTCGGTCGTGCCCCGGACGACCGGCGTCGCCGGGGACGCGGTGATCGACGGCGTCACCAGCTCGCCGGTGGCCGAGAACACGAGCGCCTCGCCGATGACGCTGCGGGGGTCCGAGGGCGTGACGATGGCAGCCCAGACCGGGCCACCGACCAGGGACACACCCATGGCGGCGGCGATCAGGACGGCCGAACCGGCCAGCGCGCGCGCTCCCCACATGCCCCCATCTTGCGTGCCGTCACAGTCGATCACCACACGGGGGCGATGAGAATCCCCTCATCGGAGCTGCCCAGAGCTGCTCCAGAGCTGCCCAGAGCCGCCCCGGCCCTCAGAGCCGCGCCCGGGAGTGCACCTCGACGACGCGGTCGGCCAGCGCCCGCAGGGCGGGCCGGTGGGCCACCAGCAGGACCGTCGAGCCTGCTCGGTGCAGAGCTCGGATCGCCTCGTGGGCGAGGAGTTCGGTCTCGGCGTCCAGGTGTGCCGTCGGCTCATCGAGCACCACGAGCGGGGCCTGACGCAGGTGCGCGCGGGTCAGGGCCAGGCGCTGTCGCTGACCGGCCGACAGACCATGACCGCCGTGCCCGATCCGGGTCTGCCAGCCCTGCGGCAACGTGGCGACCACGTCGTCGAACCCGCTCGCCGCGGCGGCCTGCTCGAGTCGGCGTCGGGCCTGCAGACCGCCGTCGCCCGCGTCCTCGTCCGCCTCGGGACCAGCTGCGTACCAAGCATTCTCGGCCACGGTGGCCGGCACGACAGTCGGCCGCTGCGGGATCCAGGCGATCTGCCGATGCACCGTGGACGGGTCGAACTCGGCCAGATCGGTCCCGTCGATCCGGACCGCGCCCTCGCTCGGCCGGCGCAGGCCGAGCAGGACCTCGACCGACGTCGACTTCCCCGCCCCGCTGGCGCCGACGAGCGCGACGATCTCGCCCGGGCACAGCCTCAGGTCGACGTGGTGCGGTGCGTCCAGGTCGCGATCGGCGTGGGTGACGGTGACGGCGTCGAGCTCGAGGACCGCGTGGCGCAGGTCCGGTGCGGGGCGGCCGTCGCCGTCCGGGTCGTCGCGTGGCACCTCGAGGACGGCGAACGCCTGCTCGGCAGCGGCCAGACCGTCGACGCTGGCGTGGTAGTGAACCCCGATCATGCGCAGCGGAAGGTAGACCTCGGGGGCCAGGATGAGCACGGTCAGGCCCGTGCGGAGGTCGAGTTCACCGAACACCAGGCGCAGGCCGATCCCGACCGCCACCAGGGCCACGGACAGCGTGGTCAGGGACTCCAGGACCAGGGCGGAGGTGAACGCCGATCGCAGGGTGCGCATCGTCGTGCGCCGGTATGCCTCGCCCACGTCGCGGACCCGCGCCGCCTGCCCCTGCTCGCGGCCCAGGGCGCGCAGCGTGGGCAGACCGGCGATCAGGTCGAGCACCTGGTCGCCCAGGCGCTGCATCACGACCAGCCGGCGCCGGGCGGACGCCGCGGTCGTCCAGCCGACCAGGGCCATGAACAGTGGCACCAGGGGCAGGGTCAGTGTCACGAGGAGCCCGGAGATCGCGTCGTAGGACCAGATCACGATCAGAACGGCGGGCGTGACCGTCGACACCAGCAGCAGTTGCGGAAGGTATCGGGTCAGGTAGGTCTCGAGCGCGTCCAGGCCCCGGGTGGTGAGCGTGGTGAGCGCTGCCGCGGGGGGCAGCGCCTCGCGACGGCCTGCGACGGTGAGTTCGCCCGCCCGGCGCAGCACGGCCTGGCGAAGCTGGGCGATCACTCGGGTTGCCGCTCGATGGCCGTAGCGTTCCTGGGCGGCCGCGAGCCCGGCGCGCAGCGCGACGACCAGGACCAGGGCGAGCAAAGGCCCGCGCGCCCCGGCCAGGTCGGTGCCCTCGCGGGCCGCGCCGGCGATGACCCCGGCCAGCAGCACGGCCTGGACGACGATCACGGCCGCCGCGGCCACGCCGAGGCCCGCCGTCAGGACGACGTATCGGCGGCTGGCCCGGGCGTGACGCAGCAGACGTGGGTCGAGCGGGCGCACTCGCTTCGGTTCAGCTGACGAAGGGCTTGGGCAGCTTGGCGGACAGACCGATCCCGGCCGGGATGTGCTCCACCCCGATCCGGTGGCGGAACACCCGGTACGTCCAGGCCTGGTAGGCCACCACCACCGGGGTCATGACCACGGCGACGATCGTCATCACGGTGAGGGTGTACTGGGTCGAGGAGGCGTTGTAGATGCGTCAGGGACTCCGCACCGTTCAAAGGCAGCACGTCGGGGAACAGCGAGCCGAAGATGAGCACCGCGGCCATCAAGGTGACCACGCTGGTCATGGCGAAGCCTCGCCCCTCCGAACCCTGCCGGGCGGCCAGGTAGGCGCCGACCAGTGCGGCCGCGGCGATCAGGACCACCAGCCAGGTCCACGTCTTGCCGTAGGCGAGCTGGGTCCATACCGCCCAGAGTGCGGCGACGACCAGAGTGGGCAGCGCCAGTTTCGCCGACAGACCCACGGCCCGGGTCTGGATCTCGCCCGCGGTCTTCAGACCCAGGAAGAACGCGCCGTGCAACAGGAACAGCAACAGCGTCGTCGCGCCGGCCAGGAGCGCGTAGGGGTTGAGCGCGCCGACCAGCACCCGGTAGGGGCCGCCGTCGAGCCAGGCGGCGTCCACGCCCCGCACCATGTTGCCGAACGCCACGCCCCACAGCAGCGCCGGAAGCGCCGAGCCGACCACGATCGCGACGTCCCAGCGAGCGCGCCAGGCCTGGGAGTCGATCTTGCCGCGGTACTCGAAGGCCACCCCTCGCAGGATCAGGGCCACCAGGATCACCAGCAGCGGGATGTAGAAGGAGGAGAACAATGTCGAGTACCACAGCGGGAACGCCGCGAAGGTGGCGCCGCCCGCGGTGAGCAGCCAGACCTCGTTGCCGTCCCAGACCGGGCCGATGGTGTTGATCAGGACGCGTCGCTCCGTGTCGTTGCGACCCAGGACCGGCAACAGCATGCCGACCCCGAAGTCGAAGCCCTCCAGCAGCAGGTACCCGGTCCACAGGACCGCGATGAGGACGAACCAGATGATGCGCAGGGTGTCGATGTCCACGTCGTACTCCGATCCGTCGCGGCTCAGTAGGCGAACGCCAGCGGGGCGTCCTCGTCCTCGGTCTCGTCCGCAGCGTGCACCTGGGGTGCACCCTCGACGGTGTAGCGGCGCATCAGGCCGAACCAGACCACTGCCAACGCTCCGTAGAGCAGCGTGAACACGGTCAGTGAGGTGAGCACGGTGGCCGAGTCGACGATGGGGGACACGCCGTCCGCCGTGAGCATCCGGACGGAGTCGTCACCGGTCGGGTTGGGCGCCACGACCCAGGGCTGACGGCCCATCTCGGTGAAGACCCACCCGGTCATGTTGGCCAGGAAGGGAAGAGGGAGCGACCACAGCGCGATCCTGCCGAACAGCGGCGACGTGGGGGATCGGCCGCGGCGGGTGTACCACAGGCCCAGCAGGCCCAGCAGGCCGGTCAGCCCGCCGAATCCGATCATCAGGCGGAACGACCAATAGGTCACCGGCAGCAGGGGTTTGTAGTCGCCGGGGCCGAAGGTCTCGGTGTAGCCGGCCTGCAGGTCGTTGACACCCTGCAGGGTCGCGTCGAACTCGCCGGTGGCGAGGTAGGAGGCCAGCCCCGGGATGGTCAGCGTGCGCACGTCGCAGCTGTTCTCGACGTCACCGACCGCGAAGACGCTGAACCCGGCGCCGACCTCGGTCTCGCACAACGCCTCCGCGGCGGCCATCTTCATCGGCTGCTGCTCGAACATCATCTTGGCCTGGACGTCGCCGGTGAAGGCGACCGCGATCCCGGAGACCACCAAGGCAGCCAACCCGAGGCGCAGGGCCGGTCGGTAGTCCGCGGCCTCGCCGTCCCGGCCCGCGCGATGCAGCCGGACCATCCACCAACCGGCGATCCCGGTGACGAACACGGCCGCCGTCAGGAACGCGCCGGAGATCGTGTGCGGGAAGGCGGCCAGGGTGGTCGGGTTGGTCAGCACGGCACGGATGCTGTCGAGTTCGGCCCGCTGGGTCTGCGGGTTGAAGACGACCCCGACGGGGTGCTGCATGAAGGAGTTGGCCGCGATGATGAAGTAGGCCGAGGCGTTCACACCGATGGCGACCAGCCAGATGGTGGCCAGGTGGGCCCTCTTGGACAGGCGCTCCCAGCCGAAGATCCACGCGCCCAGGAAGGTCGACTCGAGGAAGAACGCGACCAGCGCCTCCATCGCGAGCGGAGCGCCGAACACGTCACCGACGAACTCCGAGTAGGCGCTCCAATTCATACCGAACTGGAACTCCTGCACGATGCCCGTCACGACGCCCATGGCGAAGTTGATCAGGAACAGCTTGCCGAAGAACTTGGTCATCCGCAGCCACCGCTCGTTGCCGGTGCGATACCAGGCGGTCTGCATGATCGCGACCAGTGGCGCCAGGCCGATGGTCAGCGGGACGAAGATGAAGTGGTAC
Source organism: uncultured Actinomycetota bacterium (assembly GCA_963750395.1). Lineage (GTDB taxonomy): Bacteria > Actinomycetota > Actinomycetes > Actinomycetales > Kineosporiaceae > JADJPO01. The sequence goes on along the minus strand of CAVVQM010000016.1, from coordinate 80,746 downwards.
AGGGTGACGACACCGAACTGCCACCTCGCCAGATCCAGGGCATCCACGAGTACTCCTGTCCACACTGGGGCCGTTCCGGGAGCGCCCGGTCGGATAGAGAGTAGAGCCTAGGTTCCCACTCGCTGAGGACGTTCGGGCCTATACCCCGTTGGGTATTGCTCGTTTGGCGGAGAGGGTATCCATTCAGTGTTGTGATGCCGACGGAGGGTTCGGGAGTGAGCGGTTCGAATCACGATGGTGAGCCGGCGCAGGCCCGTCTGACCGCCTGGGTCGCCGGGCGCGTGCAGGGGGTGGGCTTCCGCTGGTGGGTGCGCGCGATGGCCCAGGAACTGGGACTCGTCGGCTCGGCCACGAATCTGGACGACGGGCGGGTCCAGGTGAGCGTTCAGGGGCCGCGGGACGCGTGCCGGGAACTGCTGCGGTTGCTGTCGGCGCGGCCGGCGCCGCCGGTGTCGCCGGGGTCCTTCTACCGACGTCCCGGCGCCGTGGACGGCGTCGTGTCGCGCTGGTCCGAGCCGGTGGACGACGCGCCGTCCGGTTTCGCGGTTCGATAGCCCGTCAGGGCGATGGCCGGTCAGGTCCCGGTCCGGGCGGGTCCGGCGTCACACCGGAAGGTGGCACGGTAGGCCGACGGCGTGGTGTGCCGCGACCGGACGAAGTGATGCCGCAGGACCGAGGCCGGACCGAACCCCACCTTGCGGCTGATCTCCTCCACGGGTGCGTCGGTGGTCTCCAGCAGATGCTCGGCCAGGTGGAGCCGCTCGGCGAGGACCCACCGGTGCGGCGTCGTCCCGGTCTCGTCGCGGAAGCGGCGGGCGAAGGTGCGCGGGGACATGGCTGCGTGGCGCGCGAGCGTCGGCACCGACAGATCGCCGGCCAGGTGCCGGCGGGCCCAGTCGATCACCGGGGTGAGCGTCCGGGCCGACACCTCGGGGACCGGGGTCCGGACGAACTGGGCCTGGCCGCCCTCGCGCAGTGGGGGGACGACCATGCGCCGGGCGACCTGCGAGGCGACCTCGGTGCCGAAGTCGCTGCGGTACAGATGGAGGCAGGCGTCCAGCGCGGCGGCGGTGCCCGCGCTGGTGATGATCGGATCCGAATCGACGTAGAGCACGTTGGGATCCACGCGGGCGAGGGGGAACCCCTCGGCCAGGGCCGCGGCGTGGATCCAGTGGGTGGTGCACCGGCGCCCGTCGAGCAGACCGGCGTCACCGAGGGCGAAGGCGCCGCTGCATGCCGACAACACCCGCGCGCCGCGCGCGACGGCGTCCTGCAGTGCCTCGACGATCTCCGGCGGGGTCTGTCCCGGCGTCGCGCTGTGACCTCCGACGGCGATCAGGTCCGCCTCGCGGGCGCGTTCGATCCCGTGGTGGACCACGACGTCCAGATCGAGGGAGGTTCGCACCGGGCCGGGCCGAATCGAGCACACGGCGAACTCCAGCGCCGGCACGCCGTCCGCGGTGCGGTCGAGCCCGAAGGCCTCGCAGAGGGCACCGAGTTCGAACGGCGTGGTGCCGTCCCAGATGAGGGCGGCGACGTTGCGCATCATGACGGCAGAATATCAACGAACTATGGCTTCTCTGCCAGTGGTGGCAGGAGATAGTCGTAGGAAGAATTCATGCCATGACACTTCTCATCGTTCTCATCGCCATGATCGGACTCGCGCTGGCCGTCGCGGCCACCGGGTTGGCCCGGGACCTGCGCCATGACGGCCTCGGGCATCGGCCGGGTCCGCGCAGCCACGCGGACGACAGCCACGCGCCGAATGTGTTCTGGGTGGCCCCCAGGTTCTGGGTACGCTGACCGGGCCTTCCCCGCAGCAGCGCGCCGGCCGCCGGCCGGTGCCCGTCGTCAGACCCGGGCAGGAGCCTGTGCACCTCAAGAGCATGACCCTACGGGGGTTCAAGTCCTTCGCCTCGGCCACCACACTGCGGTTCGAGCCGGGCATCACGTGTGTCGTCGGACCGAACGGCTCGGGCAAGTCCAACGTGGTCGACGCTCTCGCGTGGGTGATGGGGGAACAGGGCGCCAAGAGTCTGCGCGGCGGCAAGATGGAGGACGTCATCTTCGCCGGCACCTCGGGACGCCCCCCGTTGGGTCGGGCAGAGGTCAGCCTGACCATCGACAACACCGACGGTGCGCTGCCGATCGACTACGCCGAGGTCACCATCTCGCGCACGATGTTCCGCTCCGGCGGCAGCGAGTACGCGATCAACGGCAGCTCGTGCCGCCTGCTGGATGTGGCGGACCTGCTGTCCGACTCCGGCATCGGCCGGGAGATGCATGTGATCGTCGGGCAGGGTCAGCTCGACGCCGTCCTGCATGCCTCCCCCGAGGACCGGCGCGCGTTCATCGAGGAGGCCGCCGGGGTGCTCAAGCATCGCAAGCGCAAGGAGAAGGCGCTGCGCAAGCTGGAGGCGATGCAGGCCAACCTCACCCGGCTCGGCGACCTGACCGCCGAGATCCGCCGCCAGCTCAAACCCCTCGGCCGGCAGGCCGATGTGGCCCGGCGGGCCGCCGTCGTCCAGGCGGACCTGCGCGACGCCAGGGCCCGGCTGCTGGCCGACGACCTGGTGCAGCTGACCTCGACCCTGCAGGCCGAGGTCGCCGACGAGGAGGCACTGCGCGCCACCCGCGAACGCGTCGAGGCGGAGCTGGGGCAGGGGCGCCGGCGGCTGGCCGACCTTGAGGACGCCGCAGCTCAGGCCGCCCCACGCCTGGCCCGGTCCCAGGAGACGTGGTACCACCTGTCGAGCCTGCGCGAGCGCGTGCGGGGCACAGCCGAGCGTGCTGCGGACCGGCGCCGGCTGCTCAGCGAGCCGATCGATGCCGTGCGCACCCCCGGGCGGGACCCGGAGGAACTCGAGGCCCAGGCCGAGGCGGCCACGGAGCAGGAGGAGGCGCTGACCGAGCAGGTCGAGACCGCCCGTGAGCAGCTTGCCGACGCCGTCGAGGCACGCCACGCGGCTGAGGTGGCCGAGGGCGAGGAGGAACGACGCCTGGCCGGCCTGTTGCGGGCGGCCGCCGACCGCCGCGAGGGTCTGGCCCGGCTGTCCGGGCAGGTCGCCGCGCGGCGCAGCCGGGTGGAGGCCGCCGCCGAACAGGCCGCGCGCCTGAGCGAGCAGATCACCGAGGCGGAGGCGCGCGCCGACGGCGCGCAGTCGGAGTTCACCGCGCTCGAGGCCCAGGTGGCCGGTGCTGAGGCGGGCGAGCAGGACCTGGACGCCGAGCACGAGGCGGCGGACGCCGAACTCGTGGCCGCCCGCGCCGAGCTGGAGGGTGCCCGGGCCGCCGAGCGCTCCGCCGAGACCGCTCGTTCCACCTGGACGGCGCGCCAGGACGCCCTGGAGCTCGGGCTGCAGCGCAAGGACGGCGCCGGGGCGCTGCTGGCCGCCGACGACCGCCTCGGCGGGGTCATCGGATCGGTGGCCGCGTTGTTGCAGGTCGAGCCCGGTCACGAGAACGCGGTGGCCACCGCACTCGGGCCGGCCGCCGACGCGGTGGTCATGGACTCGACCGAGGGTGCACTCGCCGCACTGCGGCTGCTCAGGTCCGAGGACGAGGGGCAGGCCGTCGTTCTGGTCGGCGGATCAGGCGGCGCCGGGGTAGGCGATGCCGCCCGGCGACCGGTCGCGGGCGATCTGCCACCCGGGTGCCGGTGGGCCCGCAGCCTGGTGGACTGCCCGGCGACCCTCACGCCGGCCCTCGACCGGCTGCTGACCGGGTTCGCCGTGGCCCCGGATCTGGACACCGCCCACGACCTGGTCGCCCACCGTCCGGAGCTCGTCGTGGTGACCCTGGAGGGTGACCTGCTCTCCGCGGCGTTCGCGCGCGGGGGATCCTCCGGCGCGCCCTCGCTGATCGAGGTGCAGGCCGCGGTCGACGAGGCCGCCCACGAGGCCGCCGCGGCCACCCACGCCGCCGAACAGGCCCGCTTCGCCGTCCAGCGGGCCCAGAGCCGGCTCGAGGCGGCGAACGAACGGGTGGATCGGGCCCTTGACGCGCTGCACGACTCCGACGCGCGCCTGGCCGCGGTCGCCGAGCGGCTGGGCCAACTCGGCTCCTCGGCGCGATCGGCCAGGGCGGAGGCGGACCGGTTGCGCAAGAACCTGCAGGAGAACGAGAACGGGCTGGCCGCCGACCGCACGGCCCTGGCCGAACTGGTCGAGCGTCTGGACGCCGCGCAGGACGGCGTCCCGGACGGCCAGGACGCCGAGCCCTCGACCGAGGAGCGCGACCGTCTGGCCGCCGCGGCGACCGCTGCCCGGGCCGCCGAGACCGAGTCCCGGCTGGTCCTGCGCACCGCCGAGGAGCGGGCGCGCGCTCTGGCCGGGCGCGCCGAGCAGTTGCGGGCGTCCGCGGCCGCCGAGCGGGAGGCCCGCGCCCGTGCGGTGGCCCGCGAGCAACGTCGCCGCCGTCAGCTGGAGATCGCGGCCTCTGTCCTGACCGGAGCCCGGTTCACTCTGGAGTACCTGGCGGTGGCACTGGCTCAGGCCGACCGCCTGCGAGTCGCGGCCGAGGAGGAACGCAAGCGCTTCGACGTCGAACTGGCCGGAGTGCGCCAGCGGGTCGCCACGCTGACCGAGGAGCTGGCCCGGCTGACCGATGTGGTCCACCGCGACGAGGTCGCCCGCGCCGAGCAGCGGATGCGCATCGACGCACTGCGCGAGCGGGCGGTGGTGGAGCTGGGGATCGAGCCCGACGTCCTGATCGAGGAGTACGGCCCCCATCAGCCGGTGCCCGCCATGGCGGAGCGGCCGGCCGGGCCACAGGGACCGGTCGCAGACGACGGGCGGGACCCCGAGCCGGACCTCGGGTCGGTGCCGTTCGTGCGGACCACGCAGGAGAAGCGCCTGCGGGCCGCCGAGCGCGCCCTGTCCCTGCTCGGCACCGTCAACCCCCTGGCCCTGGAGGAGTTCGCGGCCCTGGAGGAGCGCCATCGGTTCCTGACCACCCAGCTGGAGGACCTGAAGTCCTCCCGCAAGGATCTGCTGGACATCGTCAGAGAGGTCGACGAGCGCGTCGAGCAGGTCTTCACCGAGGCCTTCCACGACACCGCTCGGGAGTTCGAGGGCGTGTTCGCGCGGCTCTTCCCCGGTGGGGAGGGGCGGCTGATCCTCACCGATCCCTCCGACATGTTGAACACCGGACTGGACGTGGAGGCCAGGCCCCCCGGCAAGAAGGTGAAGAGGTTGTCCCTGCTGTCCGGCGGCGAGCGCTCGCTGACCGCCGTCGCGCTCCTGGTGGCGATCTTCAAGGCGCGGCCCAGCCCGTTCTACGTCCTGGACGAGGTCGAGGCCGCGCTCGACGACACCAACCTGGGCCGGCTCATCACCCTGATGGCGGAACTGCGCGCCTCGAGCCAACTGATCGTGGTGACCCACCAGAAGCGGACCATGGAGATCGCCGACGCCCTGTACGGGGTCACCATGCGGGGCGACGGTGTGACCACCGTGGTCAGCCAGCGGTTGCGCGAGGACCAGCCGGCCTGACTGTGAGCCGGAGGTCACTGTCCCCGGTGGTCGATCTGCCAGGTTCTGGGCGTTAGGGTTAGCCCGCCCCTGCGCCGTCGCCGGGGACGGGGGTCAACATGGAACCATCCGGTGCCGAGCCATGCCGAATGTGCGTCAGCTCGATAACGATCGCCGGGTCGGGTGTGGCGTTTGTGACAGATGGGGCACCGTAGAATCGTGTTCGCGATAGTTCTGGGTATGGCTGTGGTCGTCGGGCTCGCCGTGTGGGTGATCCTCCAAGCGGCCGTCGAACCGATTCGCCGGGGGGCGCAGGTTCTCACCCCGGAGGGCGAACGGGTGACCGACGGTGCCCGCCGCCGGGCCAAGGTCGCGGCCGAGGCGGCGCGAAGGGTCGCCGTCGACGTGCGATCCAGCCTCGCGCTCCGGCGGGGCACGGGTGAGATACCCACCGAGACAACGGATCCTGCTTCCGAGGAGGCCCCCGACGCCTCCGCCGAGGACACGTCGGTCGATGTGACGAGTCGGTCGCTGTGGAGTCGGTCGCTGTGGAGTCGGTCGCTGTGGAGTCGGTCGATGTCGGGTCGGCCGATGTGGAATCGGACGATGTCACTGACGTCGATGTCGAGCCGGTCGTTGTCGAGAGCGTCCTCGGGGCCGACCCGCAGCCACCACGGCAGACCAGTTCACCCCTGGCGACCCCGGCGACCGGCGTGTCCGGGACGATGGCCCGGTGAGTATCGAAGTCCTCGCGGCGACCGCTGTCGCCGTCCTGTTCCTGGTCGGCCTGACCGTCGCCCTCGTTGCGGGCGCCCGCCGGCGCGGCCGCCCGCCGGTGCCCGGGGGTGGCGGCGATGCGCTTGGTCCCTCGACCGGAGGCCGGGCGGACGGCGCGTCCGCCACCGACACGCTCGCCCCTGCCAGGAGCCCCGCGGGCGCCGATGAGGCGGTCGATCTGCTCGACGTGGTCGAGGAGCCGCTCGACGTCCTCGAGCGTCCCGACCCGGTCCAGGGCAGGATGGCCCGGCTACGTCGACGGTTGGCCCGGTCGAACAGCGCGCTCGGTCAGTCGCTGCTGGGGCTGCTGTCGGGCGGAACCATCGACGCCACCACATGGGAGGACGTCGAGGACACCCTGTTGCTCGCCGATGTCGGCGCCGGTCCCGCCGCCGAGATCGTGGCCGGCCTGCGTCAGGAGGTCGCCGCCCGGGGAGCCACCGGTGCCGACGAGATCCGCGAGGTCCTGCGTTCCCAGTTGCTCAAGGCGATCGGACCCGACCTCGACCGGACCCTGCACGTCGACCGGCACGTGGCGGAGGGCCGGCCGGCCGTCATGCTGCTGGTCGGCGTGAACGGGACGGGCAAGACCACGACGGCCGGAAAGCTCGCCCGGGTGCTGGTCGCCCAGGACAAGGACGTGTTGCTCGGTGCGGCCGACACCTTCCGAGCGGCGGCCGCCGAACAGTTGACCACCTGGGGTGAACGGGTCGGGGTGGCGACCATCCGCAGCGAGGTCGAGGGCGCCGACCCGGCCTCGGTGGCCTTCGACGCGGTCAGGGCCGGGATCGAGTCCGAGGTCGACGTGGTGCTCATCGACACCGCCGGTCGCCTGCAGAACAAGGTCGGGCTGATGGATGAGCTCGGCAAGGTCAAGCGGGTCGTGGAGAAGCACGGCCCGGTCGACGAGGTGCTGCTCGTCCTGGACGCCACGACCGGGCAGAACGGGATGAACCAGGCCCGGGTCTTCTCCGAGGTCGTCGACGTCACCGGCATCGTGCTGACCAAGCTCGACGGGACCGCCAAGGGCGGCATCGTCGTCGCCGTCCAGCGTGAGCTGGGAGTTCCCGTGAAGCTCGTCGGACTCGGTGAGGGGCCCGACGACCTGGCGCCGTTCGAGCCCGAGACCTTCATCGACGCCCTGCTCAGCTGAATCCGGCGCGCCGCGGGGAAACTCAGGTTTCACATGACGGGCGCTTGCTTCACACGCCCGTAACCTCAGGCACGGGCTCGGGTAACACCGGAACGGAAACCTGTCCGGCAAGTGGCCCCAGGGACGTGGCCCTTCTCGAGCGCCACCCCTGGAGGTGGTTTCGCCTCGAGACCCACGCCTTCATTCTGAGAGGTTTCGTATGAATTCCGGAGACACCGCTTGGGTGCTCACCAGCGCGGCCCTCGTGCTGCTGATGACGCCGGGGGTGGCGTTCTTCTACGGCGGCATGGTCCGCGGTAAGAACGTCCTGAACATGCTCATGATGAACTTCGTGACCATCGCGGTGGTCGGCGTCCTGTGGGTGCTGCTCGGCTACTCGCTCGCCTTCGGTGACGGGGGGAGGCTTCATCGGTGACTTCATCCCACGTCGGCCTGAACGGCACCGTCGGGGAGGTCACGGGCGAGGACGGCATCCCGGTCCTGGCCTTCGTGATGTTCCAGGCCATGTTCGCGATCATCACCCCCGCTCTGATCACCGGTGCGATCGCCGACCGGATCAAGTTCGCCCCGTTCCTCGACGATCGTCGGACTGTGGACGCTGCTGGTCTACTCCCCGATCGCGCACTGGGTCTGGGCGGCGAACGGCTGGCTGTTCGACCTGGGCGCCGAGGACTTCGCCGGCGGAACCGTTGTGCACGCGAACGCCGGTGCCGCGGGCCTGGCCCTGGTGCTCGTGCTCGGCAAGCGCAGGGGCTGGCCGAAGGAGCCGATGCGCCCGCACAACCTGCCGTTCGTGCTGCTCGGTGCCGCCCTGCTCTGGTTCGGCTGGTTCGGCTTCAACGCCGGCTCGGCCCTGGGTGCCAACGACACCGCTGCGATCGCGTTCATGACCACCAACACGGCCACCGCCGCGGCGATGCTCGGCTGGCTGCTCGTGGAGCGGATCCGCGACGGCCACCCGACCACCCTCGGTGCCGCCTCCGGCGCCGTGTCCGGTCTGGTCGCGATCACCCCGGCGGCCGCCTTCGTCAGCCCGATCGGGGCGATCATCCTGGGCTTCGTCGCCGGTGCCGTCTGCGCCCTGGCGGTCGGCCTGAAGTTCAAGCTGGGCTACGACGACGCGCTCGACGTGGTCGGCGTCCACCTGGTCGGCGGTGTTCTCGGTGCCCTGCTGATCGGCTTCCTGGGCACCGCGGCCATCGGCGGCGAGAACGGCCTGTTCTACGGCGGCGGTCTGACGCTGCTCGGCAAGCAGGCCATCGCGGTTCTGGCCTCGGTCGCCTACTCGTTCGTCGCGACCTACATCATCGCCAGGGTGGTCGGGCTCGCCTTCGGCGGCCTGCGGGTGAGCGACGAGGTCGAGTTCGAGGGTCTCGACGTCAACCTGCACGCTGAGACCGCCTACGAGACGGGCTCGCTGGGCGGAGCCACCACGGGCAAGCCCGCGGCGGTTCGCAAGGACACGGAGGTGTCGGCATGAAGCTCATCACGGCCATCATCAAGCCCCACAAGCTCGACGAGGTGAAGTCGGCGCTGGAGGCCTTCGGCGTCCAGGGCATGACGGTCAGCGAGGCCAGCGGCTACGGCCGTCAGCGGGGCCACACCGAGGTCTACCGAGGTGCGGAGTACACCGTCGACATGGTGCCGAAGGTGCGCCTCGAGGTGCTCGTCGACTCCTCGGACGCCGCAGACGTGGTCGAGGTGATCGTCAAGGGAGCCCAGACCGGTCGGATCGGGGACGGCAAGGTCTGGACCATCCCGGTCGAGGACGTGGCCCGGGTGCGCACGGGTGAACACGGTCTCGACGCACTCTGACGGGATGCCCCGTCCCGGCGACCACGCCGGTGACGGGGACAGCGCCCCGCAGGACCTGCGCCGGCAACGTCTGGCGCTGGCCCTGCGGGGCGGTCCCGTGGGTCCTGCCCGTCGGCTCGCGATGACCTCGACGGTTGAGCGGGCCCTCGGCCGGGCCTGGGTGATGGCCGCAGGGGACGAGCCACCCCTCGGCGTGTGTCTGGCCGTCGTCGGCAGTGTCGCCCGAGGAGAGACCGGGCCGGCCAGCGACATCGACCTGGTCCTGGTGCACGACGGGCGACGCCCGAACGCCGAGATCGCAGCCCTGGCAGATCGACTCTGGTACCCACTGTGGGACAGCGGCTCCCGGATCGATCACTCGGTGCGCACCCCGGCGCAGTGCCGAGAGGTGGCCGCCGCGGACACCTCGGCCGGGATCGGGCTGCTGGACCTGCGCCCGATCGCGGGTGATCACGACATCGCGATCCGGACCCGCGCCCAGCTGCTGGCCGACTGGCGAGCAGGTATCCGCCGCCGGTTGCCGGATCTGCTCGACGTGCTCTCCGAACGCCTGGACCGCTTCGGTGAGATCGCCAACCGCCTCGAGCCGGACCTGAAGGAGGCTCGCGGCGGTCTGCGCGACATCACGGTCCTGCGGGCCCTCGCGGCCAGCTGGGCGACGGATCGGCCGCACGGCGACGTCGACATGGCCCACGTGCAGCTGCTCGACGTCCGGGACGCCCTGCACACGGTGACCGGTCGTGGCGTGGATCGCCTGCTGCTGGCCGATCAGGACGCCGTCGCCGTGGCGGCCGGGGTCAACGACGCCGACGAGCTGCTGATCCAGGTGGCCCAGGCGGGCCGAACCGTGGCGCAGGCGGTCGACATCACCATCCGTCACGCCAGACAGTCGATGCCCAGCCGGCGCCTCGGGATCCGCCGCGGGCGGCGGCGTCCGCTGCTGCGCCCCCTCGGCGGCGGGGTGGTCGAGCACGACGGTGAGGTCGTCCTGGGCAGCGGGGTGCGCCCCGGCGCGGACCCGGTGCTCGCCCTGGCGACCGCGGCGCGCGCCGTCCGCGCGGGTCTGCCGATCTCCCCGGTGACCGTCGAGCACCTGACGGCCGATAGCCCACCGTTGCCCGACCCGTGGCCGGATGCCGCGAGAGAGGCGTTCGTCGACCTGCTCGGCGGGGGCGAACAGCTGATCCAGGTCTGGGAGTCGCTGGATCTGGCCGGCATCACCTCCGCCTGGATCCCGGAATGGGCCGGCGTCCGGAACCGGCCGCAGCGCAACGCGATCCACCGGCACACGGTCGATCGGCACCTGATCCAGACCGTCGTCGAGGCCTCCCGGCAGCTGCGCAACGTCGGGCGCGCCGACCTGCTGCTGGTCACGGCGCTGCTGCACGACATCGGCAAGCTGCCGGACGTTCAGGATCATTCGCTGATCGGGGCGCCGATGGCGGCGCGGATCGCGCGCCGGATGGGATTCGCCGAGGACGACGTCCACGTCGTGCACCGACTGGTCCGCGAGCACCTCACCCTGGCCGAGTTGGCCACCCGCAGGGACCCCGACGATCCGCGCACCGTGGCCGCCCTGGTCGAGGCGGTCGACGGTCGCGACGACGTGCTGGACCTGTTGCGGGCGCTGACCGAGTCCGACGCGACCGCCGCCGGAGGCGTGGCCTGGACGCCGTGGCGTGCGCAGTTGGTCGACGACCTGGTCCGGCGCGCCCGGTCGGCGCTGCAGGGCCAGCCGCCACCGAACCCGGCCCCGATCACCGACGACGAGGCGCAGCTGGTCCGGGCCGCCGTCGCGGACCACCGCCCGCATGTGGCCGTCAACCGGTTCCACGACCTGCACGTGGTCAGCATCGTCGCCAGGGACCGGTCCGGCCTCCTGGCCGACATCGCCGGCACGCTCGCCGCGTTCCGCCTGGCGGTCAAGTCCGCCCTGGTGCGGACCGTGCAGGTGGACGGCGTCGGGATCGCGGTCGACACCTGGTACGTGGACGCCGGGCCGTCGAGTGTGCCGCAGCCGGCCACGCTGGAGACCGAGTTGCGCCGTCTGGCCGACGGTGACCGCAGTGCGCTGGACGTGCTGGCGCGGCGCGACAACGGTTATCGCCCGTCCCCCGGGACCTCGGCCGAGCCGCGCGTGATCCTGCTACCCGCTGCGTCCCAGGACGTCACCGTGCTCGAGGTGCGTGCCCCCGACCGACCGGGGCTGCTGCACGCCCTGGGGTCGGCACTGGCCGGGCTGGGTGCCGACCTGCGCTCGGCCCACGTGGCCACTCACGGCGGCCAGGCCGTCGACGTCCTGTACGTCAGCGAGCCCGGTGGTGCGCCGCTGTCGCCCGGGCGGGTGGCCGCGGTGATCTCCGCACTGGTGGACGCCGCCGAGTTGCCCTCGGCGTGACCGCCTGGGGCGGTCAGCGGCCGCTAGGGATCACGCGGACGACGTCGCTGCGGTAGCGGGTGCCGCCGTCGGGACGGGCGCCGGCGGCGTAGATCTTGACGCTGCCGCGCGCCCAGGCCGGGACGGTGAAGGCCACGGGCCCGATGACACCGTTGGCGTCCGCGCGGACGGCGGCCAGGACACGGCCGGCCGGGACCCGGTAGCGGATGGTGACCTTAGCGTGGGGTGCGAAGCCGTTGGCGCTCATCCAGGCGCGCTGCCCGGGGCGACGGGTCGCGGGGGCCAGGGCGACGTCGATCCGGGGTCGCACGACGCCGCGGCCGGAGGTCATGATGCCCGCGCCGTCGGGCGTGTAGGCGGTGGCGCGGACGATGTACCGGCGCCCACGCACCAGTCCGGTGATGGTGCAGGTGGTGGCTCCGGTGGTGGTGCAGGAGCGTCCGCCGGGGGAGGCGACAGCACGGTAGCTGCCGACCGTGGTCCCGATCGGGGTCGCGGGGGTCCAGGTGACGGTGGCGCTGTTCCGGCCCGCCAGCGCGCGGGTGATGCTGGTGGGCTCGCCGCGGTCCCAGGCGGTGATCGCCGCGCTCGGCGCGCTGAGGACCGAGTCGCCCTGGTCGGAGTGTGCCACGACGGTGAGCGTGTAGTCGGTGCCGGCCGTCAGGGCGGTGAGCGTGCAGTCGGTGTCAGCGGCGTCCGCGGTGGTGCAGGTGGCGCCGCCGGGAGCCGCCGTCACGGTGTAGCCGGTGAGCGTGGACCCGTTGAGGGTGGTCGGAGCCGTCCACGTGGCGACGATGGCCAGCGGCCGCGGGGTGGAACCGGCCACGGTGGTCGGTGCCGCCGGCGGCGCGGCAGCGGTCACGGTGACGTCGCTGGTGACGTCGCCGAGCCCGGTGAAACCGGAGCCGCTGTCGTCGGTGTTGGTCATCCCGCCGTACTCGACGACGTAGCCGGCGATGCTGCCGGTGTTGGTCCCGGACAGGTCGTTCCACAGTCCGTCGGCCGTGGACCAGTTGGTGACGGCCTTGTCCTCGGAGCCGCTGTTGTTGGGCTCGTCGGTGGCCCAGCTGTGGAAGACGCCCGTGTCGCCGCTGTGGGTGCAGGCGCCGGTGAGGTCGGTGCACTGGGTGAACATCTGTCCGTCGAGGGGGCCACCGACCCAGGACCAGGTGCGCTGGATCGGCTGGCCGGAGGTGTTCGTGGCCGACCCGCCGATCCACACGTTGACGGCGCCCTGGATCTTGCTGGTCACGAAGTCGTTCGCGGCCTCGTCGGCCGGCTGGACCAGGTAGCCGGGCTGGCCGGCGAAGCTGCTGGCCTCGGCCGCGCTGCGTGCCTGCGACCAGGTCACGCCCGGGCTGGCGACGTACTTGTAGTAGTGACCGGTCGCACCCGAGTAGGACAGCCCGGCCTCCTGCGGGGCGACGCTCAGGTTGATGTGGGCGGTGCCGGGGGTGGCGCCGGGGGCGAACTCGGCGTCGTCCAGCGCGGCGTTGATGTCGGTCTCGGCGCCGGTGAAGGAGAGCTGGGTGCCGGTCCAGGACGAGTAGCCGTAGGCGAGGCTCAGCCCGGAGTTGGTCGGCAGCGAGACCTGCCCGAGGTCCGTCGACAGGGTGACCAGCGACGTGCCGCTGGTTCCGGACAGGCTCATGCCCGGAATGGCCGTCGTGGCGTTGGTCGCCGCCGAGGTCGTGGTCGTGCCGGTGACGCTCGTGGCCGCCGCCGCAGGGGATGCGGAGGAGACGAGCAGGCTGAGGCCGACCGCGGCCGTGCTCAGACCGGCCAGCAGGCGGGTCAGCCTGCGGGCCCGGGGCCGAGCGGCGACGCCGCTGTGCGACGTGCTCTCGGGAATGCCCATGTGACGTCCTCCACTGCGTTGAGCCCGCCCCTGCTCGTGGCGACCGACCGGCGGGGCGAGGTTCCGGCGATTGAGGCCTCGACCGTCTCGCGATCGATCTTGAGGACCGGTGCGTCCGGAACGGATGGACGTGTCCGACCCCGCGGCCCTCCCTCGGTCCGCCACGGCCGTTAGGCTGACCGGGTGTTCGCCACGCTCTCCGATCGTCTGGCCGCGACCTTCAAGTCCCTGCGCGGCAAGGGCCGCCTGTCCGAGGCCGACGTCGACGCCACCGTCCGTGAGATCCGCCGCGCCCTGCTCGACGCCGACGTCGCGCTGCCGGTCGTCCGCGACTTCTGCGCCTCGATCCGCGAGCGGGCGCTCTCGGCGGAGGTCTCGGGGGCACTCAACCCGGCCCAGCAGGTCGTGCAGATCGTGCACGAGCAACTGGTCGCCGTCCTGGGCGGTCAGACCCGGCGGCTGCAGATGGCCAAGCTGCCACCGACCGTCATTCTGCTGGCCGGTCTGCAGGGCGCCGGCAAGACCACGCTCGCGGGCAAGCTCGGGCTCTGGCTGAAGGAGCAGGGCCACACCCCGCTGCTGGTGGCCTGCGACCTGCAGCGACCCAACGCCGTCGACCAGTTGTCCGTCGTGGCCGAGCGCGCCGGGGTCGCCGTGTTCGCGCCGCACCCGGGCACATCGTCCTCCGGCCGGCTGGCCAACCCGGACGCCGGGGTGGGCAACCCGGTCGCCGTGGCGGCCCGGGGCGTCGAGCACGCGATCGAGAAGCAGTACGACATCGTCATCGTCGACACCGCCGGCCGGCTCGGCGTCGACGCCGAGATGATGCAGCAGGCCGCCGACATCCGTGACGCGGTCAACCCGGACGAGATCCTGTTCGTGCTCGACGCGATGATCGGCCAGGACGCCGTCACCACGGCGACCGCCTTCGCGGACGGCGTGGGATTCAGCGGGGTCGTGCTGTCCAAGCTGGACGGCGACGCGCGCGGTGGTGCGGCGCTGTCCGTGGTCGGGGTGACCGGCAAGCCGGTGATGTTCGCCTCGACCGGGGAGGCGCTGACCGACTTCGAGCAGTTCCACCCCGACCGGATGGCCTCGCGGATCCTCGACATGGGTGACGTGCTCACCCTGATCGAGCAGGCCCAGAAGGCGTTCGACGCCGACCAGGCCGAGAAGATGGCGGCCAAGCTGGCCTCCGACGAGGACTTCACCCTCGAGGACTTCCTGGCCCAGATGTCGGCCCTGCGCAACATGGGCTCGATCAAGAAGATGCTGGGCATGCTGCCCGGGATGAGCGAGCTGCGCGAGCAGCTGGACAACTTCGACGAGCGCGAGATGGACCGGGTCGAGGCGATCGTCAGATCCATGACGCCGCAGGAGCGCCGTCAGCCGAAGATCCTCAACGGGTCGCGGCGACTGCGCATCGCCAAGGGTTCCGGCGTCCAGGTCAGCGATGTGAACACCCTGCTGGAGCGCTTCACCGAGGCCCAGAAGATGATGCGTGCGATGGGCAAGGGGATGGGGTTGCCCGGCATGGGCGGCATGCCGGGGATGGGGGGACCGGGAGGCATGCCGGGGCTGCCCGGCGGCGGCAAGAAATCCCGCGGCCGCACGGCGCCCCCGACGCGCAAGAGGGGCAAGGCCAAGTCCGGAAACCCCGCCAAGCGTGCCCAGCAGGAGCGCGAGGCCGCTGAGCGCAAGACCGCTGGATCGGCGGCCCCGGGCAGCGCATTCGGCCTCGGACAACCCGGCCAGGAGCAGCCCGACCTGGACGACCTGGAACTCCCGCCCGGGTTCGAGAAGTTCCTCGGCCGCTGAGCTCGGCCCGCACCCGCCCGCCCGGAGGTTTGCGTCCATGAGCTCCGATGACGTCCTGCACCTGGCCGGCCCGGTCCTGACCGGTGCGGACGAGGAGGCGCCGCAGGCCTGGGTCGCGCAGGGCCGGATCACCTTCGAGGCCCCACCGGCGGCGACCGAGGTGACGCGGGTGCAGGGGTGGGTGCTGCCGGGGCTGGTCGACGCCCACAACCACATCGGTCTCGGCCCGGGCGGCGCGGTGGACCGGGACACCGCGGTGGAGCAGGCCAGGACCGACGCGGCGGCCGGGGCGCTGCTGTTGCGCGACGCCGGCTCCCCGGTGGACACCCACTGGATCGACGGGCGAGAGGATCTGCCGCGGATCGTGCGTGCCGGTCGGCACATCGCCCGAACCAGGCGCTACCTGCCGGGCGTCGGCGTCGAGGTGGAACCCGATCACCTGGCGGACGAGGTGAGGATCCAGGCCGGGCGCGGGGACGGTTGGGTGAAGCTGGTCGGGGACTGGATCGACCGGGAGATCGGCGACCTGGCCCCCTGCTGGCCCGCCGACGCGATCCGCGCGGCGATCGAGGCCGCCCACGACGCCGGCGTGCGGGTGACCGCGCACTGCTTCGGGGAGGACTGCCTCGGCGATCTCATCGAGGCCGGCATCGACTGCATCGAGCACGGCACCGGATTGACCGGCGAGACGATCGCCCTGGCCGCCGCCCGGGGCACCGCGATCGTGCCCACCCTGATCAACATCGACAACTTCCCGTCCTTCGCCCAGTCGGGCGAGGCCAGGTTCCCCGTCTACGCGGCGCACATGCGGCGCCTGCACGCGCAGAGCCGCGACGCCGTCCGGTCGGCCTTCGACGCCGGCCTGCCGATCTTCGTGGGCACGGACGCCGGGGGGTCGATGCAGCACGGCCTGGTCGCCGCCGAGGTGGCCGCGCTGGTGGCTGCCGGAATCCCGGCGACCTCGGCCCTGGACGGTGCCTGCTGGGGTGCGCGGAGCTGGCTGGGCCGACCCGGACTGGCCGAGGGCGACCCGGCCGATCTGGTCGTCTATCCCGCCGACCCGCGTCTGGACGTCGCCGTCCTGGCCCGACCCCGGCTGCGGGTGCTGCGCGGTCGGGTCGTGGCCTGACCGGGACGGGATGCGGATGCGGCGGGGCGTGCCCTGGCTCGAGGTGCTTCTGGCCCTGCTCGGGTCCCTGGCGATCACGGCCATCGACGGACGCGAGCAACTGCGCACCCTGACCACGTCGGTCAGCGGAGACCTCGGCGACCCGTTGTACTTCGCCTGGCAGTTGGCCTGGGTGGGTCACGCGCTGCAGACCGATCCGTCGACCCTGTTCACCACCAACGCATTCCAACGCCTCCCCGACAATCTGGCCTACACCGACGTCGTGCTCGGGTACGCGCCGCTCGCCTGGCTGACCCCGCCCGGCCAGGCCGGGGCCCTGGCCCAGCTGAACCTCGCGATGCTGATCGCGACGTTCATGGCCACCTTCGGCGGCTACCTGCTGGCCAGGGTGCTGGGCGCCCGGGTGCCGGGGGCGCTGGTCGCCGCCGCCGCTCTCGGATTCGCTCCCTGGCGGGACACGCAGGTGATCCACGTCAACATCGTCTCCACCGGCGGCATCTCCATCGCCACCGCACTACTGCTGTACGGGCACGCCTGGTCGCTGCGGTCCGGCTGGCGACCCGAGCTGATGCCCGGGCGGGCCCGGTGGGTGCTGCTCGGATGGGCGGTCGCCTGCTGGCAGCTGACCATCGGGTTCGCGCCTGGGGATCTGGTTCGGGTACTGGCTGGCGGCGGTCATGGTCCTGCTCGCCGGTCGCTGGTTCCTTGCGCGCCGGGCGAGAGGTCGGGAGCGGGCCGCGGTGCGTCTGCCGCGCGCCACTCCGGTCTGCCGACCTGATCGGGGCGACGGCCTTCCTGGCCACGACCGCGGCCCTGGCCCTGCCGCACCTCAGGGTGCTCGACGCGCGTTCCGGAGGCGCGCCGGGTCGAGGCCATGCTGGAACTGTTCTCCCCACCCTGGTTCGGACTGCTGACCGCCGGCCCCGCCGAACAGGGTGTGGGGTGAGCACCAGAGTGTCTGGCAGGCGGAGATCTCCGGCCGCTGGCCGCCGGAGATGTACATGTCCCCGGGGATCGCTGCTGATCGGCCTGGCGGTCGCCGGGCATCTTCATCTCGTCCTGGCCGCTGCGCGGCCGGCTCGTGATCGCCGCGGTCGACGGTGGTCACCTCCGTGCTGGCCATCGGCACCCAGGGGCCCGCCGGCGGCCGCTTCACCTTCCTGCCACTGTGGTGGACCCTGCCCGGCTGGGACCAGTTGCGAACCCCCGGTCGTCTGGTGATCTGGGTGAGCATGGGCCTGGCCGTGCTGGCCGCCGGCGCGGTCAGCCGGATCGCCGAGGAACTGGTGGTGGACTGGCGGCGTCGTGAGGAGCGGGTCGAGGTCGCCCCCGCCGACGGCCGACGGCGGCTGTTCCCCGACTACCTGAGGCAGCGCCCCATCGCCCTGTCCGCCCCGATCGCCGTGCTGCTGGCCGTCCCCTCGGTGCTGGTCTACGGGGAGGGGCGGGACGTCGTCCCCCGCTGGCAGGTCGCCCGGGCCCCGATCGATCTGAACGCCCTGGCGCAGCCGATCCTGATCCTGCCCACCGGCCAGGTCGCCGACTATCACCTGATGTTCTGGAGCACCGAGGGCTGGCCGGTGATCGCCAACGGCGACAGTGGGTTCAACTCCGTCCGGCAGGCCCGGCTCCGCGAGGTGGCCTCGACCTTCCCGGACGCGGCGAGCGTGGCCGCACTGCGCGCCGACGGGGTGGCCAGCGTGGTCCTGGTCCGTTCCCGGATCGGGCCGCTCTCGCCCTGGGCCGGCGCGGCTGACCGATCCGTGGACGGGCTGGGCATCAGCCGGACCGACCGCGGGGACGCCGTGGTGTATCAGCTCGCTCCCTGATCCGGTGAGACCGTGGTCGGCGGCGCGCCCGGGATCTGGCAGAATGACTGGCCGTACCCGGCGGGCGCGGCCCCTCTCTCCGCTCCCGGCGAGTCCATCTCGAGCGTCACGGCCTCCGGTCCCCACCCGGCGGCAGGCCGCTCACCCGAAGCAGAAGCTGGAGCAACCCGACCCGTGGCCGTCAAGATCCGTCTCAAGCGCATGGGCAAGATCCGTGCGCCGTACTACCGCATCGTCGTCGCCGACTCGCGCACCAAGCGCGACGGTCGCGCGATCGAGGAGATCGGCGTCTACCACCCGACGAACGAGCCGTCGACCATCGCCGTCGATTCCGAGCGTGCCCAGTACTGGCTGGGCGTCGGCGCGCAGCCGAGTGAGCAGGTGTTGGCCATCCTCAAGGTGACCGGCGACTGGCAGCGTTTCAAGGGCCTGCCGGGGGCCGAGGGCACCCTGCGGGTCGCCGAACCGAAGGCCGACAAGAAGGCCCTGTTCGAGGCCGCCGCCAAGGAGACCGCCGCCGAGCCGTCCGCCGGGGCGACCACACCCAGGGCGAAGAAGAAGGCCAAGGCCGAGGAGAAGCCGGCCGAGAAGGTCGCGGAACCGGCCGAGCCCCAGGCGACCGGCGGCGACGCGGCCGAGCCCCAGCAGGCCGTTTCCGAGCAGGCGGTGGCCGAGCAGGCCGTGGCCGAGCAGGCCGGTGGCCGAGCAGGCGCGTGCCCGAGCAGGCCGTGCCCGAGCAGGCCTGATCGTGTTCGTGGACGCTCTCGACCATCTGGTCCGCGGCATCGTCGCCCACCCGGACGACGTCCAGGTGCGCACCCGGCCCCAACGCCGGGGGACGATCCTGGAGATCCGGGTGCATCCCGAGGATCTCGGCCGAGTGATCGGGCGGTCGGGGCGCACCGCCACCGCGTTGCGTACCGTGATCCGTGCGATGGCCGAGGGCCAGCCGGTCCGGGTCGACGTCGTCGACGTCGATCGTGGCCGCTGACCGGCCCCTCAGTGTGCCGACCAGACTGGTCGTCGCCCGGGTGGGCCGTGCCCACGGGATCCGCGGTGAGGTCAGCGTCCGGGTGCGCACCGACTCGCCGCGGGAGCGGTTCGTCCCCGGCGGCGTGCTCTTCACCGACGAGCGTCCTCATCCGCGGACGCTGACCATCTCCAGCGTGCGCGACCACAACGGCGCGCTGTTGATCTGCTTCCAGGAGATCGTCGACCGCAACGATGCGGAGGCACTGCGCGGGGTGCACCTGGAGGCGGACGTCGAGGTCGAGTCCGACCGCGAGGACGACGCCTGGTTCGACCACGAACTCATCGGTCTGCACGCGCGGGCGCCGGACGGCGCCGTACTGGGCGAAGTGGTTGCCGTGGAGCACCTGCCCGCCCAGGACCTGCTCGAGGTTCGCAGGGACGATGGTGAACGGCGTCTGGTCCCGCTCGTGTCGGCCCTGGTCCCGACCGTCGACGTCGCCGGCGGGTTCGTCGTGATCGACGATCCCGGGGGGCTGCTCGACTGATGCGGATGGCCTGATGCGGATCGACGTCGTCACGATCTTCCCCGACTACCTCGCCCCGCTCGACCTGTCCCTGATCGGCACCGCCCGCCGCTCCGGGATCGTCGAGATCGCCGTGCACGACCTGCGCGACTTCACCCACGACCGGCACCGGAGCGTGGACGACGCCCCGGCCGGTGGAGGTGCGGGCATGGTGATGAGCCCCCAGCCGTGGGGTGAGGCGCTGGACCACCTGGTCGGCCTGGGCCCGTTCGGTGACGCGTCGGACCCCACCCTGATCGTGCCCAGCCCCTCGGGGCGAGCCCTTGGACCAGCGACTCGCCCACGACCTGGCCGACCTGGCGTGGCTGACCTTCGCCTGTGGACGCTACGAGGGCATCGACGACCGGGTGCTCACCCATGCCGCGACGCCGGATGCCGGTGCTCACGGTCAGCCTGGGCGACTACGTGCTGAACGGCGGCGAGGTGGCGGTGCTCGCCATCATCGAGTCGGTGGTCCGTCTCGTGCCCGGGGTCCTCGGCAACGCCGAGTCGCCTGGTCGAGGAGAGCCACGAGGGCCTGTTGCTGGAGTACCCCGTCTACACCCGCCCCGCGTCCTGGCGCGGTCTGGACGTGCCCGAGGTGCTGTTCTCGGGTCATCACGCCGAGATCGCGGCGTGGCGGCACGAGCAGCGACTGCGTCGCACCGCCGAGCGCCGCCCGGACCTCCTCCAGGCGTGGCTCGCCGAGCACTCGCCCACCGAGCGGGAGCGGGCTGTCCTGCGCGAGGTGGTCGCAGGGACGGCGGCGCCTGCCGAGGACGTCGATTTCTGAGGGGCATGCGCCCTGTGGCAGACTGACCGCTCGTCGCCGACGTCGTCAGCTCCCTGCCACAGGGGGGCGTTGCTCCGGCGGCCACTTGAGCCCAACCATCGATCCAGACCCGACCCTGACCTGTCCGACCGGTCACGAGCACGCAGATGACCTGTGGCATCCGCGAGAGAGCGACACCCGATGCACACCCTGGACAGTCTCGACGCCGCATCGTTGCGCGACGACGTCCCCGCCTTCCGAGCCGGCGACACCCTCAAGGTCCACGTCAAGGTCGTCGAGGGCACCCGGTCCCGGATCCAGGTCTTCCAGGGTGTGGTCATCCGGCGTTCCGGCGGTGGTGTCCGGGAGACGTTCACCGTGCGCAAGCTGAGCTTCGGCGTCGGCGTCGAGCGGACCTTCCCGGTGCACTCGCCGATCATCGACAGGATCGAGGTCGTCACCCGCGGCGACGTCCGCCGGGCCAAGCTCTACTACCTGCGATCGCTGCGCGGCAAGGCCGCCAAGATCAAGGAGAAGCGCGAGAGCGTCCCCGCGCGCTGAGGCGAGCACTCCGCGTAAGGTCGTCCGCGTGGTGAGTGACCGGGTCCAGTGCGCCCACGCTGGCCGGTCCCGATCGTCACACACGCCCCTCCTGGCAACGGCTTCTGGTCGCCATGGCCGTCGTGGCCGTGGCGCTCACCGCCGTGCGTGGGCTGCTCGTGCAGTCCTTCGTCGTCCCCACCGGCGTCCATGGCGCCGGCCGTGCAGCCGGGGAGCGGGTGCTGGTCTGGCGGCCGGTGCACTTCACCGGCTCGGTGCACCGCGGCGATGTCGTGGTGTTCGACGGCCGGGGTGTCTTCGATCCCCCCGCGGCGTCCCCGCGCACCGGCCTGGCCGCGATCGGTGTCGCCGCTGGCGACTGCGCTCGGCACCCCGGTGGGCAGCCGCGACTACGTCAAGCGGGTGGTCGGCATGCCCGGGGAGCGGGTCGCCTGCTGCGACGGCGACGGCCGGATCACGATCGACGGCGTCGCCCTCGACGAGCCCTACCTGAGCGCCGGTGAGAGCCCGAGCGAGAGCCCCTTCGACGCCACCGTGCCGGAGGGACACCTCTGGGTGATGGGTGACAACCGCACGGCCTCGGCCGATTCGCGTGCCCACCTGGGCGACCCGGGGGGTGGCGCGGTTCCCCTCGATCACGTGGTCGGCAGGGTGGTCCTGGTGTGGTGGCCGTTGACCCAGTCGCGTGGGGTCGACCGGTGAGCGCGGCGCCGGAGCAGGGACCCTTCTCTCGTCCCGAGTCGGGTCTGCCGTCCTCGATCGGTCCGCGGCACAGTGCCGGAGACCCCAGAGGCTCTGATCCGGTCGTTCCGCCGGGCTCGCTCGCGTCCTCGGCCGACCCCGCCTCGAACGGAGCCGCCGGGCCGAGACGGCGTCGAGGCGCCCGATCGCGTCGACGTCCGAGGCGGACCGGGCCGGGGTCGGCGTTGCTCGGGATGGTCACCGAACTGGTCACGGTGCTCGCGATGGCGCTGGTCCTGTCGTTGGTGATCAAGACCTTCCTGCTTCAGGCGTTCTTCATCCCCTCCCAGTCGATGGAGGACACCCTGCTGCGCGGCGACCGGGTGGTGGTCAGCAAGCTCACCCCGGGCCCGTTCTCGCTCCACCACGGCGACATCGTCGTGTTCAAGGACCCCGGCGGCTGGCTGGACCCGGTACCCCCGGTCCAGGACGGCGGACTGCGAAAGATCGTGCGTGAGGCCCTGACGTTCGTCGGGCTGGTCCCCCAGGACTCCGGCGAGCACCTGATCAAGCGGGCGATCGGACTGCCGGGCGACGCCGTGGCCTGCTGCGACGACCAGGGACGCCTGACGGTGAACTCGGTCGCCCTCGAGGAGTCCTACCTCTACCCGGGGGACGACCCGAGCGACGCGACCTTCTCGGTGACGGTACCCGCCGGACATCTGTGGGTGATGGGCGACCACCGGAGCGTCTCGAAGGACTCGCGGTTCAACGAGCAGCAGTTCGTGCCGATCGACGACGTGGTCGGGAAGGCCTTCGTCACCGTCTGGCCGCTCGGCCGGATGAGCGGTCTGGGGGTGCCGGACGCCGTCTTCGCCGACGTCCCGGAGAGATCCGGATGACGGCGGCCACGCGCCGTGCCGGCCCGCTTCGCGCAGCGCCCCCCACGCTGCGACAGGAGCGCGCCCTGCTGCGCGAGGGCCACGCGATGCTCGTCGGGATGGACGAGGTCGGCCGGGGGGCACTCGCCGGGCCGGTCAGCGTGGGTGTGGTCGCCGTCCGGCTGAGCACCAGGACGGCGCCGAGCGGGGTACGCGACTCCAAGCTGCTCACCCCGGCGGCCCGGCGGGCGCTGGTGCCGCGGCTGCGCCGGTGGGCGAGCGACCACGCGGTCGGCCACGCCGGCCCCGAGGAGATCGATCGGTACGGGATCATCGCGGCGCTGCGGCTGGCCGGCCATCGTGCGCTGGCCGCCCTGACCGAACAGCCCGGCATCGTCCTGCTGGACGGATCGCACGACTGGCTGAGCCCCCCGGAGCAGGGCGTGCTGCTCGATCCGGCGCCCTTGCCGGACCTGGCGCGCCGTCCTGTGGTGACCACCAGGATCAAGGCGGACCTGCGGTGCGCGGCGGTGGCCGCGGCGAGCGTTCTGGCCAAGGTCGAACGGGACGACCTCATGGTCACGCTGTCGCGGGAGCATCCCGACTACGGCTGGCGGGAGAACAAGGGGTACGCCTCTCCGGAGCACTCCGCCGCACTGCGGCGCCTGGGCGCCTGCCCGCTGCATCGACGGTCCTGGAACCTGGCGCTCGACCGGGTCGACGAACTGGCCTGGTCGACGTCGCCATGAGCCGGCGTCCGCCGATCCTCGCAGGGGCCGATCCGGCGGTGGTGGCCGCGGTGGCGCTCGGCGGGGCCGCCGGGGCCGCTGCCCGGTACGGCGTGGGGGAGGCATTCGGGCCACGGGCGGCACCGCTGGGCACCCTGAGCGTGAACGTCGTGGGGTGCGCCCTGATGGGGGTGCTGGTGGCCGTCGTCATCGACCGCTGGCCCGATCACCGGGTGCTGCGGCCGGCGCTGGGCACGGGGGTCCTCGGCGGATTCACCACCTTCTCCTCCTATGCGGTCGGGGTGCTTGAGCTGGCGCGCGACGAGCGGGTGCCCGCCGCCCTCGCCCACCTGGTGGCCACTCCGGTGCTC
Source organism: uncultured Actinomycetota bacterium (assembly GCA_963750395.1). GTDB lineage: Bacteria > Actinomycetota > Actinomycetes > Actinomycetales > Kineosporiaceae > JADJPO01. Next base: position 56,969 of record CAVVQM010000016.1, on the reverse strand, counting down.
GCGCTGCTGGCGGTCTGGGGCGGCACCGTGCTGGCCCGCCGCATGCTGACCCGGGGAGTGCGGCCAGGCCGGGACGAAACGAGCGGGGACGCCGTCGGCGGCGGCGCCGGAGACGACGAGGGCAACGACGGCTGAACGACGGCTGAAGGGAGAACCGGCGATGAGACTGCACGGCACGGCCCAGCGCTTGACGGTGATGGTCGGGGAGTCCGATCGGTGGCACCACCGGCCGGTCTTCACCGAGATCGTGCACCGGGCGCGGGCGATGGGTCTGGCCGGAGCCACGGTCGTGCGGGGGGTGGAGTCGTTCGGCGGGACCAGCGTCGTGCACACCACCCGGATGCTGAGCCTGTCCGAGGATCTACCCGTCATCGTGGTCATCGTGGACAGCCACGAGCGCGTCGCGGCCTTCCTGCCCGAGCTCGACGAACTCGTCATCGAGGGGCTGATCACCCTGGAGGACGTCGAGGTGATCCGGTACGTGGCCCGCGGCGATGAGCGCGCCCCGCAACCCCTCGACCGTGGCGGGGACCCCGGCGCGTGACGTCGCTGCTGCTGGTGATGGCCGGGGCGGCGGTCGGTGCTCCGGTGCGCTATCTGACCGATCGCGCCGTCCAGGCACGTCTCGACAGCGTCTTCCCCTGGGGCACCTTCACGGTCAACGTGGTCGGGTCGTTCCTGCTGGGCCTGCTCGCCGGCCTGTCCTCACCGCAGATGAGCGCCCTGCTGGCCACCGGGGCATGCGGAGCGCTGACCACCTACTCGACGTTCTCCTACGAGACGCTGCGGCTGACCGAGGAGGGCGCCGGGTCGCTGGCGCTGGCCAACGTCGTGGGCAGCGTGCTGGGTTCTCTGACCGCCGCCGCGCTGGGCCTGTGGGCCGCGACGGCGGTGTTCGGTTGACGACCTCGGCGCGGGGGCGGTCGCGGATGGGCCGGCAGGGGGCATCATGGAGCCAGGAGGACGACGGCACGGACGGCGGCACGGACGGCGGGAGCGGATGAGCGCCGAGGACCTTGAGAACTACGAGACCGAGATGGAGCTTCAGCTCTATCGCGAGTATCGCGACGTCGTCGGCCTGTTCAGCTACGTGGTCGAGACCGAGCGCCGGTTCTATCTGGCCAATCGGGTCGACCTGAACGTGCGATCCGCGGGGGGCGAGGTCTACTTCGAGGTGACCATGGCCGACGCCTGGGTCTGGGACGTCTATCGACCCGCCCGCTTCGTGAAGTCGGTGCGCGTGGTGACGTTCAAGGACGTCAACGTCGAGGAGCTGTCCAAGGCCGACTTCGAGCTCAAGCAGGACGACTTCTCGGCCTGAGCGCTGCCACCGAGTGTTCCGTGATCTGTGAGGGAGGCCCGTGGCCGAACAGGCGATCGCGACCGCAGGGCTGCGCAAGGACTACGGACGGACCCAGGCGCTGCGGGGGCTGGACCTGGCGGTCCGCCCCGGCGAGGTCTTCGGTTTCCTGGGTCCGAACGGGTCGGGCAAGACCACCACGATCCGGATCCTGCTCGATCTGATCCGACCGACCGCTGGGAGCGCTCGCGTTCTGGGCCTCGACCCCCGGTCCGACGGCCTCGAGGTCCGGCGCCGGGTGGGATACCTGCCTGGGGACTTCCTCGTGGACGGACGTCAGTCGGCCCGCGAGCTGCTCACCTACCTGGGCAATCTGCGCGGCGGGGTCTCGGGCCGGCGGATCGAGGAACTGGCCGAGCGCCTCAGACTCGATCTGCGGCGGACGATCAAGACGCTGTCCCGGGGGAACCGGCAGAAGGTCGGTCTGGTCCAGGCCTTCATGCACGAACCGGAACTCATGGTCCTGGACGAGCCGACCTCGGGACTCGACCCGTTCCTCCAGCAGGAGTTCGCCGTCATGGCGCGTGAGGTCGTCTCGGACGGGCGGACGATCTTCATGTCGTCCCACGTCCTCAGCGAGGTGCAGCAGACCTCGGATCGGGTGGGCATCATCCGTCACGGACGGCTGCTCGCGGTCGAGGATGTCGACGCCCTGCTGGCGACGGCCACGCGTGAGGTCGAGATCGTGTTCTCCGAGGCCGTTCCAGCGGCCGACTTCATCGGCGTCGACGGCCTCGGCGGCCTCACCGTGGAGGGACCCGTGTTGCGGTGCACCCTCGACGGCATGGCCGACGGGCTGATCAAGGCGGCTGCCCGGCACACGACCGTGAGCATCACCAGCCAGGAGCCGGACCTCGAGGACTACTTCTTCCACCGTTACGCCGACGACTCCGGCGCCGGCCGGGAATAGGGCCGAGCGATGACTCGCAACGTCTTCACGAAGTGGCTCTGGGACTCCCGTCGCGGGATCGGCGGCTGGACGCTGGCCATCGTGCTCGCCGGCTGCGGATATGCGGCGTTCTGGCCCACGATCGACGATCCCTCGATCCAGGAGCTGATCGACAACTATCCCGCGGCCCTGCTGGAGGCGATCAACTACACGAGCATCTCGACGGCCGCCGGGTACCTCGACGCGACCGTCTACGGGCTGGTCGTGGCCGTCCTCCTGCTGGTCTACGCGGTCGCCGCGGGTGCCCGCATCATCGCCGGGGACGAGGAGGCCGGCACCCTTGACCTGGTGCTCGCCCACCCGGTCAGCCGCACCTCGGTGGCGTTGCAACGGTTCGCCTCGTTCACCGCCAGCGTGGTGCTGATCGTGGTCGTGTTCTGGGCCGTGATGATGATCATCGCCGGTCCGGCGCAGTTCTCCGGCATCCCGCCGGCCATGCTCGCCGCCATGCACGTTCACCTGGCGGCGTTCGCGGTGCTCTTCGGCGCGATCAGCTTCGCCGTGGGCGCGGTGACGGGCCGCCGCGGCGTGGCGCTCGCGTCGGGCGCGGTCGGCGGCGTTCTCGCATACGCGGCGAGTGGCATCATCCCCCAGGTCGAGGGCATGGCCTGGGTCCGTGACTACTCACCGTTCACATGGCTCAACGGTGCGAAGCCACTGATCAACGGGGTGGACCTGACGGATCTCGCACTCATGGTCGGCATCAGCGCGCTGCTCGTGGCGATCGGCGCGCTCGGGTTCGGCCGCCGGGACCTGTCCGTCTGAGGTCCCCCGCGAACCGCCGCGAGGTCGTGGGGTCGCGGGATCAGCGAGCCCGCGTCCCCAGTACCGGGCCGCGGGGCGCTGTCCACACCCGCTCGATCAGCGGCGGTCATCCGGCGGCGGCCTGGGCTTGGCTGGCCGCCGGAGGTGGTCAGATGCACGCCAAGGAGGCGCTCGGACACTACGGCGAGCGCGTGGCCGCACGATTCCTGATCGGTCAGGGCATGCAGATCCTCGACCGTCGCTGGCGCTGCCGCTACGGCGAACTCGATGTGGTGGCCGTGGACGGCGGATGCCTGGTCGTGTGCGAGGTGAAGACGCGCCGTTCGCAGTCCGCCGGCACGGCGCTGGACGCGGTCACGCCGGACAAGCTCGCCCGGCTGCGGCGCCTGGCGGCCGCCTGGTTGTCCGCCCACGAACAGGGCTATCGCGACGTGCGCATCGACGTGGTCGCGGTGACGGTGCCGCGCCGCGGCGGCCCCCGGCTCGAGCACCTGCGGGGGGTGAGTCTGAGTGGCCCTCGGCCGCTGCCTGGCGGTGGCGCTGGTCGGGCTCGAGGGCCACCTCGTCGACGTCGAGGCCGACCTGGCCAACGGGTTGCCGGCGTTCGCCCTGGTCGGGCTGCCGGACACATCGCTGTTCGAGTCCCGCGATCGGGTGCGCGCCGCGCTGGCCAACGCCCGGTGCCCACTGCCCTCACGCCGGATCACGGTGAACCTGTCTCCGGCCGACCTACCCAAGAGGGGTACCGGCTTCGACCTCGCCGTCGCCGCGGCGCTGCTCAGCGCCTGTGAGCGGGTGCCGGCCGGCTCGGTCGCCGACCGGGTGCACCTGGGCGAACTCGGCCTGGACGGCACGGTCCGCGCGGTGCGCGGGGTGCTGCCGGCGGTGGCTGCCGCGGTGCGCGCCGGGCGCCCGCGGGTCGTCGTGCCCGCCGGCAACGCCGCCGAGGCGGCGCTGGTGCCGGGCGCCGAGGTCGTGGGTGTCGCACACCTGGACGACGTGATCGCCCTGCATTCGGGGGACGCCGTGCCGCCCGTGCCGACGACGACGTCCGCGAACGTGACGTACCTACCGGCCGGGCGCGCGGGGCCGGGCCAGGCCCGGGCGCCGGGTCCGCCGGGAGCGGCGCCCGACCTGGCGGACGTCGTGGGCCAGCTGCCGGCCCGGCTGGCCCTGGAGACCGCGGCCGCCGGCAACCATCACATGCTGCTGATCGGTCCGCCCGGTGCGGGCAAGACCATGCTCGCCGAGCGGCTCCCCGGCATCCTGCCGGACCTCGCCGACGCCGCTGCGCTGGAGGTCACCGCCATCCATTCGGTGTGCGGGACCCTGGACCCGGCGGCCGGGCTACTGCGCCGTCCCCCGTTCGAGAACCCGCACCACACCACCACGACCGTGGCGCTGGTCGGGGGTGGTTCCGGTCTGCCCCGGCCGGGGGCCGCATCGCGTGCCCACAACGGCGTGCTCTTCCTCGACGAGGCCACCGAGTTCACGACCAAGGCCCTGGACACCCTGCGCCAGCCTCTGGAGAGCGGAGAACTGCGCCTGCAGCGGGTGGCGGGATCGGCGTGCTACCCGGCGCGGTTCCTGCTCGTCCTCGCCGCCAACCCGTGCCCGTGTGGGCTGTCCTCCGGCAAGGGCGTCGACTGCACCTGCAGCCCCGCCGTGCGACGCCGCTATCTGGCGCGACTGTCCGGTCCCCTGATGGACCGGATCGATCTGCAGGTCGAGGTGGCCGCGGTCGGGCGGGCCGATCTGGTCTGCGGGGCGCGGGGTGAGTCCACGGCCACGGTCGCGGCGAGGGTCGCCCAGGCACGGGGAGCGCAGGCGGCGCGCCTGGCGCACACTCCGTGGACCTGCAACGCCGAGGTGCCGGGCACCTACCTGACCTCCACCCTGAAGCTTCCGCCCAGCGTGAGCGGCTCGGCCGATCAACTCCTGGACCGCGGGGGGCTGACGCTGCGCGGCTATCACCGGGCCCTACGGGTGGCCTGGACGGCCGCCGACCTGGCCGGGCGTGCTCGCCCCCACAAGCAGGATGTCGACAACGCCCTGACGATGCGCCGGCAGGGCCGGGTGGCGGCGTGAGCGCACGACCCTGGTCAGCCTGGTTCGACGCCGGCGACGAGCGGCTGGCGAGGGCGGCGTGGAGCCGGTTGGCCGAGCCCGGCGACCTCGACGCCCGCCGCTTGGTGGCCGAGCTCGGGCCTGGTCCGGCGCTGCAGCGGTTGATCGACGGCCTCGACGGCCCGGGGGCCCAACGGTGGCGGGTTCGGCTCACCTCGACCGAGCCGCGCCGCGATCTGGCCACCGTCGAACGGTTCGGCGGGAGCCTGGTGATCCCGGGTGATCCCGGCTGGCCGCAGGGCCTGGACGACCTCGGGCCGGACCGCCCCTTCTGCCTGTGGGTGCGCGGCGGTGCAGACCTCGCCGACGTCGGCACGCGGTCTCTCGCCCTCGTCGGGGCGCGCACCTCGACCGGGTACGGGCACCAGGTGACCAGCCAGATCGCCGTCGGGTGCGCGGACGCCGGGGTGGTGGTGGTCTCCGGTGGTGCCTACGGCATCGACGCCCAGGCCCACCGGGCCGCACTGGCGGCCGGGTCGACGACGGTCGCCGTCCTGGCCTGCGGGGTTGATCGCTTCTATCCGCGGGGGAACGAGCAACTGCTCGCGGAGATCGCCCGCACCGGGGCGGTGCTCACCGAGGTTCCTCCCGGCTCGGCGCCGACCCGGTGGCGCTTCCTGCAGCGCAACCGGTTGATCGCGGCCCTGACCCGCGCGTGCGTGGTGGTCGAGGCGGGCTGGCGCTCCGGTGCGCAGAGCACGGCGCGGCACGCCGCAGACCTCGCGCGGCCGGTCGGCGCCGTGCCCGGCCCGGTGACGTCGGCGATGTCGGCGGGGTGTCATCGGCTGCTGCGGGAGGGCGCCGTGTGCGTCACGCGACGCGGCCGAGGCACTGGAACTGATCGGTCCGATCGGCCCGGTCCTGGACCTGCCGGAGGTGCCGCGTCGGGTGCACGACGGACTCACGGCGGAGCAGCTGCTGGTCCTGGACGCCCTGCCGCTGCGGTCCTGGGCGTTGCCCGAGGGGCTCTCGCGGGCTGCCGGGCTGCCCGTCGTCCAGGTGATGCCGGCCCTGGGCGACCTGCTGGGCCGGGGCCTGGCCGAGGGGAAGGCCGGGCGCTGGCGCAGAGCGGGGGTGCCGCGACGGCGCTGACGAGGTCGACGCCCGGCCACCCGCGCGTCGCCTTGAGCTCGGGGGGTTTGCCCGCGCACCGTGGGTCGATGGGCGTCGAGGGGCATCGGGAGCTGCTGGCCGCGTTCGAGGACCATCTGGTCCTCGAACGGGGACGATCGGAGCACACCCGCCGTGCCTACCTCGGGGACGTCACCGCCCTGCTCGAGTTCGCGCAGCAGCGGGGCCGTGGCGCCGGCGAGCTGGATCTGGCGCTGCTGCGGTCATGGCTCGCGGCGATGACCGCAGCGGGCCTGGCCAGGACCACCCTCGCCCGGCGGGCGGCCAGCGCCCGGTCCTTCACCCGGTGGCTGGTCCGGACCGGTCGCGCCTCCCAGGACGCCGGTGCGCGGCTGCGGACCCCGAAGACCGGTCAACGGCTGCCCTCGGTCCTGCGGCGGGATCAGGCCGAGACGCTGCTGGATCTGGCCGCGGCCGGGACCGGGGCCGGGGTGACGGGGGCGCCCGAGGTGGGCGCGGACGCTCCGGTGCATCGGGCGATGGCCGTGCGCGATCGCGCGATGGTCGAGCTGCTCTATGCCACGGGCATCCGGGTGGGTGAGCTCACCGGCCTGGACGTCGACGGGGTGGACCTCGAGCGGCGCGCCGTCCGGGTGCTCGGCAAGGGGGCCAAGGAGCGCGTGGTCCCGTTCGGGGTGCCCGCCGCCCGGGTGCTGGGGCGATGGCTCGATTCGGACCGCGCGGTGGTCCTGGACGCCGCGGGCCGCCCCGAGACCACCGGCCGGGCCCTCTTCGTCGGCCGTCGTGGGCGGCGGGTGGACCAGCGGCAGGTGCGCGCGGTGGTGCGCAGACTGAGTGAGGCGGTCGAGTCCGCGCCGCGGATCGGTCCGCACGGACTACGCCATTCGGCGGCAACTCACCTTCTTGACGGCGGCGCGGACCTTCGTAGCGTTCAGGAACTGCTCGGTCACGCTACGCTGTCAACGACGCAGATCTACACACACGTCTCAGTCGAGCGGCTGCGGGCCGGACACCGTCAGGCCCACCCGCGCGCCTGAGGCCGGGAAAGGGGGGCGACGGGTGGTCGCCGACAAGGTCACGGTTGACGACGAGGACCGGGTCGCCGCCAACGAGGCCGCCCTGCGCCGGCTCTGGGAGGACTTCAAGGCCAGCGGCGATCTCGCTCTTCGGGAACGGCTGATCCTGCAGTACTCCCCGCTCGTGAAGTACGTCGCCGGCCGCGTCGGGGTCGGCCTGCCGCCCAACATCGAGCAGGCCGACCTGGTCTCCTACGGGGTCTTCGGGCTGATCGACGCGATCGAGAAGTTCGACATCGAACGGGCGATCAAGTTCGAGACCTACGCCATCTCGCGGATCCGCGGGGCGATCATCGATGAGCTGCGGGCCATCGACTGGATCCCGCGCTCGATCCGCTACAAGGCCCGCGAGGTGGAGCGCGCCTACTCCTCGCTCGAGGCGGAACTGCACCGCGCGCCCTCGGAACCGGAGGTCGCCGAGCGGCTCGGGATCTCGTTGCCCGAACTCCACGCGATCTTCAGCCAGGTGTCCTACGTCAACGTGGTCGCGCTCGACGAGCTGCTCACCGTGGGCGGGGAGAAGGGGGACAAGCTCTCCCTGGTCGACACCCTGGAGGATCCGAAGGCCCTCGACCCGGTCTCGGCCTTCGAGACCGAGGAGACCAAATTCATCCTCTCCCGGGCGATCAACCAGCTTCCCGAACGGGAGAAGATCGTCATCACCCTCTACTACTACGAGGGCCTGACCCTCGCCCAGATCGGCCGCGTGCTCGGTGTCACCGAGTCCCGGATCTGTCAGATGCACACCAAGGCCGTGCTTCAGCTCCGGGTGAAGATGGCCGAGGTCGGCTGACCGACCCGGCGGATCGGATCGAGCGACCGGGTCGGCTACCGGATCAGGGGCAGCAGCACCGGCCGGGCCGGCCGTCGGGTCAGCAGCAGCGGATCGAGGTAGGCCTGCCCGCGCTTGAGCCCCCAGTGCAGGCATGCCCGTGGGGCGCAGTGCCAGCCCGCGGCCTCGATCGTGCCGATGGGGGCGCCCAGCGGGACGACCGTGCCCAGTCGCAGGTCGCTCGCCACAGGTTCGTAGGTGGTGCGCAGCCCTCCCGGATGGCTGACGACGACCACGCCGCGTCCGGCGACGGCGGCCGCGAACGTGATCACACCCGCACCCGCGGCCAGAACCGGCTGCCCGGTGACGGCCGCGAGGTCGACCCCTCGGTGACCGGGCGACCATCGCCAGGGCCCGGGTGAGAACGCGGAGATGACCTGCGGGAGCGGCGCCAGGGGCCAGCTCCAGCCGGGCCGGGCCGTCACCGCGGCCTGCGACCCTGCCCCGTCCACCGGTGAGATCGCCGGCGCCGGGACGGGCGCCACCGCGGTGGGAGGTGAGTCGACCACCGCGGTGGGCCCCCGCGATGGCGCGTCCGGAGCGAGGGCTGCGGCGCTCGGGGCCGGGTGCGACGGGACGAGGAGGGCCGACGCGAGGGCGACGGCGACGCAGATTCGAGGAACGGCCATGTCCCCGAGCCTGGGCGTCGGCCGAGGCTTCCCTCGGGTGCGGCGCCCCCACCTGTGGACACCGGGCCGGGTCAGGCGTCTGGGGACGAGAGGTCGCGGTGTCCACGACCTCATCTCGAGCCGCTCCCACCGGGGGCCGCTGCGCGTCGCAAAGTGAGACGTGCCGATCGGTGTGGGGTTGCGACCATGAGGGCGCTCGCGGCGGCGTCCCGCCGCTCAGAGGTGCGAATCAGGGAGATGAGCCCATGGTCGAGCCGGCCCCGGAGCCGATCATCCGACTCATGTACCGCAGCCGCAGCCGGATCCGCCAGGATCAGCGCAGGGCTGCCCTCGGTGAGTTGTTCACCCAGGCCCGTTCGAACAACAAGAAGCGTGGCCTGTGTGGTGCCCTGCTGATCATCGACGATGTCTTCGTCCAGGTCCTGGAGGGGGAGGAGCAGACGGTGCGATCCCTCTACGAGAGGATCGAGCGTGACGGCCGCCACGAACACGTGACCCTGCTCGAGACCGCCGAGATCCCCGAGCCGGTCTTCGTGCGCTGGGCGATGGCTCGGGTGTCCGACGGCGACGGCCCCGACATCCCGCTGATCGCGCATGCCACCGGGATCGCCCCGGCGGCCTCCCGCGGCACGACGCCCGAGCAGGAGGCCGTGCTGGACCGGATGCGCGACGCCGCCCGGGCCGCGACCCGGGCCTGAGGGTTCGCGCGTCCCGGTCTGCCAGGACGGGGTCGCGAGGGCGTCTAGCCTGGGGCCCGTGAGTCCCGAACCACCAGACGACGCAGCGGTCGAGCAGCGGGTGGTGATTGCCGCAGGTGAGCTCTATGCGGCGGCGCCGTCCGACTTCACCGGGCGCCGCACCGCGCTGGTCCGGGCCGCCCGCCAGGACGGGGACCGGGCGGCCGCACGGGAGATCGGCGCCCTGCGCAAGCCGACCGTCGCCGCATGGGCGGTCAACCACCTCGTGCGCCGGGACCCCCCGACGATTCAGGCGCTGAGCCGGCTCGCCGGGGAGCTCCGTTCGGCCCAGACCCGGCTGGACGCCGCGGCCCTCAAGGACCTGCGCGCGGAGCGGGATCGAGTGCTGAACGAGGTGGTGCGCGCCGCCGCCCGGCATGCCGAGCAGGCCGGTGAGCGGCTCAGCCCGGCGACGCTGACCGAGGTACGTGACAGCGCCGTGGCGGCCCTGGCCAGCCCCGCGGCCACGGCCGCGTTCACCTCCGGCACGCTGACCCGGGCCCTGCGGTACTCGGGGTTCGGGGACGTCGACGTCGCCGATGCCGTGGCCCGCACCGGGACCGGTGTCGCGCTGGCCGTGATCCGGGGCGGGCGCTCGGCCGAGCCGGCGGGGGCGCCGTCCGGGGTGTCGCCGGCCGAGGACGCCGAGCTGCAGGCCCGCGCCGAGGACGCCGAGCGGCAGGCCCGCGCCGAGGGCGCGCGACGGCACGCGGAACTCGCGTTGGCCAGGTCACGGCGGGCGCTCGCGGCGGCCGACGCCGCCGTGGACGACGCCCGCGCGGCCTCCGACGCCGCTCGCCGCCGCGTCGAGTCCGCCCGCATCGAACTCGCCGAGGCCGAGGCGGAGGACCGGGCCCGGCTCGATGCGGTCAGCGACGCCGTCCAGGCCCGGCGAGCCGCGCAGGCGCAGGTGAGCGAGGCCGAACGCGCCGTGGCGGAGCTGGGCTGAGGGGCGCACCGCGCCCGCCCCGGGGCGTCAGAGCCGGCGCAGGCGATGGACGGCGTCGGCGAGCACCTCGGGCCGTTTACAGAACGCGAAACGGACCAGGGACTCGGCGCCCGGTAGGTCGCAGAAGACCCGCACCGGGATGGCCACCACGCCGGCCCGCTCGGGCAGCACCCGGCAGAACTCGACCCCGTCGGCGAAACCCAGGGGTGCCGCATCGACGATGACGAAGTATGTGCCGCTGGTCGGGGCCACCCTCAGGCCGACCCCGGTCAGCCCGCCGACCAGCTGGTCCCTGCCGGCCTGCAGCCGCCGGACCAGATCGTTGTAGAGCGCATCGGGCAGACCGAGCCCCTCGGCGACGGCCAGTTGCAGCGGTCCCGCGCAGACGTAGCTGAGGAACTGCTTGACCGTCATCGCCGCGTCGACGAGCCCGGACGGTCCGGTGATCCAGCCGATCTTCCAGCCGGTCACCGAGAACGTCTTGCCCGCCGACGAGACGGTCAGGGTTCGCTCCGCCATGCCCGGCAGGGTCGCGATCGGCACGTGCTCGGCACCGTCGAAGGTCAGATGCTCGTAGACCTCGTCGGCGACCACGACCAGGTCGTTCGCCACGGCCAGCTCGGCGATCGCGGACAGCTCGCCGCGGGTGAGGACTCGGCCGGTCGGATTGTGCGGGGAGTTCAGCAGCAGCACGCGCGTTCGGGGCGTCACGGCGTCCGCGAGGGCGTCGACGTCCAGGTCGAAGTCCGGGAAGCGCAGCGGCACGGTCCGCCGGACCGCGCCCGCCAGCGCGACGACGGCCGCGTAGGAGTCGAAGTACGGCTCCAGCATCACGACCTCCTCACCCGGCGAGCACAGCGCCAGGATCGCCGCCGCGATCCCCTCGGTGGCCCCGACGGTGATCAGCACCTGCCGATCCGGGTCGAGGTCGATGTCGTAGAAGCGTCTCTGGTGCGCGACGACGGCCGCGCGCAGTTCGGGACGGCCTCGTCCGGGTGGGTACTGGTTGGCTCCGCCCCGGATGGCGCGCACCGCCGCCTCGAGCACCTCGGACGGCCCGTCGGTGTCCGGGAAGCCCTGGCCGAGGTTCACCGAGCCGGTGGCCGTCGCGAGGGCGCTCATCTCGGCGAATATCGTGGCCGCCAGGCGACCCCGCTCGTCCAGCAGGCGGGTGGCCCTGGCCACGTCCTGCCACGGCCCCGGGGGCAGTGGGCTCGAACCGGAGGTCGGGGCGGAGGGGCGCCCCACCTCAGTCGCCGATCCGATTGCCGTCGGCGTCCCAGTGTTCTGCGACCTTCTTGCTCGGTTGCACCCGCGGCGGCTCGCCCGGCATCTTCGGATGGTCCGGGGGGAACGGCAGCTCGCCGAGGCCGGCCTCTCGATCCGACCGCCACATCTGCAGCAACGGCTCGAGTGACCCCGCGGCCTCGTCCATCCCGGCCCAGGGGTCGCCGTGCTCGGTCAGCCGCTGCGGCACGGTGAACAGGTTCAGGTCGCTCGGTTCGACCAGCTCGGCCAGATCCGCCCAGGTCAGGGGAGTGGACACCGGCGCTCCGGGCACGGGACGCAGCGAGTAGGCCGAGGCGATGGTGCGATCGCGGCAGTTCTGGTTGTAGTCGACGAAGATCCGTTCGCCGCGTTCCTCCTTCCACCAGGCCACGGTGACCTGGTCGTCGCGGCGGGCCAGTTCGCGGCCGAAGGCGATCGCGGCGTGGCGAACCTCCGCGAACTCCCAGCGTGGCTCGATCCGCACGTAGATGTGGACGCCGGCCTTGCCGGAGGTCTTCGCCCACCCGGTCAGGCCCACCTCCGCGAGGAGCTCCCGGGCGATGCCGGCCACCCGGACCGCGTCGATGAACGACGTTCCCGGCTGGGGGTCCAGGTCGATCCGCAGTTCGTCGGGTCGATCGGGGTCGGCGCGCCGCACCGGCCACGGGTGGAAGGTGATCGTGCCCATGTGCGCGCACCAGACGAGTACCGCGACCTCGGTCGGGCAGATCTCCTCGGCGCTGCGCCCGGAGGGAAAGGTGATCCGGGCCGTCTCCAGGTAGTCCGGAGCGCCCTTGGGAACCCGCTTCTGGTAGAACGCGTCGGCGTCCTCGCCGGGCCGGCCGGTGGCCAGCTGGAAACCGGGCAGCACCCCGGAGGGCCAGCGCTCCAGGGCCGTCGGCCGCTCGCGCACCGCGCGCAACAAGGCCGTGCCCACGTCGGCGACGTACTGGGCGACCATCAGCTTGGTCACCTCCGGCGTGCGTTCGGTGGCCGGGTAGATCACCCGGTCGGGACTGCTGACCCGGACGGCACGCCCGCCGGCGTCCACCTCGGCTGCGGCTGGTTTCGGCATCCCGTCAGGCTAGATGAGCGGGCCGACGGGTCCGGACGGCGAGGTGCCGCCGAGTGGTCGGGCGGGGTCGGCGGGTTGTCACTGCTCGAGCGCGTCCATGAGGTCGATCATGAACTCGACCTCGGTGCCGGTGGTGCGCTGCCAGCCGCGAGGAACGCCGAGACTGGCCAGTAGCTCCGCCTGCCCCGGGTCATCGCCCAGTGCGCTCAGGGCCGTCCACAACCCCTCGACCACCGCGGCGCTGGCCGGGCTGACCAGGAGGCAGTGCGTGACGACGTAGATCTGGCTGGAGATCAGCGGGCGCAACCCGGCCCGGGTGACCGCCGAGAGGTCGTCGTAGGCCCTGCGCAGGAAGAACCCCGCCTGCGCCGTGCCGGTCAGGAGGGCCTTGGCGACCAGGACGTAGTTGCGGTGGATCATGATGTCGATCTGCTCGTGGCCCAGGTCGGCGGGCTCGAGCAGGATGCGGCAGATCCGCTCGACGTCCGGCGCGTTGGTGGCCGCGACCGTCAATCTCTCGGGCAGATCCTCCAGTGTGGCCGGACCGGTGTCCGCGACGACGACGGCCGCCTCGTCAGCGACCTCGCGGGGTATCGCGACCGGCAGATAGCCGTGGTCACGTACCAGTCGAACCGTGTCCGCGGCGTTGGCGTAGACCAGATCGACCCGGCCGCCGGAATAGGCCTCGTGCAGAGCATCGAAGTCGTCGTAGATGGTCGCGTGCATGCCGAGGCCGAGCAAGCGCTGCAGCCGGGTGTTGAGCACGAACCAGCCGGGCAGGTCCCGGGCATGGACGTCGGGGCTGATCGCGAGCTGGTAGGTCACCGGGCGTTCGCCCCCGACGACTCGTCTGCGCGCATCGAGGAGTACAGCTGCGCGGCCGCCTCGACCCGGCGCCGTGACGGCTGGCGTCGCACCGAGGTATGGCCGATGACCTCGCCCGCGCGCACCTTGGGAATGACGGTGGCGAACACCCAGTAGAAGCCGCCGTCCTTGCGCAGGTTCTTGACGTACCCGGTCCAGCGTCGACCCGCGCTCACGGTCTCCCACAGGTCGGCGAAGGCGGCGCGTGGCATGTCCGGGTGGCGCAGGATCGAGTGCGGCGCGCCCATCAGCTCCCCCTTGGAGTACCCGGACATGAGCACGAACGCGTCGTTGCACATGGTGATCACGCCGTCCCGGTCCGTCTGGGACACGATCAGCTCGCCCGTCGGGAAGGAGGTCTCGCGATCGCTGATCAGGACCAGCCGGGAGCTGCCGTCGAAGTACGTCAACCGAGCCGATTCGCTCTCGCCCAGGACGTCCTCCGGGCGCATGTCGGCCAGAGGCGTGGTCCGCAGCGTCCCGCCGCGATCGTCGCCGGACACGGCCTCAGACCAACGTCGCCAGCTCGCGGGCGGCGTCCTTCATCTCGAACAGGATCAGGCCGAGTCGGCCGTGGGAGCTGGAGATCGTCTCCAGGACGGTCTCGGCCCCGGCCTGCATCAGCAGCACGTACCCGCCGTCGCCCTTGACGTAGACCTGCTCCAGCGTTCCGCGCTGGAGCTCGGCCACGGTGCGCTCGCCCATGGCCAGCATCGCCGCGGCCATCGCCGACGTGCGGTCCTCGTCGGCCCCGCCGGACAGCACCGAGGCCAGCGGAAGACCGTCCACGGTGACCAGCGCCGCGCCCTCGATCTCGGAGGAACTCTCGACGAGCTGCTTGAGGATGGCGTGGATCTGGTCGGCGCGGTTCAGCATCGTGTGCTCCTTGGCTACGGTCTCGGGGTTACGGGTTACGGGTTATCGGGCTATCGGCTATCGGCTATCGGCTATCGGCTATCGGGTTACGGGTTGCGGGTCGTGGTTTGCGGGTCGTCGGGCGGGCGCGCCGCGTTGGCTCTGCCGTTGGCGTCACGCCTCTGCCCGGTGCAGTCCTGCAGCTCCGCGGTGATCCTCTCGATCGCCTCGTCACGCTCCACGAGCGCGGCCTGCAGCCGCAACGTGTGGCGCCGCTCGGCCTCCAGGTCGCGCTCCAGGGAGCGTGCCTCCGCCCGGGCGGACTCGAGCAGCTCCTGCACCGCGCTGATGCGCTCCTCGTGGCTGGCGATCAGCGAGTCCATGGCCTGGATGGCCCGGCTCTCCAGCCGGCCCATCTCGGCGTCCTTGTGGTCGGTGATCGTGGTCACCGTGGTGCGCAGCTCCTGGACGGTGGCCTGCGAGGCGGTGAGCTCTCGTTCCAGCTCGTGGACCTCGGCGAAGGGCACGTGCTCGCCGCTCGCCCCCCGCGCGGACCGGCCACGCGAGGAGGGCCACAGGTAGTGCCCTGCGAGAACGGACAGGACGACGAAGACCCCCAGCACCAGAGCGATCTGGGAAAGGAGGTAGAAGAAGCCGGACAATTCCTCAGCTCCTCTCCTGGAACACGAGTTCCACACGGCGGTTCACGGATCGCCCGGTCGAGGTGTCGTTGGAGGTCACCGGCGCTGCGGAGCCCAGGGCCTGGGTCTGCAGCCGGCTGGTGCCGACTCCGCGTTGGGCCAGATAGGCCGCGACGACGTCGGCGCGGTATCGGGACAGGGCGCGGTTGAGGTCCATCGGTCCGACGCTGTCGGTGTAGCCGGTGATCAGGACGTCGATCGACGGCGTCTGCCGGAGATAGATGCTCACCCGGTCCAGGTAGGCGCGGGCGGTGGGGCTCAGGTCGGCCCGCCCGCTGGCGAAGGTGACGCTTCCATCGGGCCAGATGACCACCGGCGTGGATGCGGCGGGAGTGGGCGTCGGCGCAGGCGAGGGCGGAGGCGAGGGCGCGGGCGTGGGCGCCACGCTCACGTCGGTGGTGACCTGTCGGACGCCCCACATGTCCGAGACGACGGCCGTGGCCAGCCGCGCCTGCCGGACGTCGGTGGCGGTGCCGGTCAGGGTGGCGTCACGCCCCTCGAAGGTCACGGCACCCTCGAGCCCCGTCGCGTCCAGGGCGACCGACGCCCGGCCCGTCAGGTCGCGTTCGACTCGGCCCGCCGACCACCAGGAGGCGCCGGCGACGAGGCCGACGGCGATCAGGAGCAGCCCGAACCCCGCCAGCACACGGCGTGTGCGACCGGCCTCGTCAGTGGCCACAATCCCTGCATTCTTCACAATCGGTGACTGCTCCCTGGTAATTCCGCTGTTGAATGCTACGTGTAGCTATGAGTCTCGAATTGATGAAGTCGCTAATGGGGCGACGAAAGTCCCAGTGGTAAACGGACTATTCGGAAATGACGACCGAAAGTGAGGGCCTCGGTCGGTGATCCGTCGCCGGATGACCGACCATCGACCCCCCAGGCGGCCTCGGATGAGGCACCATCGGATGGCACCGACGGCACGTGGTGGAAGGGACAAGGTCGACATGGACTCCGGCAACCGCGAACAGCGGGGACACGACTCCGCGCAGAGCCGTCATGGCTGGTGGGGTGGTCGACCGCTCAAAGCCGCTCAGGCGGGCACGAGCGAACCCGAGGTGCCCGCTGACGTCGTCACTCACGCCGCGCCGGAACCGGCGCTCGGGGAGGGATCCCGGGCGGCTGTGGGGCCGACGCCCGTGCCCGACGGCGCCGGGGGCGAACCCGGGGCCGCGGGCGAGGCGTCGGCGAGCCGCCCGGCCGCGACCGTGCACCCGTACCGACTGACCCGCCCCGGCGCGAGCACGGAGGAGGAGCTGACGCGGTTGGTCGGTGACATCCGCGAGGCGATCCCCGAGCTCACCGGGGTGATGATCGCCTCGGAGGACGGCCTCTCGCTGTGTCACGACTTCCCGGAGAGCCGACTCCGAGCGGATCGCGGCGATGGCGGCCACCGCGTCCGGGTTGGGCAAGCGGATCAGCGAACGCACCGCGCTCGGCGTCATGCAGGAGACCGTGGTCCGCGGTGACAGCGGCTACCTGGTCGTCTATGCGGCAGGCCGTTCCGCCGTCCTCGTCCTCGCCGGACCCAGGAACTCCAACCTCGGTCTGATGCGGATCGAGGCCCGGGCGGCCTCGGCCCTCATCGGGCACGTCCTGCCCTGATCCGGTCGATCACATGGACTCCATGTACGCGTTGGCCCGGCAGGCCCTCGACGAGCTGCCCCCGGTCACCCGGTTCACGCAGGGGGACGCCGACGCCATCGCCCGTCATCGGGACGTGCTGCTGTCGTGGGAGACGGTCGTCGTCCAGGGCTTCTACGACACCCTGTACGCGCACGGGCCGACGGCAGCGGTGTTCACCCTCGATGAGCGACCCGAGCGTGAGGCGACCCTGTCGCACTGGTGGCGGCGCACCGTCGGCGAGCCGCTGGATGAGGACTATTTCGCCTGGATGGCCATGGTCGGTCTGGTGCACGTCGTGCGGGGCGTGTCCAACCCGATGATGCTGGCGATGACCGACTTCGTGGTGGGCACGGTCGCCGCCGCGGCGCCGGCGTCCGGGCTGGCGCCGGAGGAGACCGACCGCCTCACGACGGCCTTCCGTCGTCTGACCTCCACCGCCGGGGCCATCATCACGTGCGGCTACGACCAGGCCGTCGCCTCCGCACTGTTCAGCATCGCCGGGATGCCCGATGCCCTGCTGCGTCGCCTCCGCGACCAGGAGGTGAAGGAGTCCCTGGTCACGGCGCGCCGCGAGGTCGCCCGCGGCGCAGGCACGACCGGTCCCGCGCCGGCCGGCTGACCGGAGCGCCGGCGTCCGACCTCCGCGGCCCCGCCCCCGGCGGCGCCCACGCCGTCCGTTTGGAGCGACCGACCGCGCCCGCGTACGATGCCCGTGCGGTCGGGTCCCGGTACCCGGCCGACATCACCGTGCCACCTGCCGACCACACGGTCGGGGCGCACCGCTCGGTCCGGAGAAGGGTCTCGACCCTGACCCGGTGCGATGCGTCGTGGCACCAGGAAACGCCGTCCGCCCGGACGGCGTGCGGAACCGAGCAACGGAGAACCTCACCATGGCTGTCGTCACCATGCGCCAGCTCCTCGAGAGCGGCGTCC
This sequence comes from uncultured Actinomycetota bacterium, assembly GCA_963750395.1. GTDB lineage: Bacteria > Actinomycetota > Actinomycetes > Actinomycetales > Kineosporiaceae > JADJPO01. The sequence goes on along the minus strand of CAVVQM010000016.1, from coordinate 39,130 downwards.
ATTTCGGACACCAGACCCGGCGCTGGAACCCGAAGATGAAGCGGTTCATCTTCACCGAGCGCAACGGCATCTACATCATCGACCTGCAGCAGTCGCTGTCGTTCATCGACAACGCCTACTCCTTCGTCAAGGAGACCGTCGCCCACGGCGGGACCATCCTGTTCGTCGGCACCAAGAAGCAGGCCCAGGAGCCGATCGCCGAGCAGGCGGTCCGGGTCGGCATGCCCTATGTCAACCAGCGCTGGCTGGGCGGCATGCTCACCAACTTCACCACCGTGCACAAGCGGCTGCAGCGGCTCAAGGAGCTCGAGGAGATCGACTTCGACGACGTCGCCAAGTCGGGCATGACCAAGAAGGAGCTGCTCGTCCTGCGCCGCGAGCGGGACAAGCTCGAGCGCACCCTGGGCGGGATCCGCGACATGGCGAAGGTGCCCAGCGCGGTGTGGATCGTCGACACCAAGAAGGAGCACCTCGCCGTCGACGAGGCCCGCAAGCTCGGCATCCCGGTGGTGGCCATTCTGGACACCAACTGCGACCCGGACGAGATCGACTACAAGATCCCGGGCAACGACGACGCGATCCGTTCGGTCACCCTGCTCACCCGCGTGGTCGCCGACGCCGTCGCGGCCGGGCTGATGTCGCGCTCGCAGACCGGCGACGCGGGGGCCGACGGGAGCGCCAACGGTGCCGTCGTCGACGAGCCTCTGCCCGAGTGGGAGCGTGACCTGATCGCCGGCTCGCCCGAGAAGGCGCCCGAGGTGCCCGCCGAGTCACCGGTTGAGGCCGCCGTCGACGTGCCCGCCGAGACACCGGTCGAGACCGCCGTCGACGTGCCCGCCGAGTCACCGGTCGAGGCCGCTGCCGAGGTGCCCGAAGAGTCACCGGTCGAGGCCGCTGTCGACGTGCCCGCCGAGACCCCGGACCCCGAGCCGGCGACCTCTGAGGCGCCGGCCTGACCGGCCCTCGCGAACTGCCTGCCCACCCCCACACCCAGCCGCCTGCGCGGCTGACCCACGAAGGAGTCTGCACGAGATGGCAAGCATCAGCGCGGCCGAAGTCAAGCGCCTGCGCGACCTCACCGGCGCCGGGATGATGGACTGCAAGAAGGCGCTCGAGACCAGCGGGGGTGACTTCGACAAGGCCGTCGAATTCCTTCGGGTCAAGGGCCAGGCAAGCGCCGAGAAGCGGGCCGACCGGACCGCCTCCAACGGCCTGGTCGCCGTGGAGGTCGAGCGAGGGCGTCGGCACGATGATCGAGATCAACTGCGAGACCGACTTCGTGGCCAAGGGCGAGAGGTTCCAGCTTCTGGCGGACAAGGTGCTCGAGGCGGCCGTGCGCCTCGTCGGCCGCCGACGTCGACTCCCTTCTGGCGGCCCCGGCCGAGCCGGGCAAGACGGTCGCCGAGCTGATCACCGAGGCCAACGCGACCATCGGCGAGAAGATCGAGATCCGCCGGCGTGGCTCGGCTGGAGGCTCCGCACGTGGCCAGCTATCTGCACCGGACAACGGCGGACCTGCCGCCCCAGATCGGGGTGCTGGTCGCTGCGGACGCCGCCGGCGAGGCCGCTCGCGAGGTGGCCATGCACGCCGCCGCGATGGCTCCGCGCTACCTCGACCGGGACTCGGTTCCGGCCGAGGTGGTCACCGAGGAGCGCCGGATCGCCGAGGAGAAGTCCCGCGAGGAGGGCAAGCCGGAGCAGGCACTGCCGAAGATCGTCGAAGGGCGGGTCAACGCCTTCTTCAAGGACTACGTGCTGCTCGAGCAGCCTTCGCGAAGGACAGCTCCAAGAGCTCAAGCAGTTGCTCTCCGAGGCGGGTGTGACCGTCACCGGTTACGCCCGGTTCAAGGTGGCGTGCCTGATCACCGTCGCATGCCCTGATCGGTCTGCAGCCGTCGTCGTCCCCGGTCCGCTCACCAGGATCGTCCGACTCGGTCCGCTCGACCCGAAACCCGCCGAGGCGTGGGGGAGAGGAACGATGAAGTGAGCGAGGCCACGGAACGGGGCCCGGCCTACAAACGGGTCCTGCTCAAGCTCTCCGGTGAGGCGTTCGGCGGCGGACGTGTCGGCCTCGACCCGGACGTCGTACGGGCCATCGCCCGCGAGGTCGCCGAGACGGTCAACTCCGGCGTCCAGGTGGCCATGGTGATCGGCGGGGGGAACTTCTTCCGCGGCGCAGAGCTGCAGCAGCGGGGCATGGACCGCGCGCGCGCCGACTACATGGGGATGCTCGGAATCGTCATGAACTGCCTTGCGCTGCAGGACTTCCTGGAGAAGGAGGGCATCGACACCCGGGTCCAGACGGCGATCACGATGGGCCAGGTGGCCGAGCCGTACATCCCCCGACGCGCCATCCGGCACCTCGAGAAGGGGCGCGTCGTGATCTTCGGGGCGGGCGCCGGCATGCCGTTCTTCTCCACCGACACCGTGGCCGCCCAGCGGGCGCTGGAAACCCATTGCGAGGTGATCCTGATGGGCAAGTACGGCGTGGACGGGGTGTACACCGCCGACCCGCGGCACGACCCGACGGCGACCAAGTTCGATCAGATCACCTACGGGGAGGCGCTGGCCCGTCACCTCGAGGTCGCCGATGCCACCGCCTTCGCCCTGTGCCGGGAGAACCGGATGCCGATGATCGTCTTCGGCATGGAGGGCGAGGGCAATGTGGTGCGGGCGGTCCGAGGTGAGAAAATCGGAACGCTGGTCACCGCCGACTGACCGGAGGACCATGAGGGTCGCCGCCGCGGCGTCCCGACCCAGGCCTGACGAAGGAGCGACAGTGATCGACGAGACCCTCCTCGATGCCGAGGAGAAGATGGAGAAGGCCGTCGAGGTGGCCAAGGGTGACTTCTCGGCCATCCGGACCGGGCGGGCGAACCCGGCGATGTTCAACAAGCTCCTCGTCGACTACTACGGCGCAGCCACCCCGCTGCAGCAGCTGGCCTCGTTCCAGATCCCCGAGGCCCGCACCGTGCTGATCACCCCCTACGATCGCGGCGCGATGGCCTCGGTCGAGAAGGCCTTGCGCGACTCCGATCTCGGGGTGAATCCCTCGAACGACGGCCACGTGATCCGGGTGATCCTGCCGCAGCTCACCGAGGAACGCCGCAGGGACTACATCAAGATCGCGCGGCACAAGGCCGAGGAGGCCCGCGTCTCCGTGCGCAATGTGCGCCGGCGTGCCAAGGAGGAGCTGGACCGGATCGTCAAGGACGGGGAGGCCGGCGAGGACGAGGGCAACCGCGCCGAGAAGGAGCTGGAGCAGGTCACCAAGCGGCACGTCGAGGCGATCGACGAGCTGCTCAAACACAAGGAGAGCGAGCTCCTCGAGGTATGAGCACCGACCGCCCGGGCTCCGGACTGCCCAGCCGCCGGCAGGCGCGGCGGGCGGAGGCCTCGGCGAGTGCCCACGCGGAACCCACGGGCCGCGGCCGCCCGGCGCCGAGCATCTCCGGGCGTTCCCAGCTCGATCCGAGCCCCCCGGCGCAGCATCCGACGGCCCCTCTTCCGACGGCCCAGCACCCGACGGCCCAGCGACCGACGGCCCGGCAGCCGGCGGCCCAGCCGCGGCGCCGGGACGGGCGGCGCACCCTCGATCACGCGCCGGTCACGTTCGACGGCGGTGACCAGGGCGGCCGGCCCTCAACCGGGTCCGGAGCCGTCGGGGACGCCTCCGCAGCCGGCCCGTCCGGACGACGATCGCGCCGCAACGGCCGCGAGCCGACCGGGCGCGCCGGGCGTAACCTGCCGGCGGCCATCGGCGTCGGGGTCGTGCTGGCCGCGGCGGTCCTCGGGTCGCTGCTGTTCCGCAAGGAGATCTTCGTCGGGCTGGTCAGTGCGGCCGTGGTGCTGGCGGTCTGGGAACTGGTCGGCGCGTTCGCCTCCCACCGGGTCCAGGCTCCGGTCATCCCCCTGGTCGTCGGCTCCCTCGGGATGCTCGTGTCGGCCTACGTCGGCCGGGAGCAGGCCCTCCTGGTGGCCTTCGGCACGACGGCCTTCGGGATCCTGCTGTGGCGCCTCGTGGACGGGCTGGACGGGGCGCTGCGCGACATCTCCGCCGGATTGTTCATCTCGGCCTATGTGCCGTTCATGGCCGGCTTCGCGATCGTGATGCTCTCGGAGCCGGACGGCGCGATGCGGGTGCTCGTCTTCATCGCGGCCGTGGTCGCCAGCGACGTCGGCGGCTTCGCCGCGGGGGTGCTGTTCGGGCGCCACCCGATGGCGCCCAGCGTCAGCCCGAAGAAGTCCTGGGAGGGCTTCGCCGGGTCCGCCGTGGTGAGCATGATCATGTCCTCGGTCGCGGTCGCCACCCTGCTCGGCGGACCGTGGTGGGCGGGACCGGCGATCGGGGCCTCCAGCGCCCTCACCGGGACCCTCGGGGATCTTTCGGAGTCGCTGATCAAGCGGGATCTCGGGGTCAAGGACATGAGCAGCGTGCTGCCGGGACACGGCGGGATGATGGACCGGTTGGACTCACTGCTGCTGAGCGCGCCGGTCGCGTTCGTGCTGCTCGGCATGTTCGTGCCGGCCTGACATGTCGGACCCGATCTCCGTCGGTGCGCCCGCCCGGCGCCGCGTCAGGCCTCCGCGCCACCTCGCCGACCTGACCCTGCCCGAACGGGCCGAGGTGGCCCGGGAACTGGGCGAGAAACCGTTCCGGGCGCGCCAGCTCTCGGTGCACTACTTCGGGCGCTTCGTCGAGGACGCCGAGCAGATGACCGATCTGCCCGCGGCGACCCGTCAGGATCTGGTCGCGGCCATGCTGCCGCGGCTGCTCGAGCCGGTGCGCCGGGTGGACTGCGACGGCGGGCGGACCGTCAAGAGCGTGTGGCGGCTCTTCGACGGGGCGCTGGTCGAGAGCGTCCTGATGCGCTATCCGGACCGGGTCACCGTGTGCATCTCCAGCCAGGCCGGGTGCGGCATGGCCTGCCCGTTCTGCGCCACCGGTCAGGCGGGACTGACCCGCAACCTGTCCAGCGCCGAGATCGTCGAGCAGGTCCTGGCCGCCTCCAGGGCTCTCGCCCGCGGCGAGGTGCCCGGCGCCCGCCCCGGGCATCGGGACCGGGTCTCCAACGTGGTCTTCATGGGGATGGGCGAGGCGCTGGCCAACTACCCGGCCACGGTGCGCGCCGTCCGGACGCTGGTCGCCGACGTGCCCGAGGGGCTGGGGCTGTCCGCCCGCGGACTGACCATGTCGACCGTGGGGCTGGTCCCGGCCATCGACCGGTTCGCCGGCGAGGGGCTGGCGCTCACCCTGGCGTTGTCGCTGCACGCGCCGGACGACGCGCTGCGCGACGAACTGGTGCCGATCAACACCCGGTTCACCGTGTCCGAGGCACTCGATGCCGCCCACCGCTACTACGAGCGCACGGGCCGCCGGGTGAGCATCGAGTACGCGCTCATCCGCGACGTGAACGATCAGCGGTGGCGGGCCGAGATGCTCGCCGACCTGCTCCGCGCCCGCGGTGCCGGGTGGGTTCACGTCAACCCGATCCCGCTCAACCCGACGCCCGGATCGCGCTGGACGGCCAGCGATCCGCAGGTGGAGCAGGCCTTCGTCGCCGCCCTGCGCTCGGCCGGGATCCCCACCACGGTCCGCGACACACGCGGGCGTGAGATCGACGGTGCGTGCGGACAACTGGCGGCGGCGACCTGATGCGATCTCCTCGGTGTGCCCAGATGCCCACGTCTCGGGCAGGAAAACGCGCATTACCGGCGCTCGACGGGCGATCGGGCCCGCGTCCAACCGGCCGATGCCGATCCCGGCGCGCCGCCGGAGGGAGCATGGGTTCGCGCACGGCCCAGGCTTTGGCACAATCATCGCTGTGAACGACACGTTTCCCCGCGCGGGTCGACTGAGCAAGGGGTATGACCCTGAGCAGGTGGAGGCGTTCCTGGCCAGGGCTCGGTCCGCCTACGAGGACGGCAACCGGGCGGGGGCGATGACCTCCTGGCACGTGCGAACCGTGGGATTCGACCTCGTCCGTGGTGGCTACGACGTCGAGGCCGTGGACGCCGCGCTCGACCGCATCGAGGACGCCTTCGCCCGCCGGGAGAAACACCGCGGCGAGGAACGGGCCGGGGCCACCGGCTGGCAGAGCCAGTTGCGCACCCAGGAGCAGTCTCTGCGCTCCCAGCTGGCCCGCTCCGACGGGCAACGCTTCCCACGGGGCAGCGGGCTGGAGCTGACCTACGACGTCGACCAGGTGGACGATCTGTGCCGTCGGATCGAGGACGCCTTCGCCAGCGGCCGACCGTTGGCCCCGGACGCCGTCCGGCTGGCGGTGTTCAAGAGCCGGCGTGGTTCGCGCGGCTATCACGAGGCCTCGGTCGACGCGTTCCTCGACCGGGTGGTCGAACTGCTCGTCGTCGCCACGGTCTGACCCGCTCGCCGCTGCAGAACGACGGTTAGTCGAGCAGCGACCTTCATCACTTCCGCCCGGGCGAACGGCTCGGCACGATGCCGGTATGAGCGATGGAGCTGACTCGACGAGCAACCAGTCCGGATCCGGGACCTACGCCGCGGCCTACCGCCGCAGCATCACCGACCCCGAAGGTTTCTGGGGGGAGGCGGCCACCGGGATCGACTGGATGCGCAGGCCCACCCGGATCTTGGACTCCGGCAGTCCGCCGTTCTACGCCTGGTTCCCCGACGGGAGCCTCAACACCTGCTACAACGCCCTCGATCGGCACGTGATCGCCGGTCGGGGCGAGCAGGCCGCGCTGATCTACGACTCGCCCGTGACCGACACCAAGCGCACCTACACCTATGCCGGGCTGCTCGAGCAGGTCGCCAAGTTCGCCGGGGTGCTGCGCAGCCTCGGTGTGTACAAGGGCGACCGCGTGGTGATCTACATGCCGATGGTGCCCGAGGCGGTGATCGCCATGCTGGCCTGCGCCCGGCTCGGTGCGATCCATTCGGTGGTCTTCGGCGGCTTCGCCCCGAACGAACTCGCCGTGCGGATCGACGACGCCGAGCCCAAGGTCATCGTGTCGGCCTCCTGTGGCATCGAGCCCAGTCGGACCATTCCCTACAAGCCGATGCTCGACGCGGCGATCGAGGCCGCCCAGCACAAGCCGGACCGGTGCGTCGTCCTGCAGCGTGAGCAGGTCGTGGCCGACATGGGCGATCGCGACGTGGACTGGTCGCAGGCCATGAGGAGTGCGGCCATCGATCCGGCGGAGCCGGTGGAGGTGGCCGCCACGGACCCGCTCTACATCCTGTACACGTCCGGGACGACCGGGAAGCCGAAGGGCATCGTGCGCGACAACGGCGGCCACGCCGTCGCCCTGCACTGGTCGATGTCGAACGTGTACGGGATCGCGCCGGGCGAGGTGTTCTGGGCCGCCAGCGACGTGGGCTGGGTCGTGGGGCACTCCTACATCGTCTACGCCCCGCTTCTCGCCGGTGCGACGACCGTGGTCTACGAGGGCAAGCCGATCGGGACCCCGGACGCCGGCGCCTTCTGGCGCATGGTCTCGGAGTACGGGATCAGCGCCCTGTTCACCGCGCCGACCGCCTTCCGAGCGATCCGCAAGGAGGACCCGCAGGCGGCCTACCTGGGCAAGTACGACATCTCCAGCCTTCGCACCCTGTTCCTGGCGGGGGAGCGCCTCGACCCGGACACCTACGAGTGGGCCTCGCAGACATTGGGTATCCCGGTGGTGGACAACTGGTGGCAGACCGAGACGGGCTGGCCGATCTGCGCCAACCTGCGCGGTCTGGAGCCGATGCCGATCAAGGCCGGTTCGCCGTCCGTACCCGTTCCCGGGTACGACGTGCAGATCCTCGATGAGCACGGCGAGCCGGCCGGCCCGGACGTCGAGGGCGCGATCTGCATCCGGCTGCCGTTGCCGCCGGCCTGCCTGCCGACCCTGTGGAACGACGACGATCGGTACGTCTCCAGCTACATGTCCGCCTTCCCCGGCTGGTACCTGACCGGGGACGGCGGGTACAAGGACGCCGACGGCTACGTGTACGTCATGGGCCGGACCGACGACGTGATCAACGTGGCCGGTCACCGGCTGTCGACCGGTTCGATGGAGGCGGTGCTCGCCCAGCATCCGGCGGTGGCCGAGTGCGCCGTGATCGGGGTCAACGACGCGCTCAAGGGTCAGGTGCCCCGCGGGTTCGTGGTGCTCAAGGCCGGGCAGGACGTCGACCCGGAGCGCCTGCGCTCCGAGCTGGTGTCGTCGGTGCGAGATCAGATCGGTGCGGTCGCGGCGCTGCGCGACATCGACGTCGTCGCGGCGCTGCCGAAGACCCGCTCGGGCAAGATCCTGCGCAAGACGATGCGGGAGCTCGCCGATGGCAAGACCCCGGTGGTTCCGAGCACCATCGAGGACGCCTCCGTGCTCGACGCGCTCGCCTCCGTTCTGCACCGGGGCAGCTAGCCGGCGCGCTACCCGGCGATCAGGGCCTTCCAGGTGGCGGGACCGACGATGCCGTCCGGGGTGAGTCGGCGGGCCTTCTGGAGGGTGATGACGGCGGTCTTGGTGCTCGGGCCGAAGTAGCCGTTGGCCCCGGCGACGGACAGCGCCTTCTGCAGCGCGAGGACCGCGGCGCCCTTCGACCCGGGCTTGAGCAGGGTGCCCGAGTACCGGCTCAGCTGGGCATCGGCGGCGGATGAACCGGTCGACGACGACGTGCTCGGGGCGGCGATCAGGGCCTTCCACGTGGCGGGACCGACGATGCCGTCCGGGGTGAGTCGGCGGGCCTTCTGGAAGGTGATGACGGCGGTCTTGGTGCTCGGGCCGAAGTAGCCGTTGGCCCCGGCGACGGACAGCGCCTTCTGCAGCGCCAGCACCGCGGCGCCCTTCGACCCGGGCTTGATCACGGACGTGGCATAGGCCTGCAGGCCGGTCGTGATGGGCGTCCGGTCGTTCGACCGGGACGTGGACGGGGTGCCCGAGCGCGAGCCCGCGGGGGCCTGGGCGGCGATCAGGGCCTTCCAGGTGTGCCGGACCGACGATGCCGTCCGGGGTGAGTCGGCGGGCCTTCTGGAAGGTGATGACGGCGGTCTTGGTGCTCGGGCCGAAGTAGCCGTTGGCCCCGGCGACGGACAGCGCCTTCTGCAGCGCCAGCACCGCGGCGCCCCTCGATCCGGGTTTGAGCACGGTGCCCGAGTACGGCGACAGATCCACGCTCGACGAGCCGCCGGTCGGCGTGGTCACCGGAGTGCTCGGTGGTGGTGCCGGCGCCGCGGGTACCGTGGGTGCCGCGGGGCGGGTCAGCAGTGCGCGCCAGGTCGCGGCGTCCATCCGCCCGGTCGCGCTCAGGCTGCTGCGGCGCTGCAGCGCGGCGACCGCGGCCGACGTGCCCGACCCGTAGGCGCCGTCCGCGGTCAGGCCCAGGCCGGCCTGCACGGCGCGGACGACCGGACCGCGCGAGCCGGGGCCGATGGTGGCCCCGCTGTAGCGGTAGAGCGTGGTCACGGTCGACGACGACCCGGACGGCGCGCTCACCGGGTAGCGGCTCGGACACGGCTGCGTGCGGGGCGTCGAGTAGGCCGGCGCCCAGTTGAGGTCGGTCGGGATGCAGGGGCCGAAGTCCTCGGCGGCGACCCGCTTGGTCCAGAACGAGGTCCGGCCCATAGCCCCGGCCCAGGACAGCGAGATGTGGATGTGGTCGCGGTGGCAGGACGTGTCGTAGGCGCTGGACTGCTTGGCGGCACACGTGCCGTATGGCCGCCAACCCTCGTTCGCCCGGTAGGAGCCCCAGATCTTGTCGTCCCAGATCACGTACATCACACCCAGCCGGCGGGCGTTGGCGTACTGGTTGCCCGCGGCGTCGGTGGCGAGCAGCCACGTGACCAGCTGGGCGGCCTGGGCGGCTTGGGCCGGCTTGCGCCTGGAGACGAACCAGTCGACCGCACGGCCCTCGTAGTGCTCGCTGGCCATCCCGTCCGCGCCGCAGTCACGTCCGATGCTGTAGCTGGTGCCCGAGTAGGTGGCCCGCAGCAGGTCGCCCAGCTTGACCGAGCCGGGCTTGGACGACGGGTCGCAGGACGCCTGCTGGCGGTAGGAGGCGAGGGACTCGATCCCGGACGGAAGGCCCGACGGGACCCTGGGCCCGGCCGCCGCGCCGACGGCCGGTGCCATCGGGGAGGCCGGACCGGGCAGCGATGGGACGGCGTCCACCGTGGGCAGCGCCAGGGCCGCTGCGAGGGTGCCGGTGAGGATGAGGGCGAACGGCCCCAGACGAAGACGGCCGATGCGGCGAACCATGGCGGACAACCCCTTGTGACTCATCCGCCCCGGCAGGACCCCGAGGCGGCTCATCGGGCCAGTCGGCGACGGCGCGCCGGGATCAAGGAGGGTGACGGCGGCCGCTGCCGAGCCGTTCGTTCGCCTGCGTCCGGCCGGGTCAGCCGGTGACGGTGCGTGTCGGTCGACCCGGATCCGCGCCGGTGACCGGGCCGCGCGACCACGGGCCGGCCCTTCCTGGCGACGGTCGTCGTCGGAGTGGGAGAGTTTGACCGTGCGCGAGGATCCGCAAGGACGCGACGGCAGGAGCCAGGAGGCCGCACGGCAGGCCCTGTCCGGGGTGAGCGACGTCCCGCTGTGGCTCGACACGCCGCTGGCGCCGGTGCGCCGTCCGCAGCCCGAGGGCCACCTCGACGTCGATCTGGCCATCGTCGGCGGCGGGTTGACCGGGCTCTGGGCCGCACACCTGGCCGCCGAGCAGTTCCCGGCACGCAGCACGCTGTTGCTGGAGGCAGCCGACCTCGGCTGGGCCGCCAGCGGGCGCAACGCGGGATTCTGCTCCGCGAGCCTGACCCACGGCCTGACCAACGGACTGGCCCGATGGCCCCAGGAGATGTCGATCCTGGCCCGGATGGGCCGGGACAACCTCGACGCGATCGAGGACGTCGTGCTCAGCCAGGGGATCGACTGCGACTTCCGCCGCACCGGGTCGGTGACGATGGCGGTCGGGCCCTGGCAGGTGAGTGAGCTCGCGCAGGCGCACCAGCGGGGCGCGGCGGTGGGGGATCACACCGAGTTGCTGGACGCCGGGCAGGCCCGGGCCCTGCTCGACTCACCGACCTACCTGGGCGGCCTGCGCGATCCGCGCGGCACGGCGGTGCTCAATCCGGCGGGTCTGGTCTGGGGCCTCGCCGAGGTCGCCGAACGGGCCGGCGCCGTCCTGCACGAGCGCACCCGGGTGACCGCCCTGACCGACGAGGGCGACCGGGTCCGCCTCGAGGTGACCGGCACCGGCCCGGACGGCGCCCGGGCGGTGCGGGCGAGCGTGCGCGCCCGCCGGGTGCTGCTGGCGACCAGCGCGTTCCCGTCACCGCTGCATCGGGTGCGCCCCTACGTGGTGCCGGTGTGGGACCACGTTCTGGTCACCGAGCCGCTGCGGCCCGACCAGCGGGCGGCGATCGGCTGGTCGGGGGAGGAGGGCGTCGGCGAGGCGGGCCGGCTGCACCACTACCGGCTGACCGTCGACGGGCGGATCGTGTGGGGCGGTCACGACGCGCGGTACTACTTCGGCGGCGATCTGTCGGCGGGCCGGGCACGGAACGAGGCCACCGAGCTGATGCTCGCCGAGCGCTTCTTCGCCACCTTCCCGCAGTTGACCGGTCTGCGCTTCACCCACGCCTGGGGAGGCGCCGTCGACGTCTGCACCCGGTCCACGGCCTTCTGGCAACGCGCCTTCGACGACAAGGTGTGCGCCGTCCAGGGATTCAGCGGGCAGGGCGTGGGCGCGAGCCGATTCGGCGCACAGGTGGGCCTGGACCTGCTCGAGCGACTGGACTCGACACGGACCAGGTTGGCCATGGTGCGCACCAGACCGGCGCCCTTCCCCCCGGAACCCCTGCGCTGGGCGGGGATCAGCGCCGCCCGCCACGGCGGCTCCGAGGCGGTCGCGCGCAGCGGCCGCGGGCCAGTGGGCACGCACCCTCGACCGGTTCGGGCTGGGGCACCTCTCCGGGTAGCTCTGGTCGTCGTCCGCCGGGCCCGCCGGGTTCGAGCGCAGCGGGGGTGAGGTTATGCGTTGGCGCCGGGTTCCCCGGGACTGAGGGATCACCTGCATGCCGCGGTCCTGACAGCAGGGGTCGATCACCTCACGAAGGCGTTCCCGATGGCGTCCGAGACGTCGCAGGTGATCTCGGGAACGGTGTCTGGGACAGGGCCTCGGCGGGCCATCGGGCCTCCACTCGGTGGAACCCGTCTTCAGCCAGGAAGCCGCGGCGAGCCTGTCCAGCAAGGGGCCGGTTTCATATAGTGAACCGTGGCCGCCGCATCGCCGTCCGACCTGATTGGCAGCGTCACCTGCTACCCCTGCTGCGCACGCTCGCCTATGAGGGCTACCTGGTTCGCACCCCGGGCGGTGACTAGGTCGTGGGCGGGCGACCCGTCGTGGACGGCGACCGGCTCGACCACGAGCTGGCCCGGTGCCAGGCCGGGGTCTTCAGCGGGACCTGCCGGTTCCATGAGGAGGTCTCCTGCCTGGCCGTGCTGGTCGACACCGGTGAGGAGACCGATCCGTCCGGCTGACCAGAACCGGCTGACCCGGCGGGCCGCTCACTCGTGGGCGGCCCGCCGGTGCGTTCGGATCAGTTACGCCACTTGATGGAACAGCCCATGCTGGGCCGGTGCGGTTCGGGGACGACCTGTCCCGCCAACACCTGGCTGATCGCGTCGTCGAGCAGCTCCCCGGTCACAGGTAGGCCGTTGCCCGGGGTCGAGGTGTCCATCGCGCCGCGGTAGGCGAGGCGGGCGTCGGCGTCGTACAGGAAGAAGTCCGGGGTGCACGCGGCGCCGAACGCATGGCCCACCTCCTGGGACTCATCGATCAGGTAGGGAAAGGCCCAGCCCGCCCGAGCTGCCTGCTCGGCCAGTCCGGCCGGCGCGTCGTCCGCGTACGTTGCGGCGTCGTTGGTGCAGATTCCCACGACGCTCAGGTCCGGGTGTCGCCCAACCAACTCGGCGAATCCTCGTTCGACATGCTTGACGTACGGGCAGTGGTTGCACAGGAACGCCACCAGCAGCGACTTCCCGGCGAACGACTCGCTCGACACGGTGGCGCCGGTGAGGTCGGGCAGTGAGAAGGCCGGCAGCGGCGACCTCACCGGAACCATGGTGGACGTGACGGCCATGACCTCAGCCTATCGACCGCCGCTTCGGTCCACGCCCTCCCGGTCAGGCGTGCTCGTCCGGTGCTTCCCGGGCTGGCTGGACCGACCAGCTCGGCGGCTCGTCCGCGCCGGACTCCTCGTCGCGCTGCGCGTCGGCTGCCGTGGTGTGGATCTTGCCCGACGCATGATGGACCGGCGCGTAGACGGCATAGAGCTGCATGGGCTCGTCACCGATGTTGGTGACGTTGTGCCACGTGCCGGCGGGTACGAAGATCGCCCAGCCGTCCGTGACCTCCTGGTCGACGTCGAGCTGGTCCTTGGTGGGGCCCATCTGTACTCGGCCCCGGCCCGCGTCGAGCCGCAGGAACTGGTCGGTCTCCGGGTGTGCCTCGAGGCCGATGTCCTCACCGACCGGAATCGACATGAGGGTCAGCTGGAGATACTTCCCTGACCACGCGACGGCGCGGTAGCTGGTGTTCTCGAGCGTCGCCTTCTCGAGGGCGAAGCTCTGAGGCTGCGGCCCGACGTCCTTGATGGTCATGTCTCCCTCTTCGTTCGACGATGGCAGTCGGCAGGTGCACCCACGTTGCCGCGCGCCGTCCCAGTCAACACCCTCCGGTCAACACGCTCCGGACGGAACCCACCTGCCCCACCCACTCACGCACCCGGTCAAGCCCGCCGCTACCGGTGGGCCCGGCCGCCAGGCTCATCGAGGCCCGATGCCCCTCCTGGCTCGATCGCGGGCTCCGGGGCAGGACCGGCTGACGGACTCTCACCCACGCCTGGGGCGGTGCGATCGACACCTGTACCCGGTTCACCGCCTTCTGGCAGAGGGCGTTCGCCGGCATGGTCTGCGTTGGGCAGGGATCCAGGCCACCAGGCTCAGCCTCGCCGGGGCCGATCAGAGCGATGGACGACGCAACGCATGGTTGCGCATGCTCGACCGCCTCGGCCTGGGTTTCGATTCCTGAGTGGGGCTGGAGCGCAAAATTAAGACAGTATGTCTTTACAAACTCTCGGAATGCGCCACACTGGAGTCATGACTTCCTCCACCGCCCTGCGCGAGATCAGCCACTTCGTCGACGGAAAGCCCTTCGCCGGGACCGGGGACCGGTCCGGGCCCGTCTTCAACCCCGCCACCGGTGAGCAGCAGGCGGTCGTCCGCTTCGCCAGCACCGAGGACGTCGACTCGGTCGTCGCCTCGGCGGCGACCGCCGCCGCCGAGTGGCGTCACTCCTCGCTGTCGGCCCGGGCCAAGGTGCTCTTCACGGCCCGCGACCTCCTGGTCCAGCGCAGCGACGAGATCGCCGCGGCGATCACCGCCGAGCACGGCAAGGTGCTCTCCGACGCGGCCGGCGAACTGCAGCGCGGCCTCGAGGTCGTCGAGTTCGCCTGTGGCATCCCGCACCTGCTCAAGGGCGGGTTCAGCGAGCAGGTCTCGCGCGGCGTCGACGTGTACTCCATCCGTCAGCCGCTCGGTGTGACCGCGATCATCTCCCCGTTCAACTTCCCCTCGATGGTCCCGCTGTGGTTCCTCCCGATCGCGATCGCCTGCGGCAACGCCGTGGTGCTCAAGCCCAGCGAGAAGGACCCGACCGCGGCGAACCTGATCGCCAAGGCGTTCGTCGATGCGGGCCTTCCCCCGGGGGTGCTCAACGTGGTCCACGGCGACAAGGAGGCGGTCGACCGGCTGCTGCGCCACCCGGACATCAAGTCGGTCTCCTTCGTCGGCTCGACCCCGATCGCGAAGTACGTCTACGAGACCGGCACGCAGCACGGCAAGCGGGTCCAGGCGCTCGGCGGGGCGAAGAACCACATGGTCGTCCTGCCGGACGCCGACCTCGACCTGGCTGCCGACCAGGCGGTCAACGCCGGCTACGGCTCCGCCGGGGAGCGCTGCATGGCCATCTCCGCGCTGCTCGCCGTCGACCCGGTGGGTGATGAGCTGATCCCCAAGATCAAGGAGCGGATCGCCCGGCTGCGCACCGGTGACGGCACCCGGGAGGTCGACATGGGGCCGTTGGTGACCCGCGAGCACCGGGACAAGGTCGCCTCCTACATCGACGCCGGCGCCCAGCAGGGCGCCACCATCGAGGTCGACGGGCGGGCCGGCGAGTTCGACGCCGACGGCGACGGGTTCTTCCTCGGCCCCACCCTGATCGACGCG
The DNA here is from genome assembly GCA_963750395.1 of uncultured Actinomycetota bacterium. Taxonomy (GTDB): domain Bacteria; phylum Actinomycetota; class Actinomycetes; order Actinomycetales; family Kineosporiaceae; genus JADJPO01. The sequence continues at coordinate 23,878 of CAVVQM010000016.1, read as the reverse complement.
GTGACCCCCGAGATGTCCTGCTACACCGACGAGATCTTCGGCCCGGTGCTGTCCGTGGTCCGGGTCCCGAGCTACGCGGCGGCCCTCGAGCTGATCAACTCCAACCCGTACGGCAACGGCACCGCGATCTTCACCAACGACGGCGGCGCCGCCCGTCGCTTCCAGTACGAGGTCGAGGTCGGCATGATCGGCATCAATGTGCCGATCCCGGTGCCGATGGCCTACTACTCCTTCGGGGGGTGGAAGAACTCGCTGTTCGGCGACAGCCACGCCCACGGCATGGAGGGTGTGCACTTCTTCACCCGTGGCAAGGTCGTCACCTCGCGCTGGCTCGACCCGAGCCACGGCGGGCTGAACCTCGGGTTCCCGCAACACCACTGACCGGCCCCCGCCCTTCAGGCCGTTCGTGCCGCGATCGGGCCTCGGGTAGCGTCCCGGGCGTGCCACCTCCAGCTGACCGGCGCTCGATCGCCCTGCTCGGGTCCACCGGCTCGATCGGTACCCAGGCCGTCGACGTCGTGCAGGCCAACCCCGACCGGTTCCGGATCGTCGCCCTGGCCGCCGGCGGTGGTCGGGTCGACCTGCTCGCCGACCAGGCGGCGGCCCTGGGCGTCCAGGCGGTGGCGGTGGCCGAGCCCGGGGCGGAACCGCGCGCTGGCGTCGGCTCTGGCCGACCGCGGGCGCGGGCGCCGTCCGGATCCTGACCGGGCCCGGAGCGGCGCCGAGGAGCTCGCGGCCTGCGGCGCGGACGTCGTCCTGAACGGGATGACGGGCGCCATCGGGCTGCGGCCCACCCTGGCCGCGCTGGCGGCCGGCTCCACCCTGGCCCTGGCCAACAAGGAGTCGCTGATCATCGGGGGCGATCTGGTGCGGGCCGCGGCGTCCCCCGGGCAGATCGTGCCGGTCGACTCCGAGCACTCGGCGCTGGCGCAGTGCCTGCGGGCGGGCGCGCCGTCCGAGGTCGCTCGCCTGGTGCTCACCGCCAGCGGCGGCCCGTTCCGGGGATGGTCCGCCGAGGCCCTGCGCGAGGTGACCGCCGAGCAGGCCCTGGCTCACCCGACCTGGTCGATGGGGCCGGTGATCACCACCAACTCGGCCACGTTGGTCAACAAGGGCCTGGAACTCATCGAGGCCCACCTGCTCTTCGACGTGCCGCTGGACCGGATCGCGGTCGTGGTCCACCCGCAGTCGATCGTGCACTCCTGGGTGGAGTTCGTCGACGGCTCCTGTATCGCCCAGTGCTCCCCGCCGGACATGCGCCTGCCGATCGCGCTGGCCCTCGGCTGGCCTGCCAGGGTGCCCGGCGCGGCCGCACCGGTGGACATCACCACGGCGGCCACCTGGGAGTTCTTCCCCCTGGACGACGAGGCCTTCCCGGCGGTCGGGCTGGCCCGTCAGGTGGCCTCGGACGGCGGAACGTATCCTGCCGTGTACAACGCCGCCAACGAGGTGTGCGTGGAGGCGTTCCTGGCCGGACGGCTCGGTTTCACCGACATCCTCGACGTGGTCGCCCAAGTGGTCGGGGAACACCTCGCCGTCCAGGGCGTTGATCTGGACGGTGTGCTCGCCGCCGACGGCTGGGCACGTGAACGGGCCGCCATCGTGGCGGCAGAGAGGGACGCTGCTTCGTGATCGACAGCGCAGTGGTCGGCAACCTCCTCGGGTGGCTCGTGGTCATCGGGATCGGGGTGCCGCTGTCCATCGGCCTGCACGAGATCGGTCACCTCGCCCCCGCGAAGCGGTTCGGCATCAGGTGCAGCCAGTACTTCATCGGCTTCGGCCCGACCCTGTGGTCGCGCCGTTTCGGGGAGACCGAGTACGGCGTCAAGGCCATCCCGCTGGGCGGCTACGTCCGGATGCTCGGCATGTTCCCGCCCAAGCCGGGCCAGGCGGCCCGGGCGGACAGCACCGGACGGCTCGGCGCCCTCATCGACGCCGCCCGAGAGGACGTGCAGCGCGAGATCGGTCCCGAGGACGCCGACCGGCTCTTCTACCAGCGTTCGGTGCCCAAGCGCATCGTGGTGATGCTGGGCGGGCCGGCCATGAACCTGCTGATCGCCGTCTTCCTGCTGACCGGGCTGGTCACGGTCTACGGCACGAGCGGGCTCACCACAACGATCAGCTCGGTGTCGCAGTGCGTGGTCCCGGTCTCGACGGACGCGGCCACGCCGCAGCGTGAGACCTGCACCGCCGCCGACCCGCAGGCGCCGGCGGCGGCCGCAGGTCTGCTGCCCGGGGACCGGATCGTGGCCTTCGCCGGCGCTCAGATCACCTCGTGGGACCAGATGCGTGACGCCATCCGGGCCAACGGCGGCAAGACGGTCGACGTGACCGTCGAGCGGGCGGGGGAGCGGGTGTCCTCCACGGTCACCCCCATGATCGACACCCGCTACGTCCTCGACGACGCCGGCAACCCGGTCACCGGTGAGGACGGCGCCTACCTGACCACTCAGGTCGGCTTCCTCGGGGTGAGCCCCGAGGTGGGCCGGGAACCGCAGCCGCTGAGCGCCGTCCCGGGCGTCGTCGGCCAGACCCTGTCCGGTACGGCCGGGGTGGTCCTGAAGATCCCGGAGAAGATGGTCGGTGTCGCCCAGGCCGCCTTCGGCTCCGGCGAGCGCGACCTCAACGGCCCGATCAGCATCGTCGGGGTCGGCCGGCTGGCCGGTGAGGTCGGGGGAGCGGCCGGGACCGCTGAGCAGTCGATCGGCTGGTCCGACAAGATCGCCTTCTGGCTGTCCATCATCGCGTCGCTGAACATGGCCTTGTTCGTGTTCAACATGATCCCGCTGCTCCCCCTCGACGGCGGCCACGTCGCCGGGGCGCTCTGGGAGGGCCTGCGCCGCCAGGTGGCCCGGCTGCGTCGTCGTCCCGACCCCGGCCCGGTCGACGTCGCCCGGGCGCTCCCCCTGGCCTATGCGGTGGGCTCGATGCTGATCGTGATGTCGGTGCTGCTGATCTACGCCGACATCGTCAAGCCGATCCGGCTGACGGGCTGACCCCCAAATCATGGGCACGACGTGACGATGCGCTCGTCTATTGAGCGTGACGTCACGCCGTGCTCGACCGGGGTGAGCGCAATCCCGCACACGGTGGCAGGACGTGTGACGCTCCGCTACCGAGGCGCGGGTTTCGAGGTGCTGGCCTAGGGTGCTGGCTGACAGTTAGGTGATGGAGGTCCGAACGCTCATGTCGGTCAACCTGGGGATGCCCACCGCGGCGCCCGCCGAGCCCGCGCCGGTGCTGAGCCCACGGCGGGACACCCGCCAGATCCACGTCGGCAAGGTGGCGGTCGGCGGCGATGCCCCGATCAGTGTGCAGTCGATGACCACCACGCCGACCACGGACATCGACGCCACCCTGCAGCAGATCGCCGAGCTCACAGCGGCGGGCTGCGACATCGTCAGGGTGGCGTGCCCGAGCCAGGACGACGCCGACGCGCTGCCGGCCATCGCGCGCAAGTCGCAGATCCCGGTGATCGCCGACATCCACTTCCAGCCCAAGTACGTCTACTCGGCGATCGACGCCGGGTGCGCGGCGGTGCGGGTCAACCCCGGCAACATCCGCCAGTTCGACGACCAGGTCAAGCAGATCGCCGCCGCCGCGCGCGACGCCGGGGTCTCGATCCGGATCGGCGTCAACGCCGGCTCCCTCGACAAGCGTCTGCTGGCGAAGTACGGCAAGGCCACGCCCGAGGCCCTGGTCGAGTCGGCGGTCTGGGAGGCGAGCCTGTTCGAGGAGCACGACTTCCACGATTTCAAGATCAGTGTCAAGCACAACGACCCGGTCGTGATGGTCCGCGCCTACGAGCTGTTGGCCGAGCGCGGCCGCTGGCCGCTGCACCTGGGCGTCACCGAGGCCGGCCCGGCCTTCCAGGGCACGATCAAGTCCTCCGTCGCCTTCGGGGCGCTGCTGTCCCGCGGCATCGGCGACACCATCCGGGTCTCCCTGTCGGCGCCGCCGGTGGAGGAGGTCAAGGTCGGCATCCAGATCCTGCAGTCACTGAACCTGCGCCCCCGCAAGCTCGAGATCGTCTCCTGCCCGAGTTGCGGGCGGGCCCAGGTCGACGTCTACAAGCTGGCCGACCAGGTGCACGCGGCGCTGGACGGCATGGACATCCCCCTGCGGGTGGCGGTGATGGGCTGCGTCGTGAACGGCCCCGGCGAGGCCCGCGAGGCCGACCTCGGCGTCGCCTCCGGCAACGGCAAGGGCCAGATCTTCGTCAAGGGCGAGGTCGTCGAGACCGTCCCGGAGTCCAAGATCGTCGAGACCCTCATCGAGCACGCGATGCGCATCGCCGAGACCATGACCGATGCCGACGACGCGGCGGACGGCGCCGCGGCCGAGCGGCCCGCTCCCTGAGTCGAGGTGGACGGGGGAAACGGCCGGGCGGAAGGATGCAGCCCGTGGTGCGGTCCTCACTGCGGGTCCTGGGGCGCGCAGACCTCGCTGAGGCGCTCGCGGTCTGCGACCAGGACCCCCTGGCCAACGTCTTCGTCGCGGCCCGGTTGTTCAACCACGGGATCACCCGTGCCGGTGGCGGCGAACTGTGGGGCTACTACGACGCCGGCCGCCTGGCCTCCCTGTGCTGGTCCGGCGCGAACCTGATCCCGGTCCAGGCGAGCCCGGACGCCGCCGACGCCTTCGCGGCCAGGGCCCGTCGGGTCGGCCGACACTGTTCGTCCATCGTCGGCCCGGCCCCGGCCGTGCTGCGGATGTGGTCGAAGCTGTCGCGGGACTGGGGACCCGGGCGTGACGTCCGCGCCGATCAGCCGCTGATGGCGATCGAGGGCCCGCCCCTGATCGATCCCGATCCGCTGGTGCGTCCGACCCGGCATGAGGATCTGGACGTCGTGCTGCCGGCCTGCGTGGCGATGTTCACCGAGGAGGTGGGCTACTCACCGGTCGCCGGGGACGGCGGTTCCCTCTACCGGTCCCAGGTGAGCACCCTGATCCTGGCCGGACGATCGTTGGCCCGCGTCGAGTCGACCCCCACCGGGCGACAGGTGGCGTTCAAGGCCGAACTGGGTTCGACCTCGCCGCGCGCCGTGCAGGTGCAGGGGGTGTGGGTGAACCCGCTGTGGCGGGGCACCGGGCTGGCCGCCCCCGGTATGGCCGCCGTGGTCGAGCACTGCCGGCGCCGGCTCGGCGCGGTCACCACGCTGTACGTCAACGGCTACAACACCCGCGCCGTCCGGGTGTACGAGCGGGTCGGGTTCACCCAACTCGGCACCTTCGCCACGATCCTGTTCTGAGCCGTCACCGGGCCGTGGATCAATGGGTTCGGGCCGAGCGTGAGTGCACGACTATCCTGCCCAGGGTGAGCGATCTGCTGCGGATGTCCTCCCTGTTCCTGCGCACCCTGCGAGACGACCCGGCCGACGCCGAGGTCCCCAGCCACAGGCTGCTGGTTCGGGCGGGCTACATCCGCCGTGCCGCCCCCGGGATCTACTCCTGGCTCCCGCTGGGCTACCTCGCCTACCGCAACGTCGAGCGCGTGGTGCGCGAGGAGATGAACGCGGCGGGCTTCCAGGAGGTCCACTTCCCTGCGCTGCTGCCACGCGAGCCCTACGAGTCGACCGGTCGCTGGACGGAGTACGGCGACAACCTGTTTCGGCTCAAGGACCGTCGCGGCAACGACATGCTGCTCGGTCCGACCCACGAGGAGATGTTCACCCTCCTGGTCAAGGACCTCTACTCCTCCTACAAGGATCTTCCGCTGTCCCTCTACCAGATCCAGATCAAGTATCGCGACGAGGCGCGGCCCAGGGCGGGGATCCTGCGCGGGCGCGAGTTCGTGATGAAGGACTCCTACTCCTTCGACGTGGACGACGCGGGCCTGGAGGTCTCCTACGCCAAGCACCGCGACGCCTACATCAAGACCTTCGACCGGCTCGGCCTGGACTACGTGATCGTCTCGGCGATGTCCGGGGCCATGGGCGGGTCCAAGAGCGAGGAGTTCCTGCAGCCCACCGAGGTCGGCGAGGACACCTTCGTGCGCTGCGAGGACTGCGACTACGCGGCCAACGTCGAGGCGGTCGCCACCCCGGTCCCGCCGGCCCGCGACTGGGACGGCGTGCCCGCCGCGCACGTCGAGGACACCCCCGACACGCCCACCATCGACACCCTGGTGGCCACCGCCAACGCCGCGCATCCGCGTGCCGACGGCGCGGTCTGGACGGCCGCCGACACGCTCAAGAACGTCGTCGTCATGCTGGTGGCACCGGACGGCAGGCGCGAACCCCTGTGCATCGGGCTGCCCGGTGACCGCGAGGTCGACGTCAAGCGGCTGGAGGCGGCCGTGGCACCGGCCGAGGTCGCCGCCTTCGAGGAGGCCGACTTCGCCCGGTATCCGATGCTGGCCAAGGGCTACATCGGCCCTGGCGTGCTGGGGGAGAAGAACTCCAGCGGTATCCGGTACCTGCTCGACCCCCGTGTGGTGGCGGGCACCGCCTGGGTCACCGGTGCGGACGTGCCCGGCAGACACGTCTTCGACCTCGTGGCGGGGCGCGACTTCACCGGCGACGGCGTGATCGAGGCCGCCGAGGTACGCGACGGTGACGTCTGCCCGGTGTGCGGCGGGACCCTGCGCAGCGCCCGCGGCATCGAGATCGGACACATCTTCCAACTCGGCCGCAAGTATGCCGACGCCCTGGGGCTGCAGGTCCTGGACGAGAACAGCAGACTGGTCACGGTCACCATGGGCTCCTACGGGATCGGCGTCTCCCGGGCCGTCGCCGCGATCGTGGAGTCGACCCACGACGAGCAGGGGCTGTGCTGGCCGCGCGAGGTGTCCCCGGCCGACGTCCATCTGGTCGCGGCCGGCAAGGACGAGACGGTGCACGCCGCCGCGGAACGCCTGGCCGCCGACCTGGTCACAGCGGGGGTCGGCGTGATCCTCGACGACCGGCGCAGGGTCTCGCCCGGGGTGAAGTTCAAGGACGCCGAACTCATCGGGGTACCCACCATCGTCGTGGTCGGCAAGGGCCTGGCCGAGGGCACCATCGAGATCAAGGACCGGCGCAGCGGCGAGCGCACCGCGGTGCCGGTGGAAACGGCCGTGCAGCGGATCGCGGAGGTCGTGGGCGGGTGAGCGGACCGTCCGCGGTCGGGCCCCCCCGCGCCGTCATCTTCGACTGGGGCGGCACCCTGACCCCGTGGCACACCATCGACGTCGCCGAGCAGTGGCGGGTCTACGCCACCGTCTACGCCGGCCGCTCCGACCACGCCGAGCAGCTCGTGGGGCGCATCCTGGCGGCCGAGCAGGAGGCCTTGGCACGGGTGCACGGCGACGGTGGCAGCGCGCGCCTGTCCGAGGTGCTGGCCCGTGCCGGCGTCGACTCCGACCATCCCGGGCACGACGCCGCCCTGACCGCCTACGAGGAGTTCTGGGAACCGCACACCTACACAGACCCCGATGTGCCGGCGCTGTTCTCCGGTCTGCGCGAACGAGGGCTGCGGGTCGGGGTGCTGTCCAACACCATCTGGTCCCGCGAGTACCACGATCGGGTCTTCGCCCGGGACGGCGTGCTGGAGCTGATCGACGGGTCCGTCTACACCTCCGAGATCGAACACACCAAACCGCACCGTGAGGCGTTCCGCGCCGCGATGGCGGCGGTCGGCGTCGACGAGCCGGAGAGGTGCGTCTACGTCGGCGACCGTCCGTTCGAGGACGTCCACGGCGCACAGCGGGCCGGCATGCGCGCGATCCTCGTGCCGCACTCCTCCATCCCCGCCGCACAACATGTCCCGATCGAGGTCACCCCGGATGCCCTCGCCCATCGGCTGATCGATGTCCTCGGACACATCGATTCCTGGGGCGGTCGGTGACTGCGGCGATGCGCGTCCGGATCGTCGCGCTGCTGGTCATCCTCGCGCTGCTGGTCCTCGCCGCGCTGACCGTCGAGCTGCCCGATGTTCAGGCCCTGCGCACGTGGGTGCTCGGCCTGGGCCCGCTGGCCCCGCTGGTGTTCTGGGCCGGCTACGTGCTGGCCGTGCCGATGCCCCTGCCCAAGAGCGTGCTGAGCGCGGTGGCGGGGGTCGCGTTCGGCATCGCCTGGGGCCTGCCGCTGGCCCTGGCCGGGGCCACCGCGGGCGCGGTGCTCTCCTACGCGATCGCGCGCCTGCTCGGCCGGGACGTGGTCGACCGATTCGCCCACGACCACCTGGTGCGCGTGGACGCCGTGGTGCGCCGTCGTGGAGCGCTGGCGGCGCTGCTGGTCAGGCTCGTGCCGCTGTTGCCGTTCACCGTGCTCAACTACGCCTGTGGGGTCACCGCGATGCGGCTGCGCCACTACGTGCTGGGCACCGCGCTCGGAGTCGTGCCCGGCACGACCACACTCGTCGTCCTGGCGGCCACCGGCGCGACGGTCTCGCTGTGGGTGCCGGCCATCATCTCGGTGAGCCTGGCGGTGCTCTCGCTCATCGCGGCCATGGTGTGGAGCCATCGGACCCGCACCGCCCGGGCGGCCACGGGCCGATGACGGCTCGATGACGACGGCCGCGGCGCCCACCCCCGAGGCGACCCTGGCCGTGCTGGCCCTGCTCGCCCTGGCAGCGCTGGCGGCGGGCTGGATCGACGCCGTGGTCGGCGGCGGCGGCCTCGTGCAACTGCCGGTACTCCTGCTGGCGTTCCCGACGGCAGCCCCGGCGCAGATCCTGGCGACCAACAAGATGGCCTCGATCTTCGGGACCGGCACCTCCTCGGTGACCTACGCCCGGCGCATCCGGCCCGATCCACGCACGGCGCTGATCATGGCCGTGCCCGCGCTGGCCGGTGCCGCGGCCGGGGCGTGGGCGGCCCGGCTGATGTCGAACGCGGTGTTCCGCCCTCTCGTGCTGGTGATGCTCGTGCTCGTGCTGGTCTACGTGGCGGCACGGCCGAGCATCGGCACCCACACCCTGCTGCGCCATGACGGCCACCGGCACTACGTCCGCGCCGCTCTGGTCGGGACGGTGCTGGGCTTCTACGACGGCATCTTCGGGCCGGGCACCGGATCGTTCCTGATCATCGCGATGATCGCCGTCCTCGGGTACTCCTTCCTGGATGCCAGTGGCCTGGCGAAGATCGCCAACTTCGCCACCAACCTCGGGGCCCTGATGGTCTTCGTGCCCGCGGGGGCGCCCCTGTGGCGGGTGGGCCTGGTCATGGGTGCCGCCAACCTGGTGGGGGGCTATGTCGGCGCCAGGACGGCGGTCGCCCGCGGCAGCGCGTTCGTGCGCGTGGTCTTCCTGGTCGTCGTCTCGGCGTTGATCCTGCGGGTCGGCTGGGACGTACTGGGCTGACCCCTGGCCAATGGAGCTGACCCCGGCCAACCGAGCTGACCCTGGCCAACGGAGCTGACCCCGGCCGATCGAGCGGTCAGGCAGCGGGTGACCAGGGGGTGAGCCAGGGCGTGGCGGGCCAACCCTCCGCGGCGGCGATCAGTTCATAGCACGTGGCGCCGTCGATGCTCTCCCGCACGATGTCGGCGTGGCCGGCATGCCGCGCGGTCTCCTGGATCAGGTGCAGCAGCACCCATCGCACCGACCAGCCGTCGATGCCGGAGAACCAGGGTGCCTCCGGCGCGGGAACGCGCTCGTCCAGGTCGACGCCGCCGAGCTGTTCGCGTATCCCTCCGGCTGTCCGGCTCACCCGCTCCCGCAGCGCCTCGACGGATTCGTCCGGGCCGGGGACGAAGTCCGCGCCGTACTCGGCCCTACGCTCGGCCATCGGCCGACGATCCTCCTCAGGGGGTCCCGGGGCTGCCAGGACACGGTCGACCCAGCCTGCATGCACCGAGCAGACGTGCTTGAGCAGACCGGAGACGGACAGCGCCCCGGCGGTGGGCACCGACCGGGCCTGCTCGTCGGTCAGGCCGTACGAGGCCGCGAGCAGCGCGTCGAACTGGTGGGTGAGGAACGTCAGGAGACCGTCGAGTTCGCCGGTCACATCGGGGGGCAGAGCGGGCATGGTGTGTTCCTCTCAGCGGTGGGTGTACAGGTCGCGCAGCAGGGCGATCTCGGCCCCGTGGTGGATCAGTTCGCGGTTGATGTGCAGCACCAGCGCAGCCATCGGCCAGGCCGCGTAGTCGCCCTCCCCCTCGCCGCACGCCCGGGTGAGTCCGTCCTCACCGAGCGAGCGGACGCCGTCCAGCCAGCGGCCGTACTCCTCGTCCAACTGCGCGAGGGCACGAGTGGCGGTCGAGGCGTAGTCGAACGTGAAGTAGTCGGTCGGCTCCCGGCCGAAGTGCGTGGCGTTGCGGACCGCGAGCACTCCGACGATGACGTGCCCGAGCCGCCACGCGATCGTCGTCAGGGGGGCGGGGACCGGCTCGGGCATCGCGAAGTCGATGGTCATCGCTCCGCCACCGGCCTGCAGGGGCGCGGTCGAGGTGCCGCGGGGACGCACGTTCCAGCAGCCGGGCACCGGTTCCCACAGGTACTCGACGTCGGTCAGCCCCTGCAGCCGGGGTCTGAGCTGGTTCCTCCAGTGCCAGTCGATCTGTTCGATGAGCAACGGGTTCCAGGTCGTCGTCATGACAGGGACGCTACCGGCCTATGCGGACAGAGACTGTCCGCATAGGTCCGGCGCTCGTGTCAGAGTGGATCCATGGCGGGCAGCGTGCGGACGACCGGGCGTCTGCTGGACCTGCTCGCGCTGCTGCAACGGCAGACCTGGACCGGACCAGAGCTGGCCGAACAGCTCGGCGTGACCGGACGATCCGTGCGGCGCGACGTCCAACGCCTGCGCGACCTCGGCTTCCCGGTCGAGGCCGCCCCGGGCGCGGGGGGCGGCTACCGGTTGGTCGCGGGCGGCTCCCTTCCCCCGCTGGTACTGGACGACGAGGCCGCCGTCGCGGTCGCGGTCTGTCTGCGGCTGGCCTCCCTCAACCCCGTGCAGGGGATCGGGGAGGCGGCCCTGCGGGCGATGGCGGTCATCGATCAGGTCCTGCCGGCGCGTCTGCGCCGCAGGGTGGACGCCCTGCAGGCGAGCACCGACACCCTCTCCTCGGGCCTGCGGGACGGCGAGCAGGTGGACGGCGGCACGCTCCTTGCCCTGGCGCAGGCCTGTCGCGTGGCTGAGCGGGTGCATGTCGACCACCGTTCCGGCGACGGAACGGTGACCGCACGCCGGCTCGAGCCTCACCGGCTGGTCACCACCGGGCGTCGCTGGTACCTGCTCGCCTGGGATCTCGATCGCGACGACTGGCGCACGTTCCGGGTCGACCGGCTCGGGCGCGCCACCTCCACCGGGTGGCGCTTCGCCCCGCGCGAGGCGCCCCCGGCGGTCGACGTCGTCCAGCGTTCGATCACCCAGGCGCCCTATCCGTGGCAGGTACGCCTGAGGGTGGCCGTCGACCCCGTCGTGTTCGAGGGCCTGTCCCGGGCGGCGGTCGAGGTCGTCGAGGGCTCCGACGGCGCGCCCTGTGAGCTGCGCTTCGGTGTCCACCGGTTGCGGGACGCCGTGACCTTCGTGACCGGTCTGCTGGCCGACCACGGCCAGGTGGTCGAGGTCCTGGAACCCGCCGAGCTCCTTCGGTCGTGCGCCGAGGCGGGTGACCGTCTGGCACGCACCGGCGCGGCCGGGGCCGGCCGGCCGCCTCAGGACGGGATGGACTGACCCGGCAGGGGCGCGACCTCGCCGCCCCAGGCCGCCGTGGCGCGGACGGCGCGGACGGCGTCCTCGGCGATTCGCCTCCGCAGCGGGGGGTCGGTCTGGGCCAGCGTGGACAGCAGCCGCACGGTCATCGCCTGCTCGATCCGGGCAGCCAGCGCGACGGCCGCGCCGGCATCGGCGGGCGGCTCGAGGTCGTAGGCGGGGGCCGCGGCGGGGGGCCGCCCGCCGGCGTCCAGCAGCGCCGCGATGTAGACGTCCAGTGCGCTGCCGTGCTGCTGCCAGGCAGTCTCCGCCCGGTCCCGGTCGGCGTCGGCCACCCGCGCAGCGACCACGCCGTACCCGTATACCGCGGCGTGGGCGTCGGTGATCAGCCGGCCCAGCGCGTCGCGGGTCGCCGACGTGGCCGTCGACGGGGAGCGCGAGGGGAACGGCGCGGGGGAGGGCGAGGCCTCCGGCGACGACGACGGGCCGGCATCGGGCGTGCTCACGGGCAGCGGCCCGGCGTCCCTCCCGGCGAGCAGGTCGGCGTGCACCGCCCGGCTGGCCGCGATCCGCGTCAGCAGCACCGCGAAGGCGGGCGAGGCGTCGGCGGCGTCGGTCAGGGCCTCGGCGGCGCCGTCCAGTTCGGCGGTGGTCTGGTCCGCGACGTCCGCGACGTCCGCGCTCGCCGAGGGACCCACAGCGGACTCCGGGGCACCCAGGGCCGCCAGGTGCGCCCGGGTGTCCTGGGTGATCCGGCTCTGCACCGTCGACCCGTCCGAGCCCAGCGAGAGCAGCAGCCGAGCCCGATCGACCGCCCGCGCCAGTGCCGCGGCGTCGGCCGGCGACAGCGATGGTTCGACCCGCTGCCCCCCGGGCCCGGCCAGCGCGCATCCCGACACCAGCCCGAGGCACACCGGCCCGGCCAGGGCGATCCCGAGCGCCCCGCGCAGCACCGCACGTCGGGTCGGGGCCGTCATGTCCGGGATCATTCCACGGGTAGGCTCAGGCCATGGCGGCTGCACAGGTGGACGCGGTGCGAGCGATCGCCGCAGGGGTGGTGGAGCAGGCCGGATTGGTCCTCGAGGACGTCGTGATCACCGCTGCGGGACGGCGCCGCGTGGTGCGTATCGTGGTCGACCTTCCCGCCGAGCAGGTCGGGGGCGTTCCGATGGAGTCGGTCGCCGCGGCGTCCCACGCCGTGTCGGCCGCGTTGGACGACGGCGACGTCCTCGGTGCGATGCCCTACACCCTGGAGGTGTCCTCGCCGGGAGCGGAACGGCGGCTGACCGAGCGCCGGCACTGGGCACGGGCCCGCGGCCGGCTGGTCGAGGTGAGCCTGACCGACGGGTCGACCGTCGAGGGCCGCCTCAGCGAGGTGGACGACGCCGGGATCACCCTGGACACCGGTGAAACCCTGGCCTGGACGCGCATCGACGGGGGCCGGGTACGGCTGGACTTCGGCGGAGGGTCCTGATGGACATCGATCTCGCCGCGTTGCGCGCGATCGAGCGCGAGAAGGACATCTCCTTCGACGTCCTGGTGCGCACCATCGAGCAGGCGCTGCTGCTCGCCTACCACCGGACCGACGGGACACACCGGGACGCGCGGGTGGAGCTGGATCGCTCCAGCGGCCACGTCGTCGTCTGGGCGCGCGAACTCGACGAGACCGGGCAGCTGCTGAGGGAGTGGGACGACACCCCGGAGGGGTTCGGCCGGATCGCCACCACGACGGCACGTCAGACCATCCTGCAGCGGCTGCGCGACGCCGAGGACGAGCACGTTCTGGGGGAGTTCCTCGGTCGTGAGGGCGACATCGTCTCCGGCATCGTGCAGCAGAGCAGCGACCCACGCCTGGTGCACGTCGACCTGGGCACGGTCGAGGCGGTCCTGCCGCCCGCCGAACAGGTCCCCGGGGAGGACTACGCGCACGGCTCCCGGTTGCGGTGCTACGTGATCGGGGTGCGCAAGGGGCTCAAGGGCCCCTCGATCACGGTCTCGCGCACCCATCCCAACCTGGTGCGCAGGCTGTTCGCGCTGGAGGTGCCCGAGGTCGCCGACGGCACGGTCGAGATCGTGGCGCTCGCGCGCGAGGCGGGACACCGCACCAAGATGGCGGTGCGCTCGTCGGTTCCGGGCCTGAATGCCAAGGGGGCCTGCATCGGCCCGATGGGTCAGCGGGTGCGCGCCGTCGTCGCCGAACTGTTCGGCGAGAAGATCGACATCATCGACTACAGCGACGACCCGGGACGGTTCGTTGCCGCCGCACTGTCACCGGCGAGGGTCACCGCGGTCGAGGCCGTCGACGAGGAGGCCCGCTCGGCCCGGGTCGTGGTGCCCGACTACCAGCTCTCCCTGGCCATCGGCCGGGAGGGCCAGAACGCCCGCCTCGCGGCGAAGCTGACCGGGTGGCGGATCGACATCCGTCCGGACGTCGACCCGCATGCACCGCCTGCGTCGAGCGCGGAGTCGACCCCGTCGACCGGGGCGGCCCCGGTCTCCGAGGAGTGAGCGGGCGCGATCCGGGCCTGCCCGGCCGGGGAACAGATCAGGTGGCCGAACGCGCTACACTGACGCCGGCTGGTGAGCAGGAGCCGCAGCGCACGTGTGTGGGCTGTCGGCGGAAAGCGAGCCGGTCGGTCCTGCTGCGCGTCGTGGCCGCCGAGGTCGATGGTCGTTGGATCGTCGATCCCGACCCTGGACGGCGGCGCGCCGGTCGTGGGGCCTGGTTGCACCTCGAACCGGGCTGCCTCGAGGCCGCCGAACGTCGTTCGGCGTTCACCCGGGCACTACGGTGTAGTTGCCGGTTGAGCACCGAAAGGCTCAGGAACCATCTGGCCGCGCACGATGACTGTCAGGACGCACCACCCTTGCTCGAGAGCAACACCAGCACGTCGCCATGAAGCACCGTCCTCACTGGAAGCGGGTCTGACGCTGATGAGCACCCGATGAGCACCCCCCGATGAGTACCGACCAGTTGTAACGACGGTTCGCGCCTGTCCGGCCGGACCGAGACAGGAGAGAAGTGGCCAAGGTCCGGGTCTACGAGCTCGCCAAAGAGCTCGGAGTCGAGAGCAAAGTCGTCATGACGACGCTCCAAGAATTGGGCGAATTCGTTCGCTCGGCGTCCTCCACCGTGGAGCCGCCCGTCGTCCGCAAGCTGCGCGAGCAGCTCGCCTCCGCTGCGCCGGCCAAGGAGCCGGCCGCCGCACCCAAGCCGGCCGCCAAGAAGCCGGCACCCAAACCCCGGTCCGCTCCGGCCCCGGCATCTCCTGTGCTGCCGGCCGAGCCCGAGTCGACCCCGGTCGCCGCCGAGGCACCGGCCCCGCCGGTGCCCCAACCGGTCATGGAGCCCGGCCCGGCTCCCGCTGCCCCGTCGCCGAAGCCGGCCGCGCCCGCGCCCGCCGCGCCTGCGCCCGCTGCGCCCGCGCCCGCTGCGCCTGCGCCTGCTACGCCCGCTCCCGCTGCGCCCTCGCCGGCGGAGCTGCCCGGCCGTCCGGCCAGGCCGGGCCCCGCCCAGCCCCAGGCCCCGGCCGCCCGTGAGGACCGGTCGGGCCGCGACGACGACGCGGGACCTCGTCCGGGCGCCCCGCGTCCGGGCAACAATCCGTTCGCTCCCAGTCAGGGGATGCCACGCCCGGGTGCCCCGCGTCCGGGCAACAACCCCTTCGCCCCGAGCCAGGGCATGCCCCGTCCGGGGGCACGCTCAGGCGACTCCCGCGGCAGCGGCGCGGGCTCGGGAACCACGGATCGCCCCGGCGGGCCCCGCCCCGGTGGTCCCCGCCCGGCGCCCAGCGGTTCTCGCCCCAACCCAGGGATGATGCCCGGGCGCACCGCCGTCCCGCGTCCCGGCTCCGGCGGGCCCGGCGGTGGCCGTGGCGGCGCTCCCGGTCGCGGGGGAGGCGCCGGTGGCCGCGGTGGCGGTCCCGGTGGCGGTCCCGGCGGCGGAGGCTTCGGTGGTCGTCCCGGCGGTCCCGGTGGCGGTCGAGGCTTCGGCAAGGGCTCAGGTGGTCGCGGGGGCACCCAGGGCGCCTTCGGCCGCGGTGGTCGGCCCGGTCGGGTCAAGAAGTCCAAGCGGCAGAAGCGCCAGGAGTTCGACCAGATGCAGGCGCCGTCCGCGGGCGGCGTGTTCGTCCCCCGCGGGGACGGCTCGACCATCGTCCGGCTGCGTCGGGGCTCGTCCTTGACCGACTTCTCCGAGAAGATCAACGCGAACCCCGCGGCACTGGTCTCGGTGCTGTTCGGGCTCGGTGAGATGGCCACGGCGACACAGTCGCTCGATGAGGACACCTTCGCCCTGCTCGGTGCCGAACTCGGGTACGACATCCAGGTCGTCTCACCCGAGGACGAGGACCGCGAGCTGCTCGAGTCCTTCGACATCGACCTGGAGGGCGAGGCCGAGGACGACGAGGAGTTCCTCGAGGCGCGTCCGCCGGTCGTGACCGTCATGGGTCACGTCGACCACGGCAAGACCAAGCTGCTGGACGCGATCCGGCAGGCGAACGTGGTTGCGGACGAGGCCGGAGGCATCACCCAGCACATCGGTGCCTACCAGGTGCACTTCGAGCACGACGGCGTCGAGCGGGCCCTGACCTTCATCGACACCCCGGGTCACGAGGCGTTCACCGCCATGCGTGCGCGGGGTGCGAAGGTCACCGACATCGCGATCCTGGTGGTCGCGGCCGACGACGGCGTGATGCCGCAGACGGTCGAGGCACTCAACCACGCGCAGGCGGCCAACGTGCCGATCGTGGTCGCGGTGAACAAGGTGGACAAGGAGGGGGCCAACCCCGACAAGATCCGTCAGCAGCTCACCGAGTACAACCTGGTGGCCGAGGAGTACGGCGGCGACACCCTGTTCGTCGAGGTCTCGGCCAAGCAGCGGCTGAACATCGACGCGCTGCTGGAGGCGGTGCTGCTGACCGCGGATGCGGCCCTCGACCTGCGCGCCAACCCCGACAAGGCGGCCCGAGGCGTCGCGGTCGAGGCGAGCCTGGACAAGGGACGCGGTCCGCTCGCCACGGTCCTGGTGCAGGCCGGAACGCTTGCGGTCGGCGACTCGATCGTCACCGGTACCGCCTACGGGCGCGTGCGGGCGATGCTCGACGAGAACGGGGTCGCGATGGACGTCGCGCTGCCGTCACGTCCGGTCCAGGTGCTGGGTCTGACCTCGGTGCCGCGGGCAGGCGACTCGTTCATCGTCGCCCGTGACGACCGGACGGCGCGTCAGATCGCCGAGAAGCGCGAGGCCGTCGAGCGCGCGGCCATGCTGGCCAAGCGCCGTAAGCGGATCAGTCTGGAGGACTTCACCAAGGCCCTGGAACAGGGCAAGGTGCAGACCCTCAATCTGATCCTCAAGGGCGATGTGTCCGGTTCGGTCGAAGCCCTCGAGGACGCCCTGCTCAAGATCGAGATCGACGAGCAGGTGCAGCTTCAGGTGATTCACCGCGGCGTCGGGGCGATCACCCAGAACGACGTCAACCTGGCCACGGTCGACAACGCGGTGGTCATCGGCTTCAACGTACGGCCGGCCGAACGGGTCGCCGAACTCGCTGACCGCGAGGGTGTCGATCTGCGGTACTACTCGGTGATCTACCAGGCCATCGAGGACGTCGAAGCAGCGCTCAAGGGCATGCTCAAGCCGGAGTACGAAGAGGTCCAGCTCGGTACCGCCGAGGTGCGAGAGGTCTTCCGCTCCAGCAAGTTCGGCAACATCGCCGGGTGCCTGGTGCGCTCCGGGGAGATCCGCCGCAACTCCAAGGCGCGACTGCTGCGCGATGGTGTCGTGGTCGCCGACAACCTGGCCATCGAGTCGCTGCGCCGGTTCAAGGACGACGCCACCGAGGTCCGTGAGGGCTACGAGTGCGGTATCGGTCTCGGCTCGTTCAACGACATCAGGGCCGAGGACGTCATCGAGACCTTCGAGATGCGGGAGAAGCCACGTACATAGGGTCATCGCGGTTCGACCTGGTGCTCGGCGACGTCCACTCGCTGAAGGAGAAACGCTCGTTCGTCCGGCCCGTGGTGGCCGAGCTGCGCCGCCGGTTCGACGTCGCCGCGGCCGAGACCGGCCACCTCGATCTGCACCGTCGGTGTGAGATCGGGGTGGCCGTCGTCGCGGCGGACGCCGTCCACTGCCGCGAGGTCCTGCAGGCCTGTGAACGGCTGGTGGCCGCCCGGCCCGAACTCGAGCTGCTCTCCGCGCGCGCCCGGGTCTGGAGCGACGAGGACGAGTGAGCCCGAACGGGTCAACGCGGTGCGGTGCGCCGACGTTGTACCGTCGAGGGATGGCTGACACGGCACGCGCGCGCAAGCTGGCCGAGCGGATCCATGTGATCGTCGCCGAGGCACTGGAGCAGCGCGTCAAAGACCCACGCCTGGGGTTCATCACCGTCACCGACACGCGGGTCACGGCGGACCTGCAGCACGCGACGGTGTTCTACACGGTGCTCGGTGACCTGACCGAGCGGGAGGCCACGGCGGCGGCCCTGGAGAGCGCCCGCGGTCTGCTGCGATCCGAGGTCGGCAAGGGCACCGGGGTACGCCAGACGCCCACGCTGGACTTCGTCGCCGACGCCGTCCCCGAGAACGCCGCCCACATCGAGGATCTGCTGCGCGTGGCCGCCGAACGGGATGCGGACCTGTCTCGGGCGGCGTCCTCGGCCCAGTACGCGGGTGAGGCGGATCCGTACCGGCACCCCGAGCAGCAGGACGAGGCGTCGTGATCCGGCGGTGAGGCGCGACGGGCTGGCCGTCATCGACAAGCCGGGCGGGTGCACCTCTCACGACGTGGTCGCGCGGGTCCGCTCGATCCTGGGCACCCGCAAGGTGGGTCACGCCGGCACGCTGGACCCGATGGCGACCGGTGTGCTGGTGATCGGTGTCGGGCGCGGCACCCGGCTGCTGACCTACCTGGTGGGGGAGTCGAAGACCTATACGGCGACCATCAGGCTCGGCGTCTCGACGGTCAGCGACGACGCCGAGAGCGAGGTGTTGGCCCGGGTGGGCACGCACGATCTGACGCGCGAGCAGATCGAGGCCGGTGTGCAGGCGCTCACCGGCGACCTGATGCAGGTGCCCAGCGCCGTGAGCGCGATCAGGGTGAACGGTCAGCGGGCCTACGAGCGCGTCCGCGCCGGGGAGGACGTCCGGCTGCAGCCCCGGCCGGTGACCGTCTCGCGGTTCGAGGTCCTCGCCGTCCACCACGGCCGCGATGAGGATCTGCCCGTGCTGGACGTCTCGGTCGAGGTCGACTGCTCGACCGGCACCTACGTGCGCGCGCTGGCCCGCGACCTGGGCGCCGCGCTGGGCGTCGGTGGACACCTGATCGCCCTGCGCCGGACCCGGGTGGGCCCCTACCAGCTGTCCCAGGCGACCTCGCTGGACCGGATGGCCGACACCGGCGAGCTGCTGAGCCTCGAGGGGGCCGCCCGGGCGGCGTTCCCGGTGCGCGAACTGACCGAGGAGGAGGCGACCCGCCTCGGCCACGGCCAACGGATCTCGGCGACCGGCACCAGCGACATGCCGACCGCGGCCTTCGCCCCGGACGGAACCCTGATCGCGATCGTCTCCGAGTCCGGGCCGACCTGTCGCGCGCTGATGGTGGTCGGCCCGGCCGACTGACAGCCGCCGGTCGGGCGTGCCCGGTCGACCTGGCAGCATGGTCGCGTGCAACGCTGGAACGGTCTCGCCGACGTCCCGACCCATCCGGGCGGCTCCGTCGTCACGATCGGCAACTTCGACGGTGTCCACCGCGGGCACCAACGCGTCCTGACCGAGCTGGTCAGCCTGGCCCGGGCTCGGAACGCCCGATCGGTGGCGATCACGTTCGACCCACACCCGATCGCGGTGCTGTTCCCCGAGCGTGCACCGAAGCAGATCGACGGGCTCACCACCCGGTTGGAGCGGATGGAGCGAACCGGGCTGGACGCCGTGATGGTGATGACCTTCACGCGGGAGCTGGCCATGTGGAGCCCGCGGCGCTTCGTCGAGGAGGTGCTGGTCGGCGCCCTCGACGCCCGCGCGGTCGTGGTCGGGCGGGACACCCGGTTCGGGCACCGCAACAGCGGCGACATCGACACCCTGCGTGAGCTGGGCGCCGAACTGGGCTTCGAGGTGTTCGCGGTCGAGGACGTCGGCATCCCGGCGGAGGACGACCCGCAGCGGCGCTGGTCCTCCACGGGGGTGCGCTCCATGCTGGCCGAGGGCGACGTTCGATCGGCGGCGACCGTGCTGGGCCACCTGCATCGGCTGCGGGGCATCGTGGTGCACGGCGACCACCGCGGACGTGAGCTCGGCTACCCGACGGCCAACCTGGCCCAGGACGCCGAGGGGATGATCCCCGCGGACGGGGTGTACGCAGGCTGGTTGACGGTTCTGGCCCAGGACGGGCTGTCGCAGGACGGGCTGCCGCAGGACGGGCTCTCGCAGCACGGCACGCGGCTGCCGGCAGCGATCTCGGTCGGCACCAACCCGACCTTCGACGGGTCGGCCCGCCGGGTCGAGGCCTACGTGCTGGACCGGGACGACCTGGAGCTGTACGGGGTGATGGTCGCGGTGGACTTCCTCGAGCGGTTGCGGGCGACCGAGCGGTTCGAGGACGTCGAGACGCTGGTGGCGCAGATGCACCGGGACGTCGAGGCGACACGCGACGTCCTGGCCGCCGCGCGTCCGGTCGCCTGAAGGGTCCGAGCCGCCGGGCGGGCGCCGATTCGGTCAGTGACCAGGCACGCTGATACCGTGAGGATCGCCGTCAGAACGGCCGCGGACCCAGAGAGCCCGGGTGAACGTGCCCCGGCGCGCCGCGCAACGGATACCGAAGAGGGAGAACTGTGGCACTCGACGCCGCCACCAAGCAGAAGATCATGACCGAGTACGCGACCGGCGAGAATGACACGGGCTCCCCGGAGGTCCAGGTCGCGATGCTCACGCAGCGCATCAAGGACCTCACCGAGCACCTCAAGGAGCACCAGCACGATCACCACAGTCGCCGCGGCCTGCTGATCCTGGTGGGTCAGCGCCGCCGCCTGCTGCAATACCTGCAGCGCACCGACATCACCCGCTACCGCTCGCTCATCGAGCGGCTCGGTCTGCGCCGGTGACGCCGAGCCGCGATCCCCACGGGAGCGCGGCTCACCTGCCATCACCCGTGTGCCGGGGTCGAAGCGAACCCGGTCCTCGGTAGTGGCTCCCGGGAGAATGCCGCCGAGCGCACCCCGCCCGGCTCCATCGGCCCGTGAACCTCGATCGAAGACCGGACGCCCCGTCCCGGCCGCCGCCCGACACCCGTCGGGCTCGTCTGAACGGAGGCACCCCATGGAGGGTCCTGAAATCACCAGCGCCGAAGCAGTCATCGACAACGGCAGCTTCGGTACGCGCACCATCCGGTTCGAGACCGGTCGTCTGGCTCGCCAGGCCGCCGGATCCGTCGTCGTCCAACTGGACGACGAGACGATGCTGCTGTCGGCGACGACCGCCGGGAAGCACCCCAAGGAGCAGCTCGACTTCTTCCCGCTCACGATCGACGTCGAGGAGCGGATGTACGCCGCCGGGCGCATCCCCGGCTCGTTCTTCCGCCGCGAGGGGCGTCCCAGCACCGACGCGATCCTCACCTGCCGGCTGATCGACCGCCCGCTGCGTCCCACGTTCGTCAAGGGGCTGCGCAACGAGGTGCAGGTCGTCATCACGGTGCTCTCGCTCAACCCCGACGACCTCTACGACGTCGTGGCCATCAACGGTGCCTCGCTGTCGACGCAGATCTCCGGCCTGCCGTTCAACGGCCCGATCGGTGGTGTCCGGGTGGCGCTGATCGACGGGCAGTGGGTCGCGTTCCCGCGTCACGCAGAGCTCGACCGCGCCGTGTTCGACATGGTCGTGGCCGGTCGCGTGGTGACCACCGCGGACGGCGGTCAGGACGTCGCGATCATGATGGTCGAGGCCGAGGCGACCGACGCCGCCTGGAATCTGATCAAGGACGAGGGTGTCGCCGCGCCGACCGAGGAGATCGTCGCCCAGGGCCTCGAGGCCGCCAAGCCGTTCATCGCGACCCTGTGCGCCGCGCAGCAGGAGGTGGCCACCAAGGCCGCAAAGGCCACGGCCGACTTCCCGCTGTTCCCGGACTACGCGGACGACGTGTACGCCGCGGTCGAGTCGGCGGTCGCCGGCGACCTGGCCGAGGCACTGACCATCGCCGGCAAGGCCGAGCGCGAGTCCCGGCTCGACGAGATCAAGGACTCGGTCAAGGCGAGCCTGGCCGGCCAGTTCGAGGGTCGCGACAAGGAGGTCTCGGCCGCCTACCGCGCGGCGACCAAGAAGACGGTGCGCCAGCGGATCCTGCGCGACAAGGTGCGTATCGACGGCAGGGGCCTGGCCGACATCCGCCAGCTGTCCGCCGAGGTCGACGTGCTCCCGCGGGTGCACGGTTCGGCGTTGTTCGAGCGCGGCGAGACCCAGATCATGGGCGTCACCACGCTGAACATGCTTCGGCTGGAGCAGCAGATCGACTCGCTGTCGCCGGTCACCAAGAAGCGCTACATGCACAACTACAACTTCCCGCCCTACTCGACCGGTGAGACGGGCAGGGTCGGTTCGCCCAAACGCCGCGAGATCGGCCACGGCGCGCTGGCCGAGCGGGCGTTGTCGCCGGTGCTGCCGACGCGGGAGGACTTCCCGTACGCGATCCGTCAGGTCTCCGAGGCCCTGGGTTCGAACGGTTCGACGTCGATGGGGTCGGTCTGCGCCTCGACGCTCTCCCTGCTGAACGCCGGGGTGCCGCTGCGGGCACCGGTGGCGGGCATCGCGATGGGTCTGGTCTCGGACACGATCGACGCCGGCGACGGTCCGCGGGTCGAGTATGCGGCGCTGACCGACATCCTCGGCGCCGAGGACGCCTTCGGCGACATGGACTTCAAGGTCGCCGGCACCAAGGACTTCGTCACCGCCATCCAGCTCGACACCAAGCTCGACGGCATCCCGGCCTCGGTGCTCGCCGGTGCGCTGACCCAGGCACGGGAGGCCCGGCTGCACATCCTGGACGTGATGGCCGAGGCCATCGACGGTCCGGACGAGATGTCGCCGTTCGCGCCGCGGGTGATCACGGTCAGGGTCCCGGTCGACAAGATCGGTGAGGTCATCGGCCCGAAGGGCAAGATGATCAACCAGATCCAGGAGGACACCGGCGCCGACATCTCGATCGAGGACGACGGCACGGTCTACATCGGCGCGGTCGACGGTCCGTCCGCCGAGGCGGCCCGGGCCGCGGTGAACGCCATCGCCAACCCGACGATGCCCGAGGTCGGCGAGCGCTACATGGGCACCGTGGTCAAGACCACGACCTTCGGCGCGTTCGTCTCCCTGGTCCCCGGCAAGGACGGCCTGCTGCACATCTCCCAGATCCGCAAGATGGTCGGCGGCAAGCGGGTGGAGAACGTCGAGGACGTGGTCGCGGTCGGTCAGAAGGTGCAGGTCGAGATCGCCGAGATCGACCCGCGCGGCAAGCTCTCGCTGATCCCGGTGCTGGCCGAGGACGCGCAGGCGCAGACCGACCCGGGCGCTCAGGACGAGGTCGAGCCCGCCGGGGCGAACGCCTGACGTGCCGGCGGTCCCGCTACTGCTGACGTCCGCGGGCTCGCCCGGGCAGCTCCTGTCCGGTCAGGACGGTTCGCCGGTTCGGCGCACCGTCCTGCCCGGCGGGGTCCGGGTACTGACCGAGTCCATGCCGCACCTGCGCTCGGCCACCATCGGCTGCTGGGTCGGGGTGGGCTCGCGCGACGAGGCGGACGGCCATCACGGCTCGACGCACTTCCTGGAACACCTGCTGTTCAAGGGCACGGCGCGGCGCACCGCGATGGACATCGCCTCGCAGCTGGACGCGGTGGGCGGCGAGGCGAACGCGGTCACCGGCAAGGAGTACACCTGCTACTACGCCCGGGTGCTGGACGACCACCTGGACCTGGCCGTCGACGTGTTGCTCGACATGGTCACCTCCGCCCGGCTGGACGCCGCCGACGTCGAGGGTGAGCGCGGGGTGATCCTCGAGGAACTGGCGATGAACGACGACGACCCGAGCGATGTCGCCCACGAACGCTTCGTGGAACTGGTGATGGGCGCCCACCCCCTGGGCCGACCCATCGGGGGCACCCCGGAGACGATCCGCGCCGTCGATCGAGAGCACATCGCCGGGCACTACCACCGTCATTACGGCGCGCCCACCCTCGTGATCACCGCCGCCGGTGGCATCGATCACGACGCACTGTGTGCGCTGGTCGGCTCCGAGCTCGCCCGGTCCGGCTGGCCCCTGGCCGA
>CAVVQM010000015.1:0-203689 GCA_963750395.1 uncultured Actinomycetota bacterium | reverse complement strand
CGTTGCTGATAGCGGGTGAATGGGTGATAGGTGGCGACCAGCAGCGGCCGAAACCCGCGCGGCCTTCTCCTCGGACAGCTCGCGCGCGCCAGGTAGCTCGCCACACGCCGCTTGGCCACTCACCTTGACGTGTGGGTCGGCAACGAGATTGAGATACCAATCACGGGCGGTTGGGCGGGGCGGCGAAGAAGTTGGCGAGTACCGCCCGAACGGCTTCCTCAGGTGGCGGCATGGCTGGATGCCCACCCGATGGCCGGGCTCCGGCTGGCGCCCAGCTGGCCGCAAGCAGCTGCCCGACGTCCTCGACTGGATGGTCGACCATGCCGGGCCCGAGGTCTACCTACGTCAGATCGACGTGCCCGGCGTGGACACCAAGTTCGTCCAGCGCTACCGCAGCGAGCTGGGCGAGCTGCTCGACGTCGTCCTGCCCGCCTACCGGGTCGACGCGGCACATCCGCGGAGCCGGTTCGTCGAACGATATCGGCTGGCCCGCAAGCCCTCCGACGTGCGACTGCGGCGGCTCGACGAGTCCCCGCTGCTGGCAGGCGGTGGCCCCGCGGAGCTCGCCCTGCGCGTTGCCGATCTGTCAGCGATGCCACTCGAGTGCGCCGGTGTTCTTGTGGTGGAGAACGAGGTCACCTACCTCGCCCTGCCGCGCGTGCACGGTGTGATCGCTGCCCTCGGTGAGGGATACGTCGTGACCCGGCTCGCTCCGGTCGCGTGGATGCGCGACCGACCGATGCGGTACTGGGGCGATATCGACACCCATGGGCTGCTCATGCTCGATCGGATGCGAGCGCACTTCCCTGCACTGCGCTCCCTGCTGATGGACCACGACACCCTGCTCGCCCATGAGCCGCACTGGGACACCGAGCGAGTGCAAGCCACCTCCTCGCCCGGTCACCTGACCCCTGACGAGACAGCCCTGTACCGGGACCTGCTGGAGGACCGATTTGGGGTATGTGGGTCCGCCTCGAGCAGGAGCACATCCGGTTCTCGGCCGCCGAGAGAGCGCTGCGCGAGGAACCACGTCCCGTCAGCCATCGGTAGCCTGCGGGTGTGCTGCTCCACGCTCGCGACCACCTGGCCAGCTTGCTGAGAACGGTCGGTGCACCAGTCCCGCCGTGCGTCCAGCTGAATGTCAAGGCCAGCGGGCTGCGCCTCGAGGTCGACGGGGTTGGCAGGATCCGGTTCCCCGTCCCGGCCAAGACGGCGCGCGCACTGATCGCGCTCGCCGCCCCGGCGCGGTTCGGACGCGGGGCGCAGACCCTCACCGACACTCAGGTCCGCGACACCTGGGAGGTCCCCCGCGACTTGGTGCATGACAGCTGGACCGCGGCCCTCGACGCCGCCCTGGACAGGGTACGCGACCAGTTCGGGCTGCCGGCGACCGCGAGCCTGGTCGCCGACCTGCACTCACTCCTGGTCTACGAACCTGGCCAGTTCTTCCTCCCCCACCAGGACTCCGAGAAGCACGACTCCATGACCGGAACCCTGGTCGTCACGTTGCCGACACGGCACACCGGCGGTGAACTTGTGATCTACCACGGGGATCAGTCCAGGACCCATCGAGGCTGGGCGTCAGATCTTGCACTGGTCGCCTTTCACGCCGACCGCCGGCACGAGGTCCGGCCGGTGACCTCCGGCTACCGGATCGCCCTGACCTACAACCTGCTCATTGAGGGCGAGACGAGCAGTCCCGAGGGCGAGACCACTGCGGACGACGAGCAGCTCGCATCGTGCCTGCGGCAGCACTTCACCACCCCCGTCGTCCACCGCTATCGCGACGGGGACGGCGACCCGCCGCGGCGGCTGGTCTACCTGCTCGACCACGAGTACACCGAGCGGGCATTGGACTGGTCGCGATTGAAGGGCAACGACATCGCACGGACCGCTCGGCTGCGGGCGGCAGCCGCCGCCGCGGACGCCGAGTGCGCCCTGGCCCTGACCGAGGTCCAGGAGACCTGGGAGGCCTACGAACCTGAGCCGGTCTACCGGCGGCGCTACCGCGACGAGCCGGATGAGGAGCAGGACGGCGACGGGTTCGAGCTGCAGTCCCTGATCGACTCCTCGATCACTCTCACCCACTGGGTCAACCAGGCCGGGGACCCCACGAGCACGTCACTGACCGTCTCAGGTGACGAGGTGTGCGCGAGCACGCCGTCCGAGGCGTTGCAGCCTTTCTCGTGGCAGTACGAGGGCTACATGGGCAACTGGGGCAACACGCTGGATCGTTGGTACCGGCGGGCGGCGGTCGTGGTCTGGCCGCGCGGGCAGGGCTTCGCGATGCGTGCCGAGGCCGCGCCGTCCTGGGCCCTCGACGAGCTGCTTCGGACGGTCAAGTCCGGTGATCTCGCTGAGGCGCGCACCATGGCGGCCACCCTGGAACCCTTCTGGGACACCGTTTCGCTCCCGACGAGCCAGTCCGCCCTGTTGGTCACCGCGCTGCGTGCCGCGGCGGCACTGGAGGAGCCGGCACTCGGTCGACTGCTGGTGCGCCGGTTCCGCGCCGAGCAGCTCCGTCCCCGACAGATGGCCCCGCTGACCGCGCTCGCCAACCAGTACGGAGACGCCTGGGTGGACGACCTGTTGACGACGTGGTTCGGACGCGGCGCCGCGTGGTCGCCGGGCACCCCCGACCGGACGACCTGGCTGACCTCGTTGCCCGCCCTCACCGCGGCGCTGCTGAAGGTGAAGCGGCACGGCAGGACGACGGCTACCCGCCTGCTCGGGCTGGCCTGGGACTCGCTCCGCCGCATGCTCGAGGAAGCCCTGGCGACGAGGACGCCGAGCCGGAAGGCCACGGCGCTGACCGCCCTGGGCGAACCGTTGGCGGCCCTGTTGACGGCCGGAGCGATGATCGAGGCAGATGGCCTGCGGGCCTCGATGATCACGTTCTGCGATGCTCACCCCGGGGACCTCGGGGATGCCTGATGGTGGCGCTCCGCTCAGCCGCCGAGCTGTCACCTGACGCCCGCCGTCGAGGCGGCTTCGAGGAGTTGGCGGCCTTGGGCGCCGGCGCGCTCCGGGACCGGCTGGATCAGCCGGAGCGGGCGGACGACGACTGGTCGCTGGCCTTGCCGGACGGCTGCTCCTGCGAGCTGTGCGCCACGCTCGGGGCGTTCGTGCGCGACCCGGCTCGACGCACCCTCGAATGGCCGCTGGCCCAGGCACGACGGCACCACATCCACGGGCGGATCGACGCCGCCGAACTCCCGGTGAGCCACACCACGCGGCGCGTTGGCAGGCCCTACACCCTCGTCCTGGCCAAGCAGCAGACGCTGTTCGACCGCGAGCGCAGAGCGCGAGCCCGCGATCAAGGCGACCTGGTATGGCTCACCACGAAGTGGTGGAGGGGTGAGGCATGACACACGCTGCATGTATAGTGCATGCAAGGAGGTGGCGCCGATGGTGGCACTACAGATCCGGGATGTGCCGGACGAGGTCCGCGATGCACTCGTCGCTCAGGCACGAGCCAGAGGCCAGTCACTCCAGGCGTTCCTGCTCGAGCTCGTTGGACAGCAGGCCCAACGGGCGAACAACGCCGCAATGCTGGGACGTTTCGCCGCGCGCGACGACGGACTCCGCAGCGCCCCCGGTGAACTCTCGGGATTTGTCGCCGAGCAACGACGCCGCCGCGAGGAGGACCTCTCCGCATGATCGTCGTTGACGCCAGCGCCTTGGCGCTGGCCTTGCTCGACGACGGTCCTCTCGGCGAAACGGCCCGAGACGTCCTCACCGGCGACACCGACTGGGCCGCCCCTGCACACCTCATCACGGAAGTCATGTCCGTCGTCCGCGGCCACGTCCTTGGTTCCAAGCTCTCCATCGAACGAGCCGAGGACGCCGTCGAAGCCCTCGCCGGACTCACGATCGCCCTCAGCGACTGCCAGTCCCTCCTCGACCGCATCTGGGACCTCCGCCACAATCTGACCAGCTACGACGCCGCCTACGTCGCATTGGCCGAATCGCTGGACGCCCCGCTCGTCACAGCAGATGGCCGGCTCGAAAACGTCGGAATCACCAGTGCCGAGATCCACGGACTCTGAGCGCGTGTTCTCCGCAGCCGCTTTCGGAGCCCACTCCGCAGCGGTCAGACGCTTGACCCGACAAACCCGGAACAAGGCTGCGACTTGCGGTTTCTCGAGAGGGGCGGTGCCCTGGTTCAGGGCATCCTCGAAGGTCTCCGCCCAATCCCTGACTGCTGGTCAGCGAGCCACGGCCACCCGTGCCTCGGCTCGCCACCGCACCGCGTGCCCCTGAACTGCGGGTTCACCCGCACGGCAACACTCCGTCAGCGCAGGAACCGCAGCAGAGAAACCGGCCGAGTCAAGGGTTCCATGAGCGCCATGCTCTCCTCGATCGCCACCTCAGACGCCTAAACCCTCGCCTCAACAGGGCTGTGAGCTGCGAAACGTCCAAAGTCGGGACGGCGAGATTCGAACCCACGACCCCTTGACCCCCAGAAACCCGCCGATCATGCCGCTGAGCTGCGGAAACGCCCTCGCGAGCGCCCCTCGTGGGCACTCGATAGGACACTTGCAGACAGTGTCGGACAAGGGGTTGGCGTGTGTTCATGATCAGCACTGCACTTCGCTGAGCGCGGACAGCACACGAGGCAAGTCCAGCCAGCCGCACCGTGCGACGATAGGGCCACAGAGGAGGGACCCGGTGACCGTGCCCGCGACGTTCCAGGTCGTGATCTACGCCGAAGGCGATGGCTACGTCGCCCAATGCCTCAACGTCGACGTGGCCAGCGAAGGCGCCACCGAAGACGAGGCACGTGCCAATCTGCTCGAAGCACTCACCCTGTACTTCGAAGACCCCACCCTCGACGAGCCCATCCCGCTGGTCCACGGCGCCCACGTCGAGGAGTTGACCCTCAAGAGTGCCTAAAGGCCCGTCGTCGAGCGAGGTTGACAAGACGCTTGCCCGCCACGGATTCACTCTGGTCCACCAGCGCGGCTCGCACGCCAAGTTCGTCAAGGCCGGCCAACCGACGCGCGTCGTGATCGTGCCCATGGGCCGCAAGAACCTCAAGATAGGGACGTTTCGCTCGATCTGCCGCCAAGCAGGACTGCAACCACGAGATTTCTGACTCATTGGACGCCCCGCGACTCGCCGCAGGAACGATTGCTCGCCCTGCTCCCCAACCGCAGCACCCCGAACAGGCTGGCGACCTTCAGCCAAGGACCGGGGTGCCCAAGACTGCCATGCCGCGCAGGTGTAAAGCGCTCGGTCCGCGGCTATGTCCGGATGCTCCCGCCGGCTTCCTCGAAGCTTGGTAGCACTTGTGCTACTGTCGATGGATGAGTGAAGTGGGGCTTCGCGAGATGCGTCAGAACGCTAGCGATCTCGTCCGGCGCGCCGAAGCCGGTGAACACGTGACGATCACCGTCGCAGGCCGTCCCGCCGCCGTGCTCGGACCCGTCGCTCCACGGGCCTGGCGACACTGGAAGGACCTGGCCGACGTGTTCCGCGAGCCGATGGACGACCAATGGGACGCCGACCGCGACCGCGTGGACGATGCCCTAGCTGACCCCTGGACCGGCCGGTGAGCCGAGGAATCCTCGACACCAGCATTCTGATCGCGGCCGACCTCCAACCGCTGCCTGGGGAACTGGCGATCAGCGTGATCAGTCTCGCCGAACTGCACTACGGCGTCCTTGTCGCGCAGTCCGCCGATGCCCGCGCGGTGCGCCTGGCCCGGCTGTCAGGCCTGCAGAAACGCTTCGACCCACTACCAGTGGACGAGGCCGTGGCCGACAGCTACGGCCGGCTCGCCGCCAAGACCGTCAGCCAGGGACGCCAGCCACGAGGGCGGGTGATGGATCTGCTCATCGCAGCCACCGCACATGCCCACTCGGCCACGCTCTACACCCGCAACGCCAACGACCTCCGTGGGCTGGAAGACCTCATCGACATCGTCACCGTGTGAATCGCCGAAATCCCGAAGGATTCCCGGCCGCAGGACCCACCAACAGCCTCACCGCGGCATGAGCGTAACGGCCGCGCTGCTCGCGGCTACTTCAGGCTGGTGTTACGGCGTCGGCCTGGCCAGGCTGGTGTCGAGGTGCCCGGCAGGTCGCTCTCTTTCGCGGCTGTCCACCGTGGTGTTTCGGTGTCGCGGTGTGGCTCACTCATGGTCTGTGCTCTGCCGGGCACCGCTGGCGGGGTGTGGCTCACGAGGGGACTGCCCACGCTCGAAGTAGCGATGCCCACCTTCGCCGACCAACGGGAAAGCGGTTCGCGGAGAGAGGGAACGGGCGATGGACCGGATGATCATTGGAGTGGATCCGCATAAGGCCTCGGTGACGATCGAGGTCGTCGACGCCGAGGGGAAGGTCGCCGCCACGGGCACCTTCGGCACGGATGCCCGCCAGTACGCGGTGATGCTGGGCTATGTGCGGCAGTGGCCGGAGCGGGTGTGGGCGGTCGAGGGCGCCGACGGCGCCGGCCGCCCGTTGACCCAGCGTCTGCTGAAGGACGGGGAGCGGGTGCGGGATGTGCCGGCGAAGCTGACCGCCCGGGTCCGGGTCCTGGATACCGGGCAGGGCCGCAAGACCGATGCGGTAGACGCGCACGCGGTCACCGCGGTCGCCCTGAGCAGGAGGGGGCTGCGGGAGCTGTCGGCCACCGACGGGGATGTGGTGGCGTTGCGGGTGCTGGTCGACCGCCGCGATGAGTTGTCCGGGCGGCGGGCGGCCACGTTGAACCGGCTGCACCGACTGCTCGCCGAGCTCGTCCCGGGGGGTGCGGGCCGGCACCTGAGCCCGACCCAGGCCAAGGCCATGTTGGTCACGGTCCGCCCCCGCGATCCGGGTGGGGCGATGCGCCGGCGGATCGCCGCCGACCTGCTCGCCGACCTGTTCACGGTCGATGCGCAGCTCAAGGCGGTCAACGCCGAGCTGCGCACCCGGGTGCGGGGCCTGGGCTCGCACCTGATGGACCTGTACGGGATGGGCCCGGCCGGCGCCGCCCGGGTCCTGGCCGATGTCGGCGACGTCACCCGGTTCCCGACCAAGGCCCGCTTCGCCGCGTGGACCGGGACCGCACCCCTGGACGCCTCCTCCGGGGCGCAGCTGCGCCACCGGCTCTCCCGGGCCGGGAACCGGCGGCTCAACCACGTGCTGCACATCATGGCCATCGTCCAGGTCCGCCACGACACCCCGGGACGGGCCTACTACCAGCGGCTCCTGGCGCGGGGGAAGACCCCGATGGAGGCCCTGCGGATCCTCAAACGCCGCCTGTCCGACGTCGTCTACCGGCGGATGGTCGCCGACCAGCGACGGCGCCACGCCGAGCAAGCGGGCCCGGGAGGACACCCGGGGGCGACACTCGAATCCAGCGCGGACGACCTGCACACCCCGATGGTCGTCTCTTCGGATCAGTCACAGCCCGGACCCGCCACCGTCCACGATAAGCCCGAGCCAGTCGACGGCGAGCTGCTCGACCTCGACCAGATCGACCAGGACCGGACCGACGCTGAGCGCCGCGCATCTGCGGGGGCAGGCCCCGGCCTGCCCACGATCGCGCTGGCCAGGGCCCGTAGAGGCTCACCGGTCCAGAGCGGCCCGCAGGGCCGTCGCACCGCGACGCGCAGCGCTCTTGACCGGGGAGTGGCGGGCCCGTACGCGCGCGGCGCAGCCAACCATCGCGCAGCGGCCCCAACAAGGACCGGCGGCGTAGCCGCCACCGATCTGGCCGCCCTGGACCAGAGCCAAGAAAAGGCCCCGCAAACCCCTTGCCATAGAGGGGAGCCTACTCATCACCTGGTGGCTCGGCGCCCCCCGCGCCCTCTTCGCCCTCGTCGCCGCCATGACCGCCGGCGTCGCCGTCGCCCTCGCCATCACCGTCTTCTGGAAGATCTCCATCCACACCGCCTGCGCCGCCGGCACCCTCGCCATCCTCGTCCTCGAATTCGGCGCAGCGATGTGGGTGCTACTCCCCCTCGTCGCCGCCATCGCCTGGGCACGAGTCACGCTCCGCGATCACACCGTCGCCCAAGCGGCATTGGGGAGTATCGTCGGCTTCACCATAGCCACAGCAGTCGTTTCCTTCCTGGGCTAGCCGGGCCAGATCAGGCTCCAATTCGTCACCGCCTAACTCCCATTGTCGCATGGTAAATAGCAAGACCACAGTTGTAGTAGCCTTTCGCGAACAACCGAACCGAATGCCCACCAAGAGAATTCGCGGCGAGGGTCACCTTCTGATCACCGCTTCGCCAATTCTCATGGGCCCAGGTGGACGTGAGATGCCCAGAGGGAGGGCGCGGTCGGGAAACGATCCCGGAGAGATACTGAAGCAAGCCGAACGGCATATGGGGCGCGTTGAAGGGCGAGGGCGTTCGGTGCCGGAGACATCCACTCATAGCAATCCGAGGCGAATTCCACGGCAAGCTGGTCATCGATCGCCCAGAGCGTCCCGATGATGTGCGGGAATCCCGCCCGTTGAAACGCGGCGGCGAGGTTTAGCCCTTCGTCATGGAGCCACGCAGTGGCCGTGCGAGCAGTAGCACACGCCGATAGGTACGCTAGGCATGCATTCTCCAGCTTCAACTGGGCAACCTCCCCTACACTAAGCGTTTCACGCTCACTCGGTTCTCCGGGCTCTAGAATGAGGCGACTCGCCAGAGGGTTCCGCCAGTTGTCTTGCGTGTGGCAGGCTATATGTACCACACCGCATCCTGCTAGTTCGGAAAGGACCCTTTCGGGCGTAGCGGCTGCTTGTGCGCCACGACAAGTACCCAAGATTCGCGCATTCTGAAAACGCCTCATCAGCATGTCCGCCTCACCCTCAGCTTGAGGTAAGGCGAGCTCGGGACGTCCAAGGATCTCCGGGATAGCTATGGCGAGCAGCCCTGCATTTGCTGGAAGGTGGGCGATGCGCGTGCGAGCTTGACTCAAGGCATGCAAGCTTGGTGCATACGACGAAACCACTCGGTCGAGAACCGACGGACCATCCGGATGACCCGCCGCGTGTAGCGGCAACCATGTGAAGATCCCCGTGGGGATCCACCAAATCCGCGGAGGATCGCCGTCTCCCTGGGAGCCGCTGATTCCCAGCTGATCAAGTACTGGTCCCGTGATCTTGTCCCAAAGATCGCCAAGCGCCTCTACGCATCTCCGTTGCATGGCCCTTCGTTCACCAGTAGATAGAGAACCGTTTCCGGCATTGTCGGCGGCCATGTGCAACTCAATGCTCCAGCGCACCAAGGCTTCCACGTCCACATCGGAAAGGGACATTTGGATCGGACCAGAACTCGTGAGCAGAATTGCATCACAGCGCGACGGACTCATCGTGAGAACGACGATTGGCCCCTCCTCGGCCAAGGCGAGCAAGTCGCCCATGTCCAATTCGTCCTCTCGAACATCAAGTACCCCGCGAGCGCGCTCCAGAAGCCGTAGCGCCCGTTCGACATCACCAATCTCTAGCGCGCAGGCTGCGGCATCGCCAGCTACCCCCACCCTCAAACTAAGTTCGTGTAGCCGATCCTCAGTACTTGGCTCTTCCAATGCAATCCGAGAATGCAGATTCACCGCGAGTTCCAGAAAGGCCATCGCACGTGCCCATTCGCCGTGTTGCGCCAACAGTCGGCCCGCTTGACGTGAACAGTGTACGCGAATGGTCGATCGCAGATCCTCGTTAGAAGTCAGCCTGGAGTGAAGCAAGATTGCTTCGTTTAGAGATTCAATTTCACCGCTAATTCGATAGCGGGTTCCTAATGCAGCCGCCAGAGATAATTCACACGAAATGCGGAAAGACCCCTCGCTAGGCACAGAAGCCAACAGCCGCCGATAGATCTCGATTGCCTCGTCAAGCCGGGATGCATCGTGGCTCGAGTCGCCCTGGCCGGCCC
The DNA here is from genome assembly GCA_963750395.1 of uncultured Actinomycetota bacterium. Taxonomy (GTDB): domain Bacteria; phylum Actinomycetota; class Actinomycetes; order Actinomycetales; family Kineosporiaceae; genus JADJPO01. The sequence continues at coordinate 193,830 of CAVVQM010000015.1, read as the reverse complement.
AGAACCGCAACAGGAGTTGCGTGGCGAGAGCAAGGCTCGCATCGTTGAGGCCAGGATCCCCTTCAGGAACTTCTGCAACCGCCGCGCGACTGAGCTCAATGGCCCGGTCAAGATCGCTAATGTTGCCCTCCGAGTCAAAGCGCTCCTGCAGCCTGCGACTCTCCAAGTGTGCTCGACGCCATCCGGTTTCGAAGCTTGCGTCGTCTCCATCTGATGCATCCAAGATCTCACCAGGCTCGCGGAGGTGCGGTGGTAGGAACCGCTCCAGTTGCCGTTGGTATACGGCCAATAGAGACCGCACTTTCCGAAGTTGGCGGCTGAGCTGTCGGTGCCGGTCATGCCATACTGGAGTCATCGCAAGTCCGCGTTCCAAGACATCAGTTGCGCGGTTCAAGTCTCCAGACCGATTTGTGTGTAGGTGTCGCCTTATAAGGGCTTCACCCAACCGAAGGTGAGCCAGCCCGCCAAACGGGTCTTCAGCCTGTCCAGCGGCCAGCTCCAGAAGTTCTATCGATTCACAGAGCTGAGCCATATCCCGGGGCAATACGCAGAAGTCCGCCAGTGCCGCACCCAGGTTTCCAGCGAGGACCGCGTAGCTGGGGTCGTCTCCCGATGTTCGATCGAGAGCCTCACGAAAACAAGCGAGAGCGCGCTCAGCGTCAACTGGATCGCCGCTCAGTTCATATCTCGCCCACAAGGACCTGGCCAACGAGTTGAGCGGAAACCGTCGTTCATTCGGGTCCGACGAACCGTCCACCAGATCTCGAGATTCCGCGATCGACGCGTCCAAGTCTGACGCCGACCCTTCAATTCTATAGCGCGCGTACAGAGCCATGCTGTGGGCGTGCACGGCCATTGTCTTGAGATCCTCGGTAGGTGACCGTCCGAGCAGTTCTTCAAGTAGGAACAGAGCTAGGTTGACGTCTTCGCTGTTTTCTGTGAGCTCGTGCCGGGTCAATAGACTGTGGGCAAGCATATATATGTTCCCCTCGTGCCCCTTCTCATCTCCCGGTTCAGACAGCTCATGGGCTTTTAGGCCAAGAGCAATCGCGCTATTTAATTGGCCCAAATGTTTAGTTCGAGCGTAGGCATCCGTCTTTTCTCTTGCCTCTCGCCAGAGAGCGGCTACTTTGGTACCCCCCCTTTCATAGATAATTACATCGACAAGGCGGCGGGCTAGACCGAGCAATTCCTGTAGAGCCTGGTCGCCGATAGCCAAACCATCTGCCTGATCTAATAGTCCTTGGGCTTCTGGCAACCCGTCCGGGCCATCGTTTCCCAAGCTCTGCTTGCCTATTACCAGCGCCAATAGTAAGAGACGCAAAGCATGCACTGGTCTCGCAGCATCGCCGTCAACCACCAACTCTCGAAGTCGTACAACGACGGCAGCGAGCTCTTCAGACAGGTCACCTCCCGCCAGATCCCGCTGCTGCAGCAGCGCGTGAAAGAACATGAAGAGCTCGCGAATCTCTTGCAGTTCGTCTCCTCGAACCAAGTCGAGTATCCGGATATCCAGACCAATGATCTCGTCGATATCGCCGGAAGAACCTTCAGAGTCGACGCGGAGTTGGAGTGCGTCCCGCAGGGCAATTAGGGTCTCTACATTCGCGACTGAGGCGCACACATCACGCGCCAAGCATACGGCTTCATTGAGATCATCGAAGTGCTTGCGTTCACTGTGCCTTCGCGTCGGCAGCTCTGCCAAGTGAAGGCGCTGAGTCGCCATGGACTTCTCGTCCTGCCCAGGCGGGTCGAGACTTCGCCAGCATGCCTTGATGGCGACATCCAGATCTACAGGGTCCCTAGAGCGTCGATGTCTGGAGTCCAGCACCTGGGAGAGGAGGAGAAGGTGCTCGGGGCGGCCGCTGCGCGCACCCAGAAGACACCAGGAGACGGCAGAGTCCAGGTCGTCAGCACTACCACTGATGTCTGATCGTGCGTAGTACATCGACCCGATGTGGGATGGAATTCGAACCTTCAGTTCGTTTTCGCGAGGTATTCTACCTAGGAGTTTCTCCATCAACTCGATACACTGGGTGATGGATTCGGCATTCCTTTCTTCGAGCGCTTCCTGGAACCTGTTGAGGACCAAGCGCTCTAATTCATATGCCGAGACTACGGTAGGCTTGGTTTCGGATTCCCTTGCCTCGAAGGCGGCCAGCAGTAGATCCGGCACTAGCTGAGGTGCTACTGGAAGGATTGCCTCAAAGAGCCGTACCGACTGCGTCAGATCCTCACTGATTTCGCTTGGCCTAAGGATTGCCCTATACCAGAACGCCAGCGCAACGGCATGCATGGCTTCGATGTCATCGGGGTGCGGGCCGAGCAGTTCGAGCAACTGCTGACAATTCGAGCTCATTTCTTCGTCGAGAACATCTTCTGGAAGCCGCCATTGTTCATAGCGATGCAGCCGCAGCTGAATGAATGTAATCAGCTGATAGCGCCTTTCGGTATCCATAGTTACCTCCTGCCATCTAGACGTGAGCTTCAACGCTGCAAGCGTTGGGTGAGTGAAGTCCCCATCTCCCGATCCAACACATCGGACGTGCCGATGCCCAGGGTTCGCGCCAGACTGGGTGTATGTAGTTCGACTGCAGCCGCCACAAATAGTGCGTAGGCATCTACGGCGGCGTTTGCCCGTTGGATAGCCAAGATCCAGAGCACGCTGCTAATTGCCAGCCCTGGCCACCAAAAAGCCGCAGGCAACAGGTAGAGCACGCTCCAGCCCGCCAAGGTACTGGCTCTATGGAACAGATCCCGTGCCTCGTTGATCTCCTTGATGGCGTTCGCCGGAAGTGTCAACCACAGGCACGGCCACACGGTTGGCAGATCGATCCCGTACCTGTCGTAGAGCGCTGTAGTTACGCCGGCGAGGCGATCACCCATACGCGTGGGGCGCTCGGGCTCTTTCGGCGCTATCGCGGCCAGCGTCCGGTAGGCCCCACGAAGTTGCTCCGACTGCTCAAGGGTTGACTCGGACCCTAGGCCGACCTCACCAAGGGCAGCGACGCGACCCAAGGCATCCAGCGCTCGGCGGTGGGCTTCACGACGAGAAGCCGTACGGCGGCTAGCCAAGGCTCTTAGAGGTCGCGGCCACGTATGCCAGCGTTCGGCCAGCCATACCCGGGCAATCAAACCGCCCAGCGCGGGGGCAGCAACCCCTACTCCCACACTGCCGAGCATGGCCGCGGTTACGAGCAGTACCAAGAAGCCTCGAGTCCGAGGAGGGTCTTTTCCCATCCAACCGTCGATCTCATTGATCAGCCATGTCGGATCCAGAGCGTGCGTCCATCCTGTAGTTCGGGCGAGTAAGAGCACGCCAACATAGAGGAGCCCAGGGAATACCACGATCGCTAGCCATCGCTCCGCGACCCGTCTGCCCAGTTCTGTCAGGAACGCACTCATGGCATGAGAGACTTCCCCCGCAGAGGGTTCCCTGACATTGAGCAAGTGGGCACAGATCCATCCCCCGAGTGAAACCATGCCCGAGTGCAGAGGCGCAGCGGACAAAGGAACACCGTTCCGGAGGGCCGGGGATCAGTGTTCCCCAATACGGTGTGGCCTCGACTCGGCTGGTGGCGTATTCCCACATTCGCCAACGCGGCAGCCAACGCGTCGAGCGCGCCGCGCATCGCCTGGACATTTCCGTCTCTTGCGGCAGCCTGGACCTCAGCCACTAGCGTCGATTCGGCCTCCGGCAGTGCCTCCCGGAGCGCCTCGTATGCCTCGCAGACCCACGCAAGTTCGTCTGCTAGCCGGATGGCGGCTTCCCTGCTCACGCTACCCACGCAACCCCCTGCTTCACGAAACAGCATGACGAGGCCCCGAAGGTGTTCCCGCCGGAGCCAACGGGCTTCCTATGCGCCCAATCCTGAACATCATCTCATGATCGTTTATAGTCGATTTGGAGAGGCAGTTCCGTCGGACTCCGGTAGGAGTCCCAACTCCTCGATGCGAACGCTGTCCGTCAGGTTCGCCAGGGTCCGTGCAGGTCCGCCGCGCAACGCGCCCCGAGGCCGTCAACAGTCAGGCCGCCCTACGGGTGCTCACCGATGCCGAGGCGTTGATGCGTCTCCAAGGCGCGTTCGGCGGCAGCGCTCGCGCCGTAGTGGCGGGGCATGTCCTCCGAGGTCCAGCCGAGGACGAGCATGAGGTCGCCGGTGTCGCCGCCGGCCCGCTTCCATTCGTGGGCGAAGGAGTGCCGCCACCGATGAGCGTGCACATCCGCGACACCCGCAGCCTGCCCCAGCCGCTTGAGACGGATCTTGATCCCGTTCGGCGCCAACGGTCGAGCCCCGCGTTGAGCCAGCCACAGCTCCGGCAGCGCCGCGCCCGGGTGCTTGGCCCGGGCCCGCAGGTACCGGGACAGGGCCCGTGCGGTGCGGGGCCCGAACCGCACCCGACGGTCCCGAGCACCCTTGCCGTGGAAGGCCACCGACTCCGTGGCCATATTGATGTCGGCGACGAGCAGCCGGCCGACCTCGGACAGCCGGGCCCCGGTGGCGGCATACAGGCGGATCAGAGCCTCGTCCCGCAGCCCGGCGAAGCCCTTGCCCTTGCACGCCTCGATCAAGCGACCGGTATCCCCCTCGGCCAACACCGGGACCAGCCGGCGGGGTGTCTTGGGCTGGCGGACCCATTCCATCGGGGAGCGATCCATGGCCTGCTCGTCCAGGACCAGCCACTTGAAGAACTGCTGCAGACCCTTGTGCTTGTTCAACGCGGTCGACGCGGATCGGGTGGTGATCATCCAGGCCTGGAACGCCTCCACATGAGCCCTTGTCACACTGGCCGGATCCTCGGCCGCGGCGACCGCCTCCGGGTCTGGAGACTCCTCATCCAGGTACCCGGCCAGCTGGACCGCGGCCAGCAGGTAGTTTTACCGGGTGGTCGCCGGGTAGTTGCCCGCCCGCAGCGATCGGTCCCAGTCGACCAGCAGCCCGCCCCACGTGATCGGCAGCCCTCCGACGAGCCTGTCCAGGTCGAAATCCGGCATCTCAAGAACCTCCCGAGTCAAGGTGTCCAGCAGCGGCGTGCTCGACCCAGGCAAGGTGCCGATCATGAAAAAGAGGGCCTCCGCAAGCCTGTGACCTGCGGAAACCCTCACGCTGTCGGGACGGCGAGATTCGAACTCGCGACCCCTTGACCCCCAGTCAAGTGCGCTACCAAGCTGCGCTACGTCCCGGTCGCGCCCGTCAGCTTCACGGGCCCGTCGATGCTATCCCATCGAGAGACGGCTCCCGCACCGCCCGGCTCGCGTTGCGGTGACCCCATCGCAGACGCGTCAGCGCCCCGATCGCGGCTTCTTGTCCGGGGCCTGGTCCCACCCCGCCCGCTTGAACGCGTCGGCGATGGCACTGTTCGGCAGCGGCTTGGGTCCCTGGCCGCCCCGGCCGCCGGCATCCGGTCGGCCCCGCCGCTGTTCTGGTCGCCGCTCGCCCTGACCACCCCGACGCTCCGCCGGTGCCGCGCGCACGCCGGAACCGGGCTTGCCGCCGCCTGAGGCTCGCTTGTCCCGACCGGGTCGTTCCCCCGCACCAGGTCGTTCCCCCGCACCGGCCGGTCGAGGCGCGCTCCGGCCCGGCCGCTCCCCCCGGCCGCCGCCCTTGCGGGGGGTTCGCTTGGGGGCCTCCTCCAGCTTCATGGTGAGCGAGATCCGCTTCCGGTCGACGTCCACCTCGAGCACGCGGACCTTGACCACCTGCCCGACGGTGACCGCCTCGTGGGGGTCCTTCACGAAGGTGTGCGACAGCTGGGACACGTGCACCAGGCCGTCCTGGTGGACACCGATGTCCACGAAGGCGCCGAAAGCGGCGACGTTCGTGACGGTGCCCTCCAGCTCCATACCGCGATGCAGGTCGGCGAGGCTCTCCACCCCCTCGGCGAACCGGGCCGTGACGAACTCGGGACGCGGGTCCCGGCCTGGCTTGTCCAGCTCGGAAAGGATGTCGGTGACCGTCGGCAGGCCGAACTGGTCCTCGACGAAGTCGATCGGTGAGAGTCGTTGCAGCACAGCGGCTATTGCCCACCAGGTCGGAGACCTCCACGCCGGCCGAGGCGGCCATCCGGCCGACCAGGGGGTAGGCCTCCGGGTGCACCGCGGACGCGTCGAGCGGATCGACGCCACCAGAGATGCGCAGGAAGCCCGCGCACTGTTCAAAGGCCTTGGGCCCCAGCCGCGGGACGTCGAGCAGCTGCCGCCTCGAGGCGAACGGGCCGTTGCCGTCCCGATGCGCGACGATCATCGTGGCCAGTCCCTCACCGACCCCGGACACCTTGCGCAGCAACGGGACGGACGCCGTGTTGACATCCACGCCGACGGCGTTCACGCAGTCCTCGACCACGCCGTCCAGACTGTGCGCCAGCAGACCCTCGGTGACGTCGTGCTGGTACTGGCCCACCCCGATCGACTTCGGGTCGATCTTCACCAGCTCGGCCAACGGGTCCTGCAGACGGCGGGCGATGGAGACGGCCCCGCGCAGCGAGACGTCCAACTCCGGCAACTCGGCCGAGGCATAGGCGGAGGCCGAGTACACCGATGCCCCGGCCTCGCTGACGACCGCGCTGGTCAGCCTGAGCTCGGGACGCAAAGTCGTCAGTTCGGCCACCAGTCGCTCGGTCTCCCGGGACGCCGTCCCGTTGCCGACCGCGACCAGCTCGACGCGGTGTTCCACCGCCAGTTCGGCCAGCCGGTCCAGCGCCGCCTTCCACTTCTTGGCGGGGGGGTGCGGATAGATCGTGTCGGTCGCCGCCACCTTGCCGGTTCCGTCGATCACCGCGACCTTGACCCCGGTGCGCAGTCCCGGGTCCAGACCCATCGTGGGCCGCGAACCCGCCGGCGCGGCGAGCAACAGGTCCCGCAGGTTCTCCGCGAACACCCGAACCGCCTCGGCCTCGGCGATCTCGCGAAGCCGACCCCGGATGTCGCTCTCCACCCGCAACGCGACCCGGGTCCGCCAGGCCCAGCGCACGCCGTCCAGCAGCCACAGGTCGGCTGCCCGGCCGGCGTCGGTGATCCCGGCGGAATCGGCGATCAGTCGCTCGATCTCACTCAGCGCGCCCATGTCGGTGTCGTCCGGGTCGAGCGTGAGTTCCAGGATCCCCTCGCGCTCCCCGCGGAAGAAGGCGAGCACTCGGTGCGACGGCGCCGACCGCAGCGCCTCACGGTGGTCGAACCAGTCCGCGAACCGCGACGCCTCAGCCGGTTTCGACTCCTGGACGCCGGTACGAACCGCGCAGACCAGGTGGCCGCGCGACCAGATCCGCTCCCGCAACGCGGCCAGCAGGTCGGCGTCCTCGGTGAACCGTTCGACCAGGATCGCCCGGGCCCCATCGAGGGCCGCGTCGACGTCGGCGATCGCCCCGCTCGGTGCTGACGTAGGCGTGCGCGACCGCGATCGGGTTGTGCGCGGGGTCGCCCAACAGTGTGTCGAGCAGCGGCTCCAGCCCCGCCTCACGGGCGATCTGCGCCTTGGTCCGTCGCTTCGGTTTGTACGGCAGGTAGACGTCCTCGAGACGGGCCTTGGTCTCGGCCGTCGCGATCGCCCTGGCCAGTTCCTCGGTCAGCTTCCCCTGCCGGCTCACCGATTCCAGGACGGCGCCGCGTCGCTCCTCCAGCTCCCGCAGGTAGACCAACCGATCCGCGAGGGTACGCAGCTGGGCGTCGTCCAGACCGCCCGTGGCCTCCTTGCGGTAGCGGGCGATGAACGGCACCGTCGAGCCGTCGTCCAGCAACGCCACCGCGGCCTCGACCTGGCGCACCCCGACCGCCAGCTCGTCGGCGATACGCTGGGGCACCGGCGCCAGCGCGGCAGGAGCCGCAGTCACCTGTCCCTGGTCGTGAACCGACTGCCCTGTCGTCATTTCCGCTTCTCCCGTGGCCGGACCGACACCTCGATCGGGGTGCCCTCGAAACCGAACGACTCCCGCAACCGGCGCTCGATGAAACGGCGGTACCCGGCCTCGAGGAACCCGGTCGTGAACAACACGAACCGCGGCGGACGGGTGGCCGCCTGCGTGCCGAACAGGATCCGTGGCTGCTTGCCGCCCCGCAGCGGGTGCGGATGCGCGGCCGCGATCTCGGCGAGCAGCCCGTTCAACCGCGAGGTCGGGATCCGCTGCTCCCAGGAGCCGAGAGCGACATCGAGGGCGGGCTGCAGCCGGTCGACGTGGCGACGGGTCAACGCCGAGACGTTGACGCGTGGCGCCCACTGCACCTGCACCAGGTCCTTCTCGTACTCCCGTTCCAGGTAGCGGCGACGTTCCTCATCGACCAGATCCCACTTGTTGTAGGCGATCACCAGCGCCCGGCCCGAATCGACGACCATCTGGACGACGCGGGTGTCCTGCTCGGTCAACGGCTCGGAGGCGTCGAGCAGGACGATCGCCACCTCGGCCTTCTCCAGGGCTGCCTGCGTCCGCAGCGAGGCGTAGAAGTCCGCGCCGTGGCTCTGGCGGACCTTGCGCCGGATGCCGGCGGTGTCGACCATCCGCCATGGCCGCCCACCGATCTCGACCACCTCGTCGACCGGGTCACGGGTGGTGCCCGCCGTGGCGTCCACGACGACCCGCTCGCTGCCGGCCACCGCGTTCAGCAGACTGGATTTGCCCACGTTCGGCCGCCCGAGCAACGCCACCCGGCGCACGCTCGTGTCGAGGTCCCCACCGACGGCGGAGGTGAGCGGCAGCACGGCCAGGCACGCGTCGAGCAGGTCGCCGCTGCCGCGGCCGTGGATCGCCGAGACGGGATGGGGCTCACCCAGGCCGAGGCTCCACAGATAGGTGGCGTCGGCCTCGCCGCGGGCGTCGTCCACCTTGTTGGCGGCCAGCACCACCGGTTTCCCGCTGCGCCGCAACAGCTTCACCACCGCCTCGTCCGTGTCTGTGGCGCCGACCGTGGCATCGACCACGAACAGGACGGCGTCGGCGAGCTCGATGGCGATCTCCGCCTGCTCGGCGACTCGCGCCGACAGACCACGCAGGTCACGTTCCCAACCGCCGGTGTCGATGACCAGGAAGCGCCGGCCGGCCCACTCGGCCTCGTAGCTGACCCGGTCGCGGGTCACCCCCGGAACGTCCTGGACGACGGCCTCACGCCGCCCGAGCACGCGGTTGACCATGGTCGACTTGCCGACGTTCGGTCGGCCGACGACCGCGAGCACCGGCAGCGGCCCCTGGCGGGCGGGGCCGCCGAGGCCATCGGGCCCGTCCTCGAGCAGCGCCCGGTCATCCTCGGTCAGGTCGTAGTCGACCAGCGCGGCCTGCAGGGCGCGGCCGGCATCGGGGGTGTTCACGCGTGCACCCCGCCGGCGCGGGTCACACAGACCGCCAGCACCGCGGCGATGGTCTCCTCGAAGTCCAACCCCGAGGAGTCCAGCTCCACGACCCCCTCGGACGGCAGGTGGAAGGAGGACACGGTCGCGTCGTCCGCATCACGGCGCAGCACGACGTCCTGCACGGCGGCGACGGCCTGCTCATCGGCCTGTCCGTGAACCTCCAGCGCCCGCCGCGCCAGCCGGGCCTGCGCACTGGCGGTCAACAGGATCCGCACGTCGGCGTCCGGGGCGACCACGGTGGTGATGTCACGGCCCTCGACGACGATCCCGTTCCGGGCGCCGGCCGCGGCCATGATCGCCTGCTGACGGGCCACAAGGTCGGAGCGCACGCCCAGATTGGTGGCCACGGCGCTGACCGACTCCGAGATGCGCTGCTCGCGGATGGCGGTGGTGACGTCCGTCCCGGCCACCGAGACCCGGGCCTGAGAGGGATCGGTGGAGATCGTGAGGTCGAGCGCGACCGAGTGGTCCGCGACGGCCCGCTGGGCGTCCGGATCGGCGGACAGGTCGAGTCCCGCCTCCAGCACGGACCAGGTCAGGGCCCGGTACATCGCGCCGGTGTCCAGGTAGGCCAGACCCAGACGGCGGGCCACCTCCCGGGACACGCTCGACTTGCCGGACCCGGACGGACCGTCGATGGCGACGATCAACCCTTCGCGGCGCTCGGCGCCGGCGTCGACAGTCACCCCTCGACCTCCACTCGAATCGCAACCGACTCAGCCTATCCGTTCATCGAAGGGTGCCCGTTCCGATGACCTTGCGACGGCGATGACCAGGCGGCGACGGCCGGCGTCGAGGCGCGGGTCACTCACCCGGCTAGGGTGCGGCCGTTGGCACGATCTGTGGAGGTGTGATGTCAGAGCTGAGCGGGCGTATCGGCTTGTCCGACGCCCTGGCCATGCGCATCGCCGAGGGGACGGGGCCGGACTCCACCGGTGTGGACGCCGAGATCCTCGACGGCTTCGACGTCTTCGGCATCCCGCACGGCGGCTACCTGACGGCGTTGGCTGCGAAGTCGGCCCTGCTCGCCTCGAGCCGACCCGACGTGTTCACGGTGACCGTGCACTTCCTGCGCAAGGCCGCCCCCGGGCCGATACGCCTGCAGGTGAATCTGATCGGCGGGAGCAGGCGATTCGCGTCCTGGCAGGTCAGGGCCGGCCAGGACGACGAGGTGGTGCTCGCCGCGATGGTCTCGGTCGGCGACCGGAGCGGCATCGAGGGGCCGACCTGGAGCGACGTCGAGGCCTGGGATCCCGGCGCCGAACCACTGAGCCCTCCCGCCGGCTCGGCCGGCATGCCGTTCGCGGTGCCACGCATCGCTGAGCAGTTCGCCGAGCGACTCGTGCTGTCCACCGTCGGATTCGCCGCGGGGCGGATCGGCGATCGTGCACTGGTGCGCGCGGTCGTGGACGTTGCCCCCACCGACCAGCTCGCGGCGCTGGTGGCCTGTGATGTCACGCCACCGGCGGTCTGGAACGTGCTCGGCCGCCAGGGGTGGGTGCCGACCGTGGAGCTGACCGCCCACGTCCGCGCCCGCCCCGGTCCGGGATCGCTGTCGGTCGAGGCCGAGACCCACCATGTCGCCGATGGTTTCCTCGACGAGAACGCCCTGGTGCGCGATGCCACCGGACGCCTGATCGTGCAGTCCCGACAGTTGGCGCGCTGGACCGGCGGGTGATCCGCCGCGCGCGCCGTGGGCTCACCAGGGCCGAGCTGGAGTCCTTCCGGGGCGCCCACGTCGACGACCTGCTTCCGGACGACCTGCGACTGCTCTTCGTCGGCATCAATCCGGGGCTGTGGACCGCCGCCGTGAACACTCACTTCGCGCGGCCCGGCAACCGGTTCTACCCGGCACTGGCCGCCGCCGGGATCATCAGCCACCCGTTCGACGTCGCGGACGGCTTCGCGCCGGCGGATCGTGACGAGCTGCTCGGTCTGGGGATCGGCATCACCAACCTGTCGGCGCGCGCGACCGCCCGGGCCGACGAGTTGGACGCAGCGGAACTGCGCGACGGCGCGCAACGGCTGGGCGCGCTGGTGCGCGAACGCCGTCCACGGGTGGTCGCGATCGCCGGGATCACCGCGTATCGCACGGCCTTCGGGCTGCCTCGTGCGCGGGCCGGACGCCAGGAGGACGATCTGGAGGGTGCGGCGCTGTTCGTCGTCCCGAACCCCAGCGGGCTGAACGCCCACGCCCGGCTGGACGACCTGGCCGCCGCCTACGCGCAGGCGGCGCGGGCGGCCGGCATCGTGACGACTGTCGATCGGTGAGCGCAGCCCAAGGTTCGTCGGTCCGTCACCACGACTATCGTGCGCGCCATGGCGCACCTTCGATGTGAGTTCTTCTCCGAGACGTTGGGACTGTCCAGCTCGATGACGGTCATTCTGCCGCAGCGGACCACCGGACAGATCGGGATGGCGGGCAGGGCCTCGTCGGGGCCGGCACCGGTGCTGTATCTGCTGCACGGCCTCAGCGACGACGACACCATCTGGCTGCGTCGCACGTCGATCGAGCGCTACGCGGCCGACCTCGGTCTGGCGGTGGTGATGCCCGCGGTCAACCGCAGTTTCTACACCGACGAGGCCTTCGGCGGTCGATACTGGACATTCGTCAGTGAGGAACTGCCCCAGCTCGCAGCCACGTTCTTCCGGATCTCACCCCTTCGGGAGGACACCTTCGTCGCGGGCCTGTCCATGGGCGGCTACGGCGCGCTGAAGCTCGCCCTGCGCCGGCCCGAGCGATTCGCCGCGGCGGCGTCGCTGTCGGGGGCCGTGGACGTCGCCGACCGCATCGACGACCGCAACGACGACCGCAATGACGACCGGAAGGACGACACGGACGACGCCATGTGGCAGCGGATCTTCGGGCCCGACCTGCGGGTGCCGCCCGAGGACGATCTGTTCGCGCTGCTGCAGCAGGTGGACCCCTCGGCCCTGCCGAGGCTGTGGGTCGGCTGCGGAACCGACGACGTGCTCTATCCCGCCAACCGGGCCCTGCTCGACGCCTGCGCACGGCGCGGGATCACCCCGACCACCTCGATCACACCGGGCGATCATGAATGGGGCCTGTGGGACCAGCAGATCCAGCAGGTGCTGGACTGGCTTCCGCTCCCGCGGCCCGGCCTCAGCTGACGACGCGCCAGCCCCGGGCGGTCAGGGAGGTCTCGAGGTGCTCGCGGGCACCGGGCAGCACCGACAGCTCCAGCAGACCGACCGCTCGGCCCGGGGCGTGTTCCAGGGCCAGTTCCTCGACGTTGACCCCGAAGTCGCCGATATCGGCGAACACCCGGCCGAGGACACCCGGCTGGTCGGGGATGACCACGGTGACCACGGAGTAGGTCGTCGGCCGGGCACCATGCTTGCCGGGCAGGCGCTCCCGGCCGGCGTTCCCGGCCGCCACCGCGCGAGCCAGGACGGCGCGCGCGCCGGGCGCCGCGCCGTCCGGGCCCGGATCGGCCAGGGCGGTCAACGCGCTCAGGACCTCGTCCAGATCGCCGCGCAGCCCACGCAGCACCTCGGCGACCGCCGAGGCGTTGCCGGACAGGATCTGCGCCCAGAGCGAGGGGTCGCTGGCGGCGATCCGGGTCTGATCGCGCAGCCCCTGCCCGGCGATGCCGACGGCGTCCTCGGACGCCGCCCGCAGGCGGGCCGCGATCAGCGACGACATCACCTGGGGCGCATGGGAGACCAGCGCGACGGCTCGGTCGTGCTCGACCGGATCCATGTCGATCGCCTGCGCCCCCAGGGCGGAGACCAGCCGGCGAACGGCCTCGACCCGCGCGACCTCGGCCTTGGCCGAGGGGCAGATCACCCAGGGCCGGCCGAGGAACAGATCGCCCCGGGCGGCCACCGCGCCGGACCGCTCCCGGCCGGCCATCGGGTGGGTCCCGACGTAGCGAGCGACGTCCCCGCCGCCCGTGATCACGTCGTCCAGAACCGAGGCCTTGACGCTCGCCACGTCACAGACGGTGGCCGAGGGGTGTGCGTCGAGTTCGGCGAGCACCACCGGGGCGCTGACGTCCGGCGGGGCAGCCACCACCACCAGATCGATCGAGACGTCGCCCGGATCCCGTTCGCCCGCCCCCAGGTCGCTGGCCAGTTCGAGCGCGGTCGGTGACGGGTCGGCGAGCAGCACCCGGTCACCCTGCTGGCGCAGGCCGAGGGCGATGCTGGTACCGAGCAGCCCGGTACCCACCACGCGGACGGTCGTCATGGCATTCAGGGTAGGGCCGGCGCGATCACGCGCCGGTCACATACCGAGGTCGGCCATCAGGCTGCCGAGCTCGGCGCCCGAGATCACCCGGGTCCGGCCGGAACGCAGGTCCCCGAGCCGGATCGGACCGATCTGGGTGCGGGCCAACCGCAGCACGGGGTACCCGGCCGCCTCCAGCAGTCGACGCACGACGCGGTTGCGTCCGTCGTGCAGGGTCAGCTCGAGCAGTGCCTTGCCCGGACGGGCGTCCACCACGGCGAAGGAGTCCACCCGGGCCGGGCCGTCGTCCAGGTCGATGCCCTCGATGAGGCGTTGCCCCAGATCCCGCGGGACCCTGCCACCGGTGACCGCGACCTCGGCCAGATAGACCTTCGACACCTCGTAGCGCGGGTGGCTCAGCCGATTCGCCAGTTCCCCGTCGTTGGTGAGCAGGATCAGTCCCTCGGTCTCGGCGTCCAGGCGCCCCACATGGAACAGCCGCTCGGGGCGGTCGGCCACGTAGTCGGCCACCGTGGGCCGCCCCGACGGGTCGGACATCGCCGACAACACACCGGTCGGCTTGTTCAGGGCGAGCGTGATCAGCCCCTCGTCCAGTTGCACCCGCAGACCGTCCACGTGCACGACCGCGCGGCGGGGGTCGATCCGCACCCCCAGCTCGCGGACCGTCTGGCCGTCCACCTCGACCCGACCGGCCGCGATGAGTTCCTCGCAGGCCCGTCGCGATCCGAGCCCGGCCTGCGCGAGCACCTTCTGCAGGCGCACGCCGTCCGGGTCGTGGACGTCGCGCGGCGGCTGCTCCCGGCGCTGCGGACGGCGGGTGGGAGGCTTGGAACCGGTTGCACCGGAACGGGATCGACCGCCGGTCGGCCGACGCGGCGGCGTCACGTCGTTCCCCCGACGCCGACCTCGTCGAGCGCGTCCATCTCCGGAAGGAACGGCGCCAGCGCGGGCAGCTCCTCGATGCTGGTCAGCCCGATGCGGTGCAGGAAGTAGGTCGTGGTGCCGTAGAGCACGGCGCCCGTCTCGGGGTCGTGCCCCGTCTCCTCGACCAGCCCGCGGGTGATCAGGGTGCGCATCACGGCGTCCACGTTCACCCCTCGGACGGCGCCCACCCGTGCCCGGCTCACGGGTTGACGGTAGGCGACGATCGCCAGCGTCTCCAACGCGGCCTGGGTGAGCCTGGCGGTCTGGCCCTCGAGGAGAAGTCGTTCCACGACCGGCGCGTACTCGGCGCGGCTGTAGATCCGCCATCCACCGGCGACGCGACGCAGCTCGAACCCGCGTCCCGTCTCGTCGTACTCGGTGGCCAGCTCCGCGATCAGCTCGGTGACCTGGGGCACGGTGATGCTCAACGCCGCCGCGAGCGCGAGGTCCGTCACCGGTTCGTCGACGACCATCAGCACCGCCTCGAGCGCACCCCGGGCTCCCGACGGCAGCGTGTCCAGATCCAGCTCGGGCTGGTCCTGCGCGGATCCGGTGGCCGTCACGGGCCCCGGTCCCGGGTCCAGGGGCTGGAGGGCGTTGGGGTCATCGGTCTGCTGGCTCACGGGGTCCATCCTCGTCGTCCTGGGCCTCGGTGGCGTCGGGTTCGGAAAGACCG
Source organism: uncultured Actinomycetota bacterium (assembly GCA_963750395.1). Classification (GTDB taxonomy): domain Bacteria; phylum Actinomycetota; class Actinomycetes; order Actinomycetales; family Kineosporiaceae; genus JADJPO01. The sequence goes on along the minus strand of CAVVQM010000015.1, from coordinate 178,682 downwards.
CCGACGTCGTCGAACTCGTCGACGACCTCGATGTCGCCGTCCTCGGTCCCCGTCCACCGGATCGTCAGCTCCCCGAGCGCGGCGGCCTGGTCGAACGCGACGGCGCCCTCACGGAACAGTTCCAGGAGCGCCAGGAACCGGGCGACCACGACGATCATCGCGTCCGCGTCGGCGACCAGGGCCCGGAAACTCGTCGACCGGGACCGTCGCAACCGCTCGACGATCAGGGCCGCCTGTTCGCGCACGCTCACCGCCGGGGCATGCAGATGGTCCAGTCCGATCGTGGGCTCGGGTCTGGGCTGCATGGCCCTCGCGGCGATCATGGCCAGCTGGTCCGGACCGACGCCGAGGACGAGTTCCGGCAGGAGGGCGGCGAACTGTGGTTCCACACCGACGGCCCGCGGTCGCCGCCGGGACTCGGTGGCCATCCGGTCGGCCAGCGTGGCCGCGACGTCCTTGAAGGCCCGGTACTGCAGCAGCCGGGCGAACAGCAGGTCGCGGGCCTCGAGCAGCGCGAGATCCTCGTCGTCCTCGACCTCGGCCGCCGGCAGCAGCCGGGCGGCCTTGAGGTCCAGCAGCGTCGCGGCGATGAGCAGGAACTCGCTGGCCTCGTCCAGGTCCCACTCGTCGCCCTTGGCCCTGATCCAGGCGATGAACTCGTCGGTGACCGTGGCAAGGGCGATCTCGGTGACGTCGAGCTTGTGCTTGGAGATCAGCCCGAGCAGCAGGTCGAAGGGCCCCTCGAAGTTGTCCAGGTGCACCGCGAAGCCCGCGGGTCTGTCCGACGTCGCCTCGCCTGTGGCCTGGCTCTGCCTCGGATGCTCGGGGACCGGGTGCGCCCGGTCGGGGCGCTCGATCGCGGTGTCGGAGCTGACGGTGCCCGCCACGCTAGGCGGCGCCGCCGCGGGCGATCAGTTCCCGGGCGAGCAGCCGGTAGGCGTAGGCACCGGCATGCGAGGCGGCATAGGTGGTGATCGGTTCGGCGGCGACCGAGGCGTCGGGGAACTTCACGGTGCGCCCGATGACGGTGTGGAAGACCTGGTCGCCGAAGGCCTCGACGACCCGCGCGACGACCTCTCGGCTGTGCAGGGTGCGCGGGTCGAACATCGTCGCCAGGATGCCGTCGACCTCCAGACCGGGGTTGAGCCGGTCCTTGACCTTCTCGATGGTCTCGACGAGCAGGGCGACCCCCCGCAGCGCGAAGAACTCGCACTCCAGGGGGATCACGACGCCGTGCGCAGCGGTCAGCGCGTTGACCGTGAGCAGCCCCAACGAGGGCTGGCAGTCGATGAGGATGACGTCGTAGTCGTCCAGCACCGGGCGCAGGACCCGGGACATGACCTGTTCGCGGGCGACCTCGCTGACCAGTTGCACCTCGGCCGCGGACAGGTCGATGTTGGCCGGGAGCAGGTCGACGTCCTTGACGTTCGTCGGCCGGATGACCTCGCGCACGTCCGTCCTGCGGTCCATCAGGAGGGAGTAGACGGTCAGGTCGAGCTCGTGCGGGTTGATGCCCAGGCCCACCGACAGGGCCCCCTGGGGGTCGAAGTCCACCAGCAGCACCCGGCGGCCGCACTCGGCCAGTGCCGCACCCAGGTTGATGGTGCTCGTGGTCTTGCCGACCCCACCCTTCTGGTTGCACATCGCGATGACCCGGGCAGGGCCGTGCGACGTCAGCGGAGCGGGGGCGGGAAACTCCGGCATGGGCCGCCCGGTGGGTCCGAGCCCCCCGGCCCTGGGCGTGTTCATCCCGTCGGTGTCGCTGACGTCGAGAACGACAGCGAGCCCGTTCTGTGCCTGGTTCACCACGTCGCGATCACCCTCCCAAGCGGCCGAGGCGTCGGCCCTGTGCCCGCCGCGAATACCACAATCCTCCCCCGCGTCGGGGGTGGAGTCCGCGAGGCTATCCGGCGCGTCGCAGACGACTCAAACCCAAGATCCACACGCGCCACATGCGCCACAGGAGTCACAGAGCGGCTGGAACGAATCGGGGCGATCGGTTCGCATCGGTGACGCAGCGCAACGTCGTCCATGGTCGTGAGTGGAATCGCGCTCACCCCCGACGAGCACGGCGTGACATCACGCTCAATAGACGAGCGCAACGTCACGTCGTGCCCGCCCCCCGAGGCCGGGTCACAGGGCCCGCGGATGCGCGGCCGCGTACACCTCGCGCAGGGTGTCGGCGGTGACCAGGGTGTAGATCTGCGTCGTGGTCACCGATGCGTGCCCGAGCAGTTCCTGGACCACGCGGACGTCGGCGCCGCCCTCGAGCAGGTGCGTGGCGAAGGAGTGGCGCAGGGTGTGCGGCGACACGGTGGCACTCAGCCCGGCGCGCTCGGCGGCCAGGTGCAGCACCGACCAGACGCTCTGGCGGCTGAGCCGGTTGCCGCGCAGGTTGAGGAACACCGCCGGGGTGCCGCGCCCGCGCCGGGCCAGGTCCGGGCGCACCCTGACCAGGTAGGCATCCAGCGCGCTCACCGCGTAGCTGCCCAGGGGAACGATCCGCTCCTTGGAACCCTTGCCGCGCAACCGGACCAACCCCTGGCCGAGGTTCAGGTCGTCGACGTCGAGGCCGACCGCCTCACTGATCCGGGCGCCGCAGCCGTAGAGCAGTTCGAGGATGGCCCGGTCCCGCAGGGAGCTCGGGGTGCCGCCGATCGAGGCGGAGTCCAGCAGCCGTTCGACGTCGTGCACGCTGATCGCCTTCGGCAGCCGCTTCGGCGCGGCCGGTGGCCTGACGTCGCCGGCCGGGTCGGCCGTCGTCCTCCCCTCCAGCTGCAGGAAGCGGTGCAGACCGCGGACGGCGGCCAGGGTCCGGGCGGCCGAGCTGGCGGCCAACGCCGCCCCGGAGTCGGCACCGGAGCGGATCGCGACCAGGAACGAGGTCACGTGCTCCTCGCGGACCTGGGCCGGGTCGTCCACGCCCTGGGTCTGCAGATGGGCCAGGTATCGCTCGAGATCGCGCCGGTAGGCCAGCAGTGTGTTCGTGGACAGGCCCCGCTCGACCCCGAGATGCTCCAGGAAACCCTGGACGGCGTCCGGCATGGTGTCGGCGGCCCCGACCGTCACGTCCCACCACTCCCCTCCGGACGCGACGACAGCCTCGACGCCCTGCCCGGCACCGTACTCCGCGACACGGCCCGGACCCGGTAGCGACGTCCGAACGGTCAGGACTCAGGCCTGGGCCGGGTGCTGCGGCCAGGGTGCGTCGGCCGGGCGGAGCGTGGCCCAGCCCGCGTCGCGGGCGGCCCGGGCGGTCAGGACGCCGATGATCGCGGCGACGTTGTTCAGTCCCCCGGCCAGGACCAGTTCGTGCGCCTCGTCCAGAGGCACCCAGCGGTTCACCAGGGAGAGTTCCTCGGCGTGGCGTTGGTGACGGTCGGCCGCGGGGACCTCGCTCAGGTCGCGGGCGATGAAGCAGCGCTGCGCCTCGCTGCTGCCTCCCGGGGAGCTGAACCAGTCCATCAGCACGTGCCAGCGCCCGGCGAGCAGATCGGCCTCCTCGAGCAGTTCGCGTCGGGCGGCCTCGACCGCGGGCTCGCCGGTCACGTCGAGCAGTCCGGCCGGCAGCTCCCACAGGGCCATCCCGACGGGGTGGCGGTACTGGCGCTGCAGCAGCACCCGTTCGCGGTCGTCGAGCACGAGGATGCTCACCGCCCCCGGATGGTCGACGTACTCGCGCTGCACGACACCGCCTGCTCCGAGGTCGACGCTCTCGCGCACCACCGACCAGATCATCCCGTCCAGCGTCGTGCGCCGGTCCAGGACGGGGGCCGGGGCGAACTCGTCGCGCACCTGCGGCGGCACCTCTGGCGAGGACGGCGTCGCCTCAGCCAACCCCGGCCTCCACGTCCAGCAGGCGACCGGCCGATTGGCGCTCGAGTGCCGCGCCGATCAGTCCGGAGAACATCGGGTTGGCCCGGTCGGGTCGCGAGGTGAACTCCGGGTGCGCCTGCGTCGCAACGTAGTAGGGGTGCACCTCACGCGGCAGTTCGATGTACTCGACCAGTTCGCGGTCCGGCGATTGACCGCTGACCACGAGGCCGGCCCGTTCCAGCCGGGCCCGGTAGGCGTTGTTGACCTCGTAGCGGTGCCGGTGCCGTTCGCTGACCCGCTCGCTGCCGTAGGCGCCGGCCACGATCGATCCCGGGACCAGCACCGCCGGATAGGCACCCAGACGCATGGTGCCGCCGAGATCGCCCTCGCCCGAGACGATCTGCTTCTGCTCCTCCATGGTGGCGATCACCGGGTGCTCGGCGTCCGGGTCGAACTCGCTGCTGCTCGCCCCCTCCAGACCGGCCACGTTCCGGGCGAACTCGATCACCATGCACTGCAGTCCCAGACACAGTCCCAGGGTGGGGATCTCGTTCTCCCGGGCCCAGCGCAGCGCGCCGACCTTGCCCTCGATCCCCCGCACCCCGAAGCCACCGGGCACGCACACCGCGTCCACGCCGTCCAGCATGCGATGGGCACCCTCGGGGGTCTCACAGGTGTCCGAGGCGACCCAGCGGATCTCGACCCGGGCGTCGCGCGCGAATCCCCCGGCCCGCAGCGCCTCGGTGACCGACAGGTAGGCGTCCGGCAGATCGACGTACTTGCCGACCAGCGCCACCTCGACCCGGTGCGCCGGCCGGTGCACCCTGCGCAGCAACTCGTCCCAGTCGCTCCAGTCCACATCCCGGAAGGACAGCGCCAGCCGGCGCACCACGTAGGCGTCCAGACCCTCGGCGTGCAGCACCTTGGGGATGTCGTAGATGGACGGCGCGTCGACCGCGGCCACCACGGCCTCGGTGTCCACGTCGCAGAACAGCGCGATCTTGCGCTTGACGCCCTCGGGGATCTCCCGGTCGGCCCGGCAGACGATCGCGTCGGGCTGGATACCGATGCTGCGCAGCGCGGCCACGGAGTGCTGGGTCGGCTTGGTCTTGAGCTCCCCGCTCGGGGCCAGGTACGGCACCAGCGAGACGTGGACGAAGAAGACGTTGTCGCGGCCCAGGTCGTGGCGCACCTGCCGGGCGGCCTCCAGGAACGGCAGCGACTCGATGTCGCCCACGGTGCCGCCGACCTCGGTGATGATCACGTCAGGCGGGCCGTCCGGTCCCGGCACGGTGGCCTGGGCGCGCATCCGGGACTTGATCTCGTTGGTGATGTGCGGGATGACCTGGACGGTGTCGCCGAGGTACTCACCGCGGCGCTCCTTGGCGATCACACTCGAGTACACCTGGCCGGTGGTGACGTTGGCCGTGGTGTCCAACTCGACGTCGAGGAAGCGTTCGTAGTGCCCGATGTCCAGATCGGCCTCGGTGCCGTCCTCGGTGACGAACACCTCGCCGTGCTGGAACGGGTTCATCGTGCCGGGATCGACGTTGATGTAGGGGTCGAGCTTCTGCATGACCACGCGGAGTCCGCGACCGCGGAGCAGGTGACCGAGGCTCGAGGCGGTCAGTCCCTTGCCCAGGGACGACGCGACGCCGCCCGTGACGAAGATGTGCTTGGTCGTTCCCTCAGGAATGAGCTTCACCACGGGGTTCGAGGCTATCAGCCGAGAGCCGCCGGTAATGCCGCATCGCCTGGTCCGCCGCGTCGTCGTCCGTGGGCAGTTCGGCGCTCCGCCGCCGCGCCGCCTCGGCCAGCGTCGCCACGGCGGCCGGGTCGCCCAACAGGTCGCGGACGGTCTGGGCCAGGGCCGCGGCGTCCCCGGGCGACACCAGCCGGCCCGCTCCCCCGAGCACGTCCGCGGTCCCGCCCGCGTCGGTGGCCACGATCGCCGCCCCGGCCCGCAGCGCCTCCTGGACGATCAGGGGCTGACCCTCCCACAGACTGGGCACGAGCACGAGGTCGGCCGCGGCGAGCAGGTCGGGCACGTCCTCCCGGCGTCCGAGCAGACGCACCGGAAGGTCCCGCGTGGTGATGTCCGCGGCGAGGTCATCGTGCAGTGGGCCGTCCCCGGCGACGACGACCTGGACGTCGAGCCCCGCCAGCAGCCCTGCGGCGTCCAACAGCACCGGCAGGCCCTTCTGCGGAGCGAGCCGGGCCACGCAGACGAGCAGGGCCCGCTGCGGGGGCAGGCCCAACTCCTCGCGGATGCGTCGCCGCGCCTGGTCCGGGTGGCTCGCCTGCTGCCGGGGCGGGGCGGGCACCAGGGCCGTCTGCACGTCGCGGCCGCCGAGGGCGCGGATCCGCGTTCCCAGATCCGCCGAGACCACCAGCACTGCCGATGAGCCGCGGGCCACGATCCACTCCAGGACGCCGTGCAGCCGACCGGCCGCACCGCCCGAGAGGCGCGCGTTGTGCAGGGTGACCAGGACCGGGACCCCGTCGCGGCGGCACGCCAGAACGGCGAGCGCGCCCGCACGCAGCCCATGGGCGTGCACCACCGCGGCCGCCCGGGCCAGACTCCGCAACCGGCGGACGGCGGCCAGGTCCCGCAACGGGTTGGGCCGGTCCCCGATCGTGAACGGGACCGTCGAGGCGTCGCCGTACCCGAACCGTTCGAGGGTCGCCGGTGGAGCGGCCACCACCACGACGGACCCGCGCGCGGCGACTCCACGCGCGAGCGCCTGGACGTGCCGCCCGATGCCGCCGCCGGATGGACCCAGCACCATCAGCACCGCCCCCGACGTATCGACGGCCGGATCCTGCTCGCCCGGGTCGACGAACAGGTCCGAGACCGGACCGACGAGGGCGATCAGGGCGATGATGCCGGTGACCAGGGCGGCCAGTACGGCGAACCCGGCCGACCCGGGCACTCCCGGCGACCAGGTCGCGACCCCGAACCGGGCGAGTCCCCAACCGGCCGCCGCGGCCAGGACGGCGGCCGGGACGGCGAGCACCGTCGTCCCCCGCAGGCCCATCAGGGCCGCGGGTCCGGCCCGCGCCCGCACCAACAGCAGCCCGGCTGCGGCGCCGGCGAGCATCCCGGCGCTCTGCCCGCCCGCGAGGGCGATCAGGCTCTGCGCGGGTGGGACGGCGGACGTCGCGGCCACCGCCGCCAGGATCGCGCTGCCCCAGCCGATGGAGGTCGCCACGGCCGCGGCCCCCGGTGCTGACAACGCGTACAGGGCGCGAGCGACGGCGAGCAGGATCGCGAAGCCGAACGTGCCGGGGGCGGCGACGAGCAAGGCCACGGACATCGGGCCGACGTCGCCGCGGTCGAGGGCGGCGAACAGGGCCCCGACGGCCGGTGCGGTCGCGGCCAGCAGCGCCGCTCCGCCCAGGGCGGCGATCAGGACGGCGCGCAGGAACCGGCTGCACAGTTCGGCGAACTCGTCGGGGCGCGACCCCTCGGACGCCGCGCGGGCCAGCCGCGGGAACAGGGCCGTGATCAGCGGTGCGACGAGCACGGCGAAGGGCAGCATCCACAGGGCCTGCGTGTACCCGAAGGCCACCAGCGTGCCGGTCAGGGATCGGCGGGCGGCGAGCAGCAGGACGGCGAGGGTGAAGGCCTGCTGGGCGAGGACCGCCAGCACCCCCGATGCGCCCAGACGAGCGGCCTGCCGGCCGGTGCCCGCGGGCAGTCGCAGGGTCGGCCGCAACCGCAGACCGGCGCCGCGGACGGGGAGCAGCAGGGGCAGGGTCATCGCGGCGACCCCGGCCGTGGTGCCCCAGACCAGGGCCACGAACGCGATGCGCGGCAACGAGTCACCGGTCATGGCCGCGGCGTCGTCCCCGACCACCGCGGCGTAGCCGAGGTAGCCGGTGATCACCACGACGCTGGAGGCCACGGGCGCGAACGCCGGCCACCCGAATCGCCCGGCCGCCTGCAACAGCCCGGCCAGCACCGCCCCGACACCGTAGAGGGCCACCTGCGGAGCGAAGACCACGATCATCGCGGCGGCCAGCTCGCGCTGGCCCGGGCAGTCGCCGCCGACCAGGAGGCCCGCGATCGGATCGGCCGCCATGACGAGGATCGCGACCAGCGGTATCAGGAGCAGGACCGTCCAGGTCAGCACCGCCGAGGCCAGCCGGGCCGCGGCGTCGCGGCGATCGGGCAGCAGGGGCGCGAGCAGCGGCACCAGGGCCGCGGAGAGCGCGCCGCCGGCGACCACCTCGAACAGCACGTTCGGCAACAGGTTCGCGGCGTTGTAGGTGTCACCCACGCAGGTCGCCCCGACCGAACCGGAGAAGACCAGCTGCCGGGCGAAGCCGGTCGCCCGGGCCAGCACGGTCAGCGCGGAGATCAGGGCCGCCGATGCGAGCAGACCACCCGCCGTCCTGCGCCCGATCACCACCGGCGCCCGATCGACACGGGGCTACCGGGGGCGACGGCCGAGCTCGTCGAGCTCGCGCAGTCCCGGCGTCGAGGCGATCACCCTGGTGAAGCTGACCCGCTCGCTGGCCAGGATCAGCCCCACCACCGCGGCGAGCGCACCCGCCCGCCCGCGGGGGGCGAGCCCGACCACCGCCGCGGTGCCGAGCACGGCTCCCAGAGCGTTCGCGCCGCAGTCGCCGAGCATGCCGCGCTCGGCCAGGTCCTCGCGCAGGAGCCCGGCCGCCGCCCCGGTGGCCGCCGCGACCAGCGTCGGACCCGGACCGGACCGGAGCAGCACCGGCACGTGCAGCAGCACGACCTTCAATGCGCGGCCGGGCCGCAGGTCGAACAGGTTGACCACATTGGCCGATCCCGCGATCAGCGCTCCGCCGGACACGACGTCCAGGACATGTCGGGCCCCGACCGGGCGCCGGACCGCCGGGGACAGCGGGTCCGCGCCCCGCACCGCGGCGGCCGCCAGCAGGCCGGTCGCCCCGATCGCGGCGATCTTGACGGTCCCGGTTGTCACTCGTCCCTGACGCAGGGCGCCCAGGTGCCCCCGCAACCCCTTGCTGGAGCCCCGTTCCCCGAGATCGTCGAGCAGCCCCGCCGCGCCCGCGCCGAGAGCGGCGGCGCCCCCGGCCAGTCGCACCCGGGTGGGCAGAGCCGGGGCGAGCATGATCGCGGCGGCCACGGCAGCCGTCGCCGCAGGACCCTCCAGCAGGGTGACGTCCTCGCCCCGGTGGTTGGTCCGCTGCCACCGCCGCGCACCTCCCGGCGGCGCCGCGGCGAGCCACCGCCACGCGAGCCGAGCGCCGATCAGACCCGCAGCGACGGCGAGCGGTCGAGCAGCCGTCACGACGCGACCCCGTCGATGGTGGGCAGCGGCGCAGCGGCGCCGGGACCGAACCCGTAGGCACCGGCCCGGCCGAGGAACTGCTCCTGCAGCGCCATCACCGTCATCACCTCGCCCATCGGGGCGCCCAGGGTGTCCACCGTGCTGACCTTGGCGGCGCTGGCGGAGTCGTCCCGGATCGCGGCGATCAGGCCGGTGTCGAGGGCGGCGGAGGCAGGGCCGGCGACCACCGCACCCCTGCTGGAGGTATCGAGCCGGACCGCGAGGGCCAACCAGGACGCGATCGTGGCCGCGTCGACGGTCTCCTGCTCGCTCGCCGTCGGCGCGGCCGAGGGATCTGGGGCCGCGGCCGAGGGAGCGGTCGAGGCGGCCGCACCGGCCGAGGACGACGGGCTCGGCGTGCTCACGACACCCTGGTTCGCCGTCGGCACGGGTGGGGCGAACAACACCACCTCCTCCGCCCGCTGCGTGGGAGCTTGTCGCACGTCCACCAGCCCGGCGTCGTCGAGTGCCGCAAGGAGATCCTGCGCGATCGAGTCGAGCACCGCGGCGGTGTCGGGGTTGGAACCGGCCGGGGCTGGGGGCTGATCGGTCGGCGAGAGGAGCAGGGCCCGGCTCAGTGCGCTGCCGAGCGCGACGGGTCGTCCGGACTGCCCGAGCAGCGGCCGGACCGCGTCGAGTGCCCCGCTGCGGGCATCCGCGCCGTCCTGGTCACCCCAGGCCGAGGTCACCTCGACCTGCGCGGTCACCGACGCCCCCGCTGCCTGCAGGGCGGCGACCATGGCGTCGACGTGCGTTGCTGTCGGTGTCCGGCAGCGCCACCAGCGCCACGGTCCGACCCGCCAGCCGGCCGGCGACGAGATCGGGCAGGACCTCGTCGGTGAACGTGTCCCGGTTGGCGATCGCGTTCTCCGCACCGGTCAGGTCCGATCGCAACTGGTTCTTCTCGTCGCGCAGCTGCTCCACGGACGCGTTCAGCGAGTTGGCGATCTGCCCGCGCAACGGGCCCGCGCCGAGCACCACGCCCACCGCCAGCGCGAGGAACACCGACACCAGCGAGACCACGTGGTACCTGAAGTCGATCATGCGGACACCCCCACGTGCACCGGTCCTGACGCCTCCGGTGGAGACGCCACGAACAGGGTCGTCACCCCGGACAGCAGGTCGTCCAACCGGGCGCCGATCAGGCTGAAGATCGCCTGGCCGCCCGGGGTCGAGTACAGGGCCACCAACACTGCCAACAGTCCGGACAGGATCAGCACAGCGAGTTGCACGTTGCTGATCCGCTGTCGGTACAGGCGCGAGACGCCCTTGGCATCCACCAGCTTGCTGCCGACGCGAAGCCGGGTCAGCCAGGTGCTGGCCATCCCCGAGCGCCCCTTGTCCAGGAACTCCTCGAGAGTGTTGTGCGTGCCCACGGCCACGATCACCGATGCTCCCTTGTCGTCGGCGAGGAGCATCGCGATGTCCTCGCTGGTGCCGGTCGCGCTGAAGATCACCGGCTCGATCCCCAACCGGCGGACCCGATCCGAGCCGGGAGCACGACCGTCGGGGTAGGCGTGCACGACGATCTCGGCCCCGCAGGTGAGCGCCTTGTCCGTGACCGAGTCCATGTCGCCGACCACGATGTGCGGCCGGTATCCGGCCTCCAGGATGGCGTCCGCGCCGCCGTCCACCCCGATCAGGACCGGTCGGTTCTCCCGGATGTAGGGCCTGAGCACGGCCAGATCCTCGCGGTAGTGATAGCCGCGCACGACGATGAGCACAGCCCGCCCATCGAGCTGGGTGGCGATCTCCGGGACACCGATCCGGTCCAGCAGCAGCCCGCGTTCACGTTGCATGTAGTCCATGGTGTTGGCGACGAAGGCCTCGATCTGGTTCGCCAGGCCCGCGCGCGCCTCGTCCATCGCCAGAGAGACACTCTCCTTGTCCTGCACCGTCCCCCGGGCCACGACATCGTCACCGAGGTGGACCTCACCGTCGAGCACGCGGAGTCGGTCACCGTCGCGCACCCGGTGCAGGATGTCCTCGCCCACATCGTCGATCAGCAGGATGCCGGCCTCGATGAGTGCTTCGGGCCCGGTGTTCGGGTAGCGGCCGGAGATGCTCGGGGCGGCGTTGACGACGGCTGCGGGCGCGCAGCCGACCAGGGCGTCGGCCGAGACCTTGTCCAGATCCTGGTGGTCGATCACCGCGATGTCCCCGGGCTGAAGCCGCTTCGTCAGCGTCTTCGTCCGCCGGTCGACGCGTGCCGGCCCGCTCAGGCCGGGTCCGCCTGGGACGGCGGTGACTCGGCGCACCTGCGGCAGTCTCACGTCAGGATCGTCCCACGTCCCCCGCGCGGTGAGGACGGCGCCTTCCGCTGGTCACGGCGGCGGCCAGTAGTTCCTCGGCGTGCGCCTGGGCGCTTCCCGAGTCGGCCATGCCACCGAGCATCCTGGCGAGTTCGTGGATGCGGCCGTCCCGGTCCAGGCATCGGACCCCGGACTCGGTGATCTTCCCGTCCCCCGCCTTGGTGACCACGAGGTGCCGGTCGGCGTAGGCGGCGACCTGGGGAAGGTGGGTCACCACGATCACCTGCGCCGCGTCGGCCAGCCGGGCCAGCCGGGAGCCGATCCCGAGTGCCGCCTCCCCACCCACGCCGGCGTCGACCTCGTCGAAGACGAAGGTCGGCACCGGGTCCGCGGCCCCGAGCACGACCTCGAGGCCGAGCATCACCCGCGACAGCTCCCCGCCGGAGGCGCCCCGGGCCAAGGGCCGAGCGGGGGCACCGGCATGCGGGACGAGCAGTAGTTCGACCTCGTCGCGGCCGTCGGGTCCCAGCTCGCCGCCGGTGACGGACACCTCGAGCCTGGCCTGGGGCATGGCGAGCTCGGACAGTTCGGCGGTGACCGCGGCTGCGAGACGTTCTCCGCCGCGTCGGCGCTCCCGACCGATCCCGTCGGCCAGGCGGCTGATCTCGGCGTGCAACTGGTCGCGTTCGGCCACCAGGGCGGCGGCTCGGTCGTCGTCGCCGTCCAACTCGACCAGTCGCAACCCCGCCTGCGCCGCCCACGCGAGGACGTCGTCGGCGGTGGGGCCGTAGCTGCGGGTCAGCCCGGCGAGCACGGCGCGGCGTTCCTCGACGGCGGCCAGCCGGGCCGGGTCGGCGTCGACGTCCTGCGCGTACCCGGCGCACTCGGCCGCGACGTCGCCCGCCAGCACCGCCACCTCCGCCAGGCGCAGGGCGAGGTCGGCCAGCCGCGGATCGTGCACGCCGGCCTGATCGAGGCTCTGCCGGGCTCGGGCGAGCAGGGTGAGCACGTCGTCCCGGTCGTCGGCGCCCGCCTCGTCGTCACCGCTGAGCAGCCGAGACGCCAGACCGGCCGCTGCCCCGAGGTCCTCTGCGTGGCCCAGGCGTTCGGCCTCCGCGCGGAGCAGCCGGTCCTCGCCGGGCCGGGGACCGACCCGTTCGACCTCGGCCAGACCCAGGCGCAGCAACTCGGCCTCCGCGGCGCGTTCGCGTGCCCTGGTGGTGATCTCGTCCAGCTCGGCGTCGACCTGGCGCAGCCGCTTCCACCGGGGCCGGTACTCCTCCAGCAGGGCCGACAGCGGCGCCCCTGCGAAGCGGTCCAGGGCGTGGCGCTGACGCCGACCCGAACGAAGCCGGAGTTGATCGCTCTGGCCGTGCACGGCGACCAGGTCGCCCGACAGCTCGGCCAGCACCGCGACCGGGACGGCGCGGCCGCCGAGGTGGGCCCGGCCCCGGCCCTCGGTGCTGATCGTGCGGGAGACGATGAGCTCGCGGTCGCCGTGCGGAGCCTCGTCCAGATCGGCACCGGCCTCCGCGGCCCGGCGGGCGACGGGACCGTCCGCGGGCACGGTCAGGCGCCCCTCGACCACGGCACGGGCTGCCCCGGTGCGCACCGCCGCAGAGTCGGCCCGGCCGCCGAGCAGGAGTCCCAGGCCCGTGACGACCATGGTCTTGCCCGCGCCGGTCTCACCGGTGACCACGGTCAGGCCGGGGTCGAGCTCGAGGACCGCCTCGGCGATCACCCCGAGCCCCTGAAGGCGCATCTCGACCAACACCAGCCCAGACTAGGTGCCGCCGCCGCCCCACGCGTGGCGCGACCGACCCCGCCATCCCCGCACCGGCAGCTGGAACTTGGCCACGAGCCGGTCCGTGAACGGTGGCCGGGCCAGCCGAGCCAGGCGGACGGGGTGCGGGGAGCGGCGGACCTCGACCCGGGCACCCTGGGGCAGCTCGATGCTGCGTCGACCGTCGCACCACAGGATGGCCCCGGGCTCGGAGACGACCTCCACCGCCGGCACGGACGTCGGTGCCACCACGAGGGGGCGCGCGAACAGGGCATGGGCACTGATCGGCACCAGCAGCAGCGCCTCGACCTCGGGCCAGACGACCGGGCCGCCGGCGGAGAAGGCGTAGGCGGTGGAGCCGGTCGGTGTGGCGAGAACGACTCCGTCGCAACCGAACTCGGTCACGGGATGGTCGTCCACCTCCAGGACGACGTCGATCATCCGCTCGCGGGCGCACTTCTCCACGCTCGCCTCGTTGATCGCCCAGGTGACCCCCAGGACCCGGTCGCCGAGGGAGACCAGGACGTCGAGGGTGGTGCGTTCCTCGACCTCGTAGTGTCGCTGCACGATCCGGTGCACGGTCTCGGCCAGATCGTCACGCTCGGCCTCGGCGAGGAACCCCACGTGTCCGAGGTTCACCCCGAGCAGCGGGACGGCGCTGCCGCGCACCACCTCGGCCGATCTGAGGATCGTGCCGTCGCCGCCGAGCACGACCACCAGCTCGATCGCGTCGAGCACGTCGGCGGGGTCGGCGATCAGGATCAGCCGTCTGCTGGTCTCGGAGAGGGCGGACGCCTCATCCGGGGGACAGATCGGATTGATCCCCGCCGCGGCGAGCAGACCGACGACCTCCTCCGCGGCGCGCACGGCCTCCGGGCGGCCCGTGTGCGCGAGCACCAACACCCCACGGTCCGCCTCGCCCATCGGCAACGGGTTCATCATCAGCCCTCTCGGATCTCCTGCCGTGCGGTGTCGGTCGAGGCCGCCTGGACCACGGCGCGAACCTCGTCCGGAGCCGGTTCGGGTGCACCTGCGCGGAGCCACAGAAAGAACTCCACGTTGCCGCGGGGACCCGGCAGGGGGCTCGCGCAGACCCCGGCGGTACCCAGACCCAGACCGTACGCGGTCGAGGCGACCTCGGTCACCGCCTCGGCCCGCAGGTCGGGGTCGCGGACGACGCCGCCGCCACCGAGCCGCCGCCGCCCGACCTCGAACTGCGGTTTGACCATGACCACCAGGTCGGCGTCATCGCTGGCCACCGCGCGCAGTGGGGCCAGGACCAGGCGCAGGGAGATGAAGGACAGGTCCGCCACGACGAGGTCCGGCCGGTACGGCAGGGCGCCGGGGGTCAGGTCCCGGACGTTGAGCCGCTCCAGCACGCTCACCCGATCGTCCTGGCGCAGGCTCCAGGCGAGCTGCCCGTAGCCGACGTCGACCGCCAGGACGTGTGCCACGTCCCGACGCAGCAGGACGTCGGTGAAGCCGCCGGTGCTCGCGCCGGCGTCCAATGCACGGCGTCCGGCGACGGTCAGGGGTGCCAGACCGCCGTGTCCGGTCCGCGCCCCGAAGGAGTCCAGGGCGCCGGTGAGCTTGTGCCCGCCCCGGCTGACGAACTGCTCGCCCGGGTCGTCGTCCATCACCCGGATGGCCGCGGCGGTCTCCACCTGCGTCGCGGCCTTGGTGGCCTGTTGCCCTGCCACCGTCACCCGGCCTGCCCTGAGCAGTTCCTCGGCGTGGCCGCGGGATCGGGCCAGGCCCCGGCGGACCAGCTCGGCATCCAGCCGCCGCCGGGTGGTCATGGATCAGCCCTCGACGTCGGCCAGCCGGTCCTGCAGACCGCGGTGCACGGCCTCGATGATCGGCAGCTGGTCTGCCAGGGGCACCTCCGAGGAGGAGGCCAGCGCCCGAAGCATCTCGTCCAAGGCGGGGTCGCCGGTCACCGGTGGCCCAGGGTCCTGTCCGGGCTCGCTGGTCTGGTCGGTGCCATCCGCCCAGGCATCCTCATCGGTCGGCTGTGCGTCGCTGGCGGTCATTCGGCCCTCCGTCCGTGGGTGCTGACGTCCTCGCAGATCACGCTACCGCGCCCACCTCCGGGCGGAGTCGAAGCCACTCAGCGTCTGCAGCAGTTCCTGCAGACCCGCCCGCTCGAGTCCCTCGCTCGCCCAGGCGCTGCCACAGGCCGCTCGCAACAGGTCCACCGGCTCGCCACCGGCCTCGACGACCCGCAGCCGACCGTCCTCGAGACGAACCGTGGCGCCCCGGCAGGTCGCCTGACCGTCTCGGACGTCGACCTGTGGGTGTGACTGGAGCAGACCGGACAGGTCCAGGGACAGATAGCGGGGACGTGTGTGCGGTGCGGCGAGCACCAGATCGGACGCGGTGCTCACCCCGGTCAACACGGCCAGTCCCGGCATCCCGGCGGCTCTGCCCCCCTCCAGATCGGTGTCCAGCCGGTCGCCGACGACCAGGGGCCGGGTCGAGGCGTTGCGGCGAGCGGCCTCAAGGAAGGGCTCGGGCTGGGGTTTGCCCGCCACGAGGTCCGGGTCCCGGCCGCCCGCGGCGGCCACCGCGGCGACCAGCGACCCGTTGCCGGGGGCGGGTCCGTGTTCGGTGGGCACGGTCAGGTCGAGGTTCGAGGCGACCCAGAACAGACCGGCCCGGACGGCGTGGGCGCCGCCGGCGAGGTGGGCCCAACAGATCTCGGGATTGAATCCCTGGACGACGGCCACCGGGTCCTCGTCCATCGAGGCGACCGGGGCCAGCCCCTCCTCGAGCAGGGCCTCGCGCAGTCCGTCGCCCCCGACCAGAAGGATCCGCGAATCGGCGGGCAGCCTGGCGGCCAGGAGTGCGGCCGCGACCTGGGCGGAGGTGAGGATCTCGTCCTCGGTGGCGTGGATACCGAGCTCGTTCAGATGGCCGGCCACGGTCCCGGGCGTGCGGCTGGCGTTGTTGGTCAGGTAGCAGCACGGCACCGGGCTTCCGGTGTCACCCCCGCGGACGGCACCCAGCGCCTCGGCCGCTCCCGGCACCGCCCTCGGACCCACGTAGACCACGCCGTCGAGGTCCAGGATCAGCAGGTCGTGAGCCGCCGCCAGGGGACCCTCGGTGGCTCCGAGGCCCTGCGGCACAGGCGATGCGGTGGCCGGCGACGCGCTCACCGCGAGCCCTCGCTCGCCTGCTCGGGTCGGGTCACGTCGGGCGCATCCAGGTCCAGTTCCTCGAGCTCCTCGATCTCCTCGGGTGAGCCGTCCTGCCACCAGGGGCCGGCCCGCCCGGCCCACAGAGCCGATTCGTCGTCGCGCCCGACCGCGGCCAGGGCCGTGGCGTAGGCCGCACGGAGCCTGCCGAGCCACGGTTCGTCGCTGATGGCCTCCAGCTCGGGTAGCTGTACCGCGAGGACGGCGGCGTCCAGTTGGCCGAGGTCGGCCCGAGCGCCCGAGACGACGATCTGCAGTTCGATGCGCTGCTCGAGCGGGAGACGGGCGGCCTGCTCGGCCAGCTCCAGGGCGCGCTCGGGACGGCCCAGGCCCCGCTCGCAGTCGGCCATGATCGGCAGGTGCTGGTCGGAGCCCGTGATGCGCCGCACCGTGCGCAACTCCGCGAGTGCGTCCGCGTAGCGGCCGGCGTGATAGGCGGCCAGACCGGCCGCCTCGCGGACGACGGCCAGCCGGGCTCCCCGGGCACGGGCCGCCACGGCATGTTCCCAGGCGAGTCCGGGCTCGTCGTCGAGCAGGAGGCCCACCATCACCAGGTGCCGGGCGACGAAGGTCGCCTGTGAGCCCAACCCGGCCAACTCGGCGCGCACACTGCGGTCGAGCTCCTGACCGGTCACCTCGTCGGGAATCCTCGGCCCCGCCGGCGGCGGTGGCCGACGATCAACCCCACGCGGTTCCCGGTCGCGCTCCGCCCGTCCCGTGGGTGCGTCCCTGCGCGGCCCGCGATCTCCTCCCGAGCGGGGGGTGCGACGTGCTCCGCGGTCACCCCCGGGCCGCTCCCGACCGCTTCCCTTCACCAGCGAGCCTCCAAGCATTGGTCCGTCGTACCGAGTTCGTTCCTGATGCCGAGCGCCAGTGCATCGTCGCATGCCGACAAAACAACGATGGCGGCCACCCACACGGGTGGCCGCCATCGTGAAAGATGTCCGGCGGCGTCCTACTCTCCCACCCAGTCCCCCGGGCAGTACCATCGGCGCAGACGGGCTTAGCTTCCGGGTTCGGAATGGAGCCGGGCGTTTCCCCGTCGCTATGGCCGCCGAAACTCTATGGAGATGTCATCGAATTCCCGACCGCATCTCGGGAACCGCACAGTGGACGCGTAGCATATCTGTTGGCAAGTTATCGGCTTATTAGTACCGGTCAGCTTCATGCGTCTTTGGTCCGCACTTCCACATCCGGCCTATCAACCCAGTAGTCTAGCTGGGAGCCTCTCGGGGAACACCCCATGGAGACCTCATCTCGAAGCGAGCTTCCCGCTTAGATGCCTTCAGCGGTTATCCCTTCCGAACGTAGCTAATCAGCCGTGCTCCTGGCGGAACAACTGACACACCAGAGGTTCGTCCGTCCCGGTCCTCTCGTACTAGGGACAGCCCTTCTCAAGTTTCCTGCGCGCGCAGCGGATAGGGACCGAACTGTCTCACGACGTTCTAAACCCAGCTCGCGTACCGCTTTAATGGGCGAACAGCCCAACCCTTGGGACCTACTCCAGCCCCAGGATGCGACGAGCCGACATCGAGGTGCCAAACCATGCCGTCGATATGGACTCTTGGGCAAGATCAGCCTGTTATCCCCGGGGTACCTTTTATCCGTTGAGCGACCGCGTTTCCACAAACCACGGCCGGATCACTAGTTCCGACTTTCGTCCCTGCTCGACATGTCTGTCTCACAGTCAAGCTCCCTTGTGCACTTACACTCGACACCTGATTGCCAACCAGGCTGAGGGAACCTTTGAGCGCCTCCGTTACTCTTTAGGAGGCAACCGCCCCAGTTAAACTACCCACCAGGCACTGTCCCTGATCCGGATCACGGACCGAGGTTAGACATCCAGAACGACCAGAGTGGTATTTCAACGTTGACTCCACCGACACTAGCGTGCCGACTTCACAGTCTCCCACCTATCCTACACAAGCCGTACCGAACACCAATACCAAGCTATAGTAAAGGTCCCGGGGTCTTTCCGTCCTGCTGCGCGTAACGAGCATCTTTACTCGTAGTGCAATTTCGCCGAGTTCGCGGTTGAGACAGCGGAGAAGTCGTTACGCCATTCGTGCAGGTCGGAACTTACCCGACAAGGAATTTCGCTACCTTAGGATGGTTATAGTTACCACCGCCGTTTACTGGCGCTTAAGTTCTGAGCTTCGCCGTGAGGCTAACCCGTCCCCTTAACGTTCCAGCACCGGGCAGGCGTCAGTCCGTATACATCGTCTTGCGACTTCGCACGGACCTGTGTTTTTAGTAAACAGTCGCTTCTCCCTGGTCTCTGCGGCCTTCGAAGGCTAGCCGGCAAGCGGCTTCACCCCTCAGGCCCCCCTTCTCCCGAAGTTACGGGGGCATTTTGCCGAGTTCCTTAACCACGATTCACTCGATCGCCTTGGTATTCTCTACCTGACCACCTGAGTCGGTTTGGGGTACGGGCGGCTCGAACCTCGCTAGAGGCTTTTCTCGGCAGCATAGGATCACCCTGCTTCCCGCTAATGCGGTCACCATCAGGTCTCAGGCTTCATGAGGTGCGGATTTGCCTACACCTCGCCCTACACCCTTGGACGTGGACTACCATCGCCACGCGGAGGCTACCTTCCTGCGTCACCCCATCGCTTACCTACTACCGGATCGGGTCGCGCGCTCCACCAGCTACCACCCGAAGACGGACGCCGGCTTCAGGCGCTTAGCATCACCGGGTTCGGTATGGGCGGTTCTTCGCCGGTACGGGAATATCAACCCGTTGTCCATCGACTACGCCTGTCGGCCTCGCCTTAGGTCCCGACTTACCCAGGGCGGATTAGCCTGGCCCTGGAACCCTTGGTCATTCGGCGGACGGGTTTCTCACCCGTCTTTCGCTACTCATGCCTGCATTCTCACTCGTGTGGCGTCCACGGCTGGGTCACCCCGCCGCTTCACTCGCCACACGACGCTCCCCTACCCATCCACACGCCTGGATCCACGAAGACCTAGCTAATGTGTGAATGCCACAGCTTCGGCGGTGTGCTTGAGCCCCGCTACATTGTCGGCGCGGAATCACTTGACCAGTGAGCTATTACGCACTCTTTCAAGGGTGGCTGCTTCTAAGCCAACCTCCTGGTTGTCTGTGCAACTCCACATCCTTTCCCACTTAGCACACGCTTAGGGGCCTTAGCTGGTGATCTGGGCTGTTTCCCTCTCGACTACGGAGCTTATCCCCCGCAGTCTCACTGCCACGCTCTCACTTACCGGCATTCGGAGTTTGGCTGACGTCAGTAACCTTGTAGGGCCCATTAGCCATCCAGTAGCTCTACCTCCGGCAAGAAACACGTGACGCTGCACCTAAATGCATTTCGGGGAGAACCAGCTATCACGGAGTTTGATTGGCCTTTCACCCCTACCCACAGCTCATCCCCCAGGTTTTCAACCCTGGTGGGTTCGGTCCTCCACGCGGTCTTACCCGCGCTTCAACCTGGCCATGGGTAGATCACTCCGCTTCGGGTCTAGAGCATGCGACTCGAATCGCCCTATTCGGACTCGCTTTCGCTACGGCTTCCCCACACGGGTTAACCTCGCCACACACCACTAACTCGCAGGCTCATTCTTCAAAAGGCACGCCGTCACCCCTGCAAGGAGGCTCCGACGGATTGTAGGCACACGGTTTCAGGTACTATTTCACTCCCCTCCCGGGGTACTTTTCACCTTTCCCTCACGGTACTTGTCCGCTATCGGTCACCAGGGAGTATTTAGGCTTAGGAGGTGGTCCCCCCAGATTCACACGGGATTTCTCGGGCCCCGTGCTACTTGGGATCACCGCTCGGGAGGCCACGCCATTTCGTCTACGGGGGTCCCACCCTCTATGCCGGGCCTTTCAATGCCCTTCGACTATGACGCGAATTTCTGACTCCCTGTCCGATCGGCAGTTCTGACTGAGACGGTCCCACGACCCCGACCACGCAACGCCTGCCGGCTATCACACGCGATCGGTTTAGCCTCTTCCGCTTTCGCTCGCCACTACTCACGGAATCGCGGTTGCTTTCTCTTCCTGTGGGTACTGAGATGTTTCACTTCCCCACGTTCCCTCCACACGCCCTATGTGTTCAGGCGCGGGTGACTGGACATGACTCCAGCCGGGTTTCCCCATTCGGAAATCCTCGGATCACAGCTCGGTTGCCAGCTCCTCGAGGCTTATCGCAGGCTCCTACGTCCTTCATCGGCTCCTGGTGCCAAGGCATCCACCGTGTGCCCTTAAAAACTTGACCACAGATATTAAAGATGCTCGCGTCCACTGTGCAGTTCTCAAGCTACGGGCGGACATCCCAGCCTCTGCATCGGCGCCTGCTCATCCGAGGACGAGTGGTTCACCGGAGGCGGTCCCGCGCACGACGCCGGCACCGTGACGCCGGCGCCGGAGGTGACGGAGCATCGCCCGTTCCCTCAGGACCCAACAGCGTGCCCAGGCCACCCACCCCGCCTACCCCACCGTTCCGACCCGCCACCGAAGCCAGGACGTACTGAGGAAGCAGACATGACGCGCGTGCCAACTAGTCGATGTTCCACCCTTGAGCGACCACCCCGGAACGCACGCCCGAGGCAGTGGCTCTGGACGCCGGCCACCAGTGACCGAGCGCCAGATGCTCCTTAGAAAGGAGGTGATCCAGCCGCACCTTCCGGTACGGCTACCTTGTTACGACTTCGTCCCAATCGCCAGTCCCACCTTCGACGGCTCCCTCCACAAGGGTTGGGCCACCGGCTTCGGGTGTTACCGACTTTCGTGACGTGACGGGCGGTGTGTACAAGGCCCGGGAACGTATTCACCGCAGCGTTGCTGATCTGCGATTACTAGCGACTCCGACTTCACGGGGTCGAGTTGCAGACCCCGATCCGAACTGAGACCAGCTTTTTGGGATTCGCTCCACCTTACGGTCTCGCAGCCCTTTGTACTGGCCATTGTAGCATGCGTGAAGCCCAAGACATAAGGGGCATGATGATTTGACGTCATCCCCACCTTCCTCCGAGTTGACCCCGGCAGTCTCCTATGAGTCCCCACCATTACGTGCTGGCAACATAGAACGAGGGTTGCGCTCGTTGCGGGACTTAACCCAACATCTCACGACACGAGCTGACGACAACCATGCACCACCTGTAAGCAGCCCTTGCGGACCCGACATCTCTGCCGGATTTCCGCTGCATGTCAAGCCTTGGTAAGGTTCTTCGCGTTGCATCGAATTAATCCGCATGCTCCGCCGCTTGTGCGGGCCCCCGTCAATTCCTTTGAGTTTTAGCCTTGCGGCCGTACTCCCCAGGCGGGGCGCTTAATGCGTTAGCTGCGGCACGGAACTCGTGGAATGAGCCCCACACCTAGCGCCCAACGTTTACGGCATGGACTACCAGGGTATCTAATCCTGTTCGCTCCCCATGCTTTCGCTCCTCAGCGTCAGTTACGGCCCAGAGACCCGCCTTCGCCACCGGTGTTCCTCCTGATATCTGCGCATTTCACCGCTACACCAGGAATTCCAGTCTCCCCTACCGCACTCTAGTCTGCCCGTACCCACTGCAGGCCCAGGGTTAAGCCCTGAGTTTTCACAGCAGACGCGACAAACCGCCTACGAGCTCTTTACGCCCAATAATTCCGGACAACGCTTGCACCCTACGTATTACCGCGGCTGCTGGCACGTAGTTAGCCGGTGCTTCTTCTGCAGGTACCGTCACTTTCGCTTCTTCCCTGCTGAAAGAGGTTTACAACCCGAAGGCCTTCATCCCTCACGCGGCGTCGCTGCGTCAGGCTTTCGCCCATTGCGCAATATTCCCCACTGCTGCCTCCCGTAGGAGTCTGGGCCGTGTCTCAGTCCCAGTGTGGCCGGTCGCCCTCTCAGGCCGGCTACCCGTCGTCGCCTTGGTAGGCCATTACCCCACCAACAAGCTGATAGGCCGCGAGCCCATCCCCGACCGATAAATCTTTCCACACACACCAGATGCCTGGCGTGTGTCGTATCCGGTATTAGCTCCGGTTTCCCGGAGTTATCCCAGAGTCAGGGGCAGGTTGCTCACGTGTTACTCACCCGTTCGCCACTGATCCCCCTCCGAAGAGGGTTCACCGTTCGACTTGCATGTGTTAAGCACGCCGCCAGCGTTCGTCCTGAGCCAGGATCAAACTCTCCGTTGATGTCTGTAACGACGACCTGTCCGAGGACGGGACGCCGACATCTCGAAGTCGGCTCACGAAGGACCGTGATCTGGCTGAGCAGATGAACTACTAGCTCATCCATCTCTACCAAAGGAATCGTCACGAGATCGATCCGACACGGATCCGACGGACCCGCTTCGAGCCACCTCATTGACGAGGTTATTTTGGCATCGACTTTTGGCACGCTGTTGAGTTCTCAAGGAGCGGACGCGCACCAACTCCGGCCTCTCGGCCTTCGCTTGGGGCAACCCTTCTAACTTAGGTCTCCCGCTGATCCGGGTCAATTCCACTAGGTGGAACTGCCCGATCGTAGTCGACCATCCCCTCGTTGACCAGTCCACTCCGGGCATGCCGAAGGATCTAATGGATCTTGTGGGGGCTCCCCCGTGGGACCGGCCACCGTGGTGTCCGTTCCTCCCTGTCGGGTGAACGACCAGAACACTACGGAGGCCGGATGCCAGAGTCAAATCGAGGCCGTCGGGGCCTTGACCTGCCGTCTGACCTGCGGCGATGCGACTTCAGGAGACGATCTCGACGACGGCCAGGGAGCGCCGGCCGCGGCGCAGCAACGCCCACCGTCCGTGCAGCAGCTGATCGCCGCCGATGACTGCGTCCTCGGCGGTCACCTTCACGTTGTTCACGTAGGCGCCACCCTCGCCGATCGCCCGGCGGGCGGCCGACCTGCTGGGCACCAGTCCCGAGTCGGCCAGCACCTCCACCACCCCGGGTTCACCACGGCTCAGCCTGACGGTCGGCAGCTCCCGCACCGCGTCGGCGAGGGTCGCGACGTCCAGGTCGGCAAGGTCCGCCCGCCCGAACAGTGCCCGGCTGGCCAGCTCGACCCGCCGGGCGACGTCCGCACCGTGGACGAGGGCGGTGACGTCGCCGGCCAGCGCGCGTTGGGCCAGGCGGGCCTGCGGCCGCTCGGCCGTGGCCTGTTCCAGTTCCTCGATCTCGGCGCGGCCGCGATCGCTGAAGACCCTCAGCAGCGCCACGACGGAGGCGTCCTCGACGTTGAGGAAGTACTGGTAGAAGGCGTACGGAGTGGTCATGTCGGCGGAGAGCCAGATCGCATTGCCCTCGCTCTTGCCGAACTTCACGCCGGTGGAGTCGGTGAGCAACGGGGTGGTCAGAGCGTGCACCCCGACCCCTTCGGCACGGTGGATCAGGTCGACCCCCGCGATCAGGTTCCCCCACTGGTCCGACCCGCCCGTCTGCAGGGTGCAGCCGTACGTGCGGTGGAGATGCAGATAGTCCAGCGCCTGCAGCAGTTGGTAGCTGAACTCGGTGTAGGAGATGCCCTCCTGGCTCTGCAGACGAGCCGCCACAGCCTCCTTGCGGATCATCTGGTTCACCCGGAAGTGCTTGCCGATGTCGCGCAGGAAGTCCAGCGCGCTCATCGGCGCCGTCCAGTCCAGGTTGTCCACCAGCAGCGCGGGGTTGTCCCCCTCGAAGTCCAGGAACGGCCGTACCAGTGACGTGATCCGGGCCACGTTGGCGGCCGTGTCCTCCTTGGTCCGCAGTGCCCGTTCGGCGGTCGGTCTCGGGTCGCCGATCAGGCCGGTCGACCCGCCGACCAGGCAGATCACCCGGTGTCCGGCCCGTTGGAGCCGCCGCAGGACGACCAACTGGACGAAGTTGCCGAAGTGCAGGCTGGGCGCCGTGGGGTCGAAGCCGCAGTAGAGGGTCACCGGTCCCGAGGACAGGGCGGAACGGATGGCGTCCTCGTCCGTGCACTGGGCTATCAGCCCCCGCCAGGTCAACTCCTCGACCAGGTCCTCGCCCGGGGTCCCGTCGGTGCGGCTCACGGTGTGGCTCACGGTGTGGAAGGTCCTCTCGGGGCTCGATCCGCGGATCGGTCGCGCATGCCGCCGGATGCGGCACGCCGTCTGCGTGGGCGGCCGGGTCGATAGGGCGAGACGGTCGGCTCTCCGTCCAGCCAGAACCGCCAGGGGAAGACCGTCGGATCGCCACCCTGGCCGGTCAGACCGACCCGCCCGCCGGTGCGCACGTCATCCTGCCGGATCGGGGCGCGGGTCCGCTCCAGGCGAAGGGGGCCGCCGGCGAACAGATCGACACCGTTGTGGCCGCCGTCCAGGCCGAGGGCCCGAGCCAGTCGTGCCGGGCCACGGGCCAGATCGACCTCGCGCGGCAGGACGCCCTGGGGCGAGACCCGTCGCCGCCTGGCCTGCTGGACCCCCTCGATCACCTCACCGGCGCGCAGCAGGACGGCGGAACACACCCCGTCCGGCCCGCAGACCACGTTGGCGCACCAGTGCATGCCGTAGGTGAAGTACACGTAGAGATGTCCGGGCGGGCCGAACATCACCTGCGTGCGCGGTGTCGGCCCCCGGAATCCGTGTGAACCCGGATCGCCCGCCCCCGCGTACGCCTCGACCTCGGTGACGCGGACCGCGACCCGGCCGGGTGCCCCGGCCCGATCCGTCGTCTCGTGCACGAGCACCGCGCCGAGCAGCCTCGGGGCCACCTCCAGCGCACCGGCCTGCAGGTCGGTGCGGGCCCAGCGGACGGGTTCGATCATCGACGGACGATCGGGGTCCCGGCCCACTCGGCGAGGCCGGCCAGGGTGACCACCAACCGGTCGCGTTGCTCGTCGACCCGCGCCGGCGCCGTCCCTCCGTGCCCGTCGCGCGAGGCCAGCGAGCCGGCGACGTCGAGCACCTCGCGCACGGCCGGGTTCAGCTGCGGCGAGATCGCGGCGAGGTCGGCGTCGGTCAGGTCCTCCAGGCCGATCCCCCGGACCTCGCAGGCCCGGACGCACTCGCCGGCGAGTTCGTGCGCCTGGCGGAAGGGAACCCCCTGCCGGACGAGCCATTCGGCGATGTCGGTGGCCAGCGAGAAGCCCGCGCGGGGCGAGCTCGGCGAGCCGGTCGACGTCGAAACGAAGGGTGGCGATCATGCCGGTGAACGCGGGCAGCAGGATCGCGAGCTGGTCGATCGAGTCGATCACCGGCTCCTTGTCCTCCTGGAGGTCACGGTTGTACGCCAGTGGCAGCGCCTTGAGCGTGGCGAGCAGGCCGGCGAGGTTGCCGATCAGCCGCCCGGACTTGCCGCGGGCCAGTTCGGCGATGTCCGGGTTCTTCTTCTGGGGCATGATCGACGAGCCGGTGGCGAACGCGTCGTCCAGCTCCACGAAGCCGAACTCGGCGGTCGCGTAGACGATGATCTCCTCGGCGATCCGGGAGACGTCGACCCCGATCATGGCCAGCACGAAGGCGATCTCGGCGACCACGTCGCGACTCGCGGTGCCGTCGATCGAGTTGTCGCAGGTCGAGGAGAAGCCGAGCTCGGCGGCGATCGCCTGCGGGTCCAGACCGAGCGAGGAGCCGGCGAGTGCCCCACCGCCGTAGGGGGAGGAGTCGGCCCGGGCGTCCCAGTCGCGCAGTCTCTGGACGTCGCGGGCCAGGGCCTGTCCGTGAGCCTGCAGGTGATGCGCGAGCAGGACCGGCTGGGCGTGCTGGAAGTGCGTGCGACCGGGCATGACCGCCCGGGGGTGGCGCTCCGCCTGCTCGATCAGCGCCGTGCAGAGATCGAGCACCTGGCCGGCGATCGCGCGGGCGGCATCGCGCAGGTACATGCGGTACAGGGTGGCCACCTGATCGTTGCGGGAGCGCCCGGCCCGCAGACGCCCGCCCAGCTCGGGTCCGACCCGCTCGATCAGGCCGCGCTCGAGGGCGGTGTGCACGTCCTCGTCGGCCGGTGTCCCGGTGAAGGCGCCGGTCGCGACGTCCGCGGCCAGGGTGTCCAGTCCGGCGAGCATGGCGTCCCTGTCGGCCGTGCTGAGCAGACCGGCGGCGTGCAACTGACGGGCGTGCGCCCTCGAACCGGCGATGTCGTAGGGCGCCAGGACCCAGTCGAAGTGGACCGAGGCCGACAGCGCCTCGAGCGCCGCCGCGGGTCCGGAACCGAACCTCCCGCCCCAGAGCTTGACCGGGCCGCCGCCGGGGCCGGCCGTGGGGGTGGGTGTCTGCGTCACGTCTCCTCCGGTTGGTCACCGTGCTGGGCGAGATCGAGGAATCGGGTGGCGACGCCCGGCCCGCCGGTCGCATCACGGGCGACCACCAGGATGGTGTCGTCCCCGGCGATGGTGCCGAGCAGGTCGGGCAGGTAGGACTGGTCGATCGCCGAGGCGAGCAGCTGGGCCGCCCCCGGTGGGGTGCGCAGGATGACCAGGTTCGCGGACGCCTCCGCACCCACCAGCAGTTCCTCGCAGAGCCTGGCCAGGCGGGCGTCGAGCACCTCCTGGCTGATCCCCGCCAGCGGCGTCCGATCACCGCCCTCGCCGGGTACGGCGTAGACGAGGCCGCCCGAGTGGCGCACCTTGACGGCGCCGAGCTCGAACAGGTCGCGAGACAGGGTGGCCTGGGTGACCACCATGCCGTCGGTGGCGAGCAGCTCGGCCAGTTCGGTCTGCGAGCGCACCAGGTGCCGGCGCAACAGATCGACGATGGTGCGGTGCCGAGCGGTCTTGGTCAGGGGGGCCATCACGACTGCGGGCCCACCGTCCGGTCGGCCGATCGTCGGAGCAGCCAGACCAGGAGCGCCTTCTGGGCGTGCAGCCGGTTCTCCGCCTCGTCCCAGACCGCCGAGGCGGGGCCGTCGATGACCTCGGCGCTGATCTCCTTGCCCCGGTAGGCGGGAAGGCAGTGCAACACGATGGCCTGGGGAGCGGCCGACGCCAGCGCCTGCGGATCCAGGCGGTAGCCGGCGAAGACCTCCAGCCGGCGCGCGGTCTCCTCCTCCTGCCCCATCGAGATCCAGGTGTCGGTGACCAGGACGTCGGCGCCCCTCGCGGCGTCCCGGGCCTCGCCCGTCACCGCCACCGAACCCCCCGTCTGTACGGCGCGCGCCGCGGCCGCCGCGAGCACGTCGGCGTCCGGCTGGAACGCGTCCGGAGTGGCGACGGTGACGTGCAGGCCGGCATTGGCGCCGGCGAGCAGGTAGGAGTGCGCCATGT
The DNA here is from genome assembly GCA_963750395.1 of uncultured Actinomycetota bacterium. Classification (GTDB taxonomy): domain Bacteria; phylum Actinomycetota; class Actinomycetes; order Actinomycetales; family Kineosporiaceae; genus JADJPO01. Next base: position 151,160 of record CAVVQM010000015.1, on the reverse strand, counting down.
TGTTGGCGCCGTCCCCGAGATAGGTCAGCCGCAGCCCGGCCAGGTGCCCGAACCGTTCGCGGACGGTCTGCAGATCGGCGAGCAGTTGGCACGGGTGGAAGGTGTCGGACAGGGCGTTGACCACCGGGACGGCGCTGACCGCCGCCATCTGCTCCAACCGTTCCTGCCCCGACGTGCGCCAGACGATGGCCGCGCACTGGCGCTCCAGCACCCGCGTGGTGTCCTCGATGCTCTCACCGCGCCCGAGTTGGCTGGTCAGAGAGTCCAGGACCAGGGGGTATCCACCGAGTTCGCTGATGCCGACGCTGAACGAGACCCGGGTGCGGGTCGAGGACTTGTCGAAGATCACCGCCACCGTGCGGGGACCGGCCAGCGCCTTTTCGGCGAACCGATCTCGCTTCAGACCGTCGGCGAGGTCGAGCACCTCGACCAGTTCGGCCGGTGCGAGGTCGTCGTCGCGCAGGAAGTGTCTGACTCCGGTCCGCTCCGCCCCGGCCTGTGCTGGTGCCTCGGTCTTCATGGTCATTCACCCGACGTTTCCTCGGCGGCGTCCAGAGCCGCCGGTAGTGCCTCGACGAACGTGGACGCCTGCTCCGGCGTCAGGACCAGGGGAGGTGCGAGCCGCAGCGCGTCCGGTGCGACCGGATTGACGATGAAACCTCGCTCCAGCAGGGCGGTTGCCAGAGCGCCGGCGACCGGGCGGGCGAGGTTCACCGCGATCAGCAGACCGACGCCGCGGGTACCGGACACCAGCGGGTGGGAGAGGTCGGCGATCTGAGCGCGCAGCCCGTCCCCGACCCGTTCGGCGTTGCGGCACAGGTCGTCCCGCTCGATCACGTGCATGGTGGCCAGGGCGGCCGCCGCGGCCACCGGGTTCCCGCCGAAGGTCGTGCCGTGCTGCCCGGGGCCGAGCAGATCCGCCGCCGACCCGAAGGCGATCATCGCGCCGATCGGGATGCCCCCGCCCAGGCCCTTGGCCAGTGTCATCAGGTCGGGCTGAACGGGCTGCACGGCCTGGACGGCCTGGCCGGGCTGGACGCGACCCGGCGTCCGGCGCCGTGCCGGTCACCCGCGGGTTCTGGTGGGCGAACCACGTTCCGGTGCGACCGATCCCGGTCTGCACCTCGTCGAACACCAGCAGCGCGCCGGCCTGCCGGGTCAGCGCTCGGGCGGCGGCGAGGTAGCCCGGCGGCGGCATCCGGACCCCCGCCTCACCCTGGACCGGTTCCAGGACCACGGCCGCAACGGACCCGTCGCCCAGTGCGTCGGCCAGGGCCCGCTCGTCGCCGAACGGAACGTGCACCACCCCGGTGGGCAGCGGCTCGAACGGATCGCGGTAGGCGGCCTTGTGGGTGAGCGCGAGCGCCCCCAGGGTGCGGCCGTGGAAGGCGCCCTCGGCGGCGATCAGACCGGTCCGCCGACCCGGCCCCTCCAGGCGCCGGGTCGCCTTGATCGCGGCCTCGTTGGCCTCGGCGCCGGAGTTGGCCAGGAACACCTTCGACCCCTCCGGCGCGGCGGCCAGGTCGAGCAGCCGTTCGGCGAGCGCGATCTGCGGGGCGGTGCCGAAGAAGTTCGACGTGTGTCCGAGCGTGGCCAGCTGCGCGGCCACGGCGCCGGTCAGGGTCGGGTGGGCGTGACCGAGCGCGTTGACCGCGATCCCCGCGAGCAGGTCGAGGTAGCGGTTGCCGTCGGCGTCCCACACGTAGCACCCCTGCCCGCGGACCAGGATCCGTTGCGGGGCACCGTAGGTGCCGACGATGGAGCGCATGTGGCGGCCGGTCCAGGCAGCCGCCGAGGCGCCGCCGGCGTCGGGGTCGGTGACGGTCATGGCAGCACCATCGTTCCGATGCCCTCGTCGGTGAACACCTCGAGCAGCAGGCTGTGCTCGAGTCGGCCGTCGATGACGCTGGCCCGTGGCACACCGCCGCGGACGGCGCGCAGGCAGGCCTCCATCTTCGGCACCATCCCGGACTGGAGCGTCGCCATCATGGTCTCCAGTTCCGCCGCGGTGATCTCCGCCAGCAAGGAGGAGGGGTCCGGCCAGTTCGCGTACACACCCTCGACGTCGGTGAGCACCACCAGCTTCTGGGCCCGCAGGGCCACCGCCAGCGCCGCGGCGGCGGTGTCCGCGTTGACGTTCAGCACCTGGCCACCCACCTCCGGGGCGACGGTGGACACCACGGGGATCCGCCCGGCCCCGATCAGGTCGACCACGGCGCTGGGATCGACCTCGACGACGTCGCCGACGAGGCCGACGTCCACCGGCTCGCCGTCGACGACGGCGGTGCGGCGGCGCGCGCGTGAACAGCCCCGCGTCCTCCCCGGACAGACCCGACCGCCCGCGCACCGCAGCCGTTGACCAGGCCGACCAGTTCGCGGCCGACCTGGCCGACCAGCACCATCCGGACGACGTCCATCGCCTCCGCGCTGGTCACCCGCAGACCGCCCCGGAACTCGCTGTCGATGCCGAGGCGGTCGAGCATGGAGGAGATCTGCGGGCCGCCGCCGTGCACCACCACGGGTTTGAGGCCCGCGCTGCGCAGGAAGGCCATGTCCTGGGCGAAGGCCCGCTTGAGGTCATCGCGCACCATGGCGTTGCCGCCGTACTTGACCACGACGATCGCTCCGGCGAACCGCTGCAGCCAGGGCAGGGCCTCGATCAACACGTGCGCCTTGTCGTGGGCGCTCAGCTCGTGGTGGGCGGCGGTCGCCCGCGCCGATCCTGGGCTCCGTGCCCGGATCGCATGTCGGTGTCCGTCGAGTCGCTCATGTCGAGTACGCGCTGTTCTCGTGGACGTAGTCATGGGTCAGGTCGTTGGTCCACACCGTCGCGGTCTGCCTGCCGGCGTGCAGATCGACCACGACCCGGACCTCGCGAGCCCCCATGTCGACCAGGTCGCGGTCCTCGCCGACGCCGCCGGCACGACAGACCTGGACGCCGTTGATCGACACGTCCAGTCGCAGGGGTCGAAGGCGGCCGAGGTGGTGCCGACGGCGGCCAGCACCCGTCCCCAGTTGGGGTCGTTGCCGAACACCGCGGCCTTGAACAGGTTGCTGCGGGCCACCGCGCGGGCCGCCTCGACCGCGTCGTCCTCGCTCGCTGCGCCGACCACCTCGACGGCGATGTCGTGGCTGGCGCCCTCGGCGTCGGCGATCAGTTGCCGGGCCAGATCGGCGCACACCGACCGGACGGCCTCGGCGAAGGCCTGCGGGGTCGGGGACGACTCCGCTCGCGCCGCTGGCCAGGAGCAGCACGGTGTCGTTGGTGGACATGCAGCCGTCGGAGTCCACCCGATCGAAGGTGAGCGTCACGTGCGGCCCGCAGCGCCGCGCCGACACGCGTGCGCGTCGACGTGCGCGTCGGTGGTGAGCACGCTGAGCATGGTCGCCAGCCCGGGCGCGAGCATGCCGGCCCCCTTGGCCATCCCCCCACCGTCCAGGAACGCGTGGCGCCGTCGGACCCGCCGGCGGGGCCGTCGCCGATCGCCGCCGCGGTCTTCGGCACGGTGTCGGTGGTCATGATCGCCCGGGCGGCGTCGCGCTCCCCCGTCGCTCGACAGCCGCTTCGCGGCGTCGTCCACCCCGGCGAGCAGGGCGGGCATCGCGAGCCGCTCCCCGATCAGCCCCGTGGAGCAGACGGCGACGTCACCGGGAGCGACACCGAGCGCGGTCGGCGACGTGCTCGGCGGTGCGGTGGGTGTCGAGGAAGCCCTCCGGACCGGTGCAGGCGTTCGCACCGCCGGAGTTGAGCACCACGGCATCGAGCCGTCCGTCCTCGAGGACCTGCCGGCTCCACAGCACCGGCGCGGCCTGGACCCGGTTGGTGGTGAACACCCCGGCGGCCGCATGCTCCGGCCCATCGTTGACGACCAGCGCGACGTCCCGGCCCCCGCTCTTGAGCCCCGCCTCGACCCCGGCGGCCCGGAATCCGGCAGCGGCGGTGACGCTCATTCGTCGTTCGCCCGACCCGGATACATCGTGACCGTCGGCTCGACGATCTCGTAGCCGGCCGCCCGCCACACCGCCGTCGCTGTGGGCACCTGGGAGGCATCGAGGAACACCCAGTCGGTGTCGTAGGTCGACAGGGTCAGTACCGGCAGCCCGGCATCCGCCAAGGGCTTGAGCAGCGCGACCATCACCCCGACCTGGGTGAAGTCGAGCACCTCGTCGACGACGACGGCGACATAGGGGCCCTGCATCTGGCCGGGCAGGTCGTCGGGCACCGCGGTGGTCGGGCAGACCACACTCGTCTCGGTCTCGGTGCGGGTGATGCTGGTCAGGGGGGAACCCACCGCCCAGGTCGGCTCGGGCGCGTCCGGGGGCAGGCGCAGGACGGCGACGGATTGGGGGTGGACCAGCAGACGCATCAGGTGTTCCTCTCGGGAGGGAGGCGGTGCCGGGCCCCGGGCTCGGCCCGGGACGGGGTCAGGGCGACAGTCCGGCGATCGGCAGGCCGAGGGTCTCGGGCAGGTCGCAGGGCGATGTTCGCGGACTGGATCGCTCCCCCGGCGGTGCCCTTGGTCAGGTTGTCGATCGCCGCCACCACGACGACGCGTTCGGTGCGGGTGTCCAGGGCCACCTGGAGGTGACGGTGTTGGCTCCGTAGGTGTCCGCGGTGCGCGGCCAACGCCCTGCCGGGAGCAGGGAGACGAACGGCTCGTCCGCGCAGGCCTGCTCCCAGACCGCGCGCACGGTCTCGGTGACCAGGTCGCCGGCGGCCGGGCTGACCCGGGCGGTGCAGGTGGCCAGGATGCCGCGGGGCATCGGCGCCAGGGTGGGCGTGAACGAGACCATGACCGGGGACCCGGACACGCCCGACAGGTTCTGCTCCATCTCCGGGGTGTGTCGGTGCGAGCCGCCGACCCCGTAGGGAGACATCGACCCCATCACCTCGCTGCCGAGCAGGTGGGGACGCAGGGACTTGCCGGCCCCCGACGTGCCGCTGGCCGCGACCACGACCACGTCGCCGGAGAGCAGGCCGGCCGCGAAGCCGGGCGCCAGCGCGAGGCTCACCGCGGTCGGGTAGCAGCCGGGGACGGCGATCCGCCGGGCCCCGCGCAGCACCTCGCGCTGGCGGGTGCCGTCGCGACGAACGAGTTCGGGCAGGCCGTACGGCCAGGCACCGGCATGGTCCCCGCCGTAGAACTCGGCCCAGGCGTCGGGGTCGCTCAGGCGATGGTCGGCCCCGCAGTCGACGACGAGGGTCTCCTCGGACAGTGCGCCGGCCAGTTCGGCGCTCGCGCCGTGGGGCAGGGCCAGGAACACCACGTCGTGGTCGGCGAGCCGTTCGGGCGTGGTCGGTTCGATGACCCGATCGGCCAGTTGCGGCAGATGGGGCTGGTGCTCTCCGATGGTGCTGCCCGCGCTGGCCGAGGCGGTGACCGCACCGATCTCGAACTCCGGGTGGGCCAGCAGCAGACGCAGCAGCTCACCGCCGGCGTACCCGCTCGCCCCGGCCACGGCCACGCGCTTCGTCATGGCGAATGACGATACAGAAGAACGTATAGTCATGCATCTTCCTGCGCAGGTGTGTCGTGGCCGCTGGGTCAGGACCGCAGCCGAGCGCCGCAGCGCTTGGCGGCCTCGGCGACCGCGGCGTCCCGGATCTGCGCGGTCTCGGCCGCGGTGAGGGTGTGGTCCGGCGCACGCATCCGCAGGGCGAAGGCCAGGGACTTGCTTCCCGCACCGACCTGCGGTCCGGTGAAGACGTCGAACAACCGGACCGATTCCAGCAGATCTCCTCCGCCGTCGGTCAGGGCGTCGGCCACCCGTCCGGCGGGGACGGATTCGTCGACGATCACCGCGACGTCCTCCTTGGCCGCCGGGAAGGTGGAGACGGGCTCGGCCGTGCGCAGCACGTCTCCCCCGGCGATCAGGGTATCGAGGTCGAGTTCGGCGACGCAGGTGCGGGCCGGCAGCCCGAGCGCGGTGATCACCCGCGGGTGCAGTTCGCCGGCGTGGCCGACCGTCACGCCGTCCAGCGACAGCCGGGCGCACCGCCCGGGGTGCCAGGGGGCGTGCTCGTCGGCGCTGACCTCCAGCCTCCGCCCGAGTCGGGCGCCCGCCAGCAGGGCGGCCCGGACGGCGTGTGACCAGTCCACCTGGCGGCCGGGCCCACTGGGGTCGGGCAGTACCCACCGGCCGGTCAGGGCCAGCGCCACCCGGGTGGGCTGCGACGGGAGGGCCGCGTCCAGCGCGGCGAGCTGCTCGGCCGCCGGACGCCGGGCGAGCGGCAGGGTCGGGGCGGCACCCACCGCGTCGCGGCCGTCCAGCCGGGTGACCGTACCGATCTCGAACACGCCGAGATCGGTGAACCCGCGAGACACGTTGCGGCGCAGCGTGTCCAACAGCGTCTGGAGCAGGCTGGTGCGCATCAGGGGTTGCTCGTCGGACAGCGGGTTGGCCAGCGCCACGGCGAGGCGACGCGGATCATCGGCCGGCAGGTCCAAGTCGTCGAAGACCGCCGCCGACACGAAGGGATAGCTGAGGGTCTCGACCAGTCCATGCTCGGCCAATGCGCGGGCGAGGCTGCGCCGGGCCCGCTGGGCGTGCGTCAGCCCCAACCCCGGCGTGGCCACCGGCACCACCGATGGGATCGCGTCGTAGCCGCGCAGCCGGGCGACCTCCTCGACCAGGTCGATACCGGCTCGCAGATCCGGACGCCAACTGGGCGCGGTGACCGTCAGCTCGCCCGCAGGACGCTGCTCGACCCGGCAACCGATCTCCTCCAGCGTTCGCACGACCTCCTCGGTCGTGTAGTCCACGCCGACGACGCGGGCCGGTAGCGCGGCATCCATGACGATGGGCTGCGCGGCGACGCGCTCGTCCACGTCGGTGACCGGGCCGGCCTGACCGCCGCCGTGCTCGACCAGCAGCCGAACGGCGAGTTCGGCGGCCCGATCGGCGAGGGCGTGGTCGACGCCGCGCTCGTACCGACGGCCGGCCTCGGTGCTCAGTCGGTGCCGCCGCGACGTCCTGGCCACGGTCACCGGGTCGAAGTGGGCCGACTCGATGAGCAGGTCGGTGGTCTCGGGACCGACCTCGCTGCCGGTCCCACCCATCACGCCCGCCAGGGCGAGCACCCGCTCGCCACCGGCGTCGGTGATCAGCAGGTCCTCGCCGTCCAGGGTGCGCTCGACGTCGTCCAGGGTGGTCAGTCGCTCCCCCGGCCTGGCGCGGCGGACCACGAGGGGCGGGGCCAACGTGGACAGGTCGAAGGCGTGCAGCGGCTGGCCGAGAGCGAGCATGACGTAGTTGGTCACGTCGACGGCCAGCGAGATCGGACGCATGCCGGCCTGGTCCAGACGGCGCTGCATCCAGCGCGGCGAGGATGCGGCCGCCCGGACGCCGTGGACGATCCGCGCCACGTAGCGGTCGCATCCGGCGCGGTCACGGATGGGAGCCGCGTCGTCCAGGACCACGGCGAACCCGTCGTCGTCCGGCTTGGGCACGTCCAGGTCGGCGGGATCGGTGAACGGAGCGCCGGTGGCGTGGGCATACTCGCGAGCGACGCCGCGCACGCTCAGGGCGTACCCGCGGTCAGGGGTGATGTTGACCTCGACGGCCTCGGAGTCCAGCCCGAGCAGAGCGATCGCGTCCTCGCCGACCTGGGCCTCGTCCAGGCCCAGTTCGACCAGGCGGATGATCCCGTCGTGATCGTCGCCGATCCCCAGCTCGCGGGCCGAGCAGATCATGCCCTCCGAGACGTGGCCGTAGGTCCTGCGGGCCGAGACGGCGAAGCCTCCGGGCAGCACCGCGCCGGGACGGACCACCACGACCAGGTCGCCGACGTGGAAGTTGTGCGCCCCGCAGACGATGCCGACGGGGGCGGGCGACCCGTCATCGTCCACGTCGCCGACGTCGACACGGCACCAGCGGATGACCTTGCCGTTCTTCTGCGGCTCGTCGGTGAACTCCAGGACCCGGCCGACCACGAGCGGCCCACTGATGTCGCCGCCGTGGACGGCCTCCTCCTCGAGTCCGACCCTGACCAGGTCGGCCGCGACCTGCACCGCGGTCACGCCCTCGGGCATGGCGACGTACTCGCCCATCCAGGGCAGGGGGACGCGCATCAGAGGTCCATCCCGTAGTGCCGGCTGAACCGGACGTCTCCCTCGACCATGTCGCGCATGTCCGCGATGCCGTGCCGGAACATCAGGGTGCGCTCCAGGCCCATGCCGAAGGCGAAGCCGCGGTAGCGATCGGGGTCGACGCCGCAGGCGCGAAGCACGTTCGGGTTGACCATGCCGCAGCCGCCCCACTCGATCCAGCCGGTACCGCCGCAGGTGCGGCAGCCGCCGTCCGAGCCCGCGCACACGAAGCAGCGCAGGTCGAACTCGGCGCTCGGCTCGGTGAACGGGAAGAACGACGGCCGCCACCGGGTGGTCGCCTCCGGCCCGAACATGGCGCGGGCGAAGTGGTCCAGGGCGCCGCGCAGGTGCGCCATGGTCAGGCCCTCGTCCACGGCCAGACCCTCGACCTGGTGGAAGACCGGCGTGTGGGTGGCGTCCAGTTCGTCGGTGCGGAAGGTCTTGCCGGGCGCGCAGACGTACACCGGGACGCCCCGGTCGAGCAGCGCCCTGGCCTGGACCGGCGAGGTGTGGGTGCGCAGCACCAGACCCGATGACCGCGGATCGACGAAGAAGGTGTCCTGCATCTGCCGGGCGGGATGGTCCGGGTCGAAGTTCAGGGCGTCGAAGTTGAACCACTCCGCCTCCAGCTCCGGGCCCTCGGCCACCTCCCAGCCCATCGCGATGAACACGTCGGCGACACGCTCGGCGATCAACGAGAGCGGATGCCGGGCACCCTGCCAGGTGGCCGGCTCACCGGCGGCGAGCGTGACGTCGACCGCCTCGGTGAGCAGGACCTGGGCGTCACGCTCGGCCTCGAGCACCTGCTGCCGCTCGGCCAGCGCCTCGGAGACCCGTCGTCGGGCCGCACCGACGCGCATCCCGGCGTCCTTGCGGGCGGTCGGCGGCAGCGCCCCGATCTCGCGGTTGGCCAGGGCCAGCGGGCTACGGTCACCCGCGACGGCGATCCTGACCTGCTTGAGATCGTCCAGGTCCGCGGCGCCGGCGATCGCGGCGAGCGCCTCGCCCACCTGGCGGGACAACTCCTCCTCGGCGAGTGCAGCGACCTCGACCGGGTCGAAGCTCTTGTTCGGTGCGGACATCGGGTGTGTCGACCCTCTCTCGCCGTCCGATCCCGGTCGGCGTGCTGCTCTGCTGTGCGACGTCGAGTGTCTCAGATGCGCCGTGACCGGCGCGCCAGGGTTTCGGGCCCGCGTCACCCTCCGACGTAGGCGGCGAGATGCTCACCGGTCAGGGTGGGGCGCCCGGAGACCAGGTCGGCCGGGGTGCCCTCGAAGACGACCCGGCCGCCGTCGTGCCCGGCGCCCGGGCCGAGGTCGATGATCCAGTCGGCGTGCGCCATGACGGCCTGGTGGTGCTCGATGACGATCACCGACTTGCCGTCCTCGACGAGTCGGTCGAGCAGCGCGAGCAGCTGCTCGACGTCGGCCAGGTGCAACCCGGTGGTCGGCTCGTCGAGCACGAACACGCCCCCCTTCTCCCCCAGCCGGGTGGCCAACTTGAGCCGCTGTCGCTCGCCGCCGGAGAGGGTGGTCAGTGGCTGGCCGAGCGTGACGTAGCCGAGTCCGACGTCGCTCAGATGGGTCAGGATCCGATGCGCGGCGGGCAGCCGCGCCTCGCCCGCGCCGAAGAACTCCGACGCCTGCGCGACCGGCATGGCCAGCACCTGGCTGATGTCCTTGCCGCCGAAGGTGTACTTGAGCACCTCGGCGCCGAACCGCCGTCCCTCGCACGCCTCACAGGTGGTGGCGACCCCGGCCATGATCGCGAGATCGCTGTAGATCACCCCGGCGCCGTTGCAGGCGGGGCAGGCGCCCTCGGAGTTCGCACTGAACAACGCCGGCTTCACGTCGTTGGCCTTGGCGAAGGCCCTGCGGATCGGCTCGAGCATCTTGGTGTACGTCGCCGGGTTGCTGCGTCGCGAGCCGCGGATCGCGCCCTGGTCGACGGTCACCACGGCGTCCCTGCCCGAGACCGAACCGGCGATCAGCGAGCTCTTGCCCGAACCGGCCACGCCGGTGAGGACGACGAGCACCCCCAGCGGGATGTCGACGTCGACGTCGCGCAGGTTGTTTGTGTCGGCGCCGCGCACCTCGAGGACGCCGCCGGGCCGACGAACCGACTGCTTGAGCGCCGCACGGTCGTCGAAGTGCCGACCGGTGACCGTGTCGCTCGCGCGCAGGCCCTCGACGGAACCCTCGAAGACCACCTCACCGCCCGCGGTGCCCGCGCCCGGGCCGAGGTCGACGACGTGGTCGGCGATGGCGATGGCCTCGGGCTTGTGCTCCACCACCAGCACCGTGTTGCCCTTGTCCCGCAGCTTGAGCAGGAGGTCGTTCATGCGGGCGATGTCGTGGGGATGCAGGCCGATCGTCGGCTCGTCGAACACGTAGGTGATGTCGGTGAGCGAGGAACCCAGGTGTCGGATCATCTTGGTCCGCTGGGCCTCGCCACCCGAGAGCGTGCCCGCGGTCCGGTCGAGGGACAGGTAGCCGAGGCCGATCTCCACGAACGAGTCGAGGGTGTGCCGCAACGCCTTCAGCAGCGGTGCGACCGACGGCTCGTCGAGACCGCTGACCCACGCGGCCAGGTCGTTGATCTGCATGGCGCACACATCGGCGATGTTCTTGCCCCGGATCGTGGAGGACCTGGCCAGCTCGGACAGCCGCGTGCCGTCGCAGTCGGGACAGGTGGTGAAGGTGATCGCTCGTTCCACGAAGGCGCGGATGTGCGGCTGCATCGCGTCGACGTCCTTGGACAGCATCGACTTGGAGATCTTCGGGATCAGGCCCTCGTAGGTCAGGTTGATCCCGTCGACCTTGATCTTGGTCGGTTCCTTGTGGAGCAGGTCGTGCAGTTCCCTCTTGGTGTACCTGCTGATCGGCTTGTCCGGGTCGAAGAAGCCACTGCCCTTGTAGATGCGCCCGTACCAGCCGTCCATGCTGTACCCGGGGATCGTGAGTGCACCCTCGTTGAGCGACAGGCTGTCGTCGTAGAGCGCGGACAGGTCGAAGTCGGTGACCGAGCCCATGCCCTCGCACCGCGAACACATGCCGCCGATGATGCTGAAGCTGCGCCGCTCCTTGGTCGAGGTGCCGCCGCGCTCGATGGTGACGGCCCCAGCGCCCGAGATGGAGGCGACGTTGAACGAGAACGCCTGCGGCGGGCCGATGTGAGGCTTTCCGAGCCTGCTGAACAGGATGCGCAGCATCGCGTTGGCGTCCGTGGCCGTGCCCACCGTGGAGCGTGGGTTGCCGCCCATCCGCTCCTGATCGACGATGATCGCGGTGGTCAGCCCCTCGAGCACGTCGACGTCGGGCCGCGCCAGGGTCGGCATGAAGCCCTGCACGAAGGCGCTGTAGGTCTCGTTGATCATCCGCTGCGACTCGGCGGCGATCGTGCCGAACACCAGCGAGCTCTTGCCCGAGCCGGACACGCCCGTGAACACGGTGAGCCGCCGTTTCGGCAGGTCGACGCTGACGTCCCTGAGGTTGTTCACCCGGGCGCCCCGCACGCGGATCAGATCGTGGCTGTCGGCGACATGCGGCTCGGACACCTGCAGGTCGGGCCTGATGCTGTCGGTTCTCGCGGTCATCCAGGAGATCGTGCCATGTCGCGATCTGGTCGCGGTCCGGTCGTCAGATCTGGTAGTCGTACGGGCTCTCGTCGATGATCTGGTTCATCTCGGCCGCGGGCAGCGCACACCCGGCGCGGCCCACGATCCGGGCCGGGACACCGACGGCCGTCGACCGCGGCGGGACGGCGTGCAGGACGACGCTCCCGGCGCCGATCCGGCTGTACTCGCCGATCTCGGTGTTGCCGAGAATGCTCGAGCCGGCGCCGATCATCACCCCGCGCCGGACCTTCGGGTGTCGGTCGCCCTGCTCCTTGCCCGTGCCGCCCAGGGTCACCCCCTGCAGCAGGGACACGTCGTCCTCGACGACGGCGGTCTCTCCGATGACCACGCCGGTCCCGTGGTCGATCATGATCCCGGAGCCGATCCGGGCGGCCGGATGGATGTCCATGCCGAAGACCTCGCTCGCCCGGCTCTGGAAGTGGAAGGCCAGGGCGAACCGTCCGCGCGTCCACAACCAGTGCATGACCCGGTAGGACTGCAACGCGTGGAAGCCCTTGAAGAACAGGAACGGCTCCACGTACGTGTGCACGGCCGGGTCGCGGTCGTAGATCGCCGTCAGGTCAGCCCGGACGGCCGCGCCCAGATCGGGATCGTCGTCACAGGCCTCGTCGAAGACCTGATGGACCTGCAGGGCGCTGACACCGTCGTCGGCGAGTTTGTTGGCGAGGTGGTAGGACAGGGCCCGCTCGAGCCGGGTGTGTCCCAGGACTGTGGCGTGCACGAAGCTGGCCAGCACGGGTTCGGACGTCGCCAGCTTCTCGGCGTCGTCCCGCAATCGTTCCCAGATCTCGTCCATCGGTGTCGATTCGATCACGTAACGACGGTACCCGGACGCGGCGACAATCACCCGTCGGCGCGGGGTCCTCCGGGCCAGGTCAGCAATCGCCATCCGTCGCCGTCCACGGTGAGCTCGGCGGGCACACATCGGGGCGGGCGGGAGTAGCGGATGTGGTTCGCGGTGCCCTCGGCGAGCCACGGCAGCGCCAGGGACATCACCGAGCCGTGACTGACCACGACGATCGTCTCGCCGCGGTGCAGATCGGCCAGGGCGCCGATCGCCTCGTGACAGCGTGAGACCACATCCGGTTCGCGCTCTGCGTCCGGTCGGAAGGGCTGCAGGCCGTTCACCGCGGCCGCGCCCACCCGGAGTGTCTCGGCGATCAGTGCGCCGGTCTGGACGGCGCGGGTCAGGATCGAGGTGTAGACCGCGGCGACCCGTTGCTCGGCGAGCGTCTCGGCCAGCGCGGCCGCCTGGCGTCGTCCGAGGTCGGTCAGTTCGCTGCTGTCCCAGTGCCCGCCGGGTGCCGGGAGGGTCGGCTCTGCAGGCCTGGTGACCAGCGCCCGGACGGGGCACTGGAGATCGGACATGTCGGCACCGTACCGCGAGGTCGGACGGCCCATCGCGGTCCAGGTCGTGCCAGTCTGTCGGGATGGGTCTGGGAGTGCACCTGCACGGTCGGCGCGGAAAGGGTCATGGCCACGGCCACGGACATGACCAGGCAGACGTGATCCACGGGGCGCGGCTCTACGACGTGTCGACGCAGATACTGTTCGGCGGACGGCGCGGACGCTTCTACGACCGGCTGATCCGACCCGCGGCACTTCAACCCGGTCAGCGGGTCCTCGACATCGGGTGCGGCAGCGGGGCACTCACCGATGCGGTGGCTCGTCGGGTGGGTCCCACCGGATCGGTGCTGGGGATCGATCCGGCCCCCGAGATGGTGGAGTTCTGCCGCGGTCGGGCCGCTCCGTCCACGCGTTTCGAGGTGATGTCCGCCGAGCACCTGGCGCTGGAGGACGCCTCGTTCGACGTGGTGGTCAGCATGGCGGCGCTGCACCACATAGGAGTCGATCAGCGGGCTGAAGCGGTCGGCGAGATCTTCCGGGTGCTCCGACCGGGGGGCCTGGTCATGATCGCGGATTTCTCGTTCCGCCCGGGCAGCCACACCGCCCGCGTGATCGGCCTGCTGACGGGTCCGGGGACGCACCGGGACAACCTGGACGAGGCGGTGGTCCTGGTCCGGCAGGCGGGCTTCCGCGACGTTCGGACGGGGCGGGCAGGGCCGTTGATCGGCCGGGTGACCGCCGTCAGGCCATGACCGGGCGGACCGACGGGAGGGGTCAGCCCGAGGGCAGCGGCCGGTGCGCGCGGGCCGCGGCGTAGAGGCAGACGGTGGCCGCGGTGGCCAGGTTGAGGCTCTCCGCTCGTCCGTGCACCGGAACCCGGACGACGTGATCGGCCAGTGCCCAGTCGGTCTCGGGCAGCCCCCAGGCCTCGTTGCCGAACAGCCAGGCGAGAGGACCTGCCAACGGCCCCGCGCCGGCCGCGGCGGCGTCGCAGAGGTCGTCCAGGTCCGTCGGCCCGGCGCCGTCCGCTGCGAGCACCGTCAGACCGGCGGCGTGCAGGGCCCCGACCGTGTCGGCCAGGTCGAGTCCGGTCACCACCGGCAGGTGGAACAGGCTGCCGGCGGTGGCCCGCACGCACTTCGGGTTGTGCACGTCGACGCTGTCGGCGGTCAGCACGACGGCATCGGCACCGGCCGCGTCGGCGGCCCGGATCACCGTTCCGGCGTTGCCCGGGTCGCGCACCCGGGCCAGGACCGCGATGAGTCGGGGCGAACCGGCCAGGACGGCGTCCAGGCGGTTCGCCGGGTCGGATTCCAGCAGTCGGCAGACGGCGAGCAGCCCCTGCGGGCTGACCGTCTCGCTCATCGCGGCCAGCACCTCGGGCGCCACCAGGTGTGGGATCAGTCCGGCCTCGTCCAGCCCCGCGGCGATGTCCGCGTGACGCTGCAGTGCCTCGGTGGTCGCATAGACGTCCTCGACCAGCGTGGAGGCGATCGCCTCCCGGACCGTCTGCGGCCCCTCGGCGACGAAGCGTCCCGCGCGCAGACGCGCAGAACGCCCGGACAGTCGCCGAACCGCCCTGACCCGGTCTGAGCGGGTGCTGGTCGGAGCGGCGCCGTCCGGGCGCTGCGGGCTCAGGCGGCGCTCGCCTGCGAGCCGGTCGCCGGCAGGTTCTCCTGGGCCACCTTCACCAGCGCGGTGAACGCGGCGGCATCGTTGACCGCGAGCTCGGCCAGCATCCGCCGGTCGACCTCGATCCCGGCGGCCTTCAGGCCCTGGATGAACCGGTTGTAGGTCATGCCGTTGGCGCGGGACGCCGCGTTGATCCGCTGGATCCACAACCGTCGGAAGTCACCCTTGCGGGCGCGACGGTCACGGTAGGAGTACACCAGCGAGTGGGTGACCTGCTCCTTGGCCTTTCGGTACAGCCGCGAGCGCTGGCCGCGGTAACCGCTGGCCTGCTCGAGTACCTCACGGCGCTTCTTGTGGGCGTTGACCGCCCGCTTCACGCGTGCCACGTGATTTCTCCTTCGTCGACGTCGTGGCGCTGCGGTCGGTCAGCGACCGAGCAGACGCTTGATGGCCTTGGTGTCGTTCGCCGAGACCTCGACGTCTGCAGCGAGCCGCCGGGTACGCCTCGAGGACTTGCCCTCGAACAGGTGGCGGCGGTTGGCCTGCTCACGCAAGAGCCGACCGGACCCGGTGACCCGGAACCGCTTCTTCGCCCCACTGTGGCTCTTCATCTTCGGCATCGCTACACGTTCTCCTCATCGGGGGTGTCTGGGACGGCGACACCCTGGTTGTCCAGGCCCTGTTCACTCCGGCGGCGCCGCTCGGGGCGTTCGGCCTTCGCCTCGGATTTCTTCTTGTGTGGTCCGATGACCATCACCATGTTCCGGCCGTCGCGCATCGGCATCGACTCGACGAAACCGAACTCGGCGACGTCCTCGGCCATCCGCCGCAGCAGCCGCTCGCCCATCTCGGGACGGGACTGCTCACGACCGCGGAACATGATCATGACCTTGACCTTGTCGCCGGCCTTGAGGAACCGGACGACGTGACCCTTCTTGGTGCCGTAGTCGTGCGGGTCGATCTTCAGCCGGAGACGGATCTCCTTCAGCACCGTATGGGCCTGGTTGCGCCGGGCCTCACGGGCCTTCATGTCGGCTTCGTACTTGGCCTTGCCGAAGTCCATGAGCTTGCAGACCGGGGGCCTCGCCTGGGGGGCCACCTCGACCAGGTCGAGGTCCGACTCGGCGGCCAGTGTCAGGGCCTGCTCGATGCGGACGATGCCGACCTGTTCGCCGTTGGGGCCGACCAGCCGTACCTCTGGGACACGGATACGGTCGTTGATCCGGGGCTCGCTGATGTGCTGCTCCTTCGTCGCACGTCGGGTGGTCGCCGCGGGCGAGGAAAGGCTCCCCGCCGCGAGCGCGTCGGGGAGCCTGGACTGCGGTCCGACCGTTCGACGTCCGAGGACGCCCAACGCCCCCACCGCGAGGGTGGGCCACGGACCGGAACCCGCCGCCCGTTCCGGAGAACCGGGGACGATCAGGTGGGAGGAACTCCACTTGCGCACCGGGCCCGTACGGGACCGGTCGGTCGACGCAGGAGTCTATCAGCGGCGGAGGCGCCGTTCGAATCGGCCAGGTCGGCACGGCGCCGCCGGCCCCTCGTCAGCGCCGTGCCGGCGGCTCCTGCCGGTTCAGCGCAGCCCGAGCCGGCGGAACAGGCGATGCAGCAGGCTCCGCAGGCCGCCGGTGGCACCGTCCCCGTAGCCGTAGATGAGCATCGTGTAGGGGGCGATGGAGACCTCGGCGGATGAGCCCATGCCGTCGTGACCGGCGCCTGTGGCGAGCAGGTCCCGGCTCGGGTGTCCGGCGAAGTCGGGACCGTAGCGCGTGGAGTCGCTGTTGAAGAGCAGGTTCCAGCGACCGTCCGCCGGCATCCCGATCCGGTAACCGTCGCGGACCGTTCCACCCAGGTTCACCACGACCACGACGTCGTCACCGATGCCGTGCTCGGCCCAGCGCTGGTAGGCCATCACCTTGTCGATGTCGTTCGCGTGGTAGACGTCGATGTACTGCCCGGTCAGGCCCTTCGTCGTGCCGGACAGGTTGCGCCGCAGCGCGATCAGGTCACGGTAGAGCCGCACGATGCCGCGCAGGTCGTCGCGCAGGTCCCAGTCCAGGGGCACGTCGTCACGGAACCACTCCCCCTGCATGAACTCCTGTCCCTGGAACAGCATCGGGATGCCGGGAGCGGTCAGGGTCAGGGCCGCGCCGAGGGTCGACCTCTTCTGCGCGTACCAGCCCGTGGGCTCGCCCGGATCGACCTCGTAGGGCACCCGGGCACGACCGTTGGCCACCTCGTCGTGGGACTCGGTGTAGATCACGCGCTGGAACGCGTCGTCGTTGTACCGGGCCAGCAGGGCGTCCTGGACGGCTCGGATGGAGCGTTGGCCGTCGTCCGCCACGATCACCGCCTCGCGCACCGGGTGCACGAACGCGCCGTCCCACTGGGCATGGAAGGCGGCCCCGTGGCCCTCGACCTGGCTGATCCGCGGATCGGCCTGCATGTCCTCCGCTATCGCGATCCGGCCGGGGTACTGCTCCCGGATCGACAGGTTGATCCAGCGCATCAGGTCCCAGCCATCGGGCAGATCGATGCCGGACCCGTTCACGCTGCGGATGTACGGCGTCATGTCGAGCCGCAGACCGTCCACGTGGTAGTCGTGCAGCCACATCATCGCGTTGCTGTGCAGGTAGCGGCGGACCTCCTCACGGCCGTAGTCGGGCCGGGTCTCGCCCCACGGGGTCCGGGCACGCTCGTCGTTGTAGAAGTAGATGCCGCCGCCGTCGTTCTCGCTCCAGCCGTCGAACTGCCACAGGTCCAGGTCGCTGGGCCCCAGGTGGTTGTAGACGACGTCCAGGATGACCGCCATACCGCGCCGATGCGCCTCGCGCACGAAGGCCTTGAAGGCATCGGGGCCGCCGTAGGCGGTCTCGACGGCGAAGGGGTGAGCGGGGTTGTAGCCCCAGGAGTAGTCACCGGCGAACTCCGCGACCGGCATCACCTGGACGGCGTTCACGCCGAGTCGCTCCAGGTGGTCGAACTTGCCCATGGCCACCTCGAACGTACCGGGGGCGCTGCTGCCGTCGGTGTGGAAGGACCCGATGTGCACCTCGTAGATGACCAGTTCGTTGTGCGGGACGATCCTCGGCACGTCGCCCAGCCAGTCGAAGGCGCTGTGGTCGTAGATGACGGCGTTGCCGACCGAGTTGGTCACCTGGCGGGCGTAGGGATCGATCTTGTTCAGCCGGCGGTCGCCGTTGGTGATGAGGAAGCGGTACTCATGGCCGGGTGCCGCCCCCGCCACATCGGCGTACCAGTGCCCGTTGCCCTCTGCGGTGAGCGCAGTGGCATCGGCGGACCAGTCGTTGAACGTGCCCGTGACGTGCACGGCGTCGGCGTGCGGCGCCCAGACGCGGAAGCCGACACCGTGCGGATGCGAGAGCGCGCCCATCCCGTCCAGCCGGGCGGCGGGCTCGCCGCGCAGGGACACCTGTGTGCTCATCGCCCCATCGTCAGGGCAATGGGGTGGGTTGGCCAGCGCAACGCTGCCGGTGTGACGACGCTCGCTCGGCGGACCGGGCGCGACGTTGGCGGGCTCACTCGGGGGCGGGACGACCCGGCAGGGGGCGGACCTGGACGGACTCGGTCCGCTCGGCCAACAGCTCGACCTGCCCCAGTCGGACGCCGACCTGCCCGGTGAGCCGGTGCAGCGCCGCCTGGTCCAGACCTGGCTCGACCTCGATGACCACGGCCGTCTGCGCCGAGCGACCCGGCTCGAGCCGGACCCGCCCGACCCCGGAAATCGGCTCGAGGGCCGCGACGACCGCGTCGAGAAGCTCGCCGTCCGCTTCCGGCGGCGTCCAGGTCCGTCCCTGGGCGAGTGCCCACAGCGCCGGACGCCGGACGACGAACGTGTCCGGTCCTGCGGGGTCCAGCACCAGCGCCGTGCACCCCTCGTCGACCGCCGACAGGGCCGCGCGAGTGGCCTCGACCGGCACCGGCCGCGCCGCGGCGTCCCAGTGCGCGAGCGCCCGCACCGACGTGAACACCGGCAGTGCGGTGCCGCCACTGCTCGCCACCAGCGGCAGGCTCATGTCGGCTCCCGCGTCCCCGCGCACGTGGTCGGGCAGGGGATGTCCCTCGCCGGTGGTGGCGACCACCGGCACCAGCACCCTGGCCGTGGTCAGCGCCGCGACGACCTCCGCCTCGCCGTCCCCGCGGTGCCGGTGGGCGAGCAGGGCGGCCACCAGCGCCGGGTCGGCCTCGCCGGTGTCGCCGGCGAACGGCTGGGGGCTCAGCGTCCGCCCGCCCCAGGGGACGCCGCCGGAATCGGTTTCTCCTGATTTGGTGCGTTTGCCCGGATTCCCAGGTGAGTGCTGTGTGACGTCACGCTCAATAGACGAGCGCAACGTCACGTCGTGCGCATCGGGGTGGGGGGTGTTCATGGGCGGCCGGCCACGTCCAGCGCCTGCGGCAGGGTGAACGCCTGGGCGTACAGGGCCTTCCCGACGATGGCACCCTCGATGCCCACACCGACCAGCCTCCGCAGAGTCTCCAGGTCCTCCAGGCTGGAGATCCCCCCGCTGGCGACCACCGGGCGATCCGTCGCAGCACACACCTGGCGCAGCAGGTCGACGTTCGGACCGCGCAGGGTGCCGTCCTTGGTGACGTCGGTGACCACGTAGCGGGCACAGCCGTCGGCGTCCAGGCGCGACAGGGTCTCCCACAGGTCGCCGCCCTCGCGGGTCCAGCCGCGCGCCGCCAGCGTGGTGCCGCGCACGTCGAGCCCGACCGCGACCCGATCTCCGTACTCGGCGATCGCCCTGCGGGTCCATTCCGGATCCTCCAGGGCGGCGGTGCCCAGGTTCACCCGGGCACACCCGGTGGCCATCGCGGCGGTGAGCGAGGCGTCGTCGCGGATTCCTCCGCTCATCTCGACCTTGACGTCGAGGGCGCCGACCACCCGGGCGAGCAGGTCCCGGTTGCTGCCCCGGCCGAACGCCGCATCCAGGTCGACCAGATGGATCCACTCGGCGCCGTCGCGCTGCCAGGCCAGGGCCGCGGCCAGCGGATCGCCGTATGAGGTCTCGCTGCCGGCCTCGCCCTGGACCAGCCGGACCGCCTGTCCGTCGGCCACGTCGACCGCCGGCAGCAGTTCGAGCCGTTCACTCACCCGGGTTCCTCCTCGCTGTCGTGTTCGCCGTCCGGCATCGTGCCGGCCCGCATCGGCTCGGCGATCTCGCCCCGCCGGCTCCACACCCAGTAGCCGCCGGCCGCGAGCACGAGGACCACGGTGACCCCGATCCGCCACGGCCAGCTCGCCCGGGTGTAGAACGCGAGCACGATCAGCGCGGCCACCGAGCCGAGCGAGGTGGCCAGTCTCGGTCGCCGCCTGGGTGACGTGGTGGTGCGGCGCCCGGTGGAGCTGCGCCTGCTGGAGCTGCGCCGGGTGGAACGGCGCCTGCGGGTGGCCACGGGGAAACGCTATCCGAGCGAGCGGACCCAGTTGCCCAGCAGGTGCGCCCCGGCGTCCCCGGACTTCTCCGGGTGGAACTGGGTCGCCGACAGCGGACCGTTCTCCATCGCCGCGATGAACGGCCGGCCGTGTTCGGTCCAGGTCGGCTGCGGTGGCCTGAAGTGCGCCAGGTCCCCGTCGCGCACCTCGAAGTTCCAGGTCTGCACCGCGTAGGAGTGCACGAAGTAGAAGCGGGCCTGCGCCACCCCGTCGAACAGTGCCGAGCCGTGCGGGGGGCGGACCGTGTTCCACCCCATGTGCGGAACCACCTGCGCAGGAAGGCGTTCGACCACTCCTGGCCACTCGGCCAGACCCGGCGTGTCCGGCTGGCCCTCACGGAGGTGCTCGGTGGAGCGTTCGAACATCACCTGCAGGCCGACGCAGATGCCCAGCACCGGACGCCCGCCCGCCAGCCGGCGGTCGATCACCTGATCGCCGTGGACGGCGCGCAGCCCCCGCGCCACCGCGGCGAAGGCGCCGACCCCGGGCACCACCAGCCCGTCGGCCTCCTGGGCGGCCCGGCGGTCCGCGGTGAGTTCGACCTGGGCACCGACCCGCTCCAGCGCCCGGACGGCGGAGCGCACGTTGCCGAATCCGTAGTCCAGGACGACGACGGATGGGCTCACAGGGCGCCCTTCGTGGACGGGATCCCCACCACCCGAGGGTCGGACTCGACGGCCGCGCGCAGGGCCCGGGCCACCGCCTTGAACTGGGCCTCGACGATGTGGTGCGGGTCGCGACCGGCCAGCACCCGGACGTGCAGGGCGATCTGGGCGTTGAAGGCGAGCGTCTCCAGCACGTGCCGGGTCAGCGAGCCGACGTAGTCCCCCCCGATCAGGACGTACTGCTGGCCCTCGGGTTCGCCGGTGTGCACACAGTAGGGGCGCCCCGAGACATCGACCACGGCCTGCACCAGGGTCTCGTCCAGCGGCACCATGGCGTCGGCGAACCGGCGGATGCCGGCCTTGTCCCCCAGCGCCTCGCGCAGGGCCTGACCGAGCACGATCGCGACGTCCTCGACGGTGTGGTGGGCGTCCACCTCGACGTCTCCGGTGGCCTGCACGGTCAGGTCGAACATCGCGTGCTTGGCCAGGCTGGACAGCATGTGGTCGTAGAAGCCGACCCCGGTGCTGACCGAGGACCGGCCGGTGCCGTCGAGGTGCACCTCGACCGTGACCTTGGACTCGCTCGTGGCGCGCTCGATCCGGGCCGTGCGCGCCCGCGCGGCACCGGAGGACGAGGTAGCGGTCATCAGTTCTCTCCCAAGGGTTCTTGTGGTGCTTGATGGAGGGTGTCGGCCAGCGCCCTCAGGAAGGCCGTCGTCTCGGTCTCGGTGCCGGCGGTCACCCGCAGATGGTGCGGGATGCCGACATCTCGGATCAGGACCCCCCGATCGAGCAGACCCCGCCAGATGGCGGCCGCATCGTCGAAGTGCCCGAAGAGCACGAAGTTCGCGTCGCTCGGCGTCGGCGTCAGGCCCATCGCCGACAGGTCGGTGACGATGCGGTCGCGCTGGGCCTTGATCGCCTCGACGGTGCCCAGCAGCTGCGGGGCATGGGCCAGCGCGGCGCGGGCGGCGGCCTGGGTCAGCGAGGACAGGTGATAGGGCAGCCGGACCAGGCGAAAGCTCTGGCACACGGCGGGATCCGCCGCCAGGTAGCCCAGCCGCGCTCCGGCCAGGGCGAAGGCCTTGCTCATGGTCCGGGTGACGATCAGCCGCGGTCCGTGCTCGGCCACCAGCAGGGTCAGGGCGCTCGGGGTGCCGGCGCGGGCGAACTCCGCGTAGGCCTCGTCCACGACCACCATGGCCCGCCCGCGGGCGGCCTCGGCGAGCGCCGCCGCGACGACGTCCAGCGTCGAGCGCGGTCCCGGTCGGGTTGTTCGGCGAGACCAGGAAGACCAGGTCGGGGTCGTGGCGACGGATCTGCTCGACGACCATGTCCGGAGCCAGGTCGAACGGGGTCTGCGGGCCGGTCCCGCGGAACCCGTCCACCCAGTGGGTGTGGGTGCCCTCGGCGATCAGCGGGTGCATCGAGTAGGCGGGGGTGAAGCCGAGCGCACACCGTCCGGGCCCGCCGAAGGTCTGGAAGATGTGCTGGAGGACCTCGTTGCTGCCGTTGCCCGCCCAGATGTGCTCCGGTCCCAGCGGACCGGGCACCGGCTCGGCGCGCGGCCCCGCCGCGGCCGCCAGGTAGCCGGCCAGGTCGGTGCGCAGCGCGGTGAACTCCCGGTCGGGATACCGGTTCAGACCGCTCAGCTCCGCAGCCAGGGCGTCGGTGAGCGCCCGGATCACCTCGGCCGGCAGCGGATAGCTGTTCTCGTTGGTGTTCAGTCGCACCGCGACGTCGAGTTGCGGGGCCCCGTAGGCGGTTCGGCCGAGCAACTCGGCACGGATCGGTGGCGCGGGTGCCACGTCCTGGTGCGAGACGGGTGTCACGAGCCGCCGCCGAGGTCATCCGGTCCGAATCTCACCCGGACGGCCTGACCGTGGGCGGGAAGGTCCTCGGCGTCCGCGAGGCGCATCACGTGCTCGGCGACGTCGGCCAGACCCCGGCGGGCGTAGTCGATGACCTGGACGCCGCGCAGGAAGGACGGCACCGACAGGCCGCTGGAGTGGCAGGCACACCCGGCGGTGGGCAGTACGTGGTTCGACCCGGCGCAGTAGTCGCCGAGGCTGACCGGTGCGTAGGGGCCGACGAAGACGGCCCCGGCGTTGCGGACCCGCTCGGCCAGCGCGGCGGCGTCGACCGTGTGGATCTCCAGGTGTTCGGCGGCGTAGGCGTCGACCACCTGCAGACCGGCGTCCAGATCGTCGACCAGCACGATCGCGGACTGCTCCCCGGCCAGTGCGGTCCGGATCCGCTCGACGTGCTTGGTCGCGGCGACCTGTCGTTCGAGTTCGCGCTCCACCGCGTCCGCGAGCGGGGGCGAGTCGGTGATCAGGACCGAGGCGGCCATGGGGTCGTGCTCGGCCTGGCTGATCAGGTCGGCGGCCACATAGGCCGGATCGGCGCTGTCGTCGGCGAGCACGGCGATCTCGGTGGGTCCGGCCTCGGAGTCGATCCCGATCAGGCCCTTGAGCAGCCGTTTGGCCGCCACGACATAGATGTTGCCGGGCCCGGTGACCAGGTCGACCGGCTCGCACACCCAGGACCCGTCCTCATCGCGGGCGCCGTAGGCGAACATCGCCACGGCCTGGGCACCACCGACCGCATAGACCTCCTCGATGCCGAGGAGCGCGCACGCGGCCAGGATGGTCGGGTTGGGCAGACCCTCGAAACCGGCCGGGTTGTCCCTCTGGGCCGGGCTGGTCACGGCGATCGCCTCGACCCCGGCCTCCTGGGCGGGCACCACGTTCATCACGACGCTGCTCGGGTAGACCGCCAGGCCCCCCGGCACGTAGAGGCCGACCCGTTCGACCGGGACCCAGCGCTGACGGACCTGGCCCCCGGGAGCGACCTGGGTGGACATCGGCGCCGGCACCTGGGCGGCGTGCACCTGCCGCGCCCGGCGGATCGACTCCTCCAGCGCGGCGCGCACCGCAGGGTCGAGCACCGTCAGGGCCCGGGCGAGCGCCTCGGCCGGCACCGCCACGGATTCGGGACGCACGCCGTCGAAACGCTCGGTGGCGTCCAGCAGCGCAGCGGCGCCGCGGACCCGCACGTCCTCACAGATCGGACGCACGGCCTCCACCGCATGCTCGACGTCGAAACCCGCGCGGGGGACGACGCCACGCAGCTCGCGGGCGCGCAGCGTCTGGCCGCGCAGATCGATCCGGCGGATCCGGGTCCGGTCCGCGGCTGTCGAGGGCGCAGTGGAGGAGGTCGCGGTCACCCGGTCAAGTCTAGGCGGGCGGCTCGATAGCCTGGACCGGTGCCCGTCCGCCTGCCCCTGTTCCCGCTCGGCTCCGTCCTGGTGCCGGGACTGGTGCTGCCCCTGCACATCTTCGAGCCCCGCTACCGGGTGCTGGTGCAGGCCCTGTTGGCGCTGCCGGACGACGCCGAACGTCAGTTCGGCGTGGTCGCGATCCGCTCGGGCCATGAGGTGGAGGCACCGACCGGGGAGCCGGCCACCGCCCCGCCCGAGGTCTACCCGGTCGGGTGTACCGCCGAGCTGCGCGAGGTCACGCCGTATTCGGACGGGCGCTTCGACATCCTCGCGGTCGGGGAGCAGCGCTTCCGGCTGGTGGGCATCGACGAGGAGGCGGACACCCCCTACCTGACCGGGCTGGTCGAGTTCCTGACCGAGACCGAGGGCACCGAGGACGGCGCGATGGACGCGGTCGAGCTCGACCGGTTGAACCGCGTCGTGGTCGCCCAGTTCGCCGACTACCGCCGCCTGCTGCAGGTCGAGGCGACGGAACTGCCCGAGGACCCCCGGGTGGTGTCCTACCTGATCAGCGCGGCGATGGTGCTCGACCTGGCCGACCGGCAGCGGCTGCTGGAGATCCCCAGTACCGCCGAGCGGCTGCGCGCCGAGGTCGACCTGCTGCGGCGGGAGCGGGCGTTGATCGCCGCGTTCAACGCCCTGCCCGCGGTGGAGCTGCCCACGTCCGAGCCGGGACCCAACTAGACGCTCCGGCTCGATCGAGGCGAGGAGACCCGAGGCCGATGGCCAAGAAGACCTCCACCGGTGCCGCGACCCCGGCGATCGCCGCCCTGGTCCAGGGGCGGGTCAGGCACATCCTGCATCCCTACGACCACGACGCCTCCGCCCATGCCCGCGGACTGGGCTACGGCAGGGAGGCGGTGCAGGCGTTGGGCGTGGAGCCGGAGCGGGTGTTCAAGACCCTGATGACCGAGGTGGACGGCGCACTCGTGGTCGCCGTGGTCCCGATGACCGGTCGGCTGGACCTCAAGGCCCTGGCGGCCGCGGCCGGCGGCAAGCGGGCCTCGATGGCCGATCCCGCCGCGGCGGAGAAGGCCACCGGCTACGTGGTGGGCGGGATCAGCCCGCTCGGTCAGCGCAGACGGCTGCGCACGGTGCTCGACGCCTCGGCGTCCGAGCACGCCACGGTGCTGGTCAGCGCCGGTCGTCGGGGGCTGGACGTCGAACTGGCGCCGGCCGACCTGGTGCGGCTGACCGGTGCCCGTCTGGCGGCGATCGCCACCGACTGAGGTTCTCGAGCGTCAGGCCGGCTGGGAGGGGCTGTGATCGGGCGAGACCTCCCCATCGGCCCTGTCCTGCGGCACCAGCAACCGGACGGCCGAGACCAGGGCCACGAGCATGGCGCAGACCCACGGCCATGTCGTCACGGCGGCCCAGGCGACGAGTGCCGGGGAACCGAGCAGCACCCCGATCGCAACCGCGATCAGGGAGCCCGCGAGGGAGCCGAGCAGCACGGCGGCCAGTCGAAGGGCCGGGTTCGGGCCGGGGCGGGCCCACAGGGCGGCGGCGGTCAGCACCCCCAGTGCGGCGGCCAGCACGAAGAACGAGCCGTCGACGGCGACGAACCGTTCACCCAGGTCGGCGCGGGAGGACGCGAAGGAGCCGGCGACGCGCCAGAGCGGGCCGAGCACCACCCCGGCGGCGAGCGTCGCCGCGAAGGGGGGGACCACTTCCCGCAGGAGCGTCCCCCGGACGGGCGCGCGATCCGGTGGGGCCGCACCGGCCGGGGATTCGAGCACGACGTTCACTCTAGATCCGCCGCCACTGCGCCCCGCCACCACCCCGATCCGGCGGGTCACATCAGGCACTCGGTCACATCAGGCACGGGTCACATCAGGCACGGGTCACATCAGGCACTGCGGCCCGAGCAGCGCCTTGAGGTCGCCGAACAGCGCCGGTGAGGGGGCCACCCGCAGGCCGTCGTCCAGCCGCATGATCGTGGTCTTGTCGGCTCGGGTCAGGCGCAGACGGACCTCGGCTGGGCCGGGGTGGGTGGTCAGGACGTCCTTGAGCCGCTCCACGACCGGTGGGGTGCACCGGGCCATCGGCATCGAGACGACCACCGGGCCGCGGTCGCCGTCGGAGAGGTCCGGGATGCGCAGTTCCTGGGCGTAGATCGTCGGGACGTCGTCGCGGCGATTCACCCGTCCCTTGACCACCACGACGAGATCCTCGGCCAAGGCGTGCGAGACGGTCTGGTAGGTCTGCGGGAAGAACAGCACCTCGATCGCGCCCACCAGGTCCTCGACGGCGGCGATGGCCCACGGGTTGCCGTTCTTGGTCAGCTTGCGCTGCAACGAACTGATCATGCCGGCGATGGTGACGGTCGCGCCGTCCGGCCGGCTGTCGTCTCCGGTCAGGGTGGCGATCGCGCAGTCCGCCTCGCGCGAGAGCAGATGCTCCAGGCCGAACAGCGGGTGGTCGGAGACGTAGAGGCCGAGCATCTCCCGCTCCGCGGACAGCAGGGTCGCCTTCTCCCACTCCCCCGTCCGGGACGGCCGGCAGCATCGACTCGGCCTTACCGGCGTCGTCCATGCCCCCGAACCCGAAATCGAGGGCGAACTGGCCCCGCTCCTCGTTCTTCTTGTCGCCGACCACGGCCTCGACCGACTGCTCGTGCACCGCGACCAGCCCCCGGCGGGGGTGACCGAGCGAGTCGAAGGCGCCGGCCTTGATCAGCGATTCGACGGTGCGCTTGTTGCAGACCACGAGGGGAACCTTGCGCAGGAAGTCCTGGAAGGACTCGTAGGCCCCGTGGTCGCCGCGGGCCGTGACGATCCCGTCGACGACGTTGACACCGACGTTGCGGATCGCGGCCAGCCCGAACCGGATGTCCTGACCGACGGGGGTGAAGTCGGCGGCCGAGGAGTTCACGTCGGGCGGGAGCACCTTGATGCCCATCCGTCGGCACTCGTTCAGGTAGAGGGCGGACTTGTCCTTGTCGTCGCGCACGCTGGTCAGCAGCGCGGCCATGTACTCGCAGGGATGGTTGGCCTTGAGGTAGGCGGTCCAGTAGGAGACCAGCCCGTACCCGGCGGTGTGCGCCTTGTTGAAGGCGTAGTCGGAGAACGGGACCAGGATGTCCCACAGGGTCTTGATCGCGGCCGTGGAGTAGCCGTTCTCCGTCATCCCGGCCTCGAAGCCCTCGAACTCCTTGTCGAGGATCTCGCGCTTCTTCTTGCCCATCGCCCGGCGTAGCAGGTCGGCCTTGCCGAGGCTGTACCCGGCGACCTTCTGCGCGATCGCCATGACCTGTTCCTGGTAGACGATCAGGCCGTGGGTGG
The DNA here is from genome assembly GCA_963750395.1 of uncultured Actinomycetota bacterium. Taxonomy (GTDB): domain Bacteria; phylum Actinomycetota; class Actinomycetes; order Actinomycetales; family Kineosporiaceae; genus JADJPO01. The sequence continues at coordinate 123,824 of CAVVQM010000015.1, read as the reverse complement.
CGTCCAGGATCTCGGCGAGCGGTTCGGCCAGCTCGGGGTGGATCGGGGTGATCGGCTGCAGCCCGTTCTTGCGCAGGGCGTAGTTGGTGTGCGAGTTGGCGCCCATCGGCCCGGGCCGGTAGAGCGCCAGGACGGCGGAGATGTCCTCGAAGTTGTCCGGGCGCATCTGGCGCAGCAGGGTCCGCATCGGTCCGCCGTCCAGCTGGAACACCCCCAGGGTGTCACCGGCGGCCAGCAACTCGTAGGTGGCCTTGTCGTCGAGCGTGGCCGAGAGTTCCTCGAGATCCAGCGGTTCCTTGCCGTTGGCGACGACGTTGTTCAGCGCATCGTCGATGACGGTCAGGTTGCGCAGACCGAGGAAGTCCATCTTGAGCAGACCGAGCGTCTCGCAGGTCGGGTAGTCGAACTGCGTGATGATCGCGCCGTCCTGCTCACGCCGCATGATCGGGACGTGATCGATGAGGCGGCTCGCTGGACATGATGACGCCGGCCGCGTGCACGCCCCACTGGCGCTTCAGGTTCTCCAGGCCGCGAGCGGTCTCGACGACCCTGGCCACCTCGGGGTCGCTCGCGTGCAGCTCGCGGAACTCACTCCGCCTCGCCGTGCCGGGGATGGGCCGGGTCGAAGATCCCGGTCAGCGGGATGTCCTTGCCCATCACCGCGGGCGGCATCGCCTTGGTCAGCCGCTCCCCCATGGAGAACGGGTAGCCCAGGACGCGCGAGGCGTCCTTGAGCGCCTGCTTGGCCTTGATCGTGCCGTAGGTGACGATCTGCGCGACCCGGTCCTCGCCGTATCGGTCGCTGACGTAGCGGATCACCTCGCCCCGGCGGCGCTCGTCGAAGTCGACGTCGACGTCGGGCATCGAGACCCGCTCGGGGTTCAGGAAGCGCTCGAAGATCAGCCCGTGCCGCAGCGGGTCGAGATCGGTGATCCCGGTGGCGTAGGCGGCCAGCGAACCCGCCGCCGAACCGCGGCCGGGCCCGACCCGGATGCCCTGCTCCTTGGCCCAGTTGATGAAGTCGGCGACGACCAGGAAGTAGCCGGGGAATCCCATCTGGCAGATGACGTCGACCTCGAAGTCGGCCTGCTTGCGCGCCTCGGTCGGGCACCCCGCCCGGGTAGCGCCGGTGCAGGCCACGCTCGACCTCCTGGACGAACCAGGACTGCTCGCTCTCCCCCTGCGGGCACCGGGAAGCGCGGCATCAGGTTGGCGCCCTCGGTGAACGTCGCCTCGCAGCGCTCGGCGATCAGCAGGGTGTTGTCGCAGGCCTCGGGCAGCTCCTTCCACACCTCGCGCATCTCTGCCGGTGACTTGAGGTAGAAGTCGTCGGCGTCGAACTTGAACCGCTTCGGGTCGGCGAGCGTGGAACCGGACTGGACGCAGAGCAGGACGGCGTGCGCCTGGGCGTCCTCGGGCCGGGTGTAGTGCAGGTCGTTGCGTGGCCAGCAGCGGCAGCTGCAGGTCGCGAGCCAGCCGGAGCAGGTCCTCGCGGACCCGCTTCTCCACGGGCAGGCCGTGGTCCATCAGCTCGCAGTAGTAGTTGCTCGGCCCGAAGATGTCGCGGAGCTCGGCTGCCGCGTCGACGGCCTCGCGGTACTGGCCCAGCCGCAGCCGGGTCTGCACCTCGCCGCCGGGGCAGCCGGTGGTCGCGATCAGCCCCTTGCTGTAGGTGGACAGCAGCTCGCGGTCCATCCGGGGCTTGTAGAAGTGGCCCTCCAGGCTGACGCCAGCGAACGTCATCCGGAACAGGTTGTGCATGCCGCCCGTCGTCTCGGCCAGCAGCGTGAGGTGGGTGTAGGCGCCACCACCGGAGACGTCGTCCTCGCCGTCCTCACCCCAGCGCACCCGGGTGCGGTCGAACCGGCTGGTGCCCGGGGTCAGGTACGCCTCGACGCCGATGATCGGCTTGACGCCGTACTTCTGCGCCTTCTTCCAGAACTCGTAGGCCCCGAAGACGAAGCCGTGGTCGGTGGTGGCCAGCGCGGGCATGCCCATCCGGGCGGCCTCGGCGAAGAGGTCGTCGATCTTCGCCGCACCGTCGAGCATCGAGTACTCGGTGTGCACGTGCAGGTGCACGAAGGAGTCCTCGGACCTCCCCGGACCCGATCCGTCCGACGGCATGCGGCAATCCCTCCGAGACCGGATGCGGCACGCGGGCCGGGGGAAGCCCGGCTGGACCCGCGGTCCGTGGAGGTCCGTCCGGGCGGCCGACGTCGATCGACAGCACCGTCAGTCTAGGCGGGGCGGACCGACACGTCAGGACAGCGACGCGGCCATCGTGCCGCGCCTCGTCCCCGGCGGACGTGGCTCTGAACGCCATGTGACTAGAGTCGGGACCGGAACGGCGCAACAGCGGCCGTGGAATCGAACCGGGAGGGACGCCGTGGGGCTCTTCGACGGCCTGCGCAACGAGTTCATCGACATCATCGAGTGGCTGGACGACAGCCGCGACACGATCGTGTGGCGGTTCCCCCGTCACGACAACGAGATCAAGATGGGCGCTCAGCTGATCGTGCGCGAGTCCCAGACCGCGGTCTTCGTCAACGAGGGTCAGATCGCCGACGTGTTCACGCCCGGGACGCACACCCTGGAGACGAAGAACCTGCCGATCCTGACCACGCTCAAGAGCTGGCAGTACGGTTTCGACTCCCCGTTCAAGGCCGAGGTCTACTTCGTCAACACCCGCCAGTTCACCGACTTCAAGTGGGGCACGCAGAACCCGGTGATCGTGCGTGACTCCGAGTTCGGCATGGTCCGACTGCGGGCGTTCGGCGCCTACGCGATGCGGGTGACCGACGCCGCCAAGCTGCTCAGGGAACTGGTCGGCACCGACCCGCAGTTCCGGACCGAGGAGGTCTCGGACTACCTGCGCCAGATGATCGTCGGCAGGCTCGGGACGGCGCTGGCAACCTCAGGGGTCTCGTTGCTCGACCTGGCCGCCCACCAGCAGGCGATCGGACAGCGCATCGCCGGTGTGCTCTCGGAGGATCTCGCCAACCTGGGCATCACGATCACCACCTTCATCATCGAGAACATCTCGGTGCCGCCGGAGGTCGAGGAGGCCCTCGACAAGCGGACCCAGATGGGTGTGGTCGGCGACCTCGACCAGTACACGCGGTTCCAGACCGCCGAGGCGATCGAGGCGGCCGCCAACAACCCCGGCGGTGGGGGCGCCGACGGCATCGGGATGGGCGTCGGCCTGGCCGTCGGGCAGCAGATGGCCGAGGGGATGCGGCGGCAGTCGGCGCCGGAACCCGCCCAGAGCGCCGCACCGGCGCCGGCACCGCCGCCGATCCCGGTGGTCCAGTGGTACCTGGGGGTGGACGGCCAGCAGCAGGGGCCGTTCGACGGCCCTCAGCTGCCGGCCAAGGTGGCCTCGGGGGAACTCACTCCCGACACCCTGGTCTGGACGGCGGGGATGGAGCAGTGGCAGCAGGCGCGAGAGATCCCGGCGCTGGCCCCGGTGCTGGCCATCGCCCCCCCGCCGCTGCCGCCACCGCCCGCCGCGCCGGCACCGTCCGCTCCCACGGATCAGCAGGGTGACGCCGGCGGCCCGGTCGACCGGGCCGATGACAGCGCGGACGGCGATCAGCCCACCACCGCCTGACGTTCATGCCAGCCGACACCGCCGAACCCGACCCCTCGTCGTGGCCACCGGAGCACCAGCGCGCTGACCCGCAGCCCCCCGCCACCACGGTGGCGACCTTCCCGTGCCAGCAGTGCGGCGCCCGCCTGGAGTACGCCCCGGGCACCACGGTCATGCGCTGTCCCTACTGCGGGCACGAGCAGGACGTGGTCGCCACCGGCGACGGGACGATCGACGAGCACGACTTCGTCTCCTGGCAGACCTCTCCGATCAAGCCCACCGCCCGGATCGGTGATCACCTTCTGGTGTGCCCGCGGTGCGCGGCGCAGGTGGAGAGCAACGACCTGTCGACGTTCTGCTCCTTCTGCGGCAGCCCGATCGTGGCGGAGGTCGATCCCGCCGAGCAGATCGTGCCCGAGGGTGTGGTGCCGTTCGGCATCGACCGGCGGGCCGCGCAGGACGCCGTGCGGTCCTGGATCGGGTCGCGGATGTTCGCCCCCAACCGGCTCAAGAAGGTGTCCAGCACCGAGTCGCTCAAGGGCACCTACCTTCCGCACTGGACCTTCGACGCGGACACGGCCACCCGCTACTCGGGGATGCGCGGGGAGAACTACATCGACTACCAGCAGGTCACCGTCATGGTGAACGGCCGTCCCCAGCAGCAGACCCGCCCGGTGGTCCGCACCCGGTGGTGGCCGGCCTCGGGCCATGTCGCCCGGACGTTCGACGACGTGCTCGTCGTGGCGAGCACCCAGTTGTCCCCCGACCAGATCGCCGCCCTGGCTCCCTGGCACCTGGGCGGGGCGATGCCGTTCCAGGCCGACTATCTGGCCGGGTATCAGACGTTGCGCTACGACGTGGAACCCGACCGTGGCCTCGAGGCGGCAAAGCAACAGATGCGCGACGTCATCCTGGACGATTGCCGCCACGACATCGGTGGCGACGTCCAGCGGGTGCACTCGATGGACACCCGGTACACGGACCTGATGTTCAAGCTGATGCTGCTGCCGGTCTGGATCGCCGCCTATATCTACAACGGCAAGACCTACCGGGTCTTCGTCAACGCCTACACCGGGCAGGTGATCGGCGACCGGCCCTACAGCGCCGCCAAGATCGCGGCCGCCGTCATCGCCGGGGTGATCGTGGTGGCCGCCATCGCCTTCCTGATCTACTCCCAGAACGGCGGGGCGACCAGCGGCTACGGCTGACCCGCGCCGCCGGGTAGGGGGTCGCCGGATCTGCTCCCGCTCACCGCGAAGCCCTCGGGCTCCTCGCTGCGATGGAGTTCCACGTCCAGACCGGCGGTGCTCGCCGCCTGCATCAGCGCCCGGCTCTGGCCCCGGCCGCACTCGAGCAGCACCCGCCCACCGGGGGAGAGCCACTGCGGCGCCCCGAGGAGGATCCGGCGGGCGACGTCCAGACCGTCCGGACCGCCGTCCAGAGCGTGCCGCGGCTCGTGCAGCCGGGCCTCGGCGGGCATCAGGTCCAGGTCAGCGGTCGGCACGTACGGCGGTACCGCAACGATCAGGTCCACAGCCCCACGCAGGTCGTGCGGCAGCGGGGCGTACAGATCCCCGACGTGTACCCAGACCCGACGGTCCTTCGGGCCCAGCGCCGCCAGATTCGCCCTGGCCCACCCGGCGGCGTGTTCGTCGTGGTCCACGGCATGGATCCGCGGGCTCGGTGTGTGCGGGAGGTCACGGCGTATCGCCCAGGCCATCGCCGAGGCGATCGCCGCCGCACCGCAGCACAGTTCGACCATGGTGAACGGTGCCTCTGCCGGCGATCGGGTCGCCAGATCCGCGAGCCCGGTGCGGACCAACAGCTCACTGCGCCGGCGGGGCACGAACACGCCGGGGCCGAGGCGGATCGGCAGCCCGCAGAACTGGACCCGTCCGAGCACGTGCTCCAGTGGTTCACCGGCGATCCGGCGTCGGACGAGCGCCTCGCGTTCGGCGGGCTCCGGGGCGGACGCCAGAAGCAGGTGCGCCTCCTCCTCGGCGAAGACACAACCGGCTGCACGCAGCCGGGCCACCAGGTCGCCGTCGGAGCCATCGATCGGGCTGGGCGCGCTCACCCCGGTCCCGTCAGGGCCCGGAGCGCCCGGTCCAGGTCGTCGGGGTAGTCGGTGCTGAACTCGGCCCGCAGCCCCGTGCCAGGGTGCTCGAAGGCGAGCCGGACGGCGTGCAGCCACTGCCGGGTCAACCCGAGCCGCGTGGCCAGGGTCGGATCGGCGCCGTAGGTGAGGTCGCCGACACAGGGGTGACGCAGGGCGGAGAAGTGGACCCGGATCTGGTGCGTGCGCCCGGTCTCCAGGTGCACCTCGACCAGGCTGGCCGAGGGGAACGCCTCGAGCACCTCGTAGTGGGTGATGCTCGGCTTGCCGGCGCTGACCACGGCCCAACGGTGGTCCTGCGTCGGGTGGCGACCGATCGGGGCGTCGATCGTCCCGGACAGCGGGTCGGGGTGGCCCTGGACGACGGCGTGGTAGACCTTGTCGACCGTGCGGTCCCGGAACGCCCGCTTGAGCAGTGTGTAGGCGCGTTCGCTCTTGGCCACGACCATCAGGCCGCTCGTGCCGACGTCGAGGCGGTGCACGATGCCCTGTCGCTCGGCAGCCCCGGAGGTCGAGATCCGGTAGCCGGCCGCGGCCAGGGACCCGACCACGGTCGGTCCGGTCCACCCCGGGCTGGGGTGTGCGGCGACCCCGACGGGCTTGTCCACGACGACGATGTCGTCGTCGTCGTGGATCACGGGCAGGCCGACCGCGGGACCGTCGGCGGCCGCGGACGGCGGGTCCGGCAACTCCACCTCGAGCCAGGTCTGCGCGACGAGCCGGTCCGACTTACCGGCCACCCGGCCATCCAGGCGGACATGGCCCCCGGTCGCCAGGTCCGCGGCAGCCGACCGGGACAGCCCGAGCAGCCGGGCCAGCGCGGCGTCCACCCGCTCCCCGGCGAGGCCGTCGGGCACGGGCAGGCTGCGCGTCTCAGGCATCGGGCGGGGTCGGCGTCGAGGCGTCGGGCGCGGTCGCGGTGTCGGCGGGAGGGCCCTCCAGCGGGGTCTCCCGCAGACCGAACCAGGCGATCAGGACGGCGCTGATCACGATGCAGGAGTCGGCGACGTTGAACACCGGGAAGTCGATGAACGGGAATCGCAGGTACTCGATGAAGTCGACGACGTGACCGCGGGCGAAACCCGGCTGGCGCAGCAACCGGTCGATGAGGTTGCCCAGGGCCCCGCCCAGCAGGAGCCCCAGCGCGATCGCCCAGGGCAGGCTGCCCAGACGGCGGGCGATACGGATGATGAAGACCACCACCACGACCGCGATCAGCGTGAACAACCAGGTGGTCCCCGTGCTCAGAGAGAACGCTGCGCCGGGATTGCGCACCAACCGGAACTGGAGCCAGCCGGGGATCACGTCCACCGGGACGTTGGGGGTCAGCCGAGCGACGACGATCACCTTGGTGACCTGGTCCATGATCACGGCGAGGGCGGCGACAAGACCCAGCAGGAGCGCGGGCCGTGCGGGGCGGGCACGCTTCATCGGGTCGGCGACACGTGATTCAGCGGCATGTGATCAGTGACGTTCCTGACGCTGCTTGCAGGCGACGCACAGGGTGGCCCGGGAGAAGGCCTGCAGGCGTGCCTTGCCGATCGGCTCACCGCACACCTCGCAGGTGCCGTATCGGCCGTCGTCCAGGCGATCCATGGCGTGGCGGGTCTGGGCGATGCCGTCACGGGTATTGGCCAGCAAGGTCATCTCCTGCTCCCGCTCGAAGGCCTTGGACCCCGTGTCGGCCTGATCGTCCCCGACACCGTCACCACTGTCCCGCAGGACGTCGGCGATGCTGCTCTGGATGGCGGCCAGGTCTTGGGTGAGCCTGGCCAACTCCGCCTCGAGCTCGCGTCTCTGGGCGGCGAGTTCGGTGGCACTCCAGGGCGACTCGTCCGCTCGGACGGCGAGCTTCTTCGATGACGCGCCCCTGCCCGGGGCGGCCTTCTTCGCGGGGGCTGCCCTCTTGGCAGGGGCGGCCTTCTTCGCGGGGGCTGCCCTCTTGGTGGTGGCGGCCTTCTTGGCGGGGGCGGCCTTCTTGGTGGGGGCTGCCCTCTTGGCAGGGGCGGCCTTCTTGGTGGGGGCTGCCTTCTTGGCAGGGGCGGCCTTCTTGGTGGGGGCGGCCTTCTTGGCAGGGGCGGCCTTCTTCGCTGGGGCTGCCCTCTTGGTGGGGGCTGCCTTCTTGGTGGCCGCTGCCTTCTTGGTCGGGGCAGCCACCTTCACCGTCGCAGGGGTCCTCTTGGCCGGGGTCGCCCTCTTGGCCGGGGCCGCCTTCTTCGCGGAGGCAGACGTGGCCTTCACCGTCGACGCACTGCGCTGTGGCATCTGGGTTCCTCCCTGGTCGGCATCGTCGCGGGTCCTCCGTCGCCTCCCGACCCCGCACCGGGGCCCAGTGGAGGACGACGGCGAGCCACCCGCTCCCGCGCGGGTGGCTCGCCGTCAGATGACGCTTGTATGGAGCTTCCATCCGGGCACGTCTGCGCCCGGATGGTGGTTCGGATGATGATCAGCCGCGGTCGCCGAAGGGGAAGCTCTGCGCAGGCTCTGGAGTGGGCTCGGCGGCGTAGGACCCACGGCTGGGCAGCGGACCGGAGTAGCCGGCACTACCACCGTTGCCGCCGGGCGCGGCGGCCTGCGGACCGCGGTTGGGAACCACGGCCGCCTTGGCCTCCAGGTCACGCAACTGACCTTCCAGGTAGGACTTGAGGCGGCTGCGGTACTCGCGCTCGAAGGCCCGCAGCTCGTCGATCTTGCGCTCGAGCAGGGAACGCTCCTGCTCCAGCGAGCCCAGCGTCTGACGCTGCTTCTCCTCGGCCTCACGGACCAACCGCTGAGCGTGCTCGCGGGCCTCATTCACGATCCGGTCCCGTTGCTGCTCACCATTGCGCACGTACTCGTCGTGCAGCTTCTGGGCGAGGGCCAGCATGCCGGCCGCTGCTTCGGGACCCTGGCCACCCTGGGCGGCCGCCTCGAGCTGGGCCGCCGGGCGGATCTGTTCCTGTGGCTGGGCGACGGGCTGGGGAACCGGAGCGGGCATCGGCGCCGGGGGCGGCACCGGCGCAGCGGCGGCGGGAGCCGACGGCATCTGGGCAGCCACCGTCGGGGGGCTCTCCATCTCGGGGGCGGACTCGCGGGCGACCGAGGCCCGTGACAACTCACCCACTCGGCGCTCGCAGGCGCTGAGCTTGTTGCGCATGTCCTCGTTTTCCTCGTTGAGGCGGCGCAGCTCGTTCACCACCTCGTCGAGGAAGTCATCGACCTCGTCCTGGTCGTAGCCCTCTCGGAACTTTGTGGCTTGGAAACGCTTGTTGACGACGTCCTCGGGTGTCAGAGCCATGTGGTCACCTCGCGGGAGAGACTCGGTAGGTGGTGCGGCATCGCCGTGTCACCGTATCGGATGCCGACCGTGAGCAACGAACTGAGCGGGTCGGCGATGCGCCACTCGTGCGACGCACACCGCACCGTAGGTGGTCGGGACGCGTGAGTCCATCACCAGTCACGCCTGCAACAACCTCCACAGGATGAGAACCAGGACGAACAGGACTGTGAAGGCCAGGTCGATTTGGACCGATCCAAGCCGAAGGGGTGGGATAACGCGACGAAGCGCCCTCAGCGGCGGGTCCGTGACCGAATACACACCCTCGGCCACGACCAGGATCGGTCCACTGGGGCGCCAATCCCTGGCAAAGGCCTGGATCCAGTCGATGATCAGCCTGCCGATCAGGGCCAGCAGGAACAGGAAGACGACGAACTGGAGCAGGTTCAGGACTAACTGCACGGCGGATCCGTTCGACAGCGGACAGGGCGTGGGTCAATAGTGCGTCACGGAGACGATGCCTGACGATTCCGTGCATGACCACGACAACGCCCGGGCCGGTCGACCCGTGCCGGTCGCCTCAGCTTTGATTGAAGCTCAGCTCTGATTGAAGAAGGTCCGTTCGGGAACCTTGACCTTCTCGGCCGGGGAGACCTCGACGTCCGCCGGGGACAACAGGAAGACCTTGCTGGTCACCCTCTCGATCGCACCGTGAAGGCCGAACACCAGACCGGCGGCGAAGTCGACGAGCCGCTTGGCGTCCGCGTCGTCCATGTCGGTCAGGTTCATGATCACCGGAGTGCCGGCGCGGAACGCCTCACCGATGGTCTTGGCCTCGTTGTACGTACGGGGGTGAATCGTCGAGATGCGATGCAACTCGGTCCGTTCCGCCCGGGGGCTGCTGTGAACGACGCGCGCGACCTGCGCACGACTGATCGGGGTCACGGCGGCACGTCTCTCCTGACGCGGCTCATCAAGAACATCGAGATCCGTCCGGGACTCCCGTCCGACGGGCTCGGCACCGGCGTACCGCTGACCGGTCTCCTCATCGCGAACGAGTTCGTCGTCCGGGAAGTCCTCGTCCACGTCGTACGCGTCGTACCGATCGTCGTCCTCGGCCAACCCCAGGTAGACCATGGTCTTGCGCAATGCGCCGCCCATCGCTACTCCTTGCATCGGTTCGACGGTGTCTCGTCACCTCGGTGCACCGCCTCGGCCACCCTCAGTCGCGACGTTACCCGAGCAGAGGTCGAGCACCGAGTATCGCGCTGCCGACACGCAGGTGTGTCGCGCCGGCCGCGACCGCGGCCTCCAGGTCGCCACTCATACCGGCCGAGATGAGCTCCGCAGACGGGTGTTCGGCGCGCAGCGGCGGCTCATCGCAGGCAGTACGGAGAAGGCCCCCTCCGGGTCGGCGTCACGTGGGGCGCACGGCCATCAGCCCCCGCAGCCACGAGGCGTCCACGGCCGCGGCCGCCTCGGCGAGTCTCAGCAGTCGGTCCGGGCCGTCGGGACCGGGACGCCACCCCGTGTCGGGTCGCCGTCCAGGCTGACCTGGATGAGGACCTCGACTCTGCGGCCTGCCTCACGCGGCTCCCTGCCCGAGCGGCGCGAGCAGCCCGACCCGGTCCACCGAGTGCACGACATCGGCGATTCGGGCCACGCGGCGGGCACTTGTTCGACTGCAGCCGGCCGATGAAGTGCCAGACCAGTTCGCTCGCGGCCCCCGACGCGGAGGCCAGCGCGGCGTGCTTGGCGGTGGCCTCCTGCTCCCGGCTCTCCCCGATGTCCCGCACGCCGAGGTCGGCGAGCGCGACAGGTCGGTCACGGGATGCAGTCTTGGTCACGACCACCAGAGTCAGCTGCTCCGGACGGCGCCCGGCCGCCGCGCAGGCTCCGGCCACGCGCTCGCGGACGGCGTCCAGGCCTGCGGCGATCTCGTCCCGCCGGCGTGCCACCTCCGGCGGGGACGTCCGACGGCGTCGTCATGGCAGGAGTCGTACCACGCCGGCGAACCGGCCCATCGGGCCGGCCCCCGGCCCGCGCGATGGCGTGAGAGAACGGCTCTCGTCCTCGATCGTGCAGCCACCGACCTCGACGACGTCGCGAACCCCGGCCGCGGTCAGCACGGCCCGGCACCCGGCCCGCAGATCCAGCGCGGCCGTGCCCCGACGCGTGGTCGCCCCCATCGCGGGAATCCGGGCCACGGCATGCTCGGCCATCTCGGCCGGCACCTCATAGCAGCACGGGCCCGCCGCTGGGACCGAGTGCCGCCCGGATTCGCTCGGTCTCGGCACCCGCGATCACGCATCGCCTCGAGCACCCCCGACAGCACCCCGTCGAGCAACCCGACACGGCCCGCATGGGCCACGGCGACCACCGGGGCCGCGGGATCGGCGAGCAGAACGGGGACGCAATCCGCGACCAGGACGCCGAGCCCGCGATCGGCGCGCGTCGTGACCAGGGCGTCCGCCCCGTCCTGCGGCCACAGATCCAGGGCGGCCGCATCGCGGACCACCGCTGGATCGAGATCGTCGACGGATCGGGCCGTGGCGCCGTGCACCTGTCGCGCGAACAGCACGGGCACACCCAGGGCGGCGGCCAGTGCCCGGCGCCGATCGGCCACGGACCCGGCGACGTCGCCGACGTGCAGCCCGAGGTTGCCCTCTGCCGAGGAGGTGAACCCGGCCAGGACGCCGGGTCCGAGATCGGCCCCGGCCCGGATCATTACTTCAGGAAGTCGGGGATGTCGAGGTCGTCGTCGAGTGGGAACGTGGAACGGCTCGGGGTCCGGACCGGGCGATCGGCGGACAGGTCGACCGACCGGGGCTGGGCCGAGGGCCCCTCCTCCGAGCGCGCCGGTTCTGCGCGGGCCGACGCGGCCGATGCGGACTCGGCGGCCCCGTTCGAGGCGGCGTCGGTGCGCTCAGCGGGGTCCGCGGCCGCGGCCCTGGCCCCGGAGAACCGGGTCACCGGTTCGGCCACCGTGGGGGTGCCGACCGACCGCTCACCGTACGGCTCGGCGTCCAGCGGCTGCGGCCGCTGCGCCCGCGCGGTGGCGGGCTCCGGTTCGGGCAGTGAGCCCAGAGCGCCCGAGCCGTTCGAGGCGATCGCCGCCGCCTGCGCCGGCATGGGATCACGGCGGGTCGCCGGGGCGGTGGCGCCGGTGTCGGTGGCTTCCATGCTGCGGCCCGAGATCTGACCCAGTGCGCGGTCGTCGCGCCGGCGGGTGGGGGCTCCCCCGTCGAATCCGGCCGCGATCACCGTGACCCTGACCTCGTCGCCCAGCGCGTCGTCGATCACCGCACCGAAGATGATGTTGGCCTCCGGGTGGGCGGCCTCCTGCACGAGTCGCGCCGCCTCGTTGATCTCGAACAGCCCCAGATCGGATCCGCCCTGGATCGAGAGAAGCACGCCGTGGGCGCCCTCGACGCTGGCTTCGAGCAGTGGTGAGGAGATGGCGGTCTCGGCGGCCTGGACGGCGCGATCGTCACCGCGGGCGGAGCCGATACCCATCAGGGCGCTGCCCGCCCCCTGCATGACCGACTTGACGTCGGCGAAGTCCAGGTTGATCAGACCGGGGGTGGTGATCAGGTCGGTGATGCCCTGGACGCCGGAGAGCAGCACCTGGTCCGCGGAGCGGAAGGCATCCAGCACGCTCACCTGCCGGTCGCTGATGGACAGCAGCCGGTCGTTGGGGATGGTGATGAGCGTGTCGACCTCTTCGCGCAGCGAGGTGATCCCCGAGTCCGCCTGCGTGGCCCGGCGACGACCCTCGAACGTGAACGGGCGCGTCACGACACCGATCGTGAGGGCGCCGAGCGAGCGGGCGATCCGGGCCACGACCGGCGCACCCCCGGTACCGGTGCCTCCGCCCTCACCCGCCGTGACGAAGACCATGTCGGCCCCCTTGAGGACCTCCTCGATCTCCTCGGTGTGGTCCTCCGCCGCCTTGCGACCCACCTCGGGGTCCGCCCCGGCACCGAGACCACGGGTGAGTTCACGACCGACGTCGAGCTTCACGTCGGCGTCGCTCATCAACAGCGCCTGCGCGTCGGTGTTGATGGCTATGAACTCAACCCCCTTGAGTCCCACCTCGATCATGCGATTGACGGCATTGACACCGCCGCCGCCGATGCCGACGACCTTGATGACTGCCAGATAGTTCTGCGGTGCTGCCACGTCGGGTGCCTCTCGCTCGCCGATCTCGACCCCGGTCCCCCGGCTACTCAAAGTCTCACCCTCAAGTTGAGGGTCATAGTTATGTCAACTACGTCGATGGCAGTGACCGTACGGTCGCCCCCAGGGCGATTCAACGACCGGATGGGCGTGTCGGCGCCCGGCCTGAGCCAACATGCTCAGGGCCCGGAACCGGCTCGTGCGCCACGCCCGGGGACCGTGAAAAAGAATGTCACGGAGAGAACCGATTTGAACACACAGAGTACCCGCGCTGGAGACTCCTCAGCGGCCGGGGACTCCTCAGCGAGGGTCGACCGCCGGCTTGTCCGGCGCGCTCACGTCATAGGTCGAGGCGCCGTCCGGTCCGGACGCGGCGATCAGCAGGTCGAGCACCTCTGCCTTCCTCGTCGCCTGCGAGGAATCGCCCCAGACCACCTTGAAGGCCTTGCCCCGGCCGGTGGCCGGGCTCTCGTTGCTCGAGGGGGCGTCCCCGGCCTGGGACGCGTCCGCGGCGGTCTTGGGAGCGGGGGTCATTCGCAACCAGACGCCGTCCGCAGACGTCGCACCCGCCCCGACCAGACGCGCCCGAACGGTCTCGGGCAACCCGGACAGCACTGCCAGCGCCGTCCGCAGCGCCGCTGCCGAGGCCGGCCGCCCATTCAGGTCGACCTCGAGGAAGGGCAGCGCGGCCGGGCGGTCGGCGACGGTCTCGACCTCGGCCCCGTCCTCGTCGACGAGCCGGTACCGGCCGCCACCGGCCGGTACCGCGGCGACCGGGACGCGTTCGGTGATCTCGACGGTCATGGTGGCCGGCCAGTGCCGCCGCACCTGGACCGATTCGACCAGCGGCAGCTCCTCGACCCGTCCGGACACCGCCGACGGATCGAGCAGCACCATCGGGCGGCCACGTTCGCTGTCCACGATCGCGCTGACCTGGGCGACGGGCACCCGATCGGTGCCGGTGATCCGGATCCGGTCCAGGACCAGATAGGGGGAGAACAGCGTCAGCCAGATCAGCCCGGTCACCACCAGGCACGACGCCACGATGACGGCCAGCCGGCGCCGACGCCGCGAGCGGACGCGTGCCGCGAAGCGTTCGGCGGTCCCGCCGGACGCTGCACGCCGTGCCGGGGCCGGCGCGCTCGAGCGAGCCATCAGCGACTCCCACCCGCGTCGTCCGCCGGGCGGGCTCCCAGACCCAGTCGATCGGCCAGCCCCGCCAGCACCTGGGGGCCGAGGCGGGTGACGTCACCCGCCCCGACGGTGAGCACGAGATCGCCGGCACGTGCCCGGTCGACCAACTCGGTCACCGCGTCCTGCTCGTGGGGTGCATACACCACCCGCTCGGCCGGCAGCGGCACCGCAGAGCTGATCAACTCCCCGGTGACACCGGGCTCGGGCTCCTCGCGCGCCGGGTACACGTCGAGCACGACCACCTCGTCGGCCAGGGCCAGCGCGCGGGCGAACTGGTCGGCGAAGATGCGCGTGCGGCTGAACAGGTGGGGCTGGAACACGATCAGCACCCTGCCGCTCGTGGCACCGCGCGCCGCCCGGAGCAGGGCCTCGACCTCGGTCGGGTGGTGAGCGTAGTCGTCCCGGACGGCGACCCCGCCGACCTCGCCCCTCAGTTCGAACCGGCGCCGGGTGCCGCCGTAGCGGGCCAGCCCCTCGGCCAGGCATTCACCGTCCAACCCGAGCCAGGCCCCGACCGTCCACGCGGCGGCGGCGTTCGCTGCGTTGTGCGCTCCCGGCAGCGGCAGGCGCACCTCGACCGCGTCCCAGCGCTGGGCGGCGAGCCGGACGGCGAGACCGCCACCGTCGGTGCGGATCGGGCCCATCCGGACGTCGGCCCCCGCCGCCTCGCCATAGGTGAGGACCTCCACGGCGCCGGTGCGGCGCAGGCGCTCGGCCAGGCGGAGCGAGCCCGGGTCGTCGGCGCAGGCGATCAGGACCCCGCCCGGGACGATCCGGTCGGTGAACGCCTCGAACGCCTCCCGCACCGCATCCTCGGTCCCGTAGTGATCCAGGTGGTCCGGCTCGACATTGGTGACCACCGCGACCGTGGGCCGGTACCTGAGGAACGATCCGTCGGACTCGTCGGCCTCGGCGACGAACACGTCCCCCGTGCCCTCGTGGGCGCTGCCCGTCCCGCGGGTCGACCCCGGTCAGTTCGCCGCCGATCGCGAACGAGGGGTCCGCGCCGCAGTGCCGAAGCGCCACCGTGGTCATGGCTGTCGTGGTGGTCTTGCCGTGCGTGCCCGCGACGGCCACCGCCCGCCGCCCGGCCATCAGCGCGGCCAACGCCTCGGAGCGATGCAGGACACGCAGGTCCGCCTGCCGGGCGGCCGACAACTCCGGGTTGTCGGGCCGGATCGCGGAGGAGACGACCACCGTGTCGACCTCGGCGACCGCCTCGGCGGTGTGCCCGACGTGAACCAGGGCCCCCCGTGCGGCCAGGTCCTCGGTGACCGCCGAGGCGCGTGAGTCACTGCCGGAGACGCGAACCCCGCGGGCGAGCAGGATCCGGGCCAGACCGGACATGCCCACTCCGCCGATGCCGATGAAGTGGACCCGTCCCAGGGATGCGACGTCCGTCACCGGTGGGGCCTCCTCGGCCGCAGGCTGATCGCTCACCCGGCCGCCTCGTCACTGGTTCGCCCCGCGGCGGCGAGGACCAGGTCGGCCAGTCTCTCGTCGCCGTCCCGGATGCCGAAACCCGCTGCGGCGCGGCCCATCTCGGCCAGTCGATCCCGGTCGGTGAGCAGTCCGGCGGGTCCGATGAGTTCGGTGTTCACCCATTCGGGTGTCAGGTCGGCGTCGGCGACCATGATCCCTCCGCCGGCGTCGACGACGGGGGCGGCGTTGAGTCGCTGCTCGCCGTTGCCGATCGGCAGGGGCACGTAGACCGCGGGCAGACCCAGCGCGGTCACCTCGGCGACGGTTCCGGCCCCGGCGCGGCACACCACCAGATCGGCGATCGCGAACGCGTCCTGCATCCCGTCCAGGTACTCCCGCACCACGTAGCGGGGCGAGGGGTCCGACTCCTGCACGGCGGCATCGACGGGCAGTCCGGAACTCTTGCCGCGCCCGCACAGGTGCAGCACCTGGACACCCGCCTCGCGCAGAGACCCCGCGCAGGCGGCGAAGGTCGTGTTGAGCCGTTGGGCACCCAGTGATCCGCCGGTGACCAGCAGCGTGCGGTACTGCGCGGAGAGCCCGAACCGGGCGAGCGCCCCCTCCCGCAGGACGGTCAGGTCGGCGGTGGCGATGTCCCGTCGCAGCGGGATGCCCGTGACGGTGGCCCCCGGCAGTGGGGTGCCCGGCACGGCGCAGGCGACGTGTTCGGTGAGCCGCGCCCCGACCCGGTTCGCCAGGCCGGGCCGCGCATTGGCCTCGTGGACGACGATCGGCACGCCGCGTCGCCTGGCCGCCAGGTAGGCCGGGGTCGAGACGTACCCGCCGAACCCGACGACGACGTCGGCACCGCTGGAGTCGATCGCCCGCCCGGCGGCGACGATCGCGGCGCGCAGACGCCCCGGAAGGCGGAGCAACTCGGTCGAGGGGCGGCGCGGCATCGGCACCCGAGGCACCACCTCGAGCGGATAGCCCGCCTGCGGCACGAGGCGTGCCTCCAGCCCCTGCGCCGTACCCAGGACCGTGACCCTGGTCGACGGGTCCCGTCGGCGCAGGCAGTCGGCCAGCGAGAGCAGCGGCGCGACGTGCCCCGTCGTGCCGCCACCGGCGAGCAGCACGGACAGAGTCACCGCGACCTGCCCGGACCGCCGGGGCGAGCCGGTCGACCCTGACGGCTCCCCGTGCGCACGGAGCGCCCGCGCGTCTGCTGCAGCCTGCTCGGGACCACGGCGACGCTGCGCCAGGCCAGCGCGGGCCGGGCTGCGAGGGCCTCCCGGGCACCCGGGACCCGACGGGCGAAGCCGAGGACCATACCGAGCCCGATCATGGTCGTCACCAGCGCCGAACCACCACTGGAGACCAGCGGCAGGGGCAGGCCGATGACCGGGAGCAGGCCGAGCACCGTGCCGATGTTGATGATCGCCTGACCGAGCACCCACGCCACCACGCCACCGGTGGCGATCTTGACGAACACGTCGTCGCTCGCCTGCACGAGACGGAACAGGCCGATGCCGAGGGCGGCGAACAGCACGAGCAGGGTCAGGGTCCCGGCCAGCCCCAGCTCCTCGCCGATGACGGAGAAGATGTAGTCGTTGTGGGCCTCGGGCAGCCAGGACCACTTCTCCCGGCTGGCACCCAGACCGACCCCCCACCAGCCTCCGGTGGCCAGACCCCACAGTCCGTGGGTGGGCTGCCAGCAGGCCGAGTAGTAGTCGCACTCCCCCTCGCCGGCCCAGGCACCCAGACGGGCCATCCGGTTCGGGCTGGTCATCACGAGCGCCGCCACGGCGCCGGCCGCCACGGCGCCGCCGACCAGGAAGACCCGCAGCGGCGCGCCGGCGGTGAAGAGCAGGCCGGCGACCACGCCGATGAGCACCAACGCGGTGCCGAGGTCATGACCCAGCATCACCAACGCGAGCAGGATCAGCGCCCCCGGCACCACGGGGATCACCACGTGGGAGACCCGACCGAGCAGGGACTGCTTGCCGGCCAGCACCGAGGCGGCCCAGACGACCAGGGCGAGCTTGGCGCCCTCGGACGGTTGCAGCGTCACCGGCCCCAGCGCGATCCAGTTCTGGTTCCCGTTGACCGAGGTTCCGAATGCGGCCACCGCGATGAGACCGAGGATCGCCAGGAACAACGCGGGCCAGGCCGCGGCACGCCAGAAGCGCACCGGCATGCGGGATGCCACGAAGGCGAGCGGAAGTCCCAGCGCCGCGAAGATCGCCTGCTTGGCGAAGACAGCGTAGGGATTGCCGGAGTCCACGTAGGACTCGACGCTCGAGCTGGACAGCACCATCACCAACCCGATCGCGATCAACGCGGCGCTCGCGCCGAGGATCAGGTAGTAGGCGGCCAGGGGCGACTCCAGGCGGGCGAGCCAGACCACGGCGTGCGAACGGTCGCGGTCGGTCCCCGACACGACCGAGGGCGACCCGGTGCGCCCGGTCGTGGCGCGTGCCGTCCCCGCGGCCAACGCTCAGACCCCCGGACGTCGCGAGAGGATCCGCGGCGGCGATGACGGGGGTGGGTTCACAGGGTCAGTGTCACGGACGCGCCCGCCACCTGCCACGACCGACGGCGCGTGTCGCGCTCACTGGCTGCCCACCACCCACTCCGCGTAGAAGATGCCCAGTCCGAGGCCGCAGAACATGCCGGCGATGATCCAGAACCTGATCACGATCGTGACCTCGTTCCAGCCCGCGAGCTCGAAGTGGTGCTGCAACGGAGCCATCCGGAAGACCCGCTTGCCGGTCATCTTGAACGAGCCGACCTGGATGACCACCGAGAGCAGGATGAGCACGAACAGTCCGCCGAGGATCACCAGCAGGAGTTCGGTGCGGGTCAGGATGGCCAGCCCGGCCAGGGCGCCGCCGAGGGCCAGCGAGCCGGTGTCACCCATGAAGATCTTGGCCGGGGAGGCGTTCCACCACAGGAAGCCGAAGGTCGCGCCCAGCAGGCATGCCGAGACCACCGCGAGGTCGAGCGGATCGCGCACGTCGTAGCACTGGGCGATCGGGAGCCTGCTGCAGGACTGGTTGGACTGCCAGGTGCCGATCAACAGGTAGGACCCGGCGACGGCGACCGTGGCCCCACTGGCCAGTCCGTCCAGCCCGTCGGTCAGATTCACGCCGTTGCTGGTCCCGGCGATCATGATCAGCGCCCAGACCACGAACAGGACCAGGCCGACCCCCGCCCCGGCGAAGCCCAGGTCGATCGGGGTGTCGCGGATGAAGGAGATGTGCGTCGAGGCCGGTGTCAGCCGCTCGCCGCTGTCGACGGTGAGCGCCACCACGGCGAAGATCACCGCGACCAGGGACTGGCCGATCAGTTTCGGGGCGGCCCGCAGTCCGAGGCTGCGCTGCTTGGAGATCTTGATGTAGTCGTCGAGCCACCCGACGAAACCGAGGCCGACCATGAGGAAGAGCACCAACAGGCCGGACAGGGTCGGCGTCCAGACCGTCACGGCGTGCGCGACACCGTAGCCGGCCAGGGTGGCGCCGATGATCACCGCACCGCCCATGGTGGGGGTGCCGCGCTTGGTGTGGTGGGCGGTCGGACCGTCGTCCCGGATGAACTGGCCGAAGCCGCGACGGACCAGGAAACGGATGTACAGCGGGGTGCCGAACAGGGAACACACCATGGCGACCGCGGCCGCGATGACGACCGTCTTCACGCCAGGACCTCCCCAGACTCGATATCGGGCCCCGGGCCCGGACGGGCCGCCGCCACATCCTGCCCGCTGGCGGCCCCGGATTCGAGCAGGCCACGCGCCACGGCGTCCAGACCGACGGCTCGCGAGGCCTTGATCAACACCACGTCACCGGACCGCAACTCGCTGTGCAGGATTCTGAGTGCCTCCGGCACATCGCGGGCCTGGACGGGCGCCCGGTACGCAGAGCCGCCGGCACCGACCGAGAGCACCCGATCGACCCCGAGCCGGACGGCGAGCGTCCCGATCCGCTCATGCTCGGAATCAGAGTCCTCGCCCAGTTCGAGCATCTCCCCGAGCACGGCCCAGCGGCGCCCGACCGGGGCCTGGGGCGGCTCGGTGTGCACCAGTGCCTGCAGGGCGGCGGTGACGGAGTCCGGGTTGGCGTTGTAGGAGTCGTCGATGACCACCACCTGATCCGGGCGAACGGTGATCTGCATGCGACCGGCGCTGCCGACGCCCGCCCGGCTCAGGGCCTGCCCCAGCACCGGTAGGTCCATCCCGGCGTCCAGGGCCACCGCGGCGGCCGCCAGGGCGTTCGCGACGTGGTGCTCACCGTGCACCGGCAGGGCGACCTCGACCTGGCCGGAACGACCGGGAAGAAGGCTGACCAGGGTGAACGTGGCGCGGGCGACGCCGTCCAGGCGGACGTCCACGGGCCTGGACGTCGGCGCGCGGCGAACGGCCGACGAACACGGTCCGGGAGGTGGTCCTCGCGGCCATCGCGGCGACCAGGTCGTCGTCGGCGTTCAGCACCGCCAGCCCGTCGGCGGGCAGCGCCTCGACGAGCTCACCCTTGGCCTCGGCGGTCGCCTCGCGCCCGCCGAACTCCCCGACGTGCGCCATCCCGACGTTGAGCACCACGGCCACCTGCGGGGCGACGATGTCGCACAGGTACCGGATGTTGCCGATCGCCCGGGCACCCATCTCGCTGACCAGGTACCGCGTCGAGTCCTCGCAGCGGAGCACGGTCAGCGGCACCCCGATCTCGTTGTTGAAGGAGTTCTGCGGTGCCACGGTCGGACCCAGCTCGGGGAGCACCCGGGCGAGCAGGTCCTTGGTGCTGGTCTTGCCGCTCGAGCCGGTGATCCCGACGGCGTGCAGGCCGGGCAGCCGGTCCCGGACGGCGCGGGCCAGCCGACCGAGTGCGAGGACCGGATCCTCGACGACCACGCAGGGGGCCTCGACCTCATGGGCCGCCAGCACCGCCACGGCTCCGGTGCGGTGCGCGGAGGCGGCGAACCGGTGCCCGTCCACCCGTGCCCCGGGCAGGGCCACGAACAACGATCCCGGTCCGGCCTGCCGGGAGTCGATGACCACCGGACCGGAGACGACGTCCTGCGGCGAGACGCCGCCGGCCAGGCGGCCGTCGACCGCCTCGGCGAGATCGGCGAGCGTCATCGGGATCATCGCGATCCACCCGCCTCGGCCAGCGCGCGCGCCAGCACCACACGGTCGTCGAACGGCAGGGTGACCCCGGCGATCTCGCTGGCCGCTCTCGTGACCCTTGCCGGCGACCAGGACGACGCCGGTACCGGCCGCGGTCCACGCGCGGCGCACCGCCTCGGCGATCGCCTCGTGGCGATCGGCGATCTCGATCACCTCGGCACCGGAGACGGCGGCAGCCCGTTCGGCGCCGGCGCGCAGCGCGGCTCGGATCAGGGCGGGGTCCTCCGAGCGTGGGTTGTCGTCGGTGATCACCACCAGGTCCGCGAGCGCCGCGGCCTCGCCCATCAGCGGACGCTTCTCATGGTCCCGATCGCCGCCCGCACCCAGCACCACGACCAACGGCTTGGCCTGCGAGCGCACGGTGGCCAGTGCCGCCCTGACCGCGGCGGGCGTGTGGGCGTAGTCGACCACCCCCACCGGCTCGCCGCTGCGATGACCGGCGGCGACCCGCTCCATCCGGCCGGGCACCGGGCCTGCGGCGGCCAGTGCCGCGGCGCCGTCCCGGACCGGCACGCCGAGTTCGGCCAGCATCGCCAGCGCCAGCACCGTGTTGGTCACGTTGAAGTCCCCCGGCAGCGGCGAGGTCACCTCGAGCCGCTCGCCGGACGGTGTCGAGCACCCGCGCCGTCGGCCGCAGCCCACCGTCGTCCACGTCGAGGACCTGCCAGTGGCGCCCACGCGGGGCACCGACGACGGCCCGGGTGGCCACGGTGGTCAGCGGCAGGTCGACCATGTCCAGCCAGCCGGCGGCCCCACTCGTCGTCCACGCAGATCACGGCTGCGTGGGCGGCGCCCGGGCGGAACAGCGCGCGCCTTGGCCGCGAAGTAGTACTCCATGTCGCCGTGATGGTCGAGGTGATCCTGGGACAGGTTGGTGAACGCGGCCACGTCGACGGTCAGGCCGTCGACCCGGTGCTGGTCCAGGGCGTGGCTGGAGACCTCCAGTGAGCAGGTGTCGACGTGGTGCTCGACCATCACCGCGAGCAGGGCATGCAGGTCGGGGGCCTCGGGGGTGGTCCCGGTGGCCGGCACCTCGCTCCTCCCCGATCCGCAGGTTCACGGTGCCGATCAGGCCGGTGCGCCGTCCCAGGGCGCGCAGCGCGCCGTCCAGCAGGTACGTCGTGGTGGTCTTGCCGTTGGTCCCGGTCACCGCGAGGGTCTGCAGGCGTTCCGCCGGACGGCCGTACAGCCAAGCGGCCAGCGGGCCCAGCGCGGCGCGTGGTTCCGGCACGACCAGCATCGGCAGACCGCTGCCGGCGGCCCTGTGCGCACCCTCCGGGTCGGTCAGGACGGCGACGGCTCCGGCCCGAGCGGCGGCCACGGCGAAGTCGCCGCCGTGCCTGCGCCGACCGGGCAGTGCCGCGTAGAGGTCGCCGGGGCGGACCGAGGCCGAGCCCAGGGTCACCCCGCTGACGGCCACGTCCTCGTCCTGGGCCGCCACGCCCACCAGCTGGGCGCCGGCCTGTTCGGCGACCTCGCGCAGGGCTCGCGCGGGGAGGTGCGTGGGGCGGGGGCCACCGGGGATCGGCACGTCGCGAGGCTACCCGTTCAGTCCCAGGTGCTAGGGATGGGCGTCGCCTCGGATGCGCTCGGCGGGATCGCCCGGTGGGCCAGTGCGTAGGTCATCAGCGTCACGGAAGACGGGGCCGGCGACCTCCCCGCCGTAGTGGCCCTTGACCGGGCTCTGGAGCACCACGGCGACGACCAACTCGGGATCGTCCGCCGGAGCCATGCCGATGAAGCTGGCGGTGTAGCCCCGGTAGCCGCCGTCGACCGCCCGCTGAGCCGTACCGGTCTTGCCGGCCACCCGGTAGCCCGGCACCGCCGCCTTGAGAGCCGTGCCGCCCTCGACGACCACGCCCTCCATCATCTGGCGCAGGGTGCGGGCGGTCTTGGCGCTGATCACCTGTACCGGGTCGGCCGAGGCGTTCGCGTGGTAGGTGCCGTCGGGCTCGGTGTAGCCGGCCACCACCCGCGGGCGGACCCGCACGCCGTCGTTGGCGATGGTGGCGAAGACCTGGGCCGACTGAAGCGTGTTGACCGACAGGCCCTGGCCGAACAGCACGGTGTAGCGCTGGGAGCCGTCCCAGTCCGCGGCCGGGGCCAGGATCCCGGGGGACTCCGGCAGGCCGATGCCGCTCGGCGGACCCGAGTCCGAACTTGCGCAGGTACCCCTCCATCGTCCGCGGGCGGGACCTTCTCCCCGAGCAGGATCGTGCCGATGTTGCTGGACTTGGCCAGCACGCCGGCCGCGGTCAGCTGTTCGGTGCCCGTGCTCCTCGGCAGTCCCGGAAGCTGCGGTCCGAGCGCTCGAGCCGGCCGGGGACGGTGACATGGGTCGAGGGGTTCGGCCATGCCCTCCTCCAGCACCGCGGACATGGTGATCACCTTCGAGGTCGAGCCGGGCTCGAACACGTCGAGCAGGGCCCGGTCTCCGCGGTCGGCGACGTCGGCATCGCCCGGCTGGTTCGGGTCGAACGTGGGTGACGTCGCCAGTGCCAGGACCTCTCCGGTCTTCGGGTTCACCACGGCGATCGACCCGGACTCCGCCTCGGTCGCCTGGACCTGATCGGCGATCAGCCGCTGGGCCGTCCACTGCAGGTCCCGGTCGATGGTCAGCCGGACGCTGCCGCCGTCCGACGGATCGATCTCGTTGATGATCCCGGTCGGGATCCGGGTGCCGTCCTTGGCCTGCTCGTAGCTGATGGACCCCGGGGTGCCGGCCAGGGTGGCGTCGAAGGCGCCCTCGACGCCGCCGTAGGCGACGTTGTCGGCCGAGACGAATCCGAGCACGTTGGCGGCCGATCGCCGCCCGGGTAGACCCGGCGGCTCGCCTGCTGGGTGTTGATGCCCGGTATCGCCAGACGCAGCACCCGGCGGGCCAGGTCGGGAGTGACGTCGGCGGCGAGCGTGTACCCGCGGTTGGTCCCGGTCAGCCGCTGCCGCGTCACCTCGACGCTCAGACCGAGCAGCGGGGCAAGGTCCTGCGCGGCACCGTTCAGCCCCGCCTCGACAACGGTCTGACCCTCCACCCGCTGGTACCCGTCCGACCAGGGTCTGATCGACGAGGATGTCGCGTCGGTCGACCGTGGTCGCCAGGACCGCTCCGGAGGAGTCGGTGATGTCGCCCCGCTTGGCCAGCAGGTCCACGGTGGCGCCCCGGGCGCTCATGGCCTCCGCGGCCAGCGCCGAGGCGTCCAGCCCCTGCAGCTGGATCAGCCGGCCGCCGAACATGCTCAGCACGAACAGCATCAGGACGAGGGCCACCCGCATCCGGCGGGTGGGGTCGGCCGGGGGCCGGGGCTGACGCCGCGGGGGCGCAGGACGACGCGGGGGCGACGCGGGACGGCGGACCGGTCGTCCGGTGGTGCGTGTGGATCCGTCCTGGGGACGGCGCGTCGTGGACTGGGGACGGCGCGTCGTGGACTGGGGACGGGCCGGACGCGCGGCCGCGGCGCCCCGGGCGGGGCGCGGGGTCCGGGCGCGCGAGTCGGTGGGGGTCGGCAACGCCTCCTCCTCAGTTCCCCACCGCGGCGGCAGGCTTCGCGGGGTCGGCGTCAGGCTTCGCGGGGCTCGGCGGCAGGCTTCGTCGCGGGCTCGGCGGCAGGCTTCGTCGCGGGCTCGGCGGCGGGCTTCGTCGCGGGCTCGGCGGCGGGCTTCGCGGGGGCACTCGGCCTCGCCGCCGGGACGGCCGTGCGGATCTGCGGCGGACGGGTGGCCGGGGCGGCTTCGCCCAGGACTGCGCCGTCACTGATCCGGATGACCGCGACGTTGGCGGCCGGCACCATGCCGAGTTCGCGGGCCTGGGCGGACAGCGCCCGCGGCGCCTGCAGAACCGCGATCGACTCGCTGAGGGCCTGCTCCTGCTCGGTCAGCGCCAGCGTCTGCGCTCGGAGGGCCCGCATCTCGTAGGCACCGCGCTGCAGGCTGACGGCGAGCACGAGGAGGGCCACCAGACCGAGCGAGAGCGCCACGATGCTGACCGAGACCAGCGCGGCACGGCTGCGTAGCCGGTGCGGCGCCTGCACCAGCTGCAGCCCGGTGCGCCTGGATCGGGCCGCGCCCGGGCCCGCTGGGCGGGGCGTTGCACGGGTTGCCCTGGCGGTGGCTGCGCTCATGCGACGTTCTCCTTGCCGTGGTGGGTGCGTTCTTCGCGATGGATCCGTTCGACGGCGCGCAGGCGCACCGACGCGGCCCGTGGGTTGGCTGCGGCCTCGCGCTCGTCGGCGACCTCGGCCCCGCGGGTCAGCAGCCGCAGCCAGGGCGCATGCTCGGGTAGCTCGACGGGCAGGTCCGGCGGAGCCGGAATTGCGCGCCCCCTCGGCGAAGGCGCGCTTCACGATGCGGTCCTCCAACGAGTGGTAGGACATGACGACCATGCGGCCCCCCACGGCCAGCTGGCGCAGGGCGGCCGGGATCACCGCGGCCAGGGTGTCCAGTTCGGCGTTGACCTCGATCCGCAGAGCCTGGAAGGTGCGTTTGGCGGGGTGCCCCCCGTGCCGACGGGCCGGCGCGGGGATCGACGACCGCACCACGTCGACCAGTCGCTCGCTGCGGCTGAACGGCTCCCGCTGCCGCTGCCGCACCACCTCCTGGGCGATCCGGCGGGCGAACCGTTCCTCGCCGTAGTCACGCAGCACACGGGTCAGGTCGGCGACCGAGTAGGTGTTGAGCACGTCGGCGGCGGTCAACTCCGCGCTGGGATCCATGCGCATGTCCAGCGGTGCGTCGGCCGAGTAGGAGAAGCCGCGGTCGACCTCGTCCAACTGCAGGGACGACACGCCCAGGTCGAGCAGGACGGCGTCCACCTGGGTCAGGCCGCGCCCGCGCAACACCTCGACCATCCGGTCGTGGACGGCGTGCACCAGTTCCACCCGCTCGCCGAAGCCGGCCAGACGCCGTCCGGCGATCTCGAGGGCCTGGGGGTCCCGGTCGATGCCGATCAGCGCGGCCTGCGGGCAGCGGGACAACAGGGCCTCGGCGTGCCCGCCCATGCCGAGGGTGGCGTCCACGACGATGCTGCCCGGGTGGTCCAGTGCCGGCGCGAGCAGTTCGACGCAGCGCTCGAGCAGGACCGGGACGTGGCGACGCCCGTCCGGCGCGGCAGGCTTGACGCCGTTGCTCACTCGACCCTCCCACCACCGGCTTCCACCACGAAGATCGATCGCGGCAGAGCGATCGACCCTGAGGAGCAGAGGCGGTCAGGTCTCCATCCGCTCCGACCGGACGGCCTGACACCGGGGAAGGTGCGTCAGGACATCCCGGGCGGCTGGAGACCTCACCGCCGTGCTCGCACGTACGCGCGTCGTTCTCAGAAGACGCCGGGCACCACCTCTTCGGCCTGGTCGGCGAAGGCTGCCTCCTGCTCGCCGAGTAGGACTCCCAGGCCGCGGAGTCCCAGATCTCGACCCGTTCACCCGCGCCGATCACGGCACAGTCCCGACCCAGCCCGGCGTAGGTGCGCAGGCCGGCCGGGATGGTGATTCGGCCCTGCTGGTCCATCGCCTCGTCACTGGCACCGGAGAGGAACACGCGCAGGTAGTCCCGGGCCTGCTTGCTGGTCACCGGCGCCTGTCGGAGCTGCCCGGCGATGCGCTGGAACTCGGCGACGGGGAAGACGTAGAGACAGCGCTCCTGACCCCTGGTCACCACCACGCCGTCCTCCAGCTGATCGCGGAACTTCGCCGGCAGGATCAGCCGGCCCTTCTCGTCGAGACGGGGGGTGTGAGTGCCGAGGAACATCCCCGCCCCCTCACCCATGCTCGCCCAGTTCCCCCACTGTACTCCACTTCTCCCCACGACCAGGCCCCACGGCACCACCACTTTGCTCAAAGAACAGCAAAATTCCAGGTCAGGGGCGTGGTGGGGCGGTGGGGCGGCGAGTCGTTCAGCAGCCGGCGAGCACGGTGCGGCGCGTGTCGGAGGAACCCGTAGGGCCGGCGTTTCAGGCCACTGTCGACCCCGGAGCCGATTCATACAGGGATCGATCAGGACATATGCTCCTTGAGACTGACCAGCGGCGCCGCGGCCCCCGCCGTGGGTGGTCGCCGGTGGTGCGTTGTGGGGGGCTCGTGCGACGACGCCAGGAACTGACGCACCCGCCGGGGCCTGAGACACTGGCCCGACATCGAACTCCTCCCGGACGACTCCGAACGGGGAGCCGCCGAGCGCGGCGGCAGGAAGGCAGGACGAACCACGTGACGACCACCAGTGCGTCGGTGACGCCGAACCACTTGCTGCACACCACCGGGCAGATCCGCCAGGCGGTGGAACGCGTCATCGACGGCAAGGCCGACGTCGTCCGCCTCGCGGTGACGGTTCTCGTGGCCGAGGGCCACCTGCTGCTCGAGGACGTGCCGGGCGTGGGCAAGACCATGCTCGCCAAGTCCCTGGCCCGCTCGATCGGCTGCTCGGTCCGTCGGATCCAGTTCACCCCTGACCTGCTCCCCAGCGATATCACCGGGGTCAGCGTCTACAACCAGGAGCGCAACGACTTCGAGTTCAAGCCCGGCGCCGTGTTCGCCAACGTGGTGGTCGGCGACGAGATCAACCGCGCCAGCCCGAAGACCCAGTCGGCGATGCTCGAGAGCATGGAGGAGCGTCACGTCACGGTCGACGGCTCCACGTACCGCCTGCAGGCACCCTTCATCGTGATCGCCACGCAGAACCCCATCGAGATGGAGGGGACCTATCCCCTGCCGGAGGCGCAGCGGGACCGGTTCATGGCCCGGTTGTCGATGGGCTACCCGTCCGCGCGCCGCGGAACTGGAGATGCTGGACCGGCACGGCGAGCACGACCCGTTGTCGACGCTCTCTCCCGTCTGCGACGCCGACGCCGTGCGCTCGCTGATCGCGGCCGCCAAGGCGGTGTACGCGGCGGACGTGGTCAAGGAGTACGTGATCGCCCTGATCCGCGCGACCCGCCAGACCCCGGAGCTGCGCCTGGGCGCCTCTCCGCGGGCGGCCCTGCACCTGCTGCGTGCGGCCAAGGCACACGCTCTGCTCGAAGGCCGTAATCACGTCCTGCCGGACGACGTGCAGGACCTGCTCATTCCGGTGCTCGCGCACCGGGTCCTGCCCAGTGCGGACGCCACCGTCGGGCGCCGCGCACCGGAGGACGTGCTGGCCACCATCCTGTCGCAGGTTCCGCTGCCACGGCCGCGGTCCGGCGCCTGAGGACAGTCGTGGACCGGGCCCCCGTGAGCCGTCCGGAGATGCCGGCGGACACCGCGCTCGAGCGGGTCCGGTCGGGACTGCGCGGGCTCACCACCCGTGGCCGTTCCTTCATCGCGGCCGGGGTCGCCGCCGGGGCCTGCGCCTTCCTGCTCGGCCAGCGCGACCTGCTGCGGGTGGGGGTGCTGCTGATCGCGCTGCCACTGATCTGCGTGATCGTGGTGAGCCGGGGCCAGTTGCGGGTCCGGCTCGAACGCGGCATCACGCCGAAACGGGTGGTCGCCGGCTCTCCGGCTCGGATCCGGCTGGAGCTGACCAACCTGGGCAGGTCGAGCACCGCCGTGTTCATGGCCGAGGACGCGGTGCCGTACCGCCTGGGGGTCTCCCCGCGCTTCGTCGTCTCGCGACTGCCCGGCGGACGACGTGCCGCGGTCTCCTACACGCTGCAGACCGATCAGCGCGGCCAGTACCGGATCGGGCCGCTGTCGCTGGTCGCCTCCGACCCCTTCGGCATGTGCGAGGTGTCCCGCTCGTTCACGGCGGGCGACTCGTTGATCGTGCTGCCGCGCACCTGGCCGCTGGCCGGCAGCCCGAGCGGCGGGCACTGGATCGGCGACGGTGAGGCCACCCGGGGACGGGTCGCGGCCAGCGGTGATCACGATGTGGCGATCCGTGAGTACCGACGGGGGGACGACCTGCGTCGAGTCCACTGGCGTTCCACGGCACGTCGCGGCGAAATCATGGTGCGCCAGGACGAGCAGCCCCGGCAGATGCGGGCGACCGTCCTGCTGGACACCCGGCACCAGGCGCATCGGGGCGAGGGGTCCACGTCCAGCTTCGAATGGGCGGTGACCGCGGCGGCATCCATGGGCGCTCATCTGGCCAAGCAGCGCTATGCCGTCCGGCTGCTCACCCCCGACGATTTGACCGCGGAGTGGACGGCGCGACATGACGGGGCGGGCGGCGCCGACGACGTCCTGGACCGGCTGGCGCTGGTCGAGCCCGGGGTCGCCGAGTCACTGGCCGCCACGGCCGCGGCGCTGCGTCGGGGCAACGGTGACGGCGTGGTGGCCGCGGTCCTGGGCGATCTCACGCAGACCGACGTCTCGACGCTGGCCGCCGGGCTGCCGCAGCGGGCCACCGGTCTCGCCGTCCTGATGGACACCGACACCTGGACGCCGCAGACCGGACGGGCCGGTGGGAGGACACGGTCAGATGCCGTCAAGACCCTGCGCCGAGCGGGCTGGGTGGTGCTCGAGGCCGGTTCCGGGCAGACCATCCAGCAGGTGTGGCTCCGGGCGCTGGGCGGCGGGACCCCCTCGACCGATCAGCAGGGGGCGCCCGCGGCCTACGCGAGCGCTGCGGCGGTGCGCCCACACCACGCGAACGGGGCGGTCCGATGAGCACGGGCACGATCTCGCCACCGCCGACCCGCGCGAGCCGGCCGCCGTCGACACCGCGGGCACCGTCTCCGCCGTTGCTGACCTGGCACAGGCTGCACCTGTCGCTGGCCGGACTGCTGGCGACCATCGCCGTCGCGGCATCACTGCGCCCGCTGCTGGCCGACCTGGCCTGGGTGCGGCCCACGCTGGTGACCGTCGTGGCCATCGTGGCGACCGGCATCATGATGCGTCGACTGAGCTCCAACTGGATGCTCGCGGCGTTGGCGCAGGCGGGCGTCCTGCTGCTCAGCCTGACCGTCCAATTCACCTCCTCCTCGGCCCTGTTCGGGCTGCTCGCGACCCCGACCTCACTCGGCGACCTGGCCACTGGGCTGTCCGAGGGCGGCCAGGCCATCGGGCAGTCGGCGGCCCCGGTCCCGACCGTCGCCGGGCTGGTGCTTCTGGTCACGCTCGGGGTCGGCGCCATCGCTCTGCTCGTCGACGTGATGGCCGCCGGCCTCGAACGACCGGCGGCCGCGGGGCTGGCGCTGCTCGCCGTGTACTGCGTGCCGGCGACGGTGTTGCCCTCCGGGGTGGGCTGGCTCTACTTCGTCGTCGCCGGGGCCGGGTATCTGGTGCTCGTGGCCGCCGACGCCACGGACCGGATCACCTCGTGGGGACAGGTCCTGGACGGCGGGGACGAGCCACGCCGAGCCCTGACCTTCCTGCCGCTGCGCGGTGCGCGGCGAGTGTCCGCCATCGCCCTGGTGGCCGCGGTGGTCATCCCGATGCTGACCCCCGGGCTCGGCGAACGACTGCTGGGCAATGGTGATGGGCCGGGACAGGGGCGAGGCAGCGGCCAGATCAACGTGATCAACCCGATCCTGACCCTGCGGGACGACCTCACCTCACGCGACGCGACGACGGTGATCACCTACACGACGACGACGGACTCCCCGGAGCCGCTCCGGATCGCCAGCGACGACTACTTCGACGGCGAGAGTTGGGCACCCACGACCGGGACGATCGCGCGCTCGCAGCGGGTGCAGGAGGGTCTGCCCGATGCGCCCGGCCTCACCTCGGCCGTGGACTCCACCGAGGAGAGCACCGAGATCTCGATCGGGAACCTCCAGCAGAGCTATCTGCCCCTGCCCTACCCCACGATCTGGGTGGACATCGACGGGGGCTGGCTCTGGGAGGACGACTCACTGAACGTCGTGGGCGACGGACAGCGCACCGACAACATCTCCTACGTCGCGAGGCACCTCCGAGTGACCCCGACGGCTGAGCAGCTGAACTCGGCCGCCAGGGCACCGTCCACGGTGCTCAGCCGGTTCGGCTTCCTCCCGGAAGACCTGCCGCCGGAGATCGCCGCCATAGCCCGGGAGCAGGCCGGAGGGGGCACGCAGTTCGAACAGGCTCTCAAGATCCAGGACTATCTGCGCGACAGCGGCGGCTTCGTCTACGACGTCGACGCGCCGGGTACCGGGGGCAATGACTCCGGCGCGGACGCGGTGCTGCTGTTCCTGCAGGAGAAGCGCGGGTACTGCGTCCAGTTCGCCTCCGCGATGGCCGTCATGGCCAGGACCCTGGACATCCCGTCACGCGTGGCGGTCGGCTTCCTGCCGGGGACCAAGCAGGGCGAGTCCTACGAGATCACCCTCCAGGATGCGCACGCCTGGCCGGAGTTGTACTTCGAGGGGGTCGGGTGGACCCGCTTCGAGCCGACCCCGGCGGCGCGCGTGCCCGAGTTGCCCGGCTACGCCCAAGAGGGTGCCGCCGATCAGCAGCCCGAGGAGGTGGCCCCGTCCGCCGAGGCGTCCGGTCAGCCGTCGGCCCAGGCCGAGCAGACCCAGCCGGAAGAGGCACAGCCCGACGAGGCCGCCACGAGCGAGGCCGACCGTTCCTGGTGGCAGCGGATCCCGTGGCGGCTCCTCGGCGTGCTCGCGCTCATCGGCCTGGCCGCGCTGATCCCCCTTGCGGGAGCGCGTGTCTCCCGGTGGTTGCGCTGGCGCGCGGTGAATGGCCCCGGCCAAGCGGCGGAGGCGGCCTGGGACGAACTGCGCGAGCGTCTGAGCGACCTCGGTGTGGGTTGGGCCCGTTCGTGGACGCCGCGGGCGGTGACCCAACGACTCGGCCAGGAGCATTCCCTGAACCGCCGGGCACAGGCCGGCCTGGACCGCCTGTCCCAGGACGTCGAGGGGTTGCGCTATGCGCCGCCCGGCGAGACGCGGACCCGGGATGTGGCGGCGATCCGCCAGGACGTGAACTCGGTGGTCGATTCGGTGGCCGCCGGGAGCGACGCGTCGAGCAGGCGAAGGGCGCGCTGGTTCCCGCGCTCGGGGATGACGGCGATCGGCCGATTGCTGGCGATGCCCGTCACCGCTTGGGAGGCGCGGAACGGATCGGGCGAGAACACCTCGACCGAGGGGTCATCGGGTCAGGCGACGGAACTGGAGCGCAGCCGGGGCTGAGCGGTGATCGGTGATCAGCGCTCGTCGCGCCGACGGTCCCAGCGCTGCTCCATGCGCTGCATGAAGCTGTCCTTCTGACGGGGTGGGGTCGGCTTGCGGACGGTTCCATTGCCGTTGACCACGCCGGTCGGGCCGGACTTGCGCCGGGTGGACAGGGCGTAGGCGGTGCCGGCGAGCATCAGGATGAACCCTATGACGCCGAACACGACGCGCCCGCTGCCCACGCTGTAGAGCAGGACGCCCAGACCGGCGACGATTCCGGTGACTCCCAGGGCCACCCTGAACAGGGATCCCCCGCGACGAGCGGCGCCACGCATGGCGGAGGCGAACTTGGGGTCCTCTGCGTAGAGGGCGCGCTCCATCTGCTCGAGCAGGCGCTGCTCGTTGTCGGAGAGCGGCACGTCGACCTCCCGTGGCGATTACGTGCGGATGGGACCAGGATAAGTCGGCACGGCCCGACACGAAACCCGGTCCCTGCCACGTCGGCTGCCAGGGCCCGGAGCTTGATCGAACGACGTCCGCTGATCGTGGGTAGCTGGACGACTCAACCCCTTCGATCGAAGTGTGCCCCGATGGACGGGCGGGTACAAGCCGAGCGTTCACAGTGTGAGCAAACATGGGCCAGGTCAGGGGTCGTCGGGGTCGACGAGACTGGCCGGGCGCACGGATCCGGCCCCGAACCGGGCGCTGGCCCGGTCGATCGCCAGTTCCGCCTCCCGCCAGCCCCGCTCCCGCTCGTCGAAGGCGAGTTGACGGTGACCGGTGTCGGCCTCGGCCAGGCCCTCGACCCGGACGCCGATCAGGCGGACCCGGGCGCGGTCCAGGGCCAGCGCCCGATACGACCGGAGTGCCGCGGCGTGGATGAGGCGCGCGACATCGGTGGGTTCGGACAGGGTCCGGGACCTGGTGATCGTGGTGAAGTCGGCGAAACGGATCTTGATCACCACGGTGCGCCCGATCATGTCGGCGGAACGCAGCCGGGCGGCGACCCGATCGCTGAGCCGCAGCAGTTCCCGGGCCAGGAGCTGCTGGTCGTCGACGTCGCTGACGAAGGTCTGCTCCGCGCCGATGCTGCGTTCCACCTGTTCCGGCACGACCCTGCGGGGGTCCCGGCCCCAGGAGAGCTCGTGCAGATGGGCACCGAGAGCTGATCCGAGGGCCCGTTCCAGTGTGGCGACCGGAGTGTGAGCGATGTCGGCCACGGTGTGCAGCCCGAGCCGGACCAGTGCCTGCTCGGTCCGCTCCCCCACACCCCAGAGCGCGGCGACCGGCAACCTGTGCAGGAAGGTGACCGTCCGGTCGGCCGGGACGACGAGCATCCCGTCGGGTTTGGCCCGGCCGGAGGCGAGCTTGGCGACGAACTTGGTGGTGGCCACTCCGACGGAACAGGTGATCTTCTGCTCGTCGGCGACCTGGCCGCGGATCAGCGCACCGATCCGTGAGGGCGGACCCAACCGGCGCAGAGCCCCGGAGACGTCCAGGAAGGCCTCGTCCAGACTCAACGGTTCAACAAGAGGCGTTATGGCGTGAAAGATGCTCATCACGCCACGTGATACCTCGTGGTACCGCTCATGGTGGGGTTCGATCACCACCGCCTGAGGACACAGGCGCTGGGCCCGGCCCATCGGCATCGCCGAGTGGACGCCGAAACGTCTCGCCTCGTAGGTGGCCGCCAGCACCACAGATCGGCCTCCACCACCGACGATCACCGGGCGGCCGCGCAGTTCCGGGCGGTCGATCAGCTCCACCGAGGCGTAGAAGGCGTCCATGTCGACGTGGAGCATGGTGCAACCGGCGTCGTCGACGCCTTCGCCGACCCGTTCACCGGGCTGTCCGACCTCATGAGCGACACCGGAGCGATCCAGCTGGCGGCGGCTCATCCGGCGCCTCGGTCACTGCTCGCGAGAGTCCGGCGCACCCGGGTCCTCGCCGGGCCGGACCTGCGCGATGACGTGCAACTGGGCGGCGATGGCCGCCAGCTCGGGCAGGGCGTCATGATCGCCGGCGGCGCGCTCGAGGTCGAGCAGGGCGGCCCGGGCCGACGGATCACCGTCGAGGAGCATGCCCGGCAGCA
The DNA here is from genome assembly GCA_963750395.1 of uncultured Actinomycetota bacterium. GTDB lineage: Bacteria > Actinomycetota > Actinomycetes > Actinomycetales > Kineosporiaceae > JADJPO01. The sequence continues at coordinate 89,786 of CAVVQM010000015.1, read as the reverse complement.
GGTCGGGGAACAGTCGCACGCCGTGCACGGCACGCAGCTGCAGCCCGTCCGCGGCCAACAGGTCCAGGACGACCTGGCGATCGAACCGCCGCGGCACCACGTCGTCCGGACCGGTCCGACCGAGCGGGTCGTCGAGCAGGGTCCGGGCCTCGGTGAACCGGCCGGCCAGCGCCCGGGCCAGGACCGCCCCGAGCCGTTGCAGGACCAACAGGCTGAGCAGACCGCCGGGACGCAGGACCGCGCGGGCGTCGGCGAGGGCGGCCGGCGGGTCGTCGGTGTACTCCAGGACGCCGTGGCACAGCACCAGGTCGGCGCTGGCCTGCCCGACCAGACCGGCCAGGTCCCCGGCGTCGCCCTGGATGGCCCGTACCCTCTGGGCGACGTCGGCCTCGGCAGCCCGCCGTTGCAGCGCCGCCAGGGCGTCCGGGCTGGGATCGACCACGGTGATCCGGTGGCCGAGCTCGGCCAGCGGGACGGCGAACCCCCCGGTGCCGCCGCCGATGTCCACGACGTCCAGCGGCCGACCGAGATCCGCGGCACAGGTGGCAGCAAGATCGTCGAGCGCATCCCAGACCGCGGCGGTACGCACCGAGGTGCGTGGATCGGCTCGCAGGAACAGCGCGCGGGCGGACTCGGACTCAGACACGGCATCCACCCTAGAGGGCCCCGGTTCACCATCCGCTGCTGCCGGGGCTGGAGTGCCACAGTTTGCGGCCGGGGCGGGACCGGCCGGACTCCGGCGGGGCGTCGTCGTCGGTGGCCATCCGCCGGGTGTTCCTGGTGTCCGCGCCGGGCGGCTTCAGGTCGGCGTACGGGGACTGCACGTACCCGGTGGCAGCGACCAGCACCCGCCGCAGTCGCACCGCGTCGTCGGTGCCACCGCCCATCCCACCTGCCCGTCGTGACGAGGACTCCGCCAGCCGACCGGAGTCCCCGGGCGACCGGTCACCGACCGGCAGCCCGGTCGAGGCGGCAGCCGCTGCCGCGGCCTCGTCCTCCTGCTCCGGGGTTCGGACGAAACCACCACCGAACGCGGCCGCCGGCATTCGCTGTACCCCGGGCCTGTCCAGATCGGGCCGGTCCAGATCGGGCCGGTCCAGATCGGGCCGGTCCAGATCGGCCCGGGCTGCCAGCACCCGTTCCACCGCAGTGAGTCCCTCCTGCCGCCAGAGGTCCCAGAGCGTCGGCAGCTCCCAGGCGCCGGTGGCCCGCAGGGAGACCCCACGGGGACCGGTCCGTCTCAGCTCACCACGGACCAGCAGCAGCCAGGAATGGAAGACCGTTGCCGCATAAGGGCCTTGGACATCCTCGAAGAAGGTCGCATCGATCGGACCGGAGGCGTCGTCCAGGGTGAGGAAGACGACCCTGCGCCCGGAGCGCACCGGTGGGGTCTGGGTGGCCACCTTGACCCCGCCGACGAGCAGTTCGGCACGACTGCGCCGGTTCAACAGGTCCCGCGACCGGGTCGCCCCGAGCGCCTCCAGCAGCGGCAGGTAGTAGTCGACCACGTGCCGGCTGGCGTCCAGTCCGAGGATCTCCAGTTCGGCCCGGGTCCGTTCGGCCCCGGTCATCTCCGGCAGACCGCTCGGGGCGGCCCGGCCGGGAGCGTCGCCGAGATCCAGGGCCAGCTGGACGGCGTGAGCCTCGACCGAGGCCACCGGCCGCGCCGCCTGTGACTGGGCCGCGGCGGCCTCGCGGACCGGATCAGGCCGAGCAGCCCACTCCGCGAGAACACCCCCGGCCTGCCCGGACCGGCCCGCTCTCGCGCCCTTCCCCCAACGGTCCAGCTCGGCGATCTGTAGCAACAGGTCACGGCGGGTGATCCGGTCACGCCGCCGGACCGGTAGCGCGACGTCCAGGCCGTAGAGGGTGTCGAAGGCCCCGGCCATGACGAGGTTCTCGAGCACCGGACGCGACGCCGCCGCCCGTCGATGGACATCGGCCAGATCGACGAAGGGACGTCCGGCGACCAATCGGACGACCTCGGCCTCGGAGATCCCCTTGACCTCCGAGAACGGCAGCCGGATGCCGTAGCCGCGACCGTCGGGCAGGTCCGGCCCGGGACGAGCGACACCCGGAGCCGGGTCGACCCGCTCGACCCGATACGTCTGTTCGGAGGTGTTGACGTCCAACGGGAGGATCGCGATACCGAGATTGCGGGCGTCGTCCAGGATGAGCCGTTTCGGATACATGCCCGGGTCGTGGGTGAGCACCCCGGCCAGGAAGGCGGCCGGGTGATGGGTCTTCAACCAGGCCGACTGGTAGGTCGGCAACGCGAAGGCGGCGGCGTGGGCACGGCAGAAGCCGAACGAGGCGAAGGCCTCCAGGACCTCCCAGATCCGGCTGACGTCGTTCTCGTCGTAACCACGTTCGCGAGCCGTGGGCAGGAACCAGTCCTTGACCCGACGCTGGCCCTCCACCGATCCCATCGCACGGCGGACCTCATCGGCCTGGGCCAGCGTGCACCCGGTGACCCTGGAGACGATCTGTAGTACCTGTTCGTGGAAGACCACCACTCCACTGGTCTCCTCCAGCGCCTCGACCAGGCTCGGGTGCAGGTACTCGACCGCCTCCCACCCGTGTCTGGCCCGCAGGAACGGGGTGATCATGTCGGACTTGACCGGACCTGGCCGGAACAGGGAGATGTCGATGACGAGATCGGTGAACGTCTGCGGGCCGAAGCGTCCGATCAGTTCGCGCTGACCCGGCGACTCGATCTGGAAGCAGCCCAGGGTGTGCGCGGTGCGGATCATTCGGAAGGTGGGCTCGTCGTCCAGTGGGACGGCGTCCAGGTGGACCTGCTCGTCGTCCAGCCGGGCCACCTCGGAGATCGCATGGGACATCGCCGATTGCATCCGGATTCCGAGAACGTCGAGCTTGAGCAGACCGAGGTCCTCGACGTCGTCCTTGTCGAACTGACTCATCGGCAGGCCCTGCCAGCTCGCCTCGACCGGGGTGCGCCTCAGCAGTGAGGCGTCGGACAGCAGCACCCCGCACGGGTGCAGGGCGACGTGTCGGGGAAGCCCGTCAAGTCGTTCCACGAGGTCGAAGAGCAGATCGAAGCGGGCCGCATCGAGACCGGCGCGTCGCAGTTCGGGCAACTCGGCCAGGGCGGGGCGGACGTCCCGGGCCCGGATGTGCGGGAATGCCTTGGCGATGGCGCCGATCTCGTCGGGAGGCATGCCGAGGGCCGCACCGGCGTCCCGGATCGCGTGCCGCACCCGGTAGGTGTCCATCATGGAGACGCAGCTGACCCGTTCAGCACCGAACCGGTTCAGGATCTCTGCGTAGACCTCCTCGCGCCGAGCGGATTCCACGTCGATGTCGATGTCCGGCAGTTGGGCGCGCAACGGTGAGAGGAAGCGCTCCATCAGCAGGTTGTGCCGGATCGGATCGACTCCTGAGATGCCGAGCAGGTGGTTGACCAGGCTGCCGGCGCCGGATCCCCGTGCGGCCGCCCGCACCCCGATCGCCCGGATGTCCTCGCAGACCAGTGCGACGGTGAGGAAGTAGGAGGCGAAGCCGAGTGAGTCGATGGTGGCCACCTCGGCCTCGAGACGCTCGGTGACCGTGCGCAGCAACGCCCGGTCGGCCCCCGGATAGTGGTGCGAGATGGCCGCATCGCACTTCTTGCGGAGCATGGCCAGGGGATCCTCCTGCGGTCCCAGGCCGAGCAGGTGCTGCTCCGGAAGGTGGACGCTGCCGATTCCGAGGTCGCCGCCCGCTTCCAGCCTGCAGCGCAGGGCCAGGGCAGCGGTGTCCGCCAGCAGTCGCCGTCCATCGTCCCCCTCGCCGGCCGCGTCGGCGATCTGCGCGGCCAGGACGGTCATCTGCGCGACCGAGGTGAGGTGACCGGCGCCGCTGACCCGGTCCAGGTGCCGGGCATGCAGAGGAACCAGACGTCTCGCGGCGTCCAGGACGTCGACGGTGACGGCGTCGTCCGGGTGGGCATGACGAACGGCGTTGCTGAGCACCGCGGGCAGGCCGGCACGTCGGGCCAGGGTCAGCATCCGGGCGGCGTGACCGAGGCTGAGCGGACCCCCGGGCCGACCCTGATGACAGACCACCTCCACCGCCAGGACGGCGTCCGGCAACGACCGGTGCCAGGCCTGCAGGAGAGCCAGGGCGAGATCCGGACGGCGGGCCAACGCCGCCCGGCCGACCTCGGAGTCCGGACCGAGCAGGACGGCGAGCATCGGCGGACCGTGCTTCCTCGGTGCCGCTCCGCCCGGCCCGGTGAGGGAGCCGTCCCCGGAGTGCGCTGCGATCAGGTTCGCCGTGGCCACCGGAGCCCCTCGCTCGCCCCTCAGGTGGACGGCCGAGACCAACTGGCACAGCCGACCCCAGCCCTCGCCCGCCAGTCGGCCCTCGTCCGCCCCGCCCCCGAGAGCCAGCACCGTCACCCGTGGGTGGCGTGGATCGACGGTCCTGCCACCGCGGGCCGGAGTGCGCCTGGAGGGCGACTGCCCCGGCGCCCGCTCCGTGCCCGGGGCGGCGATCACCGGCTCCACAGCGAGGTCCACCCCGAGCAGCGGGCTGATCCCGGCGGCCTGACAGGCGCGGACGAACTTGACCGACCCGTACAGGCCGTCGCGATCGGTCAGAGCAAGCGCGGACATGCCGTTCCCGGCCGCCGTCTCGACCAGTTCGGCCGGACTGGAGGCCCCGTGGCGCAGCGAATAACCGGAGGCGACGTGCAGGTGCGTGAAGTCAGCCGCAGGACGGGACGGCATCGGGCAACACCGGGTATTGAGGCAGACCGAGAGTGGCCTCCACCGCGTGCTGGAACGCCTCGGACTCACGGAGCAGGTCGTCGGCCTCCCGTGGGGTGACGGGCTTCCCCCGGTCGGCCTCGATGGCCGCCCGCCGGGATGCGGTCGCATCGAAGAAGGCCGCCCATTCGGTCAGCTCCGGGGCCACCCGGGGAACCAGCTCCCAGACGCTGCGCGGACCGCCCCGGCCGGTACGTCCGCGGACGGCGAGGACCGCGGCCGCCGAGCGAAGTGCGGCGAGATGAGCGCCGACATAGCGCTCCGCCGCAGTGGATGCGGAGCACGCCTGCAGCAGTCCGGCCGCGGAACGATCCAACAGGGTCATCGCCCCGATCGGCACCGGAGCCGATCGGGCCGCTCTCGCACCGGAGTGGGACGACGGCCGGGGCAGAGTCATCGTGGTCATATTCTCTCTCGTCCTCCATGGGTTCGGATCAGTCGACGACGCGGAGCAGACGCCAGGAGCCGATGTCCGGGCGGGATGCGGAGGCGTGACAGAGGTCGTAAACACCTGTTGCCGTGTGCAATCCGCTGAAGGTGCGGATCGCCTCCACCCGCCAGACCTCGTACTCCTCGGCCAGCGCCTCCCGCCGACCGCGGGGAGCCGGTACCTCGCTGGTCCACCAGGACCGGCGTTCTCTCCAGTGCCCGAGCACCTCGTTCACCACGTAGCGGTTTCCCCGCCAGCTGAAGGCCATCGGCCGATGGTCCTGAACACCGACATGGACCACCTCTGTGACGCGTCGCGACATCTGACTACCTCTTCCCGACTCACGGGCCTGCTGCTCAGGACCCGGACGACATACCTGACTCGTCCCTGGGAAGCGGGACATCTCGACCCGTCGGCCCGGGGCGGGACGCTTCCCCACGCCCGCCCCGGACCCGGGTGAGCCCGTGACGGGCCGGGGTCGAGTCGCCCCGCCACGGGCCCACCAGCGGCCGAAGGTTCGCGATCCCCCGGCCGAGGTATCGAACAATTGTTCGAACTCCAGAAACTCTACACCGCTCGGAGGGGGTGTCAACAGCGCACAGACACTCCGTTCAGCCGACCCCACCCCGGGTCGATCGACCCCCCACCCGAGAGCCGCGACGCCCCCTGGCGCGGCCCGGCCGACGCGTAACGATGTGCTTTCATGATTACGATAGAGCGAGCTAAACGTAAACAAGGAGGATGCTGGTGACGGCTGGATCAGCACCGGACTGGCCCGCGCTGGGGTGGGAATGGCGCGTCTGGGAATCACCCTGGCAGCCGGACCGGACTCCGGGCCGAACACCGGACCGGGTCAAGGTCAGCGTCGTCCCCGGGATCGCCGACCGGCCGGTACGGCCCGGCGCGACCGCTCCGGTGCTCGCCGCGGCCGCCGAGACCGTCAGCCTGCTCGACGACGGAGCGCAGATCGATCTGACCGCACTGGCCGGTGCACTCCTGCGTTCGGAGTCGGTGGCCTCATCCAAGATCGAGCACCTGGCCGCCAGCCAGCGCGAGCTCGGCATGGCGATGCTCCGCGGCGTCCCGGTCGCGACAGCGGCGGCACACGTCGCCGCGAACGTGCGCGCGATGACGGCGGCGGTGACCCACGCTCGTCCCGAGACCCCCTACCACGTGGCCGATCTGCTGCATCTGCACCGATTGCTGATGGAGGCAGACCCCTACGAGGGTGGCTGGGCCGGACGGCTGCGAACCATGCAGAACTGGGTCGGTGGTGGTGACCTCTCACCGCACGGCGCGCTGTTCGTGCCCCCGCCACCCGAGCGGGTGCCGGCGCTGGTCGCCGACCTGGTCGCCTTCTGCAACCGCACCGACCTCGACCCGATCGCCCAGGCGGGGGTCGCACACGCCCAGTTCGAGACCATCCATCCTTTCACCGACGGCAACGGGCGCACCGGCCGGGCCCTGGTGCACGTCGTCCTGCGGCACCGCGACCTCGTCCGGCGCACCGTGGTGCCGATCTCGACAGTGCTGCTGGCGGACGTACAGGGCTACTTCGCCGGCCTGAACGCCTACCGCGCGGGCGATCTCGAGACCTGGCTGGCCCTGTTCGGCGCAGCCGCCACGCGGGCCGCCTCGGCCGGACTGGCCCTGGCCGGCGACCTCGCCGCACTGCGCGAGCGGTGGCACGCCGCCGTCCGTCCCCGGGCCGGTTCCGCACCGGCCCGGCTGATCGAGGCGCTGCTGCGTCAACCGGTGGTCGACATCGACAGCCTGCGGACGATGACGGGCCAGGTCGCCGACAAGAACATCTATGTCGCGGTCGAGCGGCTCACCGACGCCGGCGTGCTCACCGAGCTGTCCGGTGCCGGCCGCAACCGGGTCTGGGCGGCGATGGCTGTGCTGGACCTGCTGGAACGGGTCGAGACCGACCTGGGACGGCGGCGTGAGATCGCCACGATCGACAAGGCCGAGAAGCCGACCTGATCCCGATCCACGGCCCGGCCGGTCGGTGAGGACCCACGGCGGTTATCGTCCACTGCATGACGCGGAGTGCCCAGCCCCCACCGTCGACCGCCTCGGCCGTGACCGAGCATCCCGCCGTCCAGCGGGTTCGCGCCACCCTGGCGGACGCGGGCGCGACCGGCCAGGTCGTCGTCCTGGACGAGCACGCCCGGACCGCCGCGGCCGCCGCCGAGCAACTCGGGGTCGAGGTCGGCCAGATCGCCAACTCCCTGGTCTTCTCGGTCTGCGACCCCGGCGCCGCGGACGGGCGGCGCCCGGTGCTCGTCCTGACCTCGGGTGCCCACCGCGTGGACACCGAAGCCGTCGCCGCGCTGCTGAACGTGGCCGGCCTGGACCGGGCAGACGCCGAATTCGTCCGCCAGAGAACGGGTTTCGTCATCGGTGGGGTCGCACCCGTGGGCCATCTGACGCCGATCGAGACCCTCGTCGACTCGGCATTGGCCGCCTACGACGAGGTCTGGGCGGCCGCCGGCCACGCCCGTACGGTGTTCCCGACCAGCTTCGAGGAGCTGGTGCGGATCACCGGTGGCACCGCTGCCACCGTGGCATGAGCGTGACCTACGCCGCGGTCCCGATGACCACCGACGAGGCGGTCGAACTGCTGGACGCCGCAGCCACCGATCACATCTTGGGGCTCGCCGTCACCCGCCTCGGCCAACCCGCCGACTCGGCGGCGACCCTGGTGCTGGTGCACGGCGTCGGCTCGCGGCGGTCGGCCTGGGCCACGATGGTCCCCGAACTCGCCACGCGCTACCACCTGATCGTGCTCGACCTACCCGGTCACGGACTGTCGGACCCGCTGGCCGCCGCCGCCAGGGCCGACTGCGCCTCGCTCGCCGGTCACGTGATCCGGGCCTGCATCGAGCTGGAGACGGCGAACCCGATCGTGGTCGGCAACTCCCTCGGCGGCTGGATCGGTCTGGAGATGGCCGCCGCCGGCGCGGCCGCCGGCCTCGTCGCCCTGGCGCCGGCCGGTCTGCGGTCCAGGCCGCTGCCCCCCGGCCCGTTGCTGCTGGGCAGCCGGGCTGCCGCGCGCCGGCTGGGCTGGATGGTCGATCCCCTGCTGAGCAATCCGGTGGCCCGACGGGTCGCCCTGTCCTCGGTGTGTGTGCGGCCGCAGGATCTGACGCCGACCCTGGCGCGATCCTCGGTGGACGGGGTGGCCCGCTGCACCAGCTACGAGCGCATCCTCGAGTCCGCCTGCCATCGTCGGTTCGAACGAGCGGGCCAGGTCGAGGCGCCGACCACGATCGTCTTCGGGGACCGCGATCTGATCCTGCCCGGGGGCGCGCAGGCGCACACCCTTGCCCCGGCCCACGCGCGATGGGTCCGGCTGGATCGCTGCGGTCACGTGCCGATGTGGGACGCGCCCCGCGCGAGCATCTCGGTGATCGACGACCTGGTCGGGCAGGTCGCGGGCCGGACCGTGGACGGCGGCTGAGATGGAGGTGCTGCCCTGGGTGTTCAGCAGTGGCTGGGCGAGCGGGCTGAACAGCTACGCGGTCGTGCTGCTGCTCGGCCTCTTCGGCCGCTACGCCGGCGCGGACGGCGTTCCCCCGGCCCTGGAGCGGACCGACGTCCTGATCGCCGCGGCGGTGCTGACGGCGCTCGACCTGGTGGCCGACAAGATCCCCTATCTGGACTCGGCCTGGGACACCGTCCACACCGTGATCCGGCCCGCCCTGGCGGCGGCCGTGGGTGCCCTGCTCGCGGGGCAGGCCGGCACCCTGAACGAGGCGGTCGCGGCCGGGATCGCCGCCCTGGTCGCCCTGGCCAGCCACTCGGTCAAGGCCACCCTGCGGGCGGCGGTGAACACCTCACCCGAGCCGGTCAGCAACGTCGCGGTGAGCACGTCCGAGGACGCCGCCGTGCTGGGGATGGTCACCCTGGGTGTGCTCAACCCGTGGTTGGCGGCGATCCTGGCCGCGACCGCGCTCGTCCTCGGGATCAGCCTCGCGTTGTTCGCCCTGCGCCGGCTCAGCCGGCTGCGGGTGGCGATGGCCGGGTTCCGCCGGCGGGACAACACCCCTGGCCCGGAGGGATCTGGATGAGCCTCGACGACACCGCGCAGCGCAGCCTGCACCTCGCCGCCGCCGAACGCCGACTCGTCGGTGAGCTGGCGACGGGGGCGACGGTCTCCGCGGCGGCCGCGGCGGCCGCCCTGGTCATCGGCGGTCGCGGCGACCGCGGGCAGGTGACCCGGTTCGGGCGGCAGACCCTGGCCTGGGTCGGCGTCGAGCTGCTCATCGCGGCGGTCGGCGCGGCCGGTGCCGAACGGTCCGGAGCGGCGCGTTCCGAGGTCCGGGGCGGCTCGCCTGACGACGCAGCGACCCGGCGGGCACGGCGGCTGCACGCCGTCCTCGCCGTCAACACCGGGCTGGACGCCGGCTACGTCGCCGGCGGCGCTGCGGCGACTCGACAGGGGCGGACCGGGGACGGGCTGGCCGTCGTCGTCCAGGGACTCTTCCTGCTCTGGCTGGACAGCCGGCACCTCAGGCGGTTCGGGCGCCTCCTGCAGCGGTGACGGCGTCAGTAGAGCGCCAGGTCGCCGGTGATCTCGTCGATCGCCGCCGCCAGGTCGGGGCCGATGGCCAGTGCCGTGACAGTGGGCACGCCCGCGAACTCCGTGCGGCCGGAGTCGCGGACCAGGTGCGAGCGCAGTCCCCGTGCCTGTGCCGCCACATGCAGCTCCAGGAGCTCCTGCTCGGACCGGACCTGCAGCGCGACCTTGCGCCAGGACGAGGTCACCCAGACCCGGGCCACGGGGTCGAGCACCACGACGGCCCGACCGGTCGCCGGGTCGACGGACTCGGCCACGGCGGAGACGATCCAGGCGGACGAGGCGTGTGCACCCTGGGCGATCTCCTTGCCCCGCCGCATTCGCAGGTCGCGCCGGATCACGATCACCTGCTTGACCTCCTCGGGCGCCGGATCGCTCACGAGACGACCCGCCGCCGCGCGACCCACAGACCGGCCAGCAGCCCGCCGACGGTGCCGAGCGCCTCATCGCCCAGGGTGTCGGTGTAGGCCGTCTCCAGTTCGGTCCCGTGCCGGATGAACGTGTACCACTCCCCCAACTCCCACCCGATCGCCAGCGCCGCCCCGATCCCGGTGACCAGCACGACCTGCTGCCAGGCCCGGGGCAGACCGGTGGCCACCAGAAGCCCGATTCCGGCGCAGAGCAGCATCCAGTTGACCAGGTGGTTCGCGTCGTCCCACCACCAGACGCGGTCGTAGAGGTCCATCGTGTTGCCGGTGACGTCGATCAGGAACGGGGCCATCACCAGCGCGAAGGCCCCCCAGGGCACCGGGGCGCGACGACTCCGGTGCACCAGCCACCACCACCCCGGGACGAGCAGCATCATCAGCGGGTAGGCGATCAGCCGGGCACCGAACGCCTTGCCCTCGAACTGCTGCAGCCCAGGCACGAGTGCGCCGATCGCCAACTGCACCACCGTGGCGGCGAACACCGCGACGGCCACCGATCGCGTACCCGGGCGCACCTGCGCCGACGTCACCGAGACACCCTGGCCCGCAGGTAGTCCAGGTCCTGCGGGTGCCCCTCCATCGGGGTCTCGACGACGACGTCGCACCCGGCGTCGTCGCAGACCGCGGCGATCAGCTCGGCGTCGACCGTGCCGGTGGCGAAGTTGGCGTGCCGGTCGGCCCCGGAGTCGAAGGCGTCGCGAGAGGAGTTGGCGTGCACCAGATCCACCCGCCCGGTGATCGCGCGGACCCGATCGACGATGTCGGGCAATGTCTCTCCACCGGCGTGGGCGTGGCAGGTGTCGAGCACGAAGCCGGGCTCGAACTCGCCGACCGCCTCCCAGAGCATCGCCAGCCGGTCGAACCGGCGCGCCATCGCGTTCTGCCCGCCGGCGGTGTTCTCGATCAGGATCGGCAGCCCGTACCCACCCTCGTCGGCGACCCGGCGCAGCGCCTTGCGCCAGTTGTCGAATCCGACGGCCGGATCATCCTTGGCACTGACATGTCCGCCGTGCACCACGATCCCGGCCGCACCGATCGCGCGGGCCGCCTCGGCATGCTGGGCCAGGATCTTGCGGCTCGGGATGCGGATCCTGTTGTTCGTGCTGGCCAGGTTCACCAGATAGGGCGCGTGCACGTAGACCCTCAGATCGCCGTCCCGTAGCGCGTCCGCGTGCGGATAGGGCGGTGGTCTGCGCCAGCTCTGCGGATCACCCAGGAAGACCTGGATCACCTCGGCGCCGATGCGCCTCGCATGACCGATCGGGTCATCGGGATCGACGTGCGCGCCCAGTCTGATGTCCCGCCCACTCATGACAGCTCCCATCGAACGGCGAGAGTGACCCGGACCGCGACGCTGCCCGGCTGGACACCGATCTCGGATGCCTCGGCAGCAGCCTGCCTCCTCATCGCCATCCGGGGCACCGGACCGTCTGCGAGGTCCTCCTCCTCGACCTGATGGACGGCGCCCAGCGCCCGGCCGGACAGCGCCGCCAGCTGTTCGCCGCGGTGCAGTGCGTCCTGCCAGGCCGCCGCCCGCGCCGCGTCCCGCAGCGCGGCGTCATCCTCGATCTCGAAGACCAGCTGATCCAGCCGGGCGGCGTCGCCCCCGGCGGCCAGCGCCTCGCCGAGGACCCGGCCCGCTGTGGTCAGATCGCGCAGGGTGACGGCGAGCCGATGCTCGCTGCGATACCCGCTGACCCGGGGGCCGTGCTGCTCGGACCAGACCTGCTCGGCGGTCACGCTCAGACCCGCGGTCGCGGCGTCCCGTCGGTCCACGCCGGCTGCGGTCAGGGATCCGCGGATCGCGACCACCGCCTGCTCGGAGTCCGCGATGGCCTCGGCCACGGTGGGGCGGACGACGCCGGCGGCCAGGTGGAGGCGCATCACGTCCGGCGTCCCGCTGACGCTCGCGCTGCCCCGGACCGAGATCATGGCGCCGGTACTCATCGGCCCAGTATTTATCGGCCCAGTATTTATCGGCCCGGTATTTATCGGCCCGGTACTCATCGGGTCGTTGCGGTCATGCCCAGCGCGGCGAACACCTGGAGCGTGGCCGTGGACCGGTTGAGCGTGTAGAAGTGCAGGCCCGGCGCCCCGCCGTCCAGCAGCGTCTGGGACAGCTCCGTGGCCAGTTCCACCCCGGTCGCGCGCACCGCGGCCGGATCGTCGCGAACGGCGTCCAGGCGATCGGTCACCGACCGCGGCACCGGCGTGCCGGAGAGTTCGGCGAACCGGGTGAGCTGGTTGATGCCCGTCACCGGCATGATGCCCGGGATCACCGGCATCGTGCAGTTCAGCGCGGCGAGCCGGTCGACGAGTGCGAAGTAGGCGGCCGGGTCGAAGAAGAACTGAGTGATCGCGAAGTCGGCGCCCGCCTCCGCCTTGGCCGCCAGGACCCGCGCGTCGTGATCGAGGTCGGGGCTCTCCGGGTGGCCGTCCGGGAAGGCGGCGACACCCACGCTGAACCGGCTCACCGCGCGCACCAGCCGGACCAGGTCCGTCGCGTGGTCCAGACCCTCCGGGTGCGCCGTCCACGCCGCACCGGGCCCGCCCGGCGGGTCTCCGCGCAGCGCCATCACGGTGCTCACGCCGCCGTCCGCGTAGGCGCCGATCACCTGCCGCAGGTCGGCCCGGGAGGCCCCGACACAGGTCAGGTGGGCCACGGGCGTGAGGGTGGTCTGGGTGGCGATCTGTGCGGTGACCCGGGTGGTCCGGTCGCGCGTCGATCCCCCCGCTCCGTAGGTCACCGAGACGAAGCTGGGCGCCAGGGGCTCCAGCCGGCGGATCGCCTGCCATAGCACGCGTTCGCCGTCGTCGCCCTTCGGTGGGAAGAACTCGAAGGAGAAGGAGCGCTCGCCGAGGCGCAGTCGATGAGCAAGAGAGGATCCGGTCGCCATATTCCCAGCCTATGTCTAGGCTCGTGACGTGCCGCGCAACCCATTGGATGTCGCTGATCTGCGCGAACGCGTTCACAAGCGTCTTCAGATGTTCCTCGACGACCAGGTCGAGGTGATGAACGGGGTGTCACCCGATTGCCTCCCCCTGGCGCAGATCGTCGGAGACCTGCTCAGCGGCGGCAAGCGGCTTCGGGCCGCGTTCTGCTACTGGGGGTGGCGCGGCGCCGGTGGCCCTGACGGCGACGAGATCGTCTCCGCCGCCGCCGCCCTCGAACTGTTCCAGGCCGCGGCCCTGATCCACGACGACGTGATGGACGATTCGGACACCCGGCGCGGGATGCCGGCGGTGCACGTGCGGTTCGCGGAGCTGCACCGCGACCAGGGCTGGCAGGGCGGGTCCGACAGGTTCGGACTGGCCGGGGCCCTGCTGGCCGGGGATCTGTGCCTGTCCTGGTGCTCGGAGCTGTTCTTCGGGTCCGGAGTGAGCGCCGAGGCCCTGACCCGGGGCCGTGGCCCGTTGGACCGGATGCGCACCCAGCTGATGGCCGGGCAGTACCTGGACATGCTCGAGCAGGCCAACCCCACCGTCGCCGACAGCTCGGTCTCCCGGTCTCGGCGGGTGATCCGGTACAAGAGCGCCAAGTACACCGTCGAGGAGCCCCTGCTGATCGGGGCCGCCCTGGCGGGGGCGAGCCCGCGGCTGCAGGCCGGGTACGCGGCCTACGGACTGCCTCTGGGTGAGGCGTTCCAGCTGCGCGACGACGTGCTCGGAGTGTTCGGCGACCCCGAGCAGACCGGTAAACCAGCGGGTGACGACCTGCGCGAGGGCAAGCGGACGATGCTCGTCGCCGAGGCGCTGGCGGCAGCCGGACCGGCCCAGGCCGATGAGATCCACCGGCTGCTGGGAGACCCGGACCTCGATGCGGACGGCGTGCAGACCCTGCGCACGATCATCCAGGAGACCGGGGCCCTGGATGCGGTCGAGGCACTGGTGGGCGAACTCGTCCAGACCAGCCGCTCCGCGCTGCAGGAGCTGCCGCGGCTGGGGATCGATGGAGCCGCGCACGAGGTGCTCACCGAGCTCGTCGAGGCCGCCACGGCCCGATGCCGATGAGGACGGTCAAGGGGCGGACCGACCGGGTGGTGATCGTGGGCGCCGGCCTGGCCGGGCTGTCCGCCGCGCTGCGTCTGGCCGGCGCGGGCCGACAGGTCACCGTCCTCGAACGCGAGCCGATCCCGGGTGGACGGGCCGGTCAGATCGTCAGTGCGACATCACACGGGGAGTACCACTTCGACACCGGGCCCACCGTGCTGACCATGCCGGACCTGATCGAGGACGCCTTCGACGCCGTCGGCGAGTCCATGCGCGACTGGCTCGAACTGACCCCGCTGGACCCGTTGTACCGGGCGACGTTCGCCGACGGCTCGACGATCGACGTGCACGCCGACCCCGATCGGATGCGGGAGGAGATCGAGCGGGCCTGCGGGCCCGAGGAGGCCGACGGGTTCACCCGCTACGTCGACTTCGTCTCCCGGCTCTACCGCTACGAGATGCGCCATTTCATCGACCGGTCGCTGGGCTCCCCGCTCGACCTGCTCACGCCGTCCGCCGTGTCCAACGGCGCCCGGCTGATCGCCGCCGGCGGGCTGCGCAGACTGGCCCCGGCGGTCGCCCGTTACCTGCGGGACGGGCGGCTGCAGCGGCTCTACTCCTTCCAGGCGATGTACGCGGGGGTGTCCCCGTACCGGGCACTGGCCATCTACGCAGTGATCTCGTACATGGACGCCGTGGCCGGGGTGTTCACCCTGCGTGGCGGCATGCACGCTCTGCCCACGGCGATGGCAGCGGCGGCGGCCAAGCACGGGGTCGAGCTGCGGTACTCCACCGAGGTGAGCCGCGTCGAGCACGACGGACGCCGGGCCGGCGCCGTCCTGACGACCGGCGGCGAGCGGATCGCCGCCGACGCGGTGGTGCTCACCGCCGACCTGCCCATCGCCTACTCCCAGCTGCTCGGACAGACCCCGCGCCGCCTGCGCCGGCTCCAGTACTCCCCGTCCTGCTACCTGCTGCTGGCGGGTTCGACCGCCCACTACCCGCAGTTGGCTCACCACAACATCCACTTCGGGGCCGCCTGGGAACAGACGTTCGTCGAACTGGACGGCGGCCGGCTGATGTCGGACCCGTCGGTGCTGGTGTCCAACCCGACCCGGTCCGACTCCTCCCTGGCACCGCCCGGGCGGGAGATCTACTACGTGCTGTTCCCGACCCCGAACACCACTGCCGACCTGGACTGGTCGCGGATCGGCCCGCAATACCGTGAGCATGTGCTGAGCACGCTCGCCGACCGCGGGTACCCGGGTCTGGCGGACTCGATCGAGGTCGAGCACGTCACGACGCCGCTGGACTGGCAGGCACGCGGGATGGCGGCGGGTGCGCCCTTCGCGGCCGCCCACACCCTGGGCCAGAGCGGGCCGCTGCGGCCGGGCAACATGTGGGGTGACAATGTGGTCTTCGCCGGATCCGGGACCCAACCGGGCGTCGGAGTGCCCATGGTGCTGATCTCGGGACGTTTGGCCGCCGAGCGCATCACCGGCCCCGTGCCCGGCTACCGCTCCCGGGCCTGGCGTTGACGGCGCCCGGGACGACCCACGGATCCGCGGGAGGGAGCGCGATGACGGCCGACGTCAGCGGCGGGACGCCATGAGTCTGCTGAGCCGTCGAGCACTCGACGCCGCCCAGATCGAGGACTCGGAACTGCGCCGGGCGTTCGAGACGTGCCGCAGCCTGCACGCCGAGCACGGTCGCACCTACTACCTGTCCACGCTGTTGCTGCCCCCGGCCAAGCGCCCCTACGTCTGGGCGCTGTACGGCTTCGCCCGCAAGGCGGACGAGTTCGTCGACTCCCTGGACGATCCGGACCCGGAGGCACTGTTGTCCTGGGGAGCCGCCTTCCTCGACGACCTGTCCACCATGGGCCGACCCGGAGGTCAGGCGCCCTCGGATCCGGTGGCGCTGGCGATGGCGCACACCATGCGTCGGTGGAGCCTGCCGCGCGCCCACGTCGAGGCATTCCTGGAGTCGATGCAGCTGGACATCACGGTCATCGGCTATCCCACCTACGCCGACCTCGAGCAGTACATGTACGGCTCGGCGGCCGTGATCGGGTTGCAGATGCTGCCCATCCTGGAGCCGCAGGCACGGGAGGCGGCGGCAAGGGCCCGAGCCCTGGGCGAGGCCTTCCAGATGACCAACTTCATCCGGGACGTCGGCGAGGACCTGCAACGGGGCCGGGTCTATCTGCCCCAAGAGGACCTGGACATGTTCGGCGTGACCCGCGAGCTGCTCGCCGCGGGCAGGGTGACACCCTCCATCCAGGAACTGCTCAAGTTCGAGATCGAACGCACCCGGGGCCTGTACGCCTTCGCTGCGCCGGGCGTCGACATGCTCCACCCGACAAGTCGCGACTGCGTCCGGACGGCGACGCGCCTGTACTCGGCGATCCTGGACGAGGTCGAGGACTCGGGTTACTCGGTCCTGCAGCAACGGGTCAGCGTGCCCCGGCGCAGGCGCCTGGCGGTGGCATTGCCGGCCTGGCGGCAGGCGCGGGCCGCCCGCCGCGAGCAGGCCCGCTGGCACGCGGCCTGACCGAGGCTCAGAAGGCGAGCGCCTGGGCCCGCCGGCGCACCTCGGTCCGGCGCCCGTTGCACAGGGCCCGCAACGGTGTACCGGCCAACGAGTCGTCCTCGGTCAGCAGCCAGCGCAGCGCCGCCTCGTCGTCGTAGCCCGCGTCGCCCAGCACGGTCAGCGTGCCGGGCATGGCCTCCAGCGGCCGGCCCTCGGGCAGGAGGTCGGCGGGCACGCTGAGAATGTGCCGCTCGCCACGCCGGAGGGCGAGCAGGAACCGCTCCTGGAGCAGTCGCCGCACCCGGGGGACGTCGGCGCCGAGCAGCGCGGCGGCGTCCGGCAGGGTCAGCCAGCCCGTGACGAGCTGATCGAGATCACTCACCCGCCCAAGCATGGCGCAGCGCCGGCCCCCCTGTCGTGTCGCGTGACTAATCGGACACAGATTCGGTAGCGTCACTCGAGCATCAACCGAATCAACCGAATCAATCGAATCAACTGTCACATGGGAACCATCTGCGACATCGATCGTGGCTCCGTCGACCCGCCAGGACGGCCCGGCGACTCCGCGCCCGCGGACGCCAGAGGAAAGGACTCCACCCCGTGAACGATGACCGCCGCCCGACCCCACCCCGCTCGAAGCGCCGGCCAGATCAGCGGCTGACGTCGCGGCGCCCGCCGCGCCACGCCTCCGGCCAGGGCGACGCCGTCGAGCAGTTCGCGGGCCAACTGGGCACACAGGTGCCGGACGCCCTGCGGTTCGCGGGGGTCCCCCTGGTCACGGCGGCACTCGTGGCCGGGGGCACCGGCGTCGCGCAGGCCGCCCCGCAGACCGCCGGACCGCAACCCGGAGCGGCCCCCGCGGGCCTGGACCTCGTCACCGTCGTCCCGGGCGCGGTCCAGGCCAAGTACACGGTCAAGGCCGGAGACACCGTCAGCCACATCGCCGTCCGCACGGGGGTGCCGGCCAGGACGATCCTGTCCGCCAACGGCCTGCCGGCCTCGGGGTTGATCCGGATCGGCCAGACCCTCGTGCTGCCCGGGTACCAGGCACCCGCGGCCACGACGACGAAGAAGCCGGCCGCCAAACCAGCCGCCAAACCGGCCAAGCCGGCCACGGCGACGTATGTGATCGCGAGCGGCGACACACTGCAGTCCATCGCCTCCCGCTACAAGATCACCGTCGCCGGAATCGCCAGGGCCAACTCGCTGGCAGACATCCACCTGATCCATCCCGGCAAGAAGCTCGTCCTGCCCGGGGTCGCAGCCCCCGCGAAGACCACGAAGACCGCCCCCAAGTCCGCGAGTCCGGCAAAGACCACCAACGCTGCGGCCAAGCAGACCTACGTGGTCCGCGAGGGGGACTCCCTGAGCGGGATCAGCGGGGCAAAAAAGGTTCCGCTGGCCACGATCCTGGACCTGAACAAGCTGACCCGGGCCAGCGTCATCCACCCCGGCCAGAAGCTGTTGCTGCCCGCCGACGCGAAGCCGAAGGTGCCCAACACCTTCCTCGGACGCACCTACCCCGACGCGGTCGCCCAGGCGGCCGCGACGAACCGGGCGACCCTGGCCGCGGCGAAGGTGCCAAGCCGGACGAAGATGCGCGCCATGGTCGCGACCCGCGCCAAGTCCATGGGCGTCGACCCCGCGCTGGCCCTGGCCATCGCCTACCAGGAGTCAGGGTTCAACCAGCGGGCGGTGTCACCGGCCAACGCGATCGGCACCATGCAGGTGCTGCCGGGCACGGGTGTGTGGGCCGGAGACCTGGTCGGGCGCAAGCTGGACCTGCTCAAGGCCGAGGACAACGTCACCGCCGGCGTGGCCGTCCTGGCCGCCCTCCTCGCCCGGGCCGATGACGACGACGCGATCGCGGGCTATTACCAGGGCCTCGCCTCGGTGCTCAGCAAGGGCATGTACAAGGACACCAAGGCCTACGTGGCGAACATCACCGCCCACCGCAAGAAGTTCGCGAAAGAACTGGCCGCGGGGTAGGCGCCGTTCGGCAGTCCTCCGCCCAGGGGCACCTGATCATCGACGCCGACCGTAGACTCCGGGTGTGGACACGACGGTTCGAGACCCGCTGATCGGGCGCGTACTCGACGACCGCTACGAGGTCGGGTCCAGGATCGCCCGCGGCGGCATGGCCACCGTCTACGCGGCGCTGGACCGGCGGCTGGACCGGCGGGTCGCGCTCAAGGTGATGCATCCCCACCTGGCGGACGACCAGGAGTTCGTCGCCAGGTTCGTGCGCGAGGCCATCTCCGCGGCGCGTCTGTCGCACCCGAACGTCGTCCAGGTCTTCGACCAGGGCAGCGACGGCGACGTGCTCTACCTGGCGATGGAGTTGCTGCCCGGGCGCACTCTGCGCGACGTCATCGCCGAGCGCGGCGCGCTGACCCCACGTGAGGCGCTGACCGTGCTCGACCCGATGCTGGACGCCCTCGCGGCCGCCCACCGGGCCGATCTGGTCCACCGCGACATCAAGCCGGAGAACGTCATCCTGACCGACGACGGCCGGGTCAAGGTGGCCGATTTCGGGCTCGCCCGGGCGATCACCGGGGGACACACCCAGACCGGGGCGCTGCTCGGCACGGTCGCCTACCTGGCTCCCGAACTGGTGACCCGCGGACAGGCCGACACCCGCAGCGACGTCTACGCGGCCGGGATCGTCCTGTTCGAGATGCTCACCGGTCGGCAGCCGTTCACCGGTGAGGTCCCCATGCAGGTCGCCTACCGACACGTGCACGAGGACGTGCCGCGCCCCTCCTCGCTGGCCCCGACCGTACCGAGCGAGGTTGACGACCTGGTGACCGCCGCGGTCACCCGCGACCCGGACGACCGGCCGGCGGACGCCGGGGCATGGCTGCGGGACGTCCGCCGGATCCGCGAGCAGCTCTCCGACACCGTTCTGGACGTCCGCCCGGACGTCGCGCCGACGGCCAGGGCGGTGAACGGCGCGGACGGCGACGCCGGCTCCCCCACCGAGCTGGTCGCCGGCTCGTCGGCGCAGCCGAATCCCACCCAGACCCTTCCCCAGCTGAACGGGCTGCGCAGCCTGCGTGAACGCCGCCGCCGGGAGGCGATGGAGGACGACGGGCACGAGGATCTTCCGGAGCCGGCGGGCGAACTGGACCAGCCCGATCGCGACGAGCACCGCGAACTGCGCCGTCTGGCGGCCGGACGGCGACGCCGCGGCCTGCTCGGCCTGTTCACGGTGCTGGGCCTGACGATCTCGCTGGCCCTGGGCGCCTGGTACCTGGTGGCGGGCCCGGGGGCCTTCACCAGCACCCCACAACTGATCAACCTCACCGAGGCCGAGGCGCGCCAGGTGCTGGCCGCCGACGGTCTGGAGATCCGGGTCGAGGAGGGCGACTACAGCGAGACGGTCGCCGAGGGACAGGTCCTGCGCACGCGTCCGGAGGCCGGGGATCGGATCCGCAAGAACGGCGCCGTGTCGGTGTACCTGTCCCGGGGAACGGCGCTCACCGGCATCCCGAAACTGAACAATCAGACCCGCGCCGAGGCCGAGGCGGCCCTGGAGAAGGCCGGCCTCAAGGTCGGCTCGATCACCGAGAGATACCACGACACGGTGGCCCAGGGCTCGGTCATCGGCAGCGCACCGGGCCCCGGTTCCGAGCTCGAGCTCGGAACCTCGGTGGACCTGGTGATCAGCCGGGGCCCCGAGCCCGTTCAGATCCCCGACGTGCGGGGCCGTCCCGTGGACGAGGCCAAACAGATGCTGGCCGACGTGGGCCTGAAGACCGAACAGACCGAGTCGTTCAACGGTGACTATCCGACGGACACGGTGCTCGAACAGTCGCCGGACCCGGGCGAGACCGTGCCGCGGACGTCCACGGTGAGCCTGGTGATCAATCAGGTGCAGCAGCAGGTTCCGAGCGTGATCGGCATGAACATGGACGACGCCCAGCAGCTCCTCGAGGACCAGGGCTTCGACGTCAAGCGGCGTGGCGGGTCGGTGTTCGACACCGTGCAGCGGCAGGACCCGAACCCCGGCGAGCAGGCGGAACCCGGCAGCAAGGTCACCATCACCGGGCTGTGACGGCCGATCGGCCCGCCGCGCCGCCACCGGGGCCGCTCACTCCTGGTAGGAGTACCTCTCCTCGCGCCACGGGTCACCGATGACGTGGTAGCCCCGTTCCTCCCAGAAGCCGCGCCGGGGCCCACGCAGGTACTCCAGGCCGCGCAGCC
Organism: uncultured Actinomycetota bacterium; assembly: GCA_963750395.1. GTDB lineage: Bacteria > Actinomycetota > Actinomycetes > Actinomycetales > Kineosporiaceae > JADJPO01. Next base: position 68,843 of record CAVVQM010000015.1, on the reverse strand, counting down.
ACTTCGGCCCCTTCCAGGCGTAGAGGTGCGGCAGGATCAGCCGCAGGGGGAAACCCCGCTCCGGGGTGAGCGGCTCGCCGTCCTGGTGGGTGGCCAGCACCGCCTGCTCGTGCACCAGATCCTCCAGCCGGATGGTCGCCGAGTAGCCGTACTCCGCCCACGTCATCACGTGGGTGACCCCCGACGCCGGCGGTACGGCCTCGACCAGGGCGCGGCCGGCGATCCCTCGCCAGGACTGCCCGGGAACCGTCCAGCGCTTGACGCAGTGCACGTCCGCATGGACCTCGACCATCTCGATGGCGGTGAGCGCCGCCATGTCGAGGTGATGCGCCTCGGCGTCCGACGTCGCCCCGTTCACGGTCAGCCGCCAGGTCTGCGGCCGGTACTTCGGAACCGGCCCGTAGTGCAGGACCGGCAGGACGTCGGCCAGCTTCTGACCAGGTGGCAACGCGCCGGGCTCACCTGGGTCGGTCACGGCTGACATCCTCGCACCTCGCCAGGCCCACTCCGGACACCCACGGGCCGGTCAGCGCTCGGCGAGACTCTCGGCCACCAGGAAGGCCATCTCGAGACCCTGCTGGTGGTTCAACCGCGGGTCGCACAGCGTCTCGTAGCGGTTCGCCAGGGCGGCCTCGTTGATGGGTACCGCGCCCCCGAGGCACTCGGTCACGTCGTCACCGGTCAGCTCCACGTGCAGGCCGCCCGGGATGGTGCCCAGCGCCTTGTGCACCTCGAAGAAGCCCGCGCACCTCGTCCATCGACGTCCTCGAATCGCCGGGTCTTGTACCCGGAGGCCGCCTCGAAGGTGTTGCCGTGCATCGGGTCGCAGACCCACAGCACGTGCTTGGCCGCCTCGCCGAGCCCGGAGACCAGCTCCGGCAGCACGTCGCGGATCCGCGACGAACCCATCCGGGTGATGAAGGTCAACCGGCCGGGTTCGCGCTGTGGGTCGAGCCGCTCGACGAGTTCGAGCGCCTGCTGAGCGGTGCTCGTCGGACCGAGCTTGACCCCGATCGGGTTGCGGATCTTGGCGAGCAGGTCGATGTGGGCGCCGTCCAGCTGCCGGGTGCGCTCGCCCACCCACAGGAAGTGTGCGGAGACGTTGTACGGCCTCCCCGGTCCGCGAGTCGATCCGGGTCAGCGGACGCTCGTAGTCCAGCAGCAGCGCCTCGTGGCTGGAGTAGAAGTCGACGGTGCGCAGCGCGTCGAATCGCCGCCGCAGGCGGCCATGAACCGCATCGCCCGGTCGATGTCGCGGGCCATCACCTCGTACCGGACGTTGGCGTGGGTCGCCACGAACCCGCGATTCCACTCGTGCACGTGCCGCAGGTCGGCGAAACCGCCCTTGGTGAAGGCGCGGACCAGGTTCAGCGTCGCGCAGCTGGTGTGGTAGGCCCGCAGCAGTCGGCGGGGGTCGGGGGTGCGGCTGGCCCTGTCGAACGCGTAGTCGTTGATGATGTCGCCGCGGTAGGCGGGCAGTTCGACGCCGCCGCGCGTCTCGGTCGGCTTGCTGCGCGGCTTGGCGAACTGCCCGGCCATCCGGCCGACCTTCACCACGGGCATGCTCGCCCCGTAGGTGAGCACCACGGCCATCTGCAGCATGGTCTTGATCTTGTTGCGGATCCGGTCGGCGGTGGCGTCGGCGAAGGTCTCGGCGCAGTCACCCCCCTGGAACAGGAACGCCTCACCGCGGGCAGCGGCGGCCAATGAGGACTTGAGCTCGTCGCATTCCCCCGCGAACACCAGCGGCGGGTAGGACGCCAGTTCGGCGACGACCTCGGCCAGCGCCTGAGGATCGGGCCACTCCGGCTGCTGGACGGCCGGCAGATCCTCCCAGATGCCGACCACCGCTCCGGACGAGGCGTCTGAGCCGTCGGCAAGGGTGATGTGCCCCGGGGCGACGAGGGGGGCGCTGTGCTGGATGCTCATGCTCACGGGCTCAGGGTAGGCGAGCCGGAGGACCGCCCCCCAATCGAGGGTCACCTGGGACGCCACAGCCCCTGTTCCTGCCGGTCGTAGGCGGCCACCACCGTGCCGAGCAGCTGGTAGTCGTCGGGGAACCGTCGCCCCACCACCCGCGTCGCCTCCGCGGCGAGCGCGTCGTCCTGACCGACCGGCACCAGGAGCCAGGCCTGGCTCCAGATCGCGGGATCCTCCTGGCGCAGGGCGTGGGCGGCGGAACCACCTGGATCGGGCCAGCCGGGGAAGGCGGGCAGCAGGACGGACGGGGCCCGCCCGTCGAGCACGAGCACCGAGGCCGGGTGCCAGGTCAGGTCCAGCATCGGGGAGCCGGCGTGCCAGCCGCCGTCGGCGGCCAACCGCCGCAGCCCATCGATCCAGGCCACCGTGTCGGCGTCCAGCAGCATCGGTGCCGTGCCGCCCGTCACGGTGCGAGCGATGTCCTGCTGTCCCAGCGGCGCGATCCGGTAGGGCGCCTCCTGCCGGGTCACCGGCACCAGGACGGCGCCCAACACCAGCGCGACCACGGTGACCGCGCCGAGGGCGACCTCACGGCCGCGGCCGGGGATCAGCGCCACCCCGATCGCGGCGGCCGCCATCAGGACCGGGAACGCCCCGTGCAGCTGGGTCGAGTACTCGACATTGGTGCCGACCGGGTAGACCACCGCCAGCAGGAGGAGCACCCCGCAGAGGACGACGGCGGTCGCCGTCCGCGGTCGGCCATCGACCCACCCCACCGCCTGCCAGAACATCACGACGGTCCCGGCCACCAGTGCGCACTCCGCCACCACGACCGCCGCCGGGGCAGACATGCCCAGTCCCGGCACGCCGCCCGGGTAGTCCCGCAGGATCGGTACCAGAGCCATCGCGACGCCGAGCGCGAAGGCCACCCCCAGCCACCACAGTGCCCGACCGCGGGAGCGGTGCAGCACGGGGATCAGCACGGCGACCAGGGCGATGACGGATACCGGCAGGGTCAGATGTGGTCCGGGTCGGTCGAGGAGCACGTTGCGCAGCCCGGCGCGCACCACCCCGGGCATCGCCTCGGCCGCATAGTGCTGGGGATCCACCGTCGCCAGCATTCCCGCCGCCCGCCGATAGGCCGTGAGCGTCGTCTGCGGCGACGCAACCAGGACCGAGTGCGCCAACGCGAGGACCGCTCCGGTGGCGGCGGCGCTGCCGGCCACCGGCCAGGGACCGACCCTCAGGGACGGGCGGCGATCGTCGCGGTCGGCGACCGCGAATGCGATCAGGACCAGGAACAACACCAGGGACAGGGCCAACGCGGCCACCGCGGTCGAGGCCTTGCCGACCGCGGTCAGGAACACCCCCAGGCCGATCAGCACCCCCGAGGCCGGAGCCGCCGATCTGGTGGCGTCCAGCAGGCCGGCGGCCAGGACCATCAACCCCAGCGCCGCGAACCAGTTGTAGCTCGGTGTCCGCACGAAGACCGTGTAGTAACACATCGCGGCCCCGACCAGCGCCGGCGGCCAGGCCCCACGCAACCAGCCGGGCCAGTCCCGGCCTTCCAGGCTCTCGGCACAGCGTCGGACGGCCCGCGCCAGCACCAGTGCCGCCGGGATCAGAAGCAGGGCCCCGAGCACCCGCAGCGCCGCCAGATCCCCACCGGCCAGGCGAAGCAGCAGCCCGCTGTACCAGCCGAAGACACCGTTGAACGCCGAGTCGGACGCCCAGGGCTGGGCCGCCATCACATAGTGGCTCTCGTCCATGAGGTCGAGCCCCCGGCGGGCGTCGGTCAGAACGGCGCGCAGAACAGGCAGGTCCGCCGTCCAGGCCAGCGCGCCCGCCGCCACGGCCGGAGTGAGGACCCGGCGGACGCGATCGGTCATCCGCCCGGACGCACTGCGGCCACTGAGCCGGCCAGAGACCGCCGCAGCCTCAGGCGGAGCGCCCACCCGACTCCTCCAGGCCCGGACCGTCCGGGGTCTCCAGGTCTGTGTGAAGATCCGCGTCCAGGTCGGTGGGGGATGCCGGCTGAAGATTCTCGGTGCCCGATTCGGCGTCGGCCTCGGCCGGTCGGGCCTCCTGCGGGTCCGAGCCCTTGACCCGTTCACCGATCGCGGTCGCCGCGGCCACCGCCGCCTTGACCTGGCCGGCCATCGTGGCCCGGCGCGCGGCAGCGATCCGCTCCTTCATGGTGGCCGCGTACATGTCGACGTACTCCTGCCCGGACAACTCCATCAGGGAGTACATGATCTCGTCGGTGATCGACCGCAGGACGTAGCGGTCGTCCTCCATGCCCTCATACCGGGAGAAGTCCAGGGGCGGGCCGAACACGATCCCCACCCGGTGACCGAGGCTGGGCAGCCGGCGCCCGATCGGCTGGATCTTGTCGGTGTTGATCATCGCGACCGGGATCACCGGCACGCGGGCCTCGAGCGCCATGCGGGCGACGCCGGTCTTGCCGCGATAGAGCCGCCCGTCCGGCGAGCGCGTCCCCTCGGGGTAGATCCCGAGCAGCCCGCCCCGGCCCAGCACCCTCAGACCGGTGCGCAACGAGGCCTCGGAGGCCTGGCCGCCGGTACGGTCGACCGGTAGCTGGCCCACCCCCCGGAAGAAGGCCGCGGTCGCGCGGCCCTTGAGGCCGTCGCCGGTGAAGTAGTCGGCCTTCGCCAGGAATGTCACCCGACGTTTGACGACGAGCGGCAGGAAGATCGAGTCGGAGAACGACAGGTGGTTGCTGGCGAGGATGACCCCGCCGTGTTCGGGCACCCGGTCCTCACCCTTGATCCACGGACGGAACAGGGAGAACAGGATGGGACCGAGAACGATCCGCTTGAGTAGCCAGTAGAACAATCCGACCGACGCCCTCTCGGCTGGTCCCATCACGAGGCCGCCGGGCGGGCGTCCTCGCCTGATCACGTCACATGCTCACAACCGGGTTACCGCACACACTGTAGAGAGTGCGGGCCCGATTGAGGCGGTCGGTCCCTCAGGCTCTCGCGGATGCGGCGCCGCCGTGCCACGATGACCCGCAAGCCGGACGATGGAGGCGCGACGTGGCGGTGATCCCCGAGGCAGCACCCTTCCAGCACGACGGCGGCGAGGTCGGCGTGCTGATCTGTCATGGATTCACCGGTAGTCCCGCGAGCGTCCGCCCGTGGGCGGAGTATCTGGCCGAGGCCTCGTTCACGGTCGACGTCCCGCTACTCCCCGGCCACGGGACGTCGTGGATGGACCTGAATCGGACCAACTGGGAGCAGTGGTACGCCACGGTCGACTCGGCGCTGACCGGCCTGCGCGCCCGGTGCTCCACGGTGGTGGTGTGCGGACTGTCCATGGGCGGCACCCTGGCGCTTGCCCTGGCCCAGCGGCGCCCCCACGACGTCGATGCCCTGATCCTGGTCAATCCCGCGGTGGTGCTGACCGACCCGCGCCTGCGGCTGCTCCCCGTGCTGTCCAGGGTGCTCCCGTCCCTGCCCGCGATCGGCAACGACATCAACAAGCCTGGCATGAACGAGCACGCCTACGACCGGACGCCGCTGCGGGCGCTGCACTCCTTCGCCCGGGCCCTCCACGTCGTCCGCGCCGGTCTGGGCGGGATCACCCAGCCGACCCTGCTGTTCCGCTCACCGCGGGATCACGTCGTCCCCCCGGTGAGCAGCACCGTGCTGATGGAATCGGTGAGCTCGGCCGACCTCACCCAGGTGGTCTGCGCCGACAGCTACCACGTCGCCACCCTCGATTACGATGCTCCCCGCATCTTCAAGGGCAGTGTCGAGTTCATCGAGCGCATCGCCGCGGCCCGCACCTCGGGTTGAGGGTTCATGACGGGCCCTGAGCAGGAGGGCGAGCGGGACGACACCGGTCCCCACATCGACCCGGATCTGGACTACGACGCGGCGTTCGCGGCGCTGATCGCACGCTTCAACGACGACAACGCCGACGACAACCACGAGAACGATCACGACAACGAGAACGACCACGAGAACGACGACAGCAACAACGAGAACGGCGCCGGCGAGTCGGCTGCGCCCGAGCACGGTCCCGGGTCCGGCTCCGGGTCCGGGTCCGCCGAACCTGTGGCACCCAAACCCGTGTCGGCCGAACCCGTCTCACCGGCCTGGCATCCGTCCGTACTCGACGAGCACTTCGAACCACCGGATCCTCCCCCGCTGCCCAGGGGCGACCGGATCTCCCGGGCGGCATGGTCGGGGGTCCTGGGCGGTCCGGCCCTGCTGTTGATCGCCGCATTGCTCAACGGCGCCCTGCCGTCCTGGATGGTGGCCCTGGCCCTGCTCTGCTTCGTGGCGGGCTTCGTCACCCTCGTCGCCCGGATGCCGGCCGAACGCCCGGACGACGGTGACGACGGCGCCGTCATCTGACGGTGCTGAGATCTGACGGTGCTGAGACCTGGCGGCCCACTCAGCGCGGCCGGAGCACCCCCAGCACCGGGCGGTGGTCGCTTGCCCGTGCCACGAGGTCGGGGTCGACACCGCCGTCGCCGTAGTCCACGACCTCCAGGGCGTCTGCGACCAGCACGACGTCGAGGCGCAGGTCCGGCGCACGCGCGGGAAAAGTGGCCGTCACGGCCGTCGCGTCCCGACGCTGTGCGGCATCGCCGGCCACCGCGCCGAGCAGTCCCCAGACGGGCGATGGCGGCGGCTCGTTGAGGTCGGCGCCGATCACCGCGGCTCCGGCGGCGACCAGATCGGCGACCCTCTGAGGTGGTCCGGTCCACAACCGATCGCGGATCATCCGGGCGTGCAGGGCCCGACGGTCGGGATCCAGCGGCAGGTGCGCACTGGCCACGGCCAGCCGCGTGTCGCGGACGGCGACCGCCGCCACGGCAACCCCGCGACGGCGTTCGTACCAGCGTCCGATCGGCAGACGCACCTCGGCGGACGCCTCGACCCGGGTCCGCGCGCCGACCAGGATGGCGGTCCCCCCGCTGCGTCGTCCGCCCACCACGTGGCGGAGCCGGCACGCGTGGGCCAAGGCTGTGGTGCGCAGCAGGACGCCGCCCGGGCGGCGGGGCGCCTCCTGCAGACAGACGACGTCGGCCGCCAGTGCGCGAAGCACCGCTCGGACCGCCACCGGATCGCCCGTCAGGTCGCGCACGTTCCAGCTGGCCACCCGGATGGTCGAACTGTCCGGCGACACCCGGCCCCCTGATCAGTGGTCGTGGTCAGTGGTCGTGGTGAGCGGTCGGGGTCAGCTTGCGCGAGCCAGGTCGGCGGCCCCGACCAGGCCGGCCTCGGGACCCAGGTGAGCCACCACGATCTGCGGCTCGGGCCGGAAACCGCGCCCGGTCAGGGTGCGGCGGAACGACTCCCGGGCCGGGCGGAGGAGCAGCTCCCCCGCGTCCGAGACCCCGCCGCCGATGACGAACACGCCCGGATCGAGTGCCGCGGCCAGGTTGGCCAGACCGATCCCGAGCCAACGCCCGACCTCCTCGAACAGCTCCATCGCGCAGGAATCGCCGTCCTGAGCGGCCTCGGTGATCAATGGGCCGACCAGCGCCTCGACATCGCCGCCGACGCGCTCCATCAGCGGCACGGTGACCGGCGACCCGGCCCGGGCCAGCTCCCGGGCCTCCCGACCGAGCACGTTGCCGGACGCGTACTGCTCGAGGCAGCCGCGGTTCCCGCATTCGCAGCGGTGTCCATCGGGGACGATCACCATGTGCCCGAACTCCCCGGCCAGGCCGTGCCGGCCCCGGTACACCTGACCGTCGATGACGATGCCGCCGCCGATGCCCGTGCCGAGGGTGACGCAGACCAGCCGCGACTCCCCCTGCCCGGCGCCGAAGCGCCACTCTGCCCACGCGGCCGCGTTCGCGTCGTTCTCCACCACCACCGGCAGCGTGAGCGCTGCTGCGACCGCGTCCCGCAGAGGTTCGTTGCGCCATGCCAGGTGCGGCGCGAACAGCACCCGTGACCGTTCCGCGTCGACGAAACCCGCGGCGCCGATGCCCACCGCGGCGATCTCGTGGTCCTCGCTCAGGGCGCGGACGACCTCGACGATGGTCGATTCGACCGCCTTCGGGTCGCGGGACGGCGTCAGCCGCCGCGCGCGGGCGAGGATTCGACCCCGCTCGTCGACGACGCCTGCGGCGACCTTGGTTCCGCCGATGTCGACTCCGACGGTGTACGGGCTCATCTACGACCTCGCTAGATCGGCGGCTCCGACCACCCCGGCACCGTTGCCGAGAGCCGCGGGCACGATCTGCAGGTGTGGCCTGTCCTTGCCGGCAGACAGTACTGCCGCGTAGGCCTCTCGCGCCGGGTCGAGCAGGAGATCACCTGCCTCGCAGAGGCCGCCGCCGATCACCACCCGCTGCGGGTCCAGCACGTTGGCCAGATCCGCGATGCCCTCACCGAGCCAGCGACCCAGTCCGGCCAGCAGCCCACGGGCCGATGGATCACCCACTCGGGCGACCTCGGTCACCATGCGGCCCTCGATGGCCGACGCTCGGCCACCGGCGCAGGCCAACAGTGCCGCACCACGAACCGGGTCGGACTCGGCCAGCGCCCGGGCATCGCGCACGAGCGCACTGCCCGAGCTGTACTGCTCCCAGCAGCCGCGATTGCCGCAGCCGCAGATCAGGCCGCCGGGCACCATGCGCAGGTGGCCGAGTTCCGCGGCCGCGCCGAACCCCCCGCGCAGCAGCGCCCCGCCCACCACGATCCCCGCGCCGAGGCCGGTGCCGAGGGTCAGCATGACCACGTCCGGCACGTCGCGACCCGCACCGAATCGGTGCTCGGCCCAGGCGGCGGCGTTCGCGTCGTTCTCCACCACCACCGGCAGGCCGACCCTGCGCCCGATGGTCCGGCTCAGCGGGCGATCGCGCATGGGCAGGTTCGGCGCGAAGCGCAGTATGGTTCGCTCGGCGTTCACGAACCCGGCGACCGCCAGGCCGACCGCACTCACCGTGTGCCGCGCGGCGAGTTGGTGGATCACGTCGACGACGCCCGTCTCGACCGCATCGGCGTCCTGCCCCGGGGTGGCGATTCGGACGTCGTCCACCACGTTGCCGACCGGGTCCACCACGCCCGCGGCGATCTTGGTCCCACCGACGTCCACCCCGATGGTCAGGTCCACGCGGTCCACCAGCTCCCTCGGTTCACTCCTCGATCTCGATCCACTGAACTGGCGGCTGGCCCGGGGGCCGGTCTGATGGCCGGTTGTGCTCATCGCCCGTGGATCGCGGTGCGGGCCCCCCGGCGTCCCGCTCGGGTGCCGTCTCCGACGGGGTCGAGGAGCCGGACAGCAGGGCACGTGCCGCCAAGGTCAGGGCCTCGACCGCCGAGTCCAGATGGTCGTACGCCTCCGGGCTGTACCGGCGCACCAGGGCCAGGCCCCGGCAGACGGGACAGACCCGGCACTCGCCGCCGTCCGTCGCGGAGTGATCCGAGGCGGACTCGGACACCGATCTGACCATCTCCGACAGCCAGGTCTGCTCCGCCGCCACCTCGCGCACGCCCCGCAGCAGCCCGGCCAGCTCCCGGGCCAGCGCCTCGGTCTCCTCCGTCGTCTCCCCTGTCGCTCCGTCCGAAGGCTCAGGCATGAGCCGGCCACAGATCGGGATCGGGCCGCATGCGCACCCGGAGCACGGCGTCCCGCCTGCCGGGGGCCTCCAGGTGGGCGCCGGCCACCCGGCAACGGCACAACATCGCCGGCAGGGCGATCACCGCGGGAGGCACCTGCCCGGGCGAGGTGTCCAGGACGAGGTCGTCTCCCATCCGTCCCACGTGCAGGCAGGCTCGCTCGGCGTAGGGCAGGGGCAGGTCCAGGGTGAAGTCGCCGTCGACGGCGACCACGGTGCGACCCCGCGGGGGATCCGCGACCGCCCCGTGCGTCCGCTCGCCGATGTCGAGGTCCTCGATCCGGGGCCCGTAGGAAGCCAGCCGGGGAAGCCAGCGGCGGACCTGGACGTGATCGGAGTGACCGGCGGCCAGATGCAACCGGGTCATGGGCGACTCGAGCGCCGCCTGGACGTCTCGCATCCCCGTCCGGATCTGGTCGGACAGATCCCCGATCGGATCACCGGCAAGGGTCAGGGCCCGGTCGACCCGACGCGCGACCGGCAGGAGGTGATCGGCCGTCGACCGCACGGCACCCGGCGTCGCGAGCAACCGGCAGGCCGCGACCGACGGACCGAGGTCGGCGACCACCAGTTCGGCCTGCTCCCGATCCAGCAGACGCGGGAGCCGGAGCAACCAGGAGAACTCGGCGAATCCAGGCAACGCGGCCCAGAGCCATGGGGGCGGGGCGTCCACCCCGAGTTGTCCCCGGACGGCACCCAGCAGGTCCGAGAGCTCTCCGTCCTCCGGGTGCTCGACCCCGGGGAACTCGCTCGATCCGGACGGCGTGGCGACCGGGTCAGGCCGCTCGGGCAGCGACAGACCGGGTTCGTCGAGGGCGGCCCAGTCCGCGAGCTCGGTTCCGGCCGGGCCCGCCAACAACCGGGTCTTGGTACCACCACGGGCTGCCGCAACGGCGATTCGACCGGCGGCAGCCGTGCTGTCGGTGCCCGGAGCGGCCGTGACCAGCAGGAGGCGCAACGAACTACCCCTCGACGCGCTTCTTCAGTTCGTTCAATGCGGTGTCGATGATCGTCTTCTCGGCCTTGCGGCGCAGCATGCCCAACATCGGCATCTTCACCTCGACCGAGAGCTGATAGGTCACCTCTGTCCCGGAGCCCTTCGCGCGCAGCCGGTAGGTGCCGTCCATCGCCTTCAGCACGGTGCCCTCGACCAGGCTCCACGAGACCGAGCCCGCGCCGTCGTCGGCGATGTCCCAGGTGTAGGCGAGGGTGTAGCTGTCCTTGATCACCCCTGCGTCGAGGGTGAACGTCGCCTGACGCGCCCAGCCGCCCTCGTCCTCCTCGACGATCTCGGCACGCTGAACAGCACCCGTCCACTCCGGGTAAGCCTCCAGGTCCGCGATGACGTCCAGCACCTCCGCCGGTTTCGCGGAGACGACGATGCTGGACTCGGTGCGATCCGCCACGGCAGGGCCCCTCTCTCGCCTTCCCCACCGGTCTCGACGACTCGGCGGTGCGCCGCCACGCTACCTGGCCGGAGCACGGCAACGCAGCACACGAGGCGCAGGTGCGCAGACCTCAGATGAACAGGCTGATGAGCCACATCAGTGCCAGCAGGCCGACCAGCACGAGAACGATCCCGCCGGCGACCACCGCGGATCGCACGAGCCCCGACGGCGTTCCGCTGCCCTCGAACGGAAGCCAGGACAGGATCGGCTGTACCGACTCGCCGGCACTCAGGTCGGCCATCAGTTCGTCGAGGCGGCTCTCGTCGACCTCGCCGCCCACCAATCGCCGCGGGGCCCGCGCGGCCCGAACGGTCACCGTCGAGAGCGGGGCGTGGCACTGGGTGCACCAGTCCAGATCAGGTGAGAGTCGGGCATGGCAGCGACGACAGCGACCGGAGACCGGCCGTCGATCGGCTGCCGAACCTTGGGCGTCCACGAGAAATCGATCGGGTCGATCACCTCCTGGATTGAGGACATCGGGCGGCTCACCTCGGTTTTCGTCCTGGCGGTGGCGACCGTGGTGCCGACATCCGGCTGAGAGGTGGATCACCCAACCCACAAATCCGGCTACCGTCTGTATCGGGAATCAACCTGTATCGGGAATCAACCGGTCGGCACCTGCGGGGATGCTGCCTGAGCCGGAACGTCGATGAACATAGGTAGCCATGATCGTCATCTTCGACCCGGACCACGATGCCGCCGTCGCGCTGCGGGCGGCCGTCGCGCTCCGGCATCCGGCGATCCCGGTGACCACGACGGAGGCCCTGGACGCGTTCCTTCACCTGCATCCCAGCACCAGGACCGTCGTGCTGGGCCCGACCCTTCGGACCACGGCGGCCCTCGAGCTGGCCGACCGGCTCAAGAACGATTGGCCGCGGCTCACCAACATCCTGGTACGGCACGGCGTGGACGACGCGATGCGTCTGCACGCAGCGCGAGCCGGGCTGACTGCCGTCGTGGAGATCAGCGACACGACGTCCCTGCAGACTGCCGTGCAGAACGGCCTGGAGACCGACCGGGACTGGGGGCAGGTGATCACCGTCTTCTCGACGAAGGGAGGCGTCGGCAAGACGACCCTGGCGGTCAACATCGCGGCGGTGCTGGCCGACGGTGGCTCGCGCGATGTCGTGCTCGTCGACCTGGACTACCCCTTCGGCGACGTCGCCACGGTCCTTCATCTGCTCCCCCCGTCGACACTCGCGGACGCCGCTGCCCTGCGTGGCCACGTGCGCATCGACGCTCTGCGCCCGCTGCTCCACCCATCCCTACCGGGCCTGAGCGTCCTTGCCGCTCCGGCAACACCGGCCGCCGCCGCCCGGATCCATCCGATGCTGGTCGTCGAGGTGATCCACGAACTACGTCGCACCGTGGACCACGTCGTGGTCGACACCCCCGCCGGATTCGACGACCAGGTGCTTGCCGCTCTCGACCTCTCCGATCGCGTGGCGCTCGTCGCCAGCCCGGACCTCACCGCATTGAAGAGTCTGAGCCTGGCGCAGGAGACCATGCGCATGCTGGGCTACCCCGGCGAACGGCAGCGGGTGGTGCTCAACCGCGCCGACGATCGACACGGCCTGTCGCACCACGAGGTCGAGCGTCTGCTCGGCGCGGCATGCGCGGCCAGCATCCCCGTCTCCGACGAGGTCGGTGAGGCGGGCAATCTGGGGATGCCCATCGCTGCCGCACACCCCCAGCATCCGGTGACCACGGCGATCCGCCGGTTCGTGGAAGAGCACCTGCTCGCCGGCCGGCCGGCCGGGGCGCCTGCGGACCTGCCACCTGGCACCGATGCCGCCATCGATCGTCATGCCGGCGCCGGCGACGGCGCCGGTGACGACATGGGTGACGACACCGAGCCGGACCCGGCCGGCGCTGAGCCCGGACTGTTCGGCGGGCCACGCGATCCCGATGAGCTCACCCGGATCGATGTCAGGGACGAATCGACCGGCGCCCGTCGCCGTGGAGGATGGTTCGGCCTGCTGCGCCCCCGCGGGCAGTGACGGCGCCGCCCGGTGCCCGGGACGAGCGCCGAGAGGTGCAATGATGCGGGGGTCGTGACCGGGGGGTCACCCCTGATGCTGCGACGCCCGCATCCGCCGGCGCAGCTGAACGAAGGGAGAGCTCAACGTGGCGCGGCTGCTTGTCGTCTCGCGATCTATGGCTCTTGCCATGCGGCTGGCCGACGTGCACGAGGTCATCGAACATCCGGTGGAGGCCATCGCCGACCTGATGCCCGGCCCGGGGATCGATGTGGTCGTGCTGGACGTCGGCGAGCCGACGGTCGCGATGCAGGCACTCGACCAGGTACGCAACGCCGACCGCCTCGTTCCGGTACTCGTCGTGTCGGGCTACCAGCCGACCTGGGCCACCCTCTCGACGGTGGACCTGCCCGAGGTCATGGTGGTCTCGCTACCGATCACCCGGGCCGCCCTGCTGGACGGCGTGGACAACCTCCTCCGCTCTCGTCAGGAGCCCGTCCGGGAGGAGCCGGCCCAGGACGAGGTGGCGTGGGGCGATCCGGTCCAGCACGAGCCGGTCCAGGACGAGGTGAGCTGGGACGAACCGGTCCACCACGAGCCTGACGCGAGCCCACCCCCGGTGGCTTCGCCGTTCCTTGCCCCCCGGCAGCGCTCGTCCGAGACCCCCGACCGCGGCATGTCGTTCGGGACCACGACGTGGCCCGAAGCCCACGAGACAGCTGATGGCGAGACCCTGCCTGAATGGGACGAGCTCATCGCGCCCACGGCGGCCGCCGCCGCGGCCCGCGATCGGCAGGGTGCCGAGACGCCGATCGCCAGGCACAGCCGCGAGACCGCGGATCCACGGCCGGTGGACCCGGCGCCACATCAGGACGCCGAACCCCCCGATGACGGATGGTCGCCCGAATGGGCCTGGGGGGGCGACGTCAACGGGTCCGCCGTGCACCCGCAGGTGGCCAGCCCGGCGATCGAGGGGCACGAGAACGATCACTGGTCCCTGGAACCGCCCGCGATCGGCGAGTCGCCACCGCACGACCAGGACATCGGGCAGGACGAGACGGCCGGCGAGCAGAGCCGGCCGGTGGAGATCGCGACACCGCCGCCCCTGCCGAGCCGTCCACCGGCTACGGCGCACGCGTCCGGGCCTGCGGTGCCACCGCCGTTGCCGACGCCGGCGACCCCGTCGGCCGCCCCACCACCGGCCCCTCCGCCGTCGGCACAGGTCGGGCCACAGCCGCCGCCGCTGCCCGCAGCAGCATCCTCGTCGCCGTTGATCGAGCCGGCACCAAGTACGTCGGACGGCGAACGGAACCCCCCGGTCGTTGCCGAACCCGAGGCTGCGCCCGATGACCTGCCTGATGACGCGCCCGATGCGCAGGCGACACCGCCGCGGTCGGTGCCGCCCCCGCTGCCGCCTGTCGCCCGACGACCCGTCCCCGACGAGCCGTCCGAGTCGACGGAACCTGACGTGGTCGACGACGGCGAGGGTGATCGGGCCGAGGACGCCCCGTTCGCAGACGCACCGATTCTGGCCAGCACGGACACCCGATCGCTGATCCTCCCCTTCCCCACCACGGGGAACCGGCTCGGAGAGCCGGTCGGGTGGGCCGATCAGGGGTTCGACTGGTGGAGCAAGACCGACGCGCCCGACCGGGACGACGCCGACGACCCAGAGGGCCAGGACGACGAGCAGCCCGTTCGCGAGGAGATCGGCGAAGAGGAGGGGAACGAGACGGACTCGCTCGAGCCCTCTGAGACCGACCTCGGCAACGCGGAGCTCGACGACGCAGATCCGAGCGAAACAGACTCAGACGACATTGGTACGGACGAAACCGGTCCAGATGAAACCGGTTCTGATGAAACCGGTTCTGACGAAACCGGTTCTGACGAAACCGCCTCTGAGGACGCAGCCCGCGCACCCGAGCCCGAGTCCGTCACCGAGCCCGGGCCCGAGGCCGTCCGCGAGCCCGAGTCCGAGGCCGTCTTCGAGCCCGAGCCCACCGATCTGGGCCTCGAAGCAGATGCCCTGGCTCGACGCAGGGAACTGCTGGGTCGCACGGACTCGCCCCAGCACCCCACCGAGCTCGATCGCCGACTGACCGGTATCCCGTTCCGGAGCGCGCTGGGTCCCGCCGGCACGAGCGCCGACCTGATCGCGCTGGCGGGCCCGGGCGGGGACGGCCACGTCCCCGCCCCTGACCTCCCGCCGTCCGGGCCGGCGCCGCTGGCCGCAGGCCCCCACATGGAGCCCCAGCCGCTGCCGACGGCGGCACTCATCGAGACCGTGAGCGCGCGCATCGGTGAGCTGTACGGGGTGTGCGACGCCGCCCAGATGCTGGCGGACGAGATCGTCGAGATCGCCGACGCGGACGCCGCTGCGGTCCTGGTCCCCGACGGCGGGCTGTGGGCGGTCAGCGGTGGTGTGGGGCTGCGGCCTCCGGAGCGTCAACTGGTCCTGGACGCCGGGCACTGGCTGGTCGCCGAGATCGCCGTGGGCGGACGCGCGCTGCTGGTGGAGGACACCGACGTCGTCCGGCCCAAGCTGGCGGGGGCACCGCTCGCCGCCTGGCGGCACCTGCTCGCCGTCCCCATCCCCGAGGTCCGGTCGGCCGTGGTCCTCGCTCGCGGTCAGGAGTCCGGTCCCTTCGGTGAGCAGGATCTGGCAGCTCTGGTGGATCCGGTCCGGCGCAGCGTGTCGATGTTGCACACCGCGCTGGCGACCCGGCAGCTCGCTCGACAGCTGGCCCCGCTCCGGGACGTCGATATATTGCAGTGAGTGCACGATCGGATGCTCTGTGCACCTGGTTTGTGGCACATTGGGCTTCGTGCCCGCGCGATGGACGGTCGGCTTCTGGGGGCTGGTGACCCGGAACATCGTGATCCTCGCCTGCGCGGGAATCGATCTGACCCGCCCCGGGGGGAGAGTCACCCTCACCCTGGCCGTCGCTCTGTTGCTCGCCGCCGTGGCGGTCATCGGCTCGATCCCCGCGGCGAACCTCGGCTGGCGTCAGCCCGTGTCCGAGACACTCGCAGCATCGGTGATCGTCACCACCCTGGCACCGGCGGGCGAGGCCAGCATGCCGTACCTCCTCCTGCCGATCGCCTTCGCCGGCGTCCTCTCGGGCATCCGGACAGCCCTGGCCTGCCTGGGCGTGGCGGCCGCCGTCCTGGTGGGCATGAGCCTGCTGGATCTGGCCACCGTGACCGGTGACCCCTCGGCACCGGCACTGATCCGGACGATGTGGTGGCTGCCGTTGCTGGCGGCCACAGCGGTGCTGAGCGGATGGGCGAACCGACTCACCAAGGTGAGCGACCCCGTGGTGGAACCCGCCTACACCGACGCCCACCGACTGCTCTCCGAACTCAATCTGGTGGCTCGTCATCTCAGTCTGGGACTTGACCCGCACACCCTTGCCACGGCCCTGGTGGAGGATCTGCAGGGCATTGCCGTGGGCACCCGCGCGACGGTGTTGGTCCGTTCGGCGGCAGGGCGTTTCGTACCGGTGGTGGGTGAGGCACCCAACCCCCTGACCGAGTCGGCCGTGCTGGACGCGTGGGTCTCGGCGGGGCTGGTCCGACGCGGCAGAAGCGGAATCACCGTCGTCGCCCTCCCGGTCCTGATGGGGCAGCGGGTCGTGGCGGTCGTCGTCCTGGCCGACTCCACCGGCTCGCGATCGCTGCGCGACGAGTCGGTCAAGGCCTGCACCACCGTGATCGCGCAGGCCGGACCGCGACTGGCCTCGGCGCTGCTCTTCGACGACGTGAGACGCCTCGCCACGGTCGACGAACGTCACCGCCTCGCGCGCGAGATCCACGACGGGATCGCCCAGGACATGGCCTCGGTCGGGTACCAGATCGACGACATCGCCAGCGATGCACCGGCCGGGGTGGGCCGGCGGCTGCAGGACCTTCGCGAGCATCTGACCACACTCGTCACCGAACTCCGGTTGAGCATCTTCGATCTGCGCACGGCCGTCGACGAGTCGGTCGGCCTGTCCCGCACGCTCAGCGACTACGTGCAGCGGGTGAGCAAGCAGGCGGGGCTGGTGGTGCACGTCTCCGCCGACGAGTCTCCGCACCATCGGCTGCCCCTGGCCACAGAGATCGAGTTGCTGCGGATCGTCCAGGAGGCGGTGACCAACGTGCGCCGGCACGCCTTCGCCAACAACCTCTGGCTGACGGTGGTGGTCAATCCTCCCCATGCGCACGTCGTGGTCACCGACGACGGACGGGGGCTGGGCTCGCCTCGGCCGGACAGCATGGGAATCACCGGCATGCGGGAGCGGGCACAGCGCATCGGCGCCGAACTCTCGGTGCGCAACAGGGAGGACGGCAACGGCACTGTCGTCGAACTGGTTTTGGCGACTGACGGCCTAGACCCCGAGAAAGTGGTACACAGTAACCGGACAGTAGCGAGTACGCGACCAGGCGTAACCGTGACGAACTCGCCGACCGGACGTTCCGGACCCGGCACGGCGTGGAAGGAAACCTCGTGACGGGGGTGCAGGATCAGATCAAGGTGCTCCTCGTGGATGATCATCAGCTCATCCGCGAAGGATTGCGACGAGCCTTCGACCGGGTCGGGGACGTCGAGGTCGTCGGAGAGGCCGCCACGGTCGCCGAGGCCGTCGACGCACTCAACCAGCTCGCTCCGGACGTGCTCGTCACCGACGTGAAACTGCCGGACGGTGACGGCATCGCCCTGGCCGAGAAGGCCCGCAAGTCCTCGCCGAGCCTGGGTGTGGTGGTACTGACCATGTACGCGGGTGATGACAAGCTGTTCGCCGCGCTCGACGCCGGCGCTTCGGCCTTCGTCGGCAAGGACGCACCCGCCGAGGAGGTGGTCGCCGCCGCCCGGCACGCCGCCGCCAACCCGAGGGCGTTCACCGCCAGGGACCTGGCCGACGCCATGCAGCGCCGGATGAACGCGCCGGCCGGGCCCAAGCTCTCCCCCCGCGAGCGGGAAGTGCTCGAACTGCTCGTCGACGGGTTGGCGATCTCGCAGATCGCCCGGCGGCTCTACATCAGCGAGTCGACCGCGAAGACCCATGTGGCGAACATCTACGAGAAGCTCGGCGCGGGCAACCGCGCCCAGGCCGTGATGGCCGCGGTGCGGTCCGGCCTCGTCGAGGGACACGTCTGAGCGTGGGGCGGCCACGTCGGCTCGGCACGCGGATCCCGAGCCAGGCTGCTCGCAGCGATGAGGATCTCGGTGCATCCGCGGTCGAGTACTCACTCATGATCGCAGCGATCACCGTGGTGGTGGTGGTGATCGTCGCCGTTCTGGGCTCGGTGCAGGCGCCACCCGGCTGAGCCGCCGGTCCGGCCCCTAGGCTGGGTCGATGCCCACCCGGAGCGCCGCCCGGCCGGTGTCCCTCGCGGGGTCGACACCCGGCAGGTTCACGGCGGTGGTCGCCCCGGTGCTGCTCGTCGCCGTGATGGCTGTCTCCGGCTACAGCGTGGTCCGGTACCGCCCCGCGATCGTGCTCTGCTACGTCGCCGCAGCGGTGGCCCTCGCCGCGCATCTGGGCGTGTTCCGGCGCCTGGGCGCCGGCCGCACCCTCGACCCGCGACTCGGCCCCGGGCGAGCAGGCCTGTCCGCGGCCCTGGCCCTTGCCGGGCTGTTCACCTGGTTCGTGCCGGGCTTCACCTATCTGGACGCCGCCGAGGCCAGAACCGTGCGAGCGGTCCTGGCGGTCGCCGCCCTGATGGCCGCCGCGGCGCTGGCGAGCCCGGTGCGGCGGGCGGCTGACCTGGCCCTCTCACTGGCCTCGACCGGCTACCTCGCCGCGGGGTGGTTGCTGATCCGTGGCGACCCGGCGCCGTCCATCGACGTCTGGTACACGCTGCAGGGAGCGGCAGACACGATGGCCGCCGGGAACAACATCTACTCCGAGGTCTGGCTCGGGCCGCCGGGGGTCATGGCCGCCTTCACCTACCTGCCCTGGACAGCAGTCCTTCTTGCACCCGGACGATGGCTGGCCGGCGACGTCCGCTGGGCTCTGATCGTGGTGACCCTCGTCGCTGTCGCGATCCTGCGTGCGCTGCCCGAACGTCGAGGCGCACGAGCGATCGCGCCGGGCGTCGCCGCTCTGCTCCTCGTGCTGCCCGGAACCGCGACACAGGTCGAGCAGGCCTGGACCGAACCGCTGCTCCTGAGCTGCCTGGCCGTGGCGGCGTGGGCGCTGCGCGGTGGCCGGACGGCGACGGCCATCCTCGCGCTGGCGGTCGGCATGGCGTGCAAGCAGCACCTCGCGCTCCTGCTGCCGCTGCTGGCCGTGTGGCCCAGGTTCGGACCACGTCGCGCCGCCCTCACCGCCGCCGGCGCCGGCGTCCTGGTGCTCCCCTGGCTGGTGGCCGACCCCCGCGCATTCCTCGACGACACCGTCGCGCTCCTGGTGCGCTATCCGCCGATGAGGTTCGCTGACTCCCTGTACGTGTTGGCGATCAACGAGACCGGGTGGGTGCCGCCGTTCTGGATCACGGCGGGCGTGGTGCTCACCGTGCTGGGGGCCGTCGCGCTGGTGGTGCATCGCACCGATCCGGACGTCGCCGTCTGGCTGCGCTGGGTCGCGCTCGTGCTGCTCGTCGCGAACCTGGTCAACAAGCAGGCCTTCTACAACCAGTACTGGCTGGTCGCCGCGCTGGTGCTGGTGTCCTGGGCCGCGGCGCCCGCCGAGCCGACCGGACCGACCAGACCGGCCAGACCCGCCGCGGAGGGGTCAGAGTCGGACGGCCGCCGTCAGCCGACCGTCGAGGCGGGCTGAGGCGATCTTGATGACGTCCCCGGTCTGCGGGGCGTGGATCATCAGGCCCTTGCCGAGATAGATGCCGTTGTGGCTGATCGGGCTGTAGAAGAAGACGACGTCGCCGGGCTGGAGCTGGCCGGCCGACACCCTGGTCCCGTAGCCGGTCTGCATCGCCGCGTTGTGCGGAAGCGACACGCCGGCGGCGGACCAGGAGGCCATGACCAGCCCGCTGCAGTCGAAACCGGTGGGGCCCTCACCGCCCCAGCGGTATGGCTTGCCGAGTTGGGCGCAGGCGTAGGCGATGGCCTGGGCCGCCCGCGGGTTCGGTGCCTGGATGCCGACCCCCGCGCAGGTCAGCTTGCCGTCGTCCGGAACCTGCACCCCGAGCTGAGCCAGGGCGTCGGAATCCATGGTGCGGCTGATCTGCTGCAGCGCCCGCTGCTGGCTGCCGTCCAACCGGGCGAGCAGGGCGCGGCGGGCGGCGAGTTTCCCTTCGATCTTCTTCTTCGCCTCGGCCTGGCTCTTGGTGTCCTTGCGCAGTGTGGCCTGCTGTTCGGCCAACGCCTGCTGATCCTGGGCCAGCCGGTTCTGTTCCGCCACGAGCGTGGCGGCGCCGCGAGCCTGCCGGTTGCTCAACGAATCGCGCAGTCCGTTGGCCGCGAGGAGGGCCTGCGGATCGTCGTCCAGCAGCAGGAGGAGCCCGTCGAGGGAGCCGGACTTGTAGGTCTCGGCCGCGAGCCGGCCCAGGGCCTGCCGTGACGCCGCCACGCGGACCTCTTGCTGTTTGATCCGCTGGTCGGCCGCCTTGATCGCGATGGCGACGCCGGCGAGCTTCTCCCGGGTTGCGTTGTAGTCCTCGGTGGCCTCGGCGGCCTGGCGGTCGAGGGCCTCGACCTGCTTGCGAACCGTGCTGAGGTCGGGCGCCGGGTCGGCGGCAGCCGTCGTCGGTTGGAGCAGGACCGCGAGACAGGACAGGACCGCAACCAGCACGGTGAGGAGAGGAACGGTGCGCCGCCGGGGTGGAATCGAAGCCACAGGTGAAGTTCTCCGCTCTTCGAACGAGCCCCCGGTCCTGGTGCGCGCCTGGCCCTCGAGGCCATCTCGTGACGTCGCTGGCGCGACCCTAGCCCGTTGACGCACAGTCGCCAACTCGGCTCGTCATGTCGGGGACGGTATCGCGATCAGGCCGCCGGTCTCGACGAGCAGAAGTGAGAGAACTAGCCGGTTGCGCGTCTCTTCACGGTCCCATCACCGTCCTTTGACGTTGCCGGGGAGGGCTCGTCATCGGGGGGCGAATCGGTCACCAAGCGTAGCGGTGGAACCAGCCCCGAGGAGGCCAGGACGGCGAGCGCTGCCCGGTCCTCACCGTCCAGCTCGGTCAGGCCCGGTTCGGCGTGGCCGGGTCGGACGCGGCCCGGATCGGCGCGGCCCGGATCGAGCAGGACCGTGATGACGCAATCACCGCAGGCGAGGTCCCGCATCAGACAGGTGTCGCAGTCGATCAGCATGTCCACTCCCTTGCCTTCCCTTGCCTTCGGGCCTGTGCAGCGGCCCAACCGGCCCTGCACCCTTATCCGTCGCCGACGTTAGGCGGGACCCCCGACACTCGGATTCGCGGATGGTCTGGACGGCCCATGGGGCGACGGCATTCGCCGCGCGTGGGTGTCATCGGCCAACGCCTCGAACTCTCCGGCATGCGCTGGACCACCCCCGGCGCCACCGGCATCCTCATCCCTGCGCGCCCAGCACGCCGGCGGCCCGCGGAGACCAGATCGGGACCCACCCCCACACTCAGACCCAACCCCCGACCACGCCCGCTACCGAACCTGATCATGGTCACCTACAGACCTGTCGCACACCCGGCCGGACGTCGTTCCGCGCGGTTCTGTCGGTACCTGCCCCTAGCGTTCGCGCATGGCCACCGGACGACAGCTCAGCCTGGACGAGTTGGGCACTCCGCTGCGTGAGGTGACCTTCGTGGTGGTCGACCTGGAGACCACCGGCGGCAGCGCCGCGGAGCACTGGATCACCGAGATCGGCGCCGTGAAGATCCATCACGGGCAGGTACTCGGCGAGTTCCAGACCTTGATCCGCCCGCCCGAGCCGATTCCGGCCTTCATCTCGGTGCTGACCGGGATCACCGACGCGCTGGTCGTGGATGCACCGCGGATCGAGGCGGCGTTGAGCGCATTCCTGGAGTTCTCCCGCGGGGCGGTCATGGTGGCGCACAACGCATCCTTCGACATGTCCTTCCTCAAGGCGGCCTGCGCGCGGGCCGGGCAGAGCTGGCCGGCGCCGACGGTGATCGACACGGTGGCCCTGGCCCGCGGCGTCGTCCACCGCGACGAGTCGCGTGATCACAAGCTGAGCAGCCTTGCCCGGCTCTTTCGCTCCCCGGTCGCCCCCGACCACCGCGCGCTGACAGACGCCCGGGCCACGGTGCACGTGCTGCACGGACTTCTGGAGCGACTCGGTCCGGTCGGAGTCACCTCGCTGGAGGAACTGGCCTCTTACAGCACCCGGGTCCCGGAGACCACCCGCCGCAAGCGGCATCTGGCCGACGACCTGCCGAACGCCCCGGGCGTCTACCTGTTCCGGGACGGGCGCGGACGGCCCCTCTACGTCGGCACCTCGCGGGACCTCCGCTCCCGGGTGCGCAGCTACTTCACCTCCACCGAGAAGCGCACCCGGATGGCCGAGATGATCGCGATTGCGGAATCGGTCACCCCGGTGGTCTGCGCGACGCCCCTGGAGGCGAGGGTGCGCGAACTGCGCCTGATCGCCGAGCACACATCCTCCGTACAACCGGCGCTCCCGGTTCCCCGACCGTGCTCCCTGGGTCAAGCTCACCGAGGAGCCGTACCCGCGCCTGTCGGTGGTCCGAGACGTGCTGCCCGACCGCGCCGCCTATCTGGGACCGTTCAGCGCCCGAGCGCAGGCCGACGCCGCTGTGGCGGCCCTGCATGCTGCCCTTCCGCTGCGCCAGTGCACCGTTCGGCTGCCGCGGGCACCGAGCCCCAACGGCGCGGGCCTGCATGCTCGCCGAGATCGGCCGGTGCGCCGCACCGTGCATCGGGGGGATCGAGCCGGCTGCCTACGCCGAGATCGCACAGGCCGCGCGCCGGGCGATCACCGAGGATCCCTCCCACGTCGTGCGGTACCTGCTGGACCGCGCGGCCGCCGCCGCCGCGGAGCAGAGATTCGAGGCCGCGGCCGTACACCGCGACCGGCTGCTGGCCCTGATCCGGGGCAGCGGACGGAGCCAGCGTCTCGCTCCGCTGGCCGCCACCCGCGAACTCCTGGCAGCCCGGGCCACCGCAGAGGGCGGCTGGGAACTGGTGCTGGTCCGGCACGGGCGGCTGGCCGCGACCACGGTCAGCCCACCCGGTGCCGATCCGATGCACGTTCGCCGAAGCGCTGCAGGCGAGCGGGGAGCAGGTGCCCGCGCCGCTGCCGCCGAAGCCGGCGGCTCACCCGGAGGAGGCCGAACAGGTGCTGCGCTGGCTCGAGCAGCCGGGGGTCCGCCTGGTCGAACTGGACGGCGAGTGGACCTGCCCGACCCGCGGGGCGCACGCGCACCTGGAGCAGCTGACCGGTCTCGGCCCGGCGTTAGGCTCGGAGGCGACCGGCCGGACCCGCCGGCCGCCGACCGGCGCAATGCCGAGGTGAGCCGTGATCACAGCCATCGTGCTCGTGCACACCGAGCCCGACTCCATCCCGGAGGCCGCCACGGCCATCGCCGAGATCGAGGGCGTCAGCGAGGTGTACTCGGTGACCGGGGACGTCGATCTGGTGGCGATCGTCAGGCTGCCGGAGCACGACCAGCTGGCGGACGTGATCGCCGATCGGATGAGCAAGGTCGCCGGCGTCCGGCGGACCCAGACCTACCTGGCGTTCCGCGCCTACTCCCGGCACGACCTCGAGGCAGCCTTCTCGATCGGCCTCGAAGAGGGCTGACCCGAACCAAACCCGCACACCTCAACCGGCGCTGGCGGCCACCCAACGGCGCAGCACGTCGGCGGCTCGTCCGCTGTCGACCGCCTCGGACACCTCGGTCAACGCCCGGGCCATCCGTCCGGCCAACGGCGCCCCCGGCGCCGGAGCCGATTCCACGCCGTCCGCGGCGACGACGGCGGCGGCCGCATTGAGCAGCACCGCGTCGCGTACGGGGCCCTTCTGCCCCTCCAGCACCGCCTGGACCACGCCCGCGTTGTGCTCCGGGTCGCCCCCGATCAGCGCGGACAGCTCCACGCGCGGCAGACCGAGGTCAGCCGCGTCGAGACGCTGGGTGTCGACCTGCCCACCCGAGACCTGCCAGACCCGCGAGGGCGCCGCCGTCGACAACTCGTCCAGCCCGTCCTCTCCCACGAACACCAGGGCACTGGCGCCGCGCTCGGCCAACACGCCGGCGATCAGCGGAGCCACCCGCACGTCGGCCACCCCGACGGCTGTCGCGGCCGGCTGCGCCGGGTTGGTCAGCGGACCGAGCAGATTGAACACGGTGGGCACTCCCAGCTCGCGGCGCGTCGGTCCCGCGTGGCGGAACGCCGGGTGGAACACCTGGGCGAAGCAGAAGGTGATGCCCACCTCGGTCGCCAGTTCGGCGACCCGGGCCGGCGGGAGGTCCAGGCGCACCCCGAGCGCCTCCAGCACGTCGGCCGACCCCGAGGCCGAGGAGGCGGCCCTGTTTCCGTGCTTGACCACGCGCCGTCCGGTCCCCGCCACGACCAGGGCCGCCATCGTGGAGATGTTCACGGTATGTCTGCTGGTCCCCGCCGGTGCCCACGACGTCCACGGTCGGTCCGGGCACATCGATGCGGACCGCATGCGCGAGCATGGCGTCGGACGAGGCCGGCGACCTCCTCGACCGTCTCGCCCTTCGCGCGCAGCGCGACCAGGAAGGCGGCCAGCCGGGTCGGTGTGACCGATCCCGTCATCACCTGGTCCATGGCCCACGCGGTGTCGCACGGCTCATGTCTGCCCGGCGATCAGGCTGACGAGCAGCTCCGGCCAGTCCCGGGCGACGGTAGAGGTGCCCGAGCTCATCAGGCGGTCAGTCGCTGACGGGCCAGCTCGGCGACCGCCTCGGCCACGCCATGGGGTCGAGCGGGATGCGGCACCACCTGGTCCGCACGCGACCAGGTGGCCAGCCAGGCGTCGTCCGGGCGCCCGATGAGGACCAGCATCGGAGGGCACTCGTAGATCTCCTCCTTGAGCTGCTTGCACAGCCCCATGCCTCCGGCCGGCACGGCCTCGCCGTCCAGGATCAACAGATCGAATCCGCCTCCGTCCACGCGCCTCGATCACAGCGGCGGCGGTGGCGCACTCGGTCCACGTCGACGACCGGCAGGTCGGCTGCCGGGCGACGGCCCACGGCAGTCGTACCGCCTCGCGGGTGTCCACGTCGTCGCTGTACAGCAGGACCGACAGGCTGGTCATCGCTCGGCTCGTCTCCGTCGAGTGGGATGATCGGCGCCGGCTGACACCGGCCGCCAAGGAATGCTAGCGGCCGCTCAGGCACGCCATCGCAGGCGCCTCGACCGGCGGCGGCACGCCGGATGGCCGACCCCCCTACGGCTGGCCGTCGGGTTAAGGCAATAATGACCCCGTGGCGACCGCATCCGCAGTAGACAGCGCACCGAGTCCTGTCACGGTTAACCGGCCGAACATGGTCCAAGTCGGCACCATCATCTGGCTGGCCAGTGAGTTGATGTTCTTCGCGGGGCTCTTCGCGATGTACTTCACGCTCCGATCCGTGCTCCCGATCGAGTGGGCTCAGGAGACCGCGAAGCTGAACATCCCCTTCTCCACCGCCAACACCATCAACCTGGTCCTCAGTTCCGTGTGGTGCCAGATGGGCGTGTTCGCGGCGGAGCGCTACCAGGTCAGGGCCCGAGGCAGCTGGTGGGCTCCCTGGACCCGTCAGGACGGGTGGAAGAACTGGGGCATGCGGGAGTGGTACGTGCTCACCTACGTCGCCGGCGCGCTGTTCGTCGCCGGCCAGGTCTACGAGTACGCGCACCTGGTGGCCGAGGGCGTGACGTTGTCCGCGTCCGGGTACGGCTCGGTGTTCTACATCACCACCGGCTTCCACGGCATGCACGTCACCGGGGGCCTGATCGCCTTCCTGCTGATCATCGCTCGAAGCTACGCGGTCCGTCGATATGGCCATCACGAGGCCACCGGTGCGATCGTGACCTCGTACTACTGGCACTTCGTCGACGTGGTGTGGATCTTCCTGTTCTTCGTGATCTACGTGCTGAAGTAGACCGCCGCGTGCGCGTCCCGTCCGGCTTTCGACCTCGTCCGATCAGGAGACCGATGTGAGTGCACTCGCCGCCAAGCGGCGACACCCGCTGGCCACAGCAGTGCTGCTGATGGTCGGCCTGTTCGTCATGGGTTTGCTCTACGCCGCGGTGACGCCGGGCAAGGCCTCCGCCGCGGCCACCTCCCAGGACGACGTCGCCGCCGGCAGGGCCCTGTTCCTGGCGAACTGCTCCACCTGCCATGGGCTGAACGCCGAGGGACGACGCAACGCGCCGTCCCTCGTCGGTGTCGGCGCCGCCTCGGTGGACTTCCAGGTCGGCACCGGCCGGATGCCGATGCAGAACACCGGCCCCCAGGCGCCCAAGAACAAGGTGTTGTTCAGCGATGAGGAGATCCAGCAGATGGCGGCCTACGTCGCCTCGCTGGGCCCCGGTCCCGCCATCCCCTCGGCCGAGGCGGTCGACCCGGCCCAGGGGGATGTCTCCGAAGGCTCGCTGATCTACCGGACGAACTGCGCGATGTGCCACAATTTCTCAGGCTCCGGCGGGGCTCTGACCCGTGGCAAGTACGCGCCGTCACTGAAGGAGGTCACCCCGACCCACATCTATGAGGCGATGGTGACCGGACCGCAGTCGATGCCCGTCTTCTCCGACCAGACCATCAGTCCGGAGAACAAGCGCGACGTCATCGCCTTCCTCAAGACCATTCAGGAAGCGCCCTCGCCGAGCGGGGTGACCTTGGGCTCCTTCGGCCCCGTCGCCGAGGGCCTGGTCGCCTGGCTGCTGGGACTGGGCCTACTGATCGGTGTCGCGGTGTGGTTGGGAGCCAAGGCGTCATGAGTGACCTCGAGACGACGACCTCCGGCGGGACGCCGCAGCCCCGCGAGCGGGCGGGCAGTCTGGCCCCGATCGGGCAGCCGTTCGCCAACCCGGGCCTGCCCCAGCACCGCAACCGGTTGACCGACGTCGACCCCAAGGCCGCCAAGCGGGCCGAGCGGCAGGTCGCCACCCTGTTCGGCCTGTCCGCGATCGGCACGATCGGCGCGCTGGTCGCCTACTTCGCGGTCAAGCTCGACGGCGCGGACATGACCGAGCACCTGACGAACGTGCGTCTGTCGACCACCTTCATCGGTCTCGGCATGTTCGTCTCACTCTTCGCGCTCGGCATCGGTGCGGTGCACTGGGCCAAGACGCTGATGCCGGACGAGGAGCGCATCGAGGAGCGCCACGACCTTCGCGGCAGCGACGAGGACCGCGAGGGGGCGATCGGCATCTTCGCCGAGGCCGGGGCCGAGACCGGTCTGGGCCGCCGCCCGCTGATCCGGAACTCCCTGATCGGTGCGCTCGCGCTGTTCCCGCTGCCAGGGCTGGTCTTCCTCCGCGACCTGGGCCCGTTGCCCAAGTCCAAGCTCTCCGAGACCATGTGGGACGCGGGGATGGCCCTCGCCAAGGACCCCGAGGGCGGCAAGATCAGGGCCTCGGACCTCGCCCAGGGGGCGGTCGTGCACGTCGTCCCGGAGGAACTCACCGAGGAGACGCCGCATTACCTGGACGAGAAGGCCAAGGCGGCGGTCCTGCTCATCCGCATAGACCCGACCCTGCTGGACGCCCAGTCGCAGGAGGGCGCCTATGACGGAATCGTCGCCTACTCCAAGATCTGCACTCACATGGGTTGCCCGGTAGCCTTGTACGAGCAGCAGACCCACCACCTCCTGTGCCCGTGCCACCAGTCGACCTTCGATGTGACACAGAACTGCAAGGTCATCTTCGGCCCGGCCAAGAGACCGTTGCCGCAGTTGCCGATCACTGTCGACGACGAGGGTTACCTCGTCGCCAAGAGCGGATTCAATGAGGCTGTCGGACCGAGCTTCTGGGAGCGCGGATGACCAGCACGACCGAGAAGACGGCCGCGGGACTGGCCAACTGGACCGATGAGCGCCTGGGTGCCAGCAAGGGTTTCAAGTTCCTGGCGCGCAAGATCTTCCCCGACCACTGGTCCTTCATGCTCGGCGAGGTCGCTCTGTGGAGCTTCGTCGTCCTCCTCCTGTCGGGCACCTTCCTGACGTTCTTCTACATCCCCAGTGCCGGCCACACCACCTACGACGGCATCTACGCCCCGCTGGCCGGGCAACAGGTCTCGGAGGCCTACGCCTCCACGGTCCGGTTGTCCTTCGACGTGCGCGGCGGCCTGTTGATGCGTCAGGTGCACCACTGGGCCGCGCTGATCTTCGTCGTGGCCATGACGGTCCACATGATGCGCGTGTTCTTCACCGGTGCGTTCCGCAAGCCGCGCGAGCTCAACTGGTTGGTCGGCTGCGTCCTCCTGGTGCTCGGCATCATCGAGGGATTCGCCGGCTACTCCCTGCCGGACGACCTGCTCTCCGGCACGGGTATCCGCATCGCCTCCAGCATCATCCTGGCGATCCCGGTCGTCGGCTCCTACCTGAGCTTCTTCCTGTTCGGCGGGGAGTTCCCCGGCGAGATGTTGATCCCGCGGCTGTACACGATCCACGTGCTGCTGCTGCCGGCGATCTTCCTGGCCCTGATCGGCGCCCACATGGTGATGCTGGTGGTGCAGAAGCACACCCAGTTCCCCGGACCGGGGCGGACCAACAAGAACGTCGTGGGCTACCCGATGTTCCCCATCTACATGACGAAGATGACCGGATTCTTCTTCATCGTGTTCGGGGTCATCACGCTGATGTCCGCCCTGATCACGATCAACCCGATCTGGGCCTACGGCGGGTACGACCCCTCCCCCGTGACCGCGGGGTCCCAACCTGACTGGTACATGGGCTGGCTGGACGGATTCGTCCGACTGACACCTGGCTTCACGGAGTTCACCCTCGGCGGCTTCACCTACTCGTTCAACGTCCTGATCCCGGCCCTGATCATCCCGGGGCTGATGACGATTCCCTGGTTCCTGTACCCGTGGATCGAGCAGTGGGTGACCGGCGACCGCCGCGAGCACCACCTGCTGGACCGTCCGCGCAACGCCCCCACCCGCACCGGGCTCGGCATGATGGCGCTGACGTTCTACACGATCGGTTGGATCAGCGGCGGCAACGACATCATCGCCGTGAAGCTGCAGCTGTCGATCAACGACATCACCAACACCCTGAGAGTGCTGTTGATCGTGCTGCCCCCGCTGGTCTTCGTGATCACGAAGAGGATCTGCCTGGGTCTGCAGCGCCGAGACCGGGAGAAGGTACTGCACGGCCGGGAGACCGGCGTGATCGTGCGCACGGAGACCGGAGAGCACTTCGAGGTCCACGAACCCCTCGACGAGTACAAGCGCTGGTCCCTGGTCGGGTACGAGGCCTACGCACCGGTCGGTGAGGTGCCGACGGAGGACGAGAACGGTGTCCGCCGACCCCGCAGCGGTCTGAGCGGTCTGCGCCGCCGGCTGTCGAACTTCTACTTCGAGGACGCCGTCACCCCGGTCACCCCGGCCGAACTCGAGGCGGCTCACCACGAGCACGGCCACCATGAGGTCGAGGACGGCGTGACCGGGCACGCGGCGATCGGCGGCGGCAGCTCCACCCACTGAGCACACCCACTGAGCACACCCACTGAGCACACCCACTGAGCACACCACTGAGCAACTGGACTGCGGGGCTCAGGCCTTCGCGTCGTACTTCGCGAAGGACAGGTTCCAATCGGTGTAGCCGTTGCCCCATTCGAGGCTGCGGGATCCATTCTTGAACACCGCCACGTCACCGATCTTGGTGTTGTCGTAGAGCCACTTGGCGTTGGCGGTGCTCAGCCCGGTGCAACCGTGGCTGACGTTCGCCCGCCCCTGGGAACCGACGGACCAGGGCGCCGCGTGGAAGTATTCACCGCTCCAGGTCAGACGCATGGCGTACTCGACATCGAGGTTGTAGTAGTCAGGGTCCGTGGAGTCGACGCCGGTCGTCGCGGCGTCCATCTGCACCCGCCGCTCCTTGTCCATGATCACCTTGACCCCGTTGCGGGTGGCGAAGCCGGGCTTGCCCGTGGTCACTGGAAGAGTCTTCAGGACTTTCCCGTCCCGCTTGACGGAGACCGAGTGCTTGGCGATGTCCACGGTGAGGAACTGAGCGCTGCCGATCGTGTAGTTGGTGGTGACCGCCCGCCTGCCCCACGCGCCGTCGGCGAGTTCCACCCCCGTGGTCTCAGACCTCACCGTGACCTTGGTGCCCGCGGGCCAGTACTTCACCGGGCGCCAGTGCACCTCGGTGGAGGAGAACCAGTGCCAGCCACCGGTGACGGCCGGAGTACTGGTCACGCTCAGCGCCCTCTCGGCGGCCTCGCGGTTCGTCACCGCGCTCGAGAAGACGACGATGACCGGCATGCCGACGCCGACAACCCAGTCGTCTCCCGGGATCAGGGTGGACGAGATCGTCCTGGCGGCCTTGGCCGTGCTGAAGGTCGAGATCGTCCTGACCGTGGCGCCGTCATCGCCGCGGGCCGCAGCCCGCACCGTGTACAGGCTGCCGGGGGTCAAGGGCCCCGTGTTGCGCCAGGTGCCGGTCTGGTCGACCTCACCGTCGACCTCCTTGTCGGCGCCGTCGACCAGACTGACCTCCGTCAGCTCGCCGCCGACAAGGGACACGGTCACCGGACGGTCCGGCCGGACGTCGGTCGCGCCTGAGGCGGGGGCCACACTCAGTACCGTCTGTGGCGTCACCTCGGTACTGACGCCAGCGACCGTCGACCGGCCGGCACTCGCGCCCGGGGTAGGTGCCTGCTCAGCCGCACCCGGACCCCCGGTGGCGGCCTCGCAGGCCACCAAGGGCACGCCGGCCAGGCACGAGACCAACAGGATCGACGCCGCGCGGCGTCCCATGAACCGATGAATCACGGGTTCATTGTGGCGTCTCGGGACGGCGATGATGCGCGAGACGCTCCAAGTCAGTGGGCGTGCTCGCCCCGATAGAACTCGAAGACCCACCCGACGATGGCCACCACACTGACCGCGAAGCCGATGTACATCAGCCACCAGCCGACCGCCAGGCCCATGAACACGATGGCGGCACCGAAGGCGAGGGGCAACGGCCACCACGACTTGCGGCGCGAACTCACCCATCTCGCCGTACAGGTCGCTGATCCGAGCGTTCGGGTCGTCCTCCGGCCGGGGGTCGACCTGCCTCCCGGTGAGGTTGAGGTAGAAGGCGATCAACCCTGCAAGCAACCCGGTCAGCAGGAGCGCGGGGAAGCCGACCCATTCCTTCCAGTCCGTCATGAACCCGTAGACGAACGCGACGATCACGAAGAACGGAACGCCGAAGCCGAAGACCCTGGCTTCGACCTTCATTGCTGCCCTCCGTCCTTCGACTGCCGTCCATCGGGACTCCTGACATCGGCAGGTCCGTACAGGCTGGTCAGGAGGTCGCCGCTGGGATGGGTGACCGATGCCGCGGCGGCCTCGGGATGATGCAGGTCGAAGGCCGGGCGCTCACTGCGGATCCGCGGCAACGAGTGGAAGTTGTGCCGAGGCGGCGGGCATGAGGTCGCCCACTCGAGCGAGCCGCCGTATCCCCACGGGTCGTCGACACCGACCTGCTGGCCGCGGGTCGTGGTGATGTAGATGTTGTAGAGGAAGGGCAGGAAGCTGATCGCCAGGATCGCCGCACCGAGGGTGGAGATCTGGTTGTACAGCGTGAAACCGTCCTCGGGCAGGTAGTCCGGGTAGCGCCGCGGCATACCCTCCACGCCCAGCCAGTGCTGGATCAGGAAGGTGGTGTGGAACCCGAAGAAGGTCAGCCAGAAGTGCCACTTGCCCAGCGTTTCGTTCAGCATCTTCCCGGTGAGCTTGGGCCACCAGAAGTAGAAGCCCCCGTACATCGCGAACACGACGGTGCCGAAGATCACATAGTGGAAGTGGGCCACCACGAAGTAGGTGTCCGAGACGTGGAAGTCCAGGGGCGGGGCGGCCAGGATGATCCCGGTCAGGCCGCCGAACAGGAAGGTGGCGAGGAAGCCCAGACTCCACAGCATCGGCGTCTCGAAGGTCAGTGACCCTCGCCACATGGTGCCGACCCAGTTGAAGAACTTCACGCCGGTCGGCACCGCGATCAGCATCGTCATGAACGCGAAGTAGGGCAGCGACACCTGACCGGTGACGTACATGTGGTGCGCCCACACTGCCACCGAGAGGCCGGCGATCGCCATCGTCGCGAAGACCAGACCCTTGTAGCCGAAGATCGGTTTGCGGCTGAACACCGGGAAGATCTCCGAGACGATGCCGAAGAACGGCAACGCCAGGATGTAGACCTCGGGGTGACCGAAGAACCAGAACAGGTGTTGCCACAGGATGGCGCCGCCGTTCTCGGGTTCGAAGATCCGGGCACCGAAGCGCCGGTCGGCGCCCAGGCCGAACAGCGCCGCCGCGAAGGGCGGGAAGGCGACCAGCACGAGCACGCTCGTGACCAGGATGTTCCAGCTGAAGATCGGCATCCGGAACATGGTCATGCCCGGCGCGCGCATGCAGACGATCGTCGTGATGAAGTTGACCGCGCCGAGGATCGTCCCGAAACCGGCCAGAGCCAGGCCGAAGATGCCGAGGTCGGCGCCGAGGCCCGGGCTGTAGGTCGAGTTGGACAGCGGCGCGTACATGAACCAGCCGAAGGCCGGCCCGCCCTGCGGCGTGAGCATGCTGGACGCCGCGGTCAGGCCCCCGAAGAGGTAGAGCCAGTAGGCGAACATGTTCAGCCGCGGGAACGCCACATCGGGCGCCCCGATCTGCAAAGGCATGATCGCGTTGGCCCAGCCGGCGAAGGCGGGGGTCGCGAACAGTAACAGCATGATCAGGCCGTGCATGGTGAAGAACTGGTTGTACTGGTCCTTGGTCTGGAAGATCTGCATCCCCGGGTCGAACAGCTCGGCGCGGATCGCCAGAGCCATGACGCCGCCGATCGCGAAGAAGACCATCGATGTCGCCAGGTAGAGATTGCCGATCACCTTGTGGTCGGTGGTCGTCAGCCAGCTGATGACCCGCTCGCCCTTGCTGGGACGCCTCGGCACGAGCACCGTGCTGGTCGTCGGTTCCGCCGTGGTCGTCATTCTCCGCTCCCGGTGCCCTGATCGACGTACTGCTCGTTGCCCGGAACCGCACCCGGTCCCGGCGGGGTGTCTGCCCGCCCGAGGTTGACGCTCAGGGCGCCCGTCTGGCCGGCCGCCCGCAGTTGGTCCATGCGCGCGTCGTATTCAGCCTGCGACACGACTCGTACGTTGAACAGCATCTCGGAGTGATACTCACCGCACAGTTCGGCGCACTTGCCTTTGAAGAAGCCCTCGCGCTGGGGCACGATCTGGAAGGTGTTCCGCACGCCCGGGATGGCGTCCATCTTGTACAGGAAGGAGGGAACCCAGAAGGAGTGCGCGACGTCGCGCGCCAGGATGTCGAACTGGACCCGCTTGTTCACCGGTAGGTAGAGCGTCGGCAGTTCCTGCTCGATGCCGCGCTCGCCGTCCAGTTCGCCCTGAAGACCGATCTCGTGCACGTCGTCGTCGAGGTAGTTGAAGTCCCAGGACCATTGCTTGCCGACGGCCTCGATCCGTACGTCCGGGGTCTTCGAGGTGTCGGCGATGGCCGTCTGGTCCTGCTGGACGAAGACGAACAGCACCCCGACCATCATGACCGGGATGATGGTGTACATGATCTCGAGCGGCACGTGATAACGGATCTGCGGGGGCAGACCGGTGTCGTCGCGACGGCGCCGGTAGGCGACGATGCACCACAGCATCAGCCCCCACACCAGGACTCCGACGAGGAGCGCCGCGATCCACGACCCGTTCCACAGGGAGATGATCCGTCCGGTGTGGTCCGTGGTCTCCGGGGTCGACGGGAGCCATCCCCGTTCGACCTCGGACGTGCAGCCCGACAGAAGGATCATCAACAGGCCGACCGGCAGCACCACCGGGCGACCCAGGCCGCGACGTACGCGGCGGCTCCGTTCGTGCGACAGCAACGTCGGCCCTTCCCAGGATGACGGCCAGGCGGCGGGCCCACCCTGGTGGTCCGCCTCGTACCCGATCACACTACCGTCTGGCCCTGCCGCGCAAGAGGTGGGGTGGCCATGCCGGAGGGCGGCGCGTCGTTCTGCGCGCCCGCGCGCCGCCGCAGGCCCGTGGATCACCCCCCACCGTGCCCTGGCCAGTGGATCGGAGCGCACTGCAGCGCGGCGGAGAGCCGCCGCAGGTACTCACGCCGGTCGACGGCGATCACGCCCAGGCTCTGCAGGTGCGGGGTCGACCACTGGACGTCGAGCAGTCGCCTGTCGTCCCCAGCGGCGGCGAGCAGGTCGACCAGGGCGCAGAGAGCGACCTTGGAGGCGTCGCGTTGTCGATGGAACATCGACTCGCCGGCGAACAGGCCTGCCATGGCGATCCCGTACAGACCTCCCACCAGGCGACCCTCGTGCCAGCACTCCACGGAGTGGGCCCAACCCTGCTGGTGCAGCAACCCGTAGGCCATCCGGATCTGGGGGGTGATCCAGGCACCGGGCCGGGCCGGGTCGGCGCATCCCTCCACCACGGCGTCGAACGCGGTGTCCACCCGGATCTCGAAACGGCGGCGCGAGGCCCGCAGAGACCTGGACACGCGCAGGGAGTCCAGGGGCAGGACCCCCCGCGGATCGGGAGACCACCAGCCGACCGGGGGCCCGCCACGGCGCCCCACGCCCATCGGGAACACGCCCTCGCGGTAGGCGCCGAGGATCGTCGCGGGCGCCAGGTCCCCGCCCACCGCGATCAGGTCCTGGCCGGGGTCGGCCGCCGCCAGCGCGGCCGAGAAGTCGAAGGCCGATGCCGGCGGCGGGACGGGCCACATGTCGGTTCCCGCTCGACGATCGTGCCGGTCTGCGGCGCCGGTCAGGCCGGCAGAGCGGACAGGAACGGAGCCAGCTCCGCCGACGTCTCCTCGCCGTAGGCGTCGGTGAGCCGGGCCAGGGCGCTCCCGCGGGCGAGCACGTACTCCTGAGGACCCACGGTCTCGATCGCGTGGGTCGCCAGGAGGGCTCCGAGTTGGGCGCAGCGCTCCAGGGGCTGGGACCAGCTGAGCCCCGCGAGGAACCCGGCGCGGAAGGCGTCGCCGACCCCGGTGGGGTCGATCACGTCGTCCGTGGGAACCACCGCAACCTCGATCCGCTCGCCGTCGCGAGCCTGCACGACGACCCCCTTGCTGCCATGGGTGGTCACCCGCACCCTCACCCGACGGGCGATCTCGTCGGCGTCCCAGCCGGTCTTGGCATGGATCAGCGCGGACTCGTAGTCGTTGCTGAAGAGGTAGTCCGCACCGTCGATCAGCTCGCGCACCATCTCCCCGTCCGACCAGGCCAGCTGCTGGGAGGGGTCGGCGGCGAAGGCCAGTCCGCGCTGACGGCACTCGCCGGTATGCCGCCGCATCGCCTCGGGGTCGTTGGGGCTGATCAGGACCAGGTCCAGTGGGGCCTGATCGTGCAGTGGCCCGAGTTCGATCAGGCGCGCCTCACTCATCGCGCCGGCATAGAACGAGGCGATCTGGGCCTGATCCTCGTCCGTGGTACAGACGAACCGGGCCGTGTGCAGCAGATCACTGGTGCGCACGGCCGAACAGTCCACACCGTGGCGTTCGAGCCACGACCGGTACTCGCTGAAGTCCTCGCCCACCGCCCCGACCAGCAATGGACGGACGCCGAGGGCGGCCAGCCCGAAGCTGACGTTCGCCGCCACCCCGCCCCGGCGGATCTGCAGGTTGTCGACGAGGAACGACAGGGCCACCCTGTCGAGGTGCTCGGCGATCAGGCTGTCGGCGAAACGTCCGCCGAAACTCATCAGGTGGTCGGTCGCGATGGACCCGGTGACGGCAATACGCACGCGTGCACGCTACCGGCCCGTGCGGGTCGGTCCACGTAGGCGGGAGGCGACGCTCAGCAGAAGCTGTCCCCGCAGGCGCAACTGGCCTGGGCGCTCGGGTTGTCGATGGTGAAGCCCTGCTTCTGCAGCGTCTCCACGTAGTCGATCGTCGCGCCGACCAGCTTGTCGCGGCTGAACTCGTCGACGACCAGTTCCATGCCGTCGAAGCTCCGCACGGCGTCGCCGTCCATCAGCTGGTCGTCGAAGGTGAGCTGGTAGGACAGGCCCCGGCAGCCGCCGGGGGCGACCTCGACCCGCAGCCGCAGGTCGGCGCGGCCCTCCTTGTCGCGCAGCGACTTGGCCATCGCGGCGGCCGTTTCGGTGAGCAGCACGTCGTGAGCCGGCTGCTGCGTGTTCTCGGTCTGGGTCTCGACGCTCATAAATCGCTCTCCGTGAACGGTGGGCTGGAACGGTGAACTGTTCTGTTCATCGGCGGACGCCGTCGTCAGCGTCGGCCACGTCCGGTTTCATTCCAAGGATACGTCGCCTGGTCGATCCGTCGAGCCGATCCGACCCTGGGCTGCCGGTGCTGGTCACCCGATCGACCACGACCGGGCGATCCGCGCGGCGTGCTCGCCGAGCGCCTGCGTCAGCTCTTCGGCTGCGGGCGCCCGGTCGTCGTCCGAGGACGCACCCGACACCGTGTACAGCGCGTCGACCCCCGCCGCCCGCGCCTCACGCCGACCGACCTGCGAACCGACGGCGAGCACCACCACGGGGACGGCACGCCGGCTCGCCAGGCCTGCCAGGGCGGTGGTGAGCGAATCACGCAGGCATCGCCAGCCGAAGACGTGACGACCGGTCAGGACCAGATCCGTCCGGGCCATCCGGTCCGCCAGGTCGAAGGTGTCCACGGCGAACTCCGGGCCGGGCACGAGCCGAGCCCCGAGCAAAGACAGGGCGTAGCCGATCCCGCCGCCCGCACCGGCACCGGAGGCCGCGGCAGGTCCGCCACGACCCGGCCGCTCACCCAGCGCCCGGGAGGCGGCGGCGGCCAGGTCGGACAGCGCCCGCTCCAGCTGCTGGGCCTGCTCCGGTGTGGCGCCCTTGTCCTGCGCGGTGGTCGCCGAGGTGCCGTGGAATCCGAGCAGCGGGCACGGATCGTCGTGGACGGCGACGAGGTCCGTCCCGGCCATCTCCTCCCGCAACGCCGGCAGGAAGTCCAGCTCGCCCGGTCCGATCCCGGAAAGGGCGAGGCCACCGGCTCGCAGCCGCGGGCTTCGGGAGTCGGACAGTTCGGCGAGCAGTCCGGCGCCGCCGTCGTGGCAGACCTCGCCACCGAGCCCGATGACGATGCGGGCGGCCCCCAGGGATCGAGCATGTCGGATCGCGGCGCCCAACCCCGCCGAGCCCCGGTGGGCGGGGTCGGGGCCGACGCCACCGCGCGGCCCGCAGACGTGCGCACTCTCCACGAAGACCGTCGGGGTCGGTCCCGCCACGTGCAACAGCGTCGCCGTCGCCGGGTCGCCGCCCTCGGCGTGGACGGGGACCTGGATCGCCCGGCCCTCGAGGTGCCGGCGGAGCACGTCGACGAAATCGGGACCGCCGGCGGTCACGGGACACTCGGTCAGCTCATCCCGGGGCTCCTGCCGCGACCACCCGGCAGACATGGCCCGGGCCGCCCCGACCGCTCCGAGCCCTGCCCCGAATGCGGCCGGGGCCACCAGGACACGCATACCGCGACCCTCTCACGCACTCGGCCGATCAAGCGCCGAGCCGCCTGCGCCGATCCTGCTCGGGACGG
This sequence comes from uncultured Actinomycetota bacterium, assembly GCA_963750395.1. Lineage (GTDB taxonomy): Bacteria > Actinomycetota > Actinomycetes > Actinomycetales > Kineosporiaceae > JADJPO01. Next base: position 31,252 of record CAVVQM010000015.1, on the reverse strand, counting down.
CCTGCGCCCGTCGACGCGGATCAGCGGACTCGGGAGGTCGGCATGCAACGTGTGCTGCGTCCGGGCATGCACCTCATGCGTCAGCTGGGCGTTGCCGGCAAGTTCGGGCTGATCGCCGTCCTGCTGCTGTTGCCGATGCTGACCAGCATGACCACCGCGTTCCGGGCCGACACCGAACGGATCTCGGCGGTGTCCACGGAGCGGGACGGCCTCGACTGCGTCCTGCCCCTGACCCGGCTGGTGATCGAACTCGCCGAATCGCGCAATCTCAGCCAGCACGGGCAACGCTCCACCGACGGGTGGATGAGCATCGTGAGGGAGCTCGACGCGGCCGTGGCCCAGCACGGAGAGGACTTCGGTGTCGTCTCGCAGTGGCAGACCCTGCGGGTGAGCGTCGTGAGCCTGACCGATCCCCTGCTGAGTTCGGCCGACTTCAACGCCGGCACCGAGACGGCGGCCCGGCAGGCGCAGGTGCTGGCCACGACCGTGGCCGACGCCTCGAAGATGACCCTCGACCCCGATCTGGACTCCTACTACCTGGTCCAGATCCTGATCGACCGGCTTCCCCGCCTGATGCTGTCCGCCGTCCAGATCGAGGCGTTGCGGTCCGCCGGCGACGCATCGGACTCCCTCGACCTGAGCGTGAGCACCGCCGACTTCACCGACACCGCGAGCCAGATCGGCTACGACCTGGCCACCGCCACCACGTGGAGTTCGTGGCCGGGCCTGCACGGCCAGGTCTCGGCCGAGTCCTGGTCGCTCAACGACGCGGCCAGGAACTACGCGAGCGAACTGCAGACCGCTGCCGACGCCGACACGAACGCGCCGATCGACCTCACCGGTCTGTCCTCCTCCGCCACCTCGCTCGCCGGCGGGGTCGGCTCGGCCCTCGACCAATTGTTGGTCCAACGCAGCGATCGGTTGATCGCCGAGCGCGCCCAACCGCTGATGCTCACGCTGATCGTGCTGGCCCTCGTGTTCTATCTGCTGGCGGCGCTGTTCCGGGCCACCACGGACGACGTCCGCACCGTTCTGGCCGACATCTCCACCGTGACCAACGGCGCCGTGCACCAGACCAGTCCGTTGTCCGGCTCGGACGAGTTCAGTCAGATGAGCCGGGCGATCATCTACGCCCGGGATCGGCTGACGGCGCTGGTCGGAACCCTGCAGTACCAGGCGACGCACGACGAGTTGACCGCGCTGGCCAACCGCCGGCTGTTCACCGAGAAGGTCGAGGAGGCGCTCGCCACGTCCCCGCCCACGGCCGCGGCCACGGGCACCACCCCACGGGTGGCGGTGCTGCTCATCGACCTGGACGCCTTCAAGTCGGTCAACGACAGCTTCGGTCACGAGCTGGGCGACCGACTGCTGCGGACGGTCGGTGCGCGGATCCATCGCAGCGTGCCGCGGCGCAGCGTCGTCGCACGCTTGGGCAGCGACGAGTTCGCGGTGCTGGTCACCGACACCCGCCACCAGGGCAGCCCCCGGGACGTCGTCGACCGGCTGGCGAGCACCCTGGGCCAGCCGATCGACATCGAGGGGCGGATGATCTCCGTGCGGGCCGGGATCGGGTTGGCGCTGGCCTCCCCGGGAGCCGGCGTGAGCGCCGTCGAGCTGGTCCGGAACGCCGATGTCGCCCTCAGCTATGCGAAGAACCGCGGTACCGGGCACAGCGTCGTCTTCGAACCCGCCATGCACGATCAGACCCGTGAGCGCACCGAACTGTCGGCGGAGCTGGTCTCGGCGATCGACCGAGGCGAGATGAGACTGCTCTACCAGCCTCTGGTCGACCTGGAGACCCACACGTTGCACGGCGTGGAGGCGCTGCTGCGCTGGGAGCACCCCGAGCGGGGACCCATCTCGCCGGCGGTGTTCGTCCCCCTGGCCGAGGCCACGGGCCAGATCGGCCGGATCGGGCAGTGGGTGCTGGATGAGGCCTGCCGCCGGCTCGCCGACTGGCAACAGGGGTTCCCCGATGCCTACCCGCTGGTCATGGAGGTGAACCTGGCCCCCAGCCAGCTCGCCGCCACCGACCTGGTGGCCGCGGTGATCGACACGGTGCAGGAGACCGGCATCGACCCGGCAGCGCTGGTTCTGGAGATCACCGAGTCGGCGCTGGTGGACGACCTGGACACCGCCATGACCAGGCTCGCCCAGCTCTCGGCGATCGGTCTCACGCTCGCCCTGGACGACTTCGGCACCGGCTACTCCTCGCTCAACTACCTGCGACGGCTGCCGGTGACCGTTCTGAAGATCGACAAGGCGTTCGTCTCCGACGAGACGGTGGAGGGGCAGGCGTTGCTGCGCGGCATCGCCGACCTCGGCACGGGCCAGGGGATGCAGATCGTGGCAGAGGGGATCGAGACCATCGAGCAGGCACGATTCGTGCGGGCGGCCGGCTGCCACATCGGTCAGGGACACCTCTGGGCCCCGGCGCTGCCACCCGAGGCGATCACCGAGGCCATCCGTCGTGGAGGCCGGATGATCGGCGCGACCACCGATCTGCCCGCCCAGCGACACATCCGGCTCGAGGACCACACCTGACGCCGACCCCGATCACCGCCTGCCCAGCGCGGCCAGCAGGAGCGCCTCGGCCAGACAGGCCCGCTCGAACTCCGCCAGGTGCAGCGACTCGTCGGCGCCGTGCGCCCTGGTGTCGGGATCCTCGACACCGGTGACCAGAACCGCGGCGTCCGGGTAGATCTGCTGGAGCGAGGCGATGAACGGGATCGACCCACCGACGCCCATGTGGACCGCCGGGTGTCCCCAGGCCTGTTCGAGGGCCCAGCGTGCGGCGTCGTAGACGTCTCCGTCGAGGTCGCCGGCCCAGGGTGAGGCGAGTTCGTTGAGGCGGACGTCGACCTGCGCACCCCAGGGCGCCCGATCACGCAGATGGGCGGCGACCGCGTCGAAGGCGGCCTGCGGATCGCGGCCGGGGGGCACCCGCAGGGAGAACTTGGCGCGGACCGAGGGCTGCAGGGTGTTCGAGGCGCGGGCGATGTCCGGCAGGTCCGTCCCGATGATCGTCAGGGCCGGTCGGTGCCAGATCCGCGCGGCGAGGTCACCGCGCCCGATCAGATGGACGCCGTCCAGCACCCCCGCGTCGGCGCGCAGATCCGCCTCGAGATACTCCGGTGTCGAATGGCCTGCGCCCGGCGGGCCCTGTTCGGCGTCGACGTCGGTGTCCAGACCGGCGACCGCCACCGCGCCCGAGGGGTCCCACAGGGAGTCGAGCAGGCGGATCAGGACGGTCGTCGCGTCCGGCACGGCGCCCCCGAACAGGCCCGAGTGAACGGCGTGGTCCAGGGTGCGCACCTCGATGATCCCGTCCACCAGACCGCGCAGGCTGGTGGTCAGGGCCGGTTGCCCGATCCGCCAGTTGGCCGAGTCGGCGACCACGATGACGTCGGCCGCGAGCCGCCGTCGATGCTCGGCGAGGAAGGTGTCGAAGGTGGGTGAGCCGATCTCCTCCTCACCCTCGACGAACACGGTCACCCCGACGGCCAGGTCATCGCCGAGGGCGCGCAACGCGGCCAGGTGCACGCAGATCCCCGCCTTGTCGTCGGCGGCGCCGCGGCCGTACAGACGACCGTCCCGTTCGGTGGGCTCGAAGGGAGGGCTCGACCAGTCATCGTCCGTCCCGGGTGGCTGGACGTCGTGATGGGCGTAGAGCAGCACGGTCGGCGCTCCTGGCGGGCCGTCCCGGTGGGCGACCACGGCAGGGGCGCCCTCGGCGCCGGCGACCGGTGATGCCACCCGCAGGATGTCCACCTCGGGCAGTCCGGCACCGCGCAGCAGGTCGGCGACCGCGAGAGCACTCGCCTCGACCTGGCCGCGGTCGAACGACGGCTGGGACACGCTGGGGATGCGGACCAGCCGCTCCAGATCGCGGCGGATCAGCTCGCGCTGAGTCTCGACTCGATGACGCAGGGTCTCGACGTCGATCGATGGGACGCCGGGGATGCGGGCAGGACGGGTCGAGTCGGCCATGGGGCCGAAACTAGCGCGGCGCCCGTCCCGTAGGCTGGATGCGTGTTCGGGATCGGCAGAGGTGGCAAGGACGTCACGGCCAAGGAAGAGGCGGCCCGGGCGACGTCGGGCATGTCCGAACCGAAGGTGGGCGGCAAGGGCCGCCCCACCCCCCGGCGGCGTGAGGCGGAGCGGCGCAACTACAAGCCGCTGGTCGGCGGCAGCCCCGTGTCCGCGAATGCCACCAAGGAGGAGCGCAGGGCCGCCCGCCGGGCGGCCAAACTCGAGCGCGACGCCGAGCGCACCCTGCAGCGGCAGGCCATGTTCACCGGGGACGAACGCCATCTGCCCCCGCGCGATCGGGGGCCGGCGCGACGGTGGGTGCGCGATCACGTCGACGCCCGGCGGGGGCTGGGCGAGTACTTCCTCGGTTTCGCGATCATCGCGCTCGCGTTGAGCCTGGTGCGGGCCCCGGTGCTGCAACTGGTGGCCACCGGACTGATCTGGACCGTGATGATCGCCGTGGCGGTCGAGAGTTACCTGCTGCGCCGCAAGCTCAAGATCGAGACGGAGGCGCGGTTCGGCGACAAGGCAGCCGGCGCCGCGACCTACGGGATGATGCGGTCACTGCAGATGCGGCGCACGCGGTTGCCCCGGCCCCAGGTCGCCAGGGGCGAGTTCCCCACCTGACGCCTGACCCGCGGATTCACTCCAGCGGCTTCACTCCAAGGGACGCAGGCTCATCGGGCCGTAGACGATCCGGCCCTCATGCAGCAGGCTCACCGAGTCCACGCCGCACTCCAACAGCTCCGGCCAGCTCTCGCCCACCCAGCTCTCCGCCTCGGCTTGGCTGGGGAAGCCGCCCTCGGGTGCACTCACCCGATCGGGCGTCATGTCGCCGCCGTCGACGGGGTGGTACTGCCAGGTCCATGCGGTCATGAAGCCAACCGTAGCTGGGTAGGCTCGATCGCGTGTTCCAGGTCAGCACGGTCCTCGACGGCGACCGGGCGACCGCCGTCCTGACCGTCGAGGACCCCGAGGCGCCGGGAACGCCCGTCCGCCTCAAGGGGTTGAGCCCCGACCAGTTGCCCCCGCCAGGACGGGCCTCGGCCAACGGCGCCGTCCGGCTGTTGTCGCTGCCCGGCACCGACCGGCGGGGCCGCGCCTCGACCGCAGCGGCCGTCATCGGGCTGCGTGGCCGCGCGGTGCTGTGGGCACCGGCCGGGCCCGACCCCGAGGACACCGCCGGGCTCCCCCCGGCCTGCCTGCAGGCCCTGGCCGGGGCCGGATTGGACGCCGTGGTGCTCGACCTGGCGGGCGTTGACGGACCCGCGCGCCTGGCCGCCGACCTGGCGGCGCTGCGCCGTGCGGGTGCCACCGGACCGCGCTGCGACGTGGTGGCTCTCGGCGCCGACCAGCAGGGCGACGGGGTTCGGCCGTCGCTGGCCCGGCGGCTGCTCCACTGGCGGGTCCGCCCAGTCGGACGCTCGTGCGACCTGGGCCCCGACGACGCAGATCGCCACCGGCTGGCAGCCCCCGAACGGACGCTCGTGCTCGGCCCGGCGGCATCGGGCAAGTCGGCCGTCGCCGAGGACCTGCTCGCCGCCGAGCCCGAGGTGGTCTACCTGGCCACCGGACCCCCACCCGACGGCGGCGACCCGGACTGGGAAGATCGGGTGCGCCGGCATCGGGCGCGACGGCCGCAGTCCTGGGTGACGCAGGAGTCCGGCGAGCTCGACCTGCTCCGCCGCCCCGGGCCCGCCCTGCTCCTGGACTCCCTCGGCACCTGGGTGACCGGTGCGCTCGAGCGCTCGGGAGCCTGGCAGCGGGCCGAGTGCCACGACGGCCCGGCCGAGTCATCAGCCGAGCCAGGGTGGCGGGACGCCTGGCAGCGGGAGGTTGCGGCCCTGGTGAGCGCGTGGCGCGGCGCCGCGCGCCGGGTGGTGGCGGTGTCGGAGGAGACCGGCTGGGGCGTGGTGCCGGCCACTGGGTCGGGGCGCCTGTTCCGCGAGTGTCTGGGTGAGGTGAACCGATTGCTGGCGAGTGAGGGGGAATCGTGCCTGCTGGTGGTGGCCGGACGCGTGGTGGAACTCGATGACTGAATCGGCATCGTCCGTGCTGATGGCCCAGGCGGCACTGGTCGGAGATCCCGACGCCGCCGCGGCCAGCCGGGCACGGCTTCGCCTGGACGAGGCAGGACTGCTCCGGGCGGCCGGGCGGCTCGGCGTGCTGGCCGCCTGGTGGGCGGGAGCGCGCGGCGACGACCGGGCCCCCGCCCCCGAACGCGTGCTCGTCCTGGGCGGGACGCCCGCCACGGGGGTCGACGAGGCGATCGTCTGGGGCATCGAGCAGGTGAACGAGTCGGTGGACTCCGGCACCGAACTGCTCCTGGTGACGCTGCCGGATCGGACGGACGCGCCCCGAGGACCGGTCGAACGGATCGCCGTCGCCGCCCTCCTGCCGTTGGACCCGATCGAGGCCGCCGAGTGGCCGATGACCCGAGAGATGGACGACGAGGACTGGACGCGCGAGGTCATCGCGCTGCGGGACGGGTTGCACGACCTCGGCACACACCTGGGTCGGGACCTCACCCGGGGCGTGGGCGGCACGATCGTGGCCCAGGACGTGGAGCCCCTGCTGCACGAACTCGCCGACCCCGCTCTGGCAGCCGGCACGGCGGCGGCCCTGACCGCGGCGGTGCGCCGCACACCGGTTCTGCTGGACGGTGCCGGGGCCACCGCGGCGGCCCTGCTCGCCCGGCGGATCGGCTACTCGGCCAACCAGTGGTGGCAGTCGGCGCAGTGCGGTCAGGGCGGGCCCTTCGACAAGGCGGTCGCCTCGATGCACCTGGAACCACTGCTCAACCTGGGGGCGTCGCTGCAGGACGGGTCTGGAGCCCGGATCGCCCAGGTCATGCTGCGCGAGGCCGCCGCGCTGTTGCGGCGGTGAGCCCTGGCCCCGGGCCCTGGCGGGACGGCGTCCGGCTCTGTGCCGGAACGCTGACCTGCTGGCCGGTAGAGCCCCCCTCACGGGTGGACCAGCCCCGAGCGGGCCGTGCGATGGCGCTGGCCCCGGTGGCGGGTCTGCTGCTCGGGGCGGCGGGATCGGCCGTGGCCTGGGCGGGCGCTGCCGCCGGACTTGGCCCGGGCGTGGTGGCTGCTCTGGTGGTCGCCGGCTGGGCGCTCGCCACCCGCGGGCTCCATCTGGACGGACTGGCGGACACCGCCGACGGTCTCGCCGGGGGGCGGACCCGCGCGCACGCCCTGGAGGTGATGCGTCGCGGCGACGTCGGACCGGTGGGCGTGTCCACTCTGGTGTTGGTGCTACTGATCCAGGTCCTGGCCCTCTCCCAGGCGCTGTCCGAGCGCGGCCCGATCGTGTGCACCGTGGCGCTGACGGCATCGCGCTTGGCGCTGCCGATCTCCTGCGTGCGGCCCGTGCCGCCGGCCCGCCCCGATGGCCTGGGCGCGGCCGTGGCCTCGAGCCTGCCCGCACCGGTGCCGGCCCTGCTGGTGCTCGTGGCCGCCGGGCCGGCCTGGGTCGGGCTGGGCCCGGCTGGTCCGATCGCGATCCTGGCCGGTGCGGCGACCTGCGTGGTCGCCTTGGTGGTTGTGGTGCGACGCCTGGGCGGGGTCACCGGCGACACCCTGGGCTGGTCGGTCGAGTTGTGCCTTGCCGCCGCCCTGGTGGCGCTGTCGGCCGGGGCCGGCTGACACGTCGAGACGCAGGAACGATGACGTCAGGGAGGTAGCCCGGTGAGCGAGGATGGAACGGACCGAGGACGGGCGCCGGCTGCGGTCGTGGTCCTGGGTAGCCTCAACGTCGACCTCGTGGTCGACGTCGCCACGCTGCCCGGACCGGGCGAGACCCGGCTGGGCAGTGGACACCGACGCGGCGGTGGCGGCAAGGGGGCCAACCAGGCGGTGGCCGCCGCCCGGGCCGGGGCCACGGCGTCCATGGTCGGCGTGGTCGGCGACGACGACGACGGCCGGCTCCTGGTGGAGGCGTTGGCCGCCGACGGCATCGAGGTGGCGGGGATCGACCGGACCAACGCGCCCACCGGGCCTGGCGATGATCATGGTCGCCGCCGACGGGGAGAATCTGATCGCGGTGTCACCAGGGGCCAACGCCACCGTCGGGGCGGCGCAGGTCGAGTGTGCGGCGTCCCTGGTCGGACCGGGCACCGTGCTGCTGTGCCAGTTGGAGGTCCCCCTGGACGCCGTGGTCGCGACGGCCCGCCGGGCCCGCGCGGCTGGTGGGCTCGTGGTCATCAACCCGAGCCCGGTACCGTCCGCCGGGACCTCCGCGATCACCGAGCTGCTGTCCCTCACCGACGTCCTCGTGGTCAACGAGACCGAGGCCCGCACGTTGACCGCCCTGGCGTCGCCGAGTGGGTCAGCGAGCTGGACCACGGGCGCACCGGACGGCGGCTGGTCCACGCTCGCCGCGCGAGCGCTGCGGGACCTGGGGTGCGGCTCGGTGGTGATCACCATGGGCGAGCGGGGCTGCCTGATCCTTGGACCGGACGGCGAGCACCGGGTGCCCGCGGTCGAGGTCACGTCGGTGGACGCCGTGGCCGCCGGGGACTCCTTCCTCGGCGCGCTGGTCTGCGAAATCGGACGGGGCGCGACGCTGACCGAGGCGGCCCGGGTCGGGTCCGCGGCGGGGGCCCTGGCGGTCGGGCGGCGGGGGGCGCAGTCCTCGATCCCGCACCGTGTCGAGATCGAGGCGGTGCTGGCCGCCGGCCGCGTCGGCTGAGTGGCCTCGGCAGCGCCACCGGCCCCCACCTGCCACCAACGGGAAGGCGGCGGTCACTCCTCGCGGACGTGCGGGGCGACGAAGGGCGGATTGACCACGCGGGCGCGCAGCCGTCGTCCCCGCACGTCGAGGAACACCTCGTCGTCCACGGCGACCGCTCGGTCGAGCAGGGCCAGGGCGATGCCCTGGCCGAGGGACGGCGCGAAGGTGCCCGAGGTGGTGCGGCCCACCTCGGCACCCTCTGCGTCCAGCACGGCCATGTCCGCCCGTGGGACGCCACGCTCCAGGGCCAGCAGTCCGCGCGAGATCCGTCCGGTCTTGGCCGCACGGTGCTCCAGCAGCACCTCCCGGCCCCAGAATGCCGGCTTGTCCCAGCCGACCGCCCAGCCGAGCCGGGCCGCCACCGGGCCGATCCGGTCGGACAGCTCGTGGCCGTGCAGGGCGTATCCCATCTCGGTGCGCAGCGTGTCCCGGGCACCGAGACCGACCGGCAACCCACCGCGGGCCGAGACCTGCTCCAGCACGGCATCCCAGAGGGCCCCGGTGATCTCGGCCGGGGCGATGAGTTCGTATCCTCGTTCGCCTGTGTACCCCGTACGGCAGACCGTGATCGGGTCGCCGGCGAAGTCGGCGGTCTCGAAGTGCATGTACTGGTGTCCGGTCGGCAGCCCCACCGCGTCGAGCACCTCGTCGGACAGCGTGCCCTGGACGGCGAGCACGCCGAAGTCGCCGTGCCTGTCGGCCACGCTCACCCCCTCCGGGGCGGCCGCCGCGAGCCGGGCGGCGACCTCGGCGCAGTTGGCCGCGTTCGGAACCAGCAGCACGTCGTCCTCGGCCCGCAGGTAGACGATGAGGTCGTCGACGACGCCGCCGTCCGACGTGCAGCACAGGGTGTACTGCGCCTGGCCCGCGGCGATGCGGCCCAGGTCGTTGGTCAGGCAGCGAGTCGACCAGGTCGGCCGCGCCGGCCCCGCGCACCTCGATCGTGCCGAGGTGGCTGACGTCGAACAGCCCGACCCGTTCCCGGACCGCCAGATGCTCGCGCCGCACGCCACCGCCCGGGTAGTCGATCGGCATCGACCAGCCGCCGAAGTCGGCCATCTTCGCGCCGAGGGCGACGTGCCGCTCGTACACGGGGGTACGACGCAGGCTGTCGCCGGCTGTCCTCAGGACGCGCGGAAGCGGAACCGGTCATGAGGGAAACCTATCGGTCTGGCTAGGCTCGCCCGCGTGGCAACCACGCGCAGATCCTCCACGTCCCGCGGCACGGCATCCTCGGCCACCGCCGCCCCCTCACCCACACTGACCACCCGCGACCCCGCGGTGGTGGGCGTCGACGCGGTGGTGGTGGCCGTCGGCCGGACCGACTCGGGCCCGCGACTACTCGCCCCCAGCCTGCCCCAGCCCCTGGTCAGCGCCGACTGCGCGCCGACCTGGGTCCGCTGGGCGTCCGCGGCGCCGTCGACGAGGTCACCCGGGTACCCACCGACGGCGCGCTCAAGGCGCCGATCGTCGTGCTGACCGGCGTCGGGGACCTGGCCGGCCCGCGCTCGGGGCCCGATCCGGAGGCCCTGCGCCGAGCAGCCGGGACGGCGACCCGCACGCTGGCCGGCTCCTCGTCCGTGGCGCTGGCACTGCCGGCGGAGGACGAGGGGACGTTCGCCGCGGTCGTCGAGGGCGCCCTCCTGGGTGCCTACAGCTACACGCGGTACCGGGGTCGGCCCGCGGAGGGTGATGGTCCCAAGACGGCCGTGCGTTCGATCACCGTGCTGACCGAGCAGGCACGGTCCCGGCAGCGCAAGGTCACCGCAGAGCGGGCGCAGATCCTGGCCGAGGCGGTCCACACGGCGCGGGACCTGGTGAACATGCCCCCGTCCGACCTGTTCCCCCAGTCGTTCGCCGAGTTCGCCCAGGAGCTGCTCGCCGAGCGGGCGGTGACGGTCCGCGTGCTGGACGAGAAGAAGCTGGCGCGGGGCGGGTACGGCGGACTGATCGGGGTCGGCCAGGGATCCTCGCGGCCCCCCAGGCTGGTGCATCTGGACTACTCCCCCGCCGGCGCCGCCGCGCACATCGCACTGGTCGGCAAGGGCATCACGTTCGACAGCGGCGGGATCTCCCTCAAACCCCCGCGCCGGCATGGAGGCCATGAAGAGCGACATGTCCGGCGCCGCGGCGGCGCTGGCCACGGTGGCTGCCGTCGCCCGGCTGGGGCTGCCGGTCAGGGTCGAGGGCTGGCTGGCCCTGGCCGAGAACATGCCGTCGGCCACCGCCCAGCGCCCCTCCGACGTCATCACCGTGCGCGGCGGCAAGACCGTCGAGGTGTTGAACACCGACGCGGAGGGGCGGCTCGTCCTGGCCGACGCGCTGGTGGACGCGAGCGCGTCCGAGCCCGACCTGATCGTCGATATCGCCACCCTGACCGGGGCCCAGATGGTCGCGCTGGGAAACCGGGTGAGCGCCGTGATGGCCAACGACGACGCGCTGCGCGATCGGGTGCATCGCGTGGCCGGGACCGTCGGTGAGCAGTTCTGGCCCATGCCTCTGCCCTCGGAACTGCGGGCCAGTCTGGACTCGACGGTCGCCGACATCGCCAACCTGGGCGAGAAGTTCGGCGGCATGCTCGTCGCGGGTGTGTTCCTGTCCGAGTTCGTCGGCACCACCAGCGGGCCGAACGGCAAGTCGATCCCGATCCCCTGGGCCCATCTGGACATCGCCGGGCCGGCCTTCAACTCCGGGTCCGCGCACGGCTACACCTCGGTGGGGGGCACCGGTGTGCCGGTGCGCACGCTGATCGGTTTGGTCGAGGACGTCGCGGCGGGCGGCTGAGCCCCCGACCCGGGCAGGCGGGACCGTCGCCCGGGCGGAAGGGCGTCCTGACGGTGCCCGGCTTTGCGGGGGTGACCAGCCCGGTTGGTGGTGACAGGATGACCCGCGCGACAACCCACCCGCACCATCGATCACCTCAGACGTGAAGGAGGGACCCATGAGCGACAGCGAGGGCCCCGACGTCGATCTGGTGATCCTGGGCGGGGGCAGTGGGGGCTACGCGGCGGCTTTGCGCGCCGCAGAACTGGGCATGAAGGTGACGCTCGTCGAGCGCGACAAGCTCGGCGGCACCTGTCTGCACCGCGGGTGCATCCCGACGAAGGCGCTGCTGCACGCCGCCGAGATCGCCGACGCCGCCCGAGACGGCGAGCGGTTCGGGGTGCTCGCCCGCATCGACTCGATCGACCTGGGCAAGGTCAACGCCTACAAGGACGGCGTGGTCGCCCGACTGCACAGGGGCCTGCAGTCCCTGGTCGCGGCCCGGGCGATCACCTACGTCGAGGCCGACGGCCGGCTGGCCGGACCGGACGAGCGTCGTGGCCGGTGGACGGCGCCTGACCGGGCGCAACGTCGTCCTGGCCACGGGCTCGCGCGCCCGCTCGCTTCCAGGACTGCAGGTCGCCGGCCGGGTGATCACCAGCGACGAGGCGCTGACGATGGACACCCTGCCGAGCAGCGCGATCGTGCTCGGCGGCGGCGTGATCGGCGTCGAGTTCGCCAGCGCCTGGCGTTCCTTCGGGGTCGAGGTGACCGTCGTCGAGGCGCTGCCGCACCTGCTCCCGGCCGAGGACGAGACCTGCTCGAAGGCCCTGGAACGGGCCTTCCGCAAGCGGGGGATCGCCCTGCGGACCGGGACCCGCCTGACCGATGCCACCCAGGACGAGGACGGCGTGAGCGTCACCCTCGAATCGGGCGACACACTGCGGGCAGACATCCTCCTCGTGGCCGTCGGCCGCCGCCCGAACACCCGCGGTCTCGGCTATGAGGACGCGGGGATCGCCATGGACGGTGATCACGTCATCGTCGACGATCGGCTTCGCACCCGCGCGCCGGGCGTCTACGCCGTCGGCGACATCGTGGCCGGCCTGCAGCTGGCCCACCGCGGCTTCGCCCAGGGGATCTTCGTCGCCGAGCAGATCGCCGGACTCGATCCACCCCCGATCCCCGAATCGGGCATACCGAGGGTGGCCTATTGCGCACCCGAGGTGGCTTCGGTCGGTCTGACCGAGGCGCAGGCCACCGCGCAGCACGGTGACGACGCGATCGAGCACCACGAGTACGACCTGGCCGGAAACGGCAGGAGTCAGATTCTCGGCACGGGCGGGCTGGTCAAACTGGTTCGTCGCAAGGACGGGCCCGTACTCGGGGTCCACATGATTGGGGCGCGTATGGGTGAACAGGTCGGCGAGGCCCAACTCATCGTGAACTGGGAGGCGTTCCCCGACGAGGTCGCCCAACTCATCCACGCCCATCCGACTCAGAACGAAGCACTCGGCGAGGCACACATGGCCCTGGCCGGCAGACCGCTCCACGCACACGCCTGACGACCGACACGAACCAGGACACCTGGACTCGAAGGAGAGCACCCACACCATGGCCGACTCCGTGCAGATGCCCGCCCTGGGCGAGAGCGTCACCGAGGGAACCGTCACCCGCTGGCTCAAGCAGGTCGGAGAGCGGGTGGAGGTCGACGAACCTCTGCTCGAGGTGTCGACCGACAAGGTCGACACCGAGATCCCCTCACCGTTCGCCGGCGTGATCGAGCAGATCCTGGTCGGGGAGGACGAGACCGTCGAGGTGGGTGCTGTTCTCGCTCACATCGGCGATGGATCCGGTGCCGCGCAGAGCGCGCCGGAACCGGCCCCCGAGCAACAGTCCGCCCCGGCGGCAGAGCCCGAACCCGCCGCACAGGCCGCTCCGCAACCGGACGCCGGTTCCGGCGGCGGCTCCGAGGGCGGGACGACGATCCAGATGCCGGCCCTGGGCGAGAGCGTCACCGAGGGGACGGTCACCCGGTGGTTGAAGGAGGTCGGTGACACCGTCGCGGTGGACGAGCCACTGCTCGAGGTGTCCACCGACAAGGTCGACACCGAGATCCCCTCACCTGCGGCCGGAACGCTGAGCAAGATCCTGGTGGCCGAGGACGAGACGGTGCCGGTCGGTGCCGACCTGGCAGTGATCGGTGGGTCGGTGGACTCCGGTGGCGCCGCGCCGGCCGCACCCGAGCCCGAGTCCGCACCGGCACCGGCACCGCAGAGCCGCACCCGCAGCACCCGCTCCCGCTGCCGCTCCCGCTCCGCGCTGCACCGGCACCGGCCGCGCCGGCACCCGCCGCGCCGGCCGCCGCGACCGCCGGCCCCAGTGAGGACGCCGGCTATGTGACGCCGTTGGTGCGCCGGATGGCTGCGGACCGTGGGGTCGACCTGGCCTCGGTCAAGGGCACCGGCGTCGGTGGGCGGGTCCGCAAGCAGGACGTCCTCGACGCGGCCAATGCCGCGCAGGGTGCGGCGCCCGCCGCACCCGCGGCTCAGGCTCCGGCGAAGCCGGCACCGGCCAAGGCGGCGGAGGAGTCCCCGCTGCGCGGTCAGACCGTGACCATGACCCGGCTGCGCAAGGTGATCGCCCAGCGGATGGTCGAGTCCCTGCAGGTCTCGGCGCAGCTGACCACCGTGATCGAGGTGGACGTCACTCGGATCGCCAGACTGCGCGACCGGGCCAAGGTCGACTTCGCCAAGCGCGAGGGCGCGAAGCTCTCGTTCATGCCGTTCTTCGCCCTGGCCACGGTCGAGTTGCTCAAGCAGTACCCGATGCTCAACGCCAGCATCGACGGCGACCAGATCACCTACCACGGCGCCGAACACCTCGGCGTGGCGGTCGACACCGACCGCGGCCTGCTGGTGCCGGTGATCCGCGACGCGGGTGATCTGAACATCGCCGGGATCGCCCGGAAGATCGCCGAACTCGCCGACCGGACCCGCAACAACAAGATCACCCCGGACGAGCTCGGTGGCGGCACCTTCACGCTGACCAACACCGGCAGTCGTGGCGCGCTGTTCGACACGCCGATCCTGAACCAGCCGCAGACCGGCATCCTCGGCACCGGTGCCGTGGTGCGCCGTCCGGTCGTCATCCCCGCCGAGGACGGCGCAGAGACGATCGGGATCCGGTCGATGGTCTACCTTGCGATGTCCTACGACCACCGGATCGTGGACGGCGCGGACGCGGCGCGGTTCCTGTCCGCGCTCAGGGCGCGACTCGAGGAGGGGTCCTTCGAGGCCGACCTCGGCCTGTAGGGCCAGGAGCAGGCGGCACGATCACCTCATGGTCCGCAGGGGTGCAGCGCCCCGCCCGGTGTCGGCGGGCGCGGTCCCCCTGCGCGGCGATGAGGCGGGGGCGAGGTGAACGAGGTCCTCCACCTGTCCGGACGCGACGTCACCGTCACGCATCCGGACAAGGTGGTGTTCCCGGCGATCGGGATGACCAAGCTGGACCTGATCCGGTACTACCTCGCGGTGTCCGGCGGCGCGCTGCGTGGGGTGATCGATCGCCCGATGATCCTCAAGCGGTACGTCAAGGGGATCGACGCGGAGGCGTTCTTCCAGAAGCGGGCACCCACCAAGCGGCCGGACTGGGTAAAGGTGGCCCGGCTCGATTACCGCCGCGGCACCTTCGCCGAGGAGGTGGTGGTCACCGACGACGCGGTGCTGGCCTGGGTGATCAACCTGGGATGCGTCGATCTCAACCCCCACCCGGTGCGCGCCGACGATCTCGACCACCCCGACGAGTTGCGCATCGATCTCGATCCCATGCCCGGGGTCGAGTGGCCGCAGATCGTCGAGGTCGCCCAGGTCGCCCGGGAGGTGCTCGCCGACTTCGGTCTGCAGGGCTGGCCGAAGACCTCGGGCTCGCGAGGGTTCCATGTCTACGCCCGGGTCGCGCCGGACTGGACCTACCCACAGGTACGGGTCGCGGCGCAGACGCGTGGCACGGGAGGTCGAACTGCGGGCCCCCGACGCGGCGACGAGCCGCTGGTGGAAGGAGGAGCGCGAGGGCGTGTTCGTCGACTTCAACCAGAACGCCAAGGACCGCACGGTGGCCTCGGCCTACTCGGTGCGGGCGGTTGCAGACGCCAGAGTGTCCACTCCCCTGCGCTGGAGCGAGGTCGCCGACTGCGATCCGGAGATGTTCACCCCGCGCGTCGTCATGCAGCGGTACGCCCAACTCGGCGACGTCTGGGAGGGCATGGACGGCGCGGCGGGCCGTCTGGACAGGCTGCTGGAGCGCGCCGACCAGCTGGGTCCGCCGGAACGGGCCCCTGCGGGCGCCGCGGGTGAGGCCGGTCGGCGCGCACCGTCCGCTCCGTTGATCGAGATCGCGCGGGCGAAGACCAAGCAGCAGGCCATGGACGGCTACGACCGATGGGCAACGCGCCATCGAAAGGTGGCGGCTCGGCTGGCGCCCGCCGACATCCTGCTGGACGGTATGCGTGGGCGCAGTTCGCTGTGGTACCGGATCCGGGTCAACCTGCGCCGCGTCCCGGAGTCCGAGCGCCCGCCGCAGGAACCGCTGGAGATCGACTACGACCCGTGGGAGGGCATGACGTGGGACTGAGGCCGACATGGGCATGAGGATCACCGTCGCCGGGTCGTCGGGGCTGATCGGAACGGCGCTGGTCGACCGGCTGCGCGAGGGTGGGCACGAGGTGCGGCGGCTGGTCCGGCGCTCGCCCACGAGCCCTGATCAGGTGCAATGGGACCCGGCCTCGGGTGACCTGGATCCCGCGGCGCTGACCGGCACCGACGCGGTGGTGAACCTCGCCGGCGCCGGCGTCGGTGACAAGCGGTGGACCGATGCGTACAAGCAGGTCGTGCTCCGCTCGCGGGTGGAGTCCACTCGGACCCTGGTCGAGGCGCTGGGCGCCATGGACACCCCACCCCAGGTGCTGGTCAACGCGTCGGCCCAGGGGTACTACGGCGATCGCGGCGACGAGGTGCTGACCGAGGCGTCCACCGCCGGAGAGGGATTCCTCACCGACGTCTGTCGAGCCTGGGAGGCCGAGGCGGCCCGGGCGGTCGAGGCCAGCGGCGGACGGACCCGGGTGGCGATGATCCGCACCGGTCTGGTGCTCGCCACCGATGGCGGCGCCCTGGGCAGGATGCTGCCGCTGCTCAAGCTCGGTCTGGCCGGACCGCTCGGCAACGGCCGGCAATGGTGGTCCTGGATCACCCTGGAGGACCAGGTCGGCGCGATCGAACACCTGCTCACGGCGGACGTCGCCGGCCCGGTGAACCTGTGCGCCCCGCAGCCGAAGCGCCAGGGTGAGCTGACCACGGCCTTCGGTCGCGCCGTCCATCGCCCGACGGTGCTGCCCGTGCCGGCCTTCGCGCTGCGCGCCGTGCTCGGCGAGTTCGCGGTCGAGGTGCTGTCCAGCACGCGGATGTCTTCGGAGCTGCTGCAACGCAGCGGATTCTCGTTCCGGCACCCGGACATCGCCGCGGCGGCGAGCTGGCTCACCACACAGGACTGACGCGGCATCAGATGGGCGCGGTTCAGCGCGAGTCATCGGGCCCTGAGCGGTAGCGTCCGAGTGTGATCCCACCCAGCCCAGCCGCCGGTGCCCCCTCCCGCCATGACGTCGTGGTGATCGGCGCCGGGATGGCCGGCCTGGCCTGCACGCTGCGACTCACCGAGGCCGCCCCGGATCTCGACGTGACCGTTCTCGAGGGCGACACCCGGGTCGGGGGTCGGGTCGGTTCCGACGTGGTCGACGGATTCCGGTGCGACCGCGGCTTCCAGCTCCTCAACCCCGCCTATCCCGAGGCGCGCCGCGTGCTGGACCTGAAGAGCCTTGCCCTGCAGTCGTTCCCGGCCGCGGCCGTGGTAAGGACGGCAGCCGGGCACCGCGTGCTCGCCGACCCACGCCGCAGCCCCGTCACTCTCCTGCCCACTGCCCTGCGGCATCTGGTGACCTCTCTCGGGTCCCCCCGCGAGAAGGCCGCCTTCCTGCGCTGGGCACTGCGCTGCGCGCTGCGCGACCCGGCGAACATCCTCGACACACCCGACGAGCCGTGGGGCCGGGCACTGGACCGCCTCGGCGTGGACGGCGCGTTGCGCCACGCCGTCCTGGAGCCGTTCCTGTCCGGCACCCTCGCCGAGGACGAGGGCTCGACCTCGCGCCGCTTCGTCGAGTTGCTGATCCGGACGTTCGTCCGCGGACGGCCCAGTGTGCCGATGCGCGGCATGCAGGCGATCGGCGACCAGCTCGCCGCCGCTCTGCCGGAGGGCGTGATCCAGCTGGGCACGCCCGTCGAACGAGTCGACGGCCTGACCGCCGTGACCGAGGCGGGTTCGGTCACGGCCAAGGCGCTGGTGGTCGCCGCAGACCCCGGGACCGCGGCGCGACTCACGGGCACCGAGCCGGTCGCGACGCGCCCGTTGACCACGTTCTGGCACGCCGTACCCGGCGGCGATGTCGATTCCTCGGCCCTCGGTCCCCACGGCGGCACCGGAGCCATCCATCTGGACGGCGAGCGCAGGTCCGCGTTGGCGAACACCGTCATGGTCAGCGCCGTTGCGCAGGACTACTCCCCCGACGACCGGACGCTGGTCGCCTCGACGATCCTCGGGCTCCCCTCGGGCGACCCGGCCGAGGCGACGTCGGAGCCGGGGGTGCGCCGTGGGCTGGCCCGGGTCTACGGCACCTCCACGACCACCTGGCAGGTGGTGCAGGTGCACGAGATACCGCACGCACTCACGGCGATGCCGCCGCCGCTCGACATCCGCCGACCCGTGGCCCTCGGGGGCGGATTGTTCGTGGCCGGCGACCACCGAGATTCGGCGTCGATCCAGGGCGCCCTGGTGTCCGGACGGCGCGCCGCCGACGCCGTCCTGGAGCACCTGGGGCTGCCGGTGCCGCCCCGCCCGCCCCTGGACACCCTGGAGGGCCGGCGCCCGGTCCCAATGCCGCAGGACAGGAGCGGCGATGCCCGCTGACCAGCCGACCATCGTGGCCACGTCGGGTGGCTACGCGCTCAACCCCGAGGGACGCCGCCGCCTCGACTTCGCCCCCCTGGTGCACCACGCGGTGGAGCTCTCAGGGGTGAGCGGCCGCGCCCCGCGGGTCTGCCTGCTCGGCACCGCCGGTGGCGACCAACGCGCCGGGGCCGCGGAACTGGACGAGGCCGGCCGCGCCGCCGGATTCGCGCTGACGCACCTGCACCTGTTCCCGATGCCGAGCATCGCCGATGTCGAGGCACATCTGATGGCCCAGGACCTGGTGTGGGTCGGCGGCGGCTCCGTCGCGAACCTGCTCGCGGTGTGGCGGGTGCACGGACTGGACGAGATCTTCGAGCGGGTCTGGCGGGCGGGCGTGGTGCTCGGCGGTGTCAGTGCCGGGTCGATCTGCTGGCATGCCGGCGGGACCACCGACTCGTTCGGACCCGAGCTGCGTCCGGTCAGCGATGGGCTGGGTCTGCTGCCGTACGGCAACGGCGTGCACTACGACTCCGAGGCCGCCCGGCGGCCCGCCGTCCACGCCTTCGTCGCCGACGGCACCCTGCCGGCGACCCATTGCACGGACGACGGGGCAGGCCTGGTCTACCGCGGGACCGAATTGCACGAGGCGGTGGCCGAGCGCGAGGGCGCGGGCGCCTATCGGGTCGAACGCGACCCCGGCACCGGCGAGGCCGTGGAGCACCGCCTCAATGTGCGCCGCCTGACCTGATCCGCGCCAGGCGGCACCACGCCTCGTCAGGGCCCTGTGCACTCCGCGCCGGTATCGACGGCCCGCATGATGCGCCGACCGATCTCGTTCAGGGTGCGCGCCTGAGCCTTGGTCAAAGGATCGAACACGCAGCGCCGCACCTCCGCGGCGTGCCCCGGGGCCGTGGCGACCACCTTGTCCCAGCCGGCGTCGGTGAGGATCGCCAGGGTCGAACGGCCGTCGCTCGGGTCGGGGGCACGACGCACCCAGCCTCGCTTCTCCATCCGGGTGACGACCTGCGACAGCCGGGGCAACGAACCCTCGACGAAGGCGGCGAGCTCGCCCATCCTCAGGGTGCGGTCCTGCGCCATCGACAGACCGGAGAGCACCAGATAGTCGAACAGGTGGATCCCGGCGTCCCGGCGCAGTTGGGCGTCCAGCGCGCCTGGCAGCCGGGTGAGCACCCCAGCCAGGGTGATCCAGGTCTGCTGCTCGTCGGGATCGAGCCACCGCTGTCTCTGCACACCGTTCACCCGGGAAGTTTAACTTAAGATGTGAAGTAACACTTCGCAGGAGTGAGTTGCTTCTTGAATTAGTTTGCCCTACGGTCAGTGCTTCAAGTGTTAACTACTCACACGTCGGAGACACCCCTATGAACACCGTCCTCTGGATCATCGCCGGCCTGCTCGCGGCGGCGTTCCTCGCCGCTGGGGCCATGAAGCTGACCAAGACCAAGCAGCAGATCGTCGAGTCCGGCATGGCCTGGGCCGAGGACTTCTCCCCCACCATGCTCAAGACCATCGGCGCCCTCGAGGTCCTGGGGGCGCTCGGACTCGTCGTCCCGCCGTTGGTGGGCGTCCTGCCGGTTCTGGCACCGCTGGCCGCACTCGGACTCGCCCTGCTCATGATCAGCGCCGCTGTGGTTCACGCCCGGCGTGGCGAGACCTCGAACATCATGATCAACGCAGTCCTGCTGGTGCTCGCCGTCGTGGTCGTATGGGGCCGGTTCGGGCCGTACGCCTTCTCCGCCTGAGGTCGGCCATACCGACCCGCGACTCCACCCCGAGGATCGTCGCCGCAGGCCTGAGCCCGGAGCCGTTCGACTTCAGCGTCACGCAGGCCAGCCGGTCCGACTTGGGGCTGCACCGGTCGGAGGGCAGCAGTCGGCCTACGCGAAGAGGGCCGGCTCCTGGCCGAGATCGCCCGGGCCGGCGGGCTCCTATGCTGTCCGCCGCCAAGCACGGCGTCGGCGGTTCCGTGGCGGCCCTGACCAGGTTCTGGCGCCTCACCTGACGACGGCCAGCAGCACGAGCGCGAGCAGGATGCTCACACCGGTGGTCACGGTCTGGAGCCCGGGCCGGCGATCCCGCCGCCACGGCAACGCGCGCGCCGTCCGTACCGCGAACCAGCACGCGGCCAGGGTGACGGCCAGCAGCACCCCCCAGAGCCAGCCGGGCAGATAGCCCCACGGGCCGAGGACCCGCGCGAGCACCAGGACCGAGACCGCCTCGGCCGCCGACCCGAGCAGCTGCGCGCGGGAGGACGAGCGCCGGCTGCGCCAGGCGAAGGAACCGACCGCCAGCAGCGCCATACCCCCGACGACCAGGGCGGGAACAGGTGCGGACGGCGCGGTCGTGTCAGCGCCGAACAGGTTGACGCCCAGCAGCCGCGCCGCGACACCCTCGACCCCGCGCGTGGTGTTGCCCACCACCAACACCGCCTGTCCCGCGTCCCGGTCCAGCGCCAGCATCGTGGAGAACCCGCCGGTCGCGCCGTTGTGCCAGGTGACCGACTCCTCACCACCGGCTCCTCCGGTCGTGGTGAACCAGTGGTGACCGATCCGGGTCACCGACCCGTCATCGGAGTCGCCGCTACCGACGTCGAAACGCGGCTCCACCGCGGACATCCCGGGCGCCGCGCCGCGTAGCACTGCCTGGGCGTACCGCGCCAGGTCGCGCGGCGTCGTCCAGGTGGAGGATCCAGCGGGTTGGAACCCCGGGCTCACCCACTTCGCGGCCGGGAGCCCCGCCGCGCGCCGCCCGGGCACGGCACCGGCCGGCACCTCGTTCAGCGTCCCGGCGAAGACGGTCTCGTCCATGCCGAGCGGAGCGAGCAGCCGGTCCTGGGCGTAGGTCGCCCAGTCGTCGTAGCCGGCGGCCGCGGCGAGGGCGTACCCGAGCACGGTGGCGCCGAGGTTGGAGTAGCTCACCGTGCCGCGACCATCGAGGTCGATCGATCGCACCTGGTCCAGGATCGATGTGCGGGTGTCCTCGGCATAGGGGTTGCCGTTGGTGAGCAACGCCGACCAGCGCGCGCAGCCTCGTTGCCCGGGGAAGACCAGGCAGACCCGCTCGATGACTGGCGAGCTCGGCCAGGGTGACCCCGCCGGCCGGCGTCCCGTCGAGCTCCCTGACGTGCAGACCCAGCCGGTCGTCGGCCGCCACCTCGCCCCGTCCGACCGCGTCGGCCAGCAGCAGGCCGTTGAACGTCTTGGTGATCGAGCCCAGTTCGACGGGGTCGGCCTCGCCGATGGGCGGTCCTCCTTCGGACGCAGAACCCACTGCGGCGTAGCGTGTCGTGTCCGCCGTGACGACGACGACGGCGAGTGCCTGGTACCCGCGGTCGTCGCCCGCCGCCTCGCGCAGCAGCAGAGCCAGGTCCGCCTCGCCGGCGCTGGCCTGGCTCAGATGCGGTGTATGTGGGCCCACCACCAACCACAGGGCCGCGGCCAGCACGGCCGCCGTCGCTGCCACGGCGGTTGCGTCCAGGAGTGCCCGGCGCGAACGGTGCTGGTTCATTGCGGCACGGCGGGCGTCGTCCTCATCGGCCGCGGCACCCGTCACGGCGGCCACCCGCCCGTGCCGGCTCCGCGCCGGTTTCCTAGCCCTCAACCCACTGTCCGGGGGGCGATCTGGACCACCCGGCGCTGCGTGGCACTGACCCGGGCGGCGTCCAGCACGCGCATCACGTGCAGCACGTCGTCGCGGGTCGACCGGCATCGCGGCTTGGCGCGTTGCAGCGTCCGGCTGGTGCAGCGCCCTCAGCACAGCCGGGTAGAAGTCCGCGTGACCACCGGGCGCCGTCGCCACCGGACGGCGCTGTTCGCCCTTCACCAGCCAGCCGGTGCAGCCCGGCGCGTCGTCGAACCCGGAGAAGGCGCGCGGCTCGGTCTCGAAATCGGTGACCACGTAGGCCGCCCGCGCCCCGAGCACCCGGGTGCGCGGGCCGGGCGCGCCGGCGACCGAAGACGCGGTCAGGTGACTGCGTACCCCACCGCTGTGCTCGACGGCCAAGAACACCTCGTCGTCGGCGCGCGTGGTCCACGCGGAGATCTCGGCGTACACCGACCGGATCGGCCCGAACAGGTGCACCGCGGTGTCCACCAGGTGCGGGCCGAGATCGAGCAGGATCCCGCCGCCCTCACTCGCCGGGGCGTTCTCCCGCCACCGGTCCTTCGGCACCGGCCGCCAGCGCTCCCAGCGTCGTTCGAAGCGATGCACGACACCCAGCTCGCCGCGCGTGAGAAGACCCGCCAGCGTGAGGTTCTCGGCGTCCCAACGGCGATTCTGAAAGACCGTCAACGGCACCTGCGCGGCACGCGCGGCCTCGATCACGCGGGCTGCACCCGCGCCGTCGGTGGCAAGAGGTTTGTCCACGACCACCGGAACACCGGCCGCGAGACATGCCAGGGCGCCCGCCTCGTGGGCCCCGGTCGCCGAGGCGATCACCGCCAGATCCACCTGGTGGTCACTCAGGGCCTCCTCCAGCGAGGCCACCACCACCGCGCCCGGCAGCTCCCGCCCGACCTCGCGGGTCCGGCCCGGATCCGCGGTCACCACGACGGACGGCGGGGCACCGGCCGCGTCCAGCAGGGGCGCGTGGATCCGGCGTCCGGCCGCGCCGAAGCCGACCAGGGCGATCCGGCCTCGGCTCACTCCCCGCCCCTGGCCAGAGCGCTCGGCCACCAGATCCGACGTCCGATGTCGTGCGACAGCGCCGGGACCAGCAGCGAGCGGACCACGAGGGTGTCAACCAGCACCCCGAAGGCCACGATGAACGCGATCTGGGCCAGGAACAGGATCGGCAGCACCCCGAGCGCCGAGAACGTCGCGGCCAGCACGATGCCCGCGCTGGTGATCACGCCCCCGGTGACCGCCAGACCACGCAGGATGCCCGGCCGGGTGCCGAGCCTGAGCGACTCCTCACGCACCCGGGTCATCAGGAAGATCGAGTAGTCGATCCCCAGCGCGACAAGGAAGACGAATCCGTACAGGACCACCGTCGGGTCGGACCCGGGGAAGTCGAAGACATGGTTGAACAGCAACGCCGCCGTTCCCAGGGTCGCGGCGAACGACAACACGTTGGCCAGCAACAGGATCAGCGGGGCGACGAGGGATCGCAGCAACAGGGCGAGCACGACGAAGATCACCAAGAGGATGAGCGGGATGATCCGGTTGCGGTCGGCCGCGGAGATGTCGCGCACGTCGAGGTTGGTCGCAGTGGTCCCGCCCACCACGGCGTCCGGGCTCACCTGATCCAGCTCGCGGCGCAGTGTCCTGACGGTGGCGTCGGCCTGCGGTGAGTCGGCAGCATCGGACAGGGTCACCGAGAGTTCGACCCTCCCGTCGACCTGCTTGGGCACGGCCGACGTCGCCGGCGCCGCGCCCGGTGACGGCTGGTCGACGGTCCACGTGCTGGAGGCGACGCCGGACACGCTGTCGGTGACCTGCTTGAGTTCGGTCGCGGACGACGCGGGACCGATCACGACGGTCGGGCTGCCGGACCCCCCGGGGAAGTGCCGCGCGAGCGCCTCGTCGCCGGTGACCGACTCGACGGTGGTCAGGAAGACGTCGGACTGCTTCGTGCCGTCCGCCTTGAGCGTGGGGAGGAACGCGGCCAGGGCCGTCAGGGCCAACGCGGTGATCACCCAGACCCGGCGTGGGTGGGTTCCGACCAGGTTCGCCACCCGCGCCCAGATCCCCGTCGCCTCCGGGCCCTGGGTGCCCATCCTCGGCACCGCGGGCCAGAAGACCCAGCGTCCGTAGGGGCCGGGCCGGTTGCGCCCGAACAGCACCAGGACGGCGGGCAGGAACGTCAGGGCCGACAGCATCGCCGCCGCGATCCCGATCGACCCGACCGGCCCGAGTCCACTGGTCGGGCCGAGATCGGACAGCAGCAGGCAGAGCAGGCCGAGGATCACCGTCGAGCCGGAGGCGACGATCGGCTCGACCGCGCGCCGCCAGGCCAGCCACATCGCCTCGTAGCGGTCCTCGTGACGCCGCAGTTCCTCGCGGTAGCGGGCGACCAGCAGCAGGGCGTAGTCGGTCGCCGCCCCGATGACCAGGATCGACAGGATGCCCTGCCCCTGGCCGTCGAGGGTGATCACCTCGTTCTTGGCCAGGAAGTACACGACGACGCTGGCCAGCGTCAGGGCGAACAGGGCAGACCCCAGCACGAACAGGGGCAACACCGGGCTCCTGTACACGATCAGCAGGATGATCAGCACGGCGAGCAGCGCCACCCCGAGCAGGATCCCGTCGATGCCACCGAACGCCTTGACGAGGTCGGCGACGGCACCGCCCGGGCCCGCGACGTAGACCCTCGCCCCGTCCGTGGCCAGGACGTCGTCGGCCTCGCGGATCGCCTCGACCGAGCTTCAGCAGCGCGCTCTCGCCGTCCGCGAGGTTCGTTCCGGCGGAATCGGCGCTGAAGTTGATCAGTGCCAGGACGGCCTTGCCGTCCTGCGCGGGCACGACCGGGATCGGCCCCGGGGCCAGGAAGTCACCGACCGTGACGCTCGGTTGGTCCGTGACGGGCACCTCGAGGTCCGGGATCCGCGTCGCGAAGTCCTGCGCCGCGGCGATCTGCTGCGGGGTCAGGTCCGCCTCGCTCTCGAGGAGCAGGAAGGCGGGGAAGGTCTGGGCGTCGGCGAACGTCGCCTGCAGGGCCGTCGCCTGCCGGGACTCGGCATCGGCCGGCAGGAAGTCGGCAGAGTTGTTCTGCTGGACCTCAGCCAGTTTCCCCGAGTAGGGACCACCGATCCCGCCGACCACCAGCCAGGCCAGGAGAAGCACCAACGGGATGGCCCACCGCCCGCGGCGAACCCAACCGGTACCACCTCCGGACCCACCCGCAGCCTCCTCTGACAACGAGGCGGTATCGAGGTCGCTGCGCTCCGGATTCACCGTGGCTCCATCGGTGTCGAGGGGAGGTCGGTTGGACTCTGGCGGGAACAATCAGCCTGCTGAGCATTCCCGGATCACACTACCGTGGGCCCGTGGATCCGCATGTTCCCCGGCGTGTTGAGGACATGGCTGCGTGGCCGACCGGCCGGCTGTTGTCGAGCGCCGCCCGGCTGGTGGAGCACGACTGGAACCGGCATCTGTCCGCCTGGCAGCTCAACCACGCCAGCCTCGGCGCCCTGCACGTGCTGCTCGGCGGTCCGTCCAGCCAGCGCGAACTGGCGGGCACCGTGCAGGTCGAGGAGCAGACGATGAGCCGCATGCTGGAGCGGCTCGAGCGGTCCGGGTACGTCGAGCGCAGCCGGGACGAGACCGACCGGCGCCGCGTGCAGGTCCGACTCACCGCGCTGGGCCGCGCCACCTGCCTGGCGGCCAGCGACACCCGGGTGGCCGAGGAGTACTTCGCGGCGGTGGACGACGTGGCGGGGCTGCGTGCGGCGCTGATCGCGGTGATCCGTGCCCGCTCCGAGCACCGATGGGGCGGCGGCCCTCCCCCCGACACGGGCACCTCGACGTAGGCTGGACCACATGACCGAGCTGGTGTTCGAGGTGGTCGGCCTGGGATCGACCGGCGGCTACGTCGACTACCAGCAGGCCTGGGACTACCAACGCACCGTCCACGCCGAGGTGGTCGCCGGCGATCGACCGGACACCGTCCTGCTGCTCGAACACCCACCGGTGTTCACCGCCGGTCGGCGCACCGAACCCCACGAGCGCCCCCAGGACGGCACGCCGGTGATCGACGTCGATCGCGGGGGCAAGATCACCTGGCACGGCCCGGGACAGCTGGTCGGCTACCCGATCGTGCGGCTCGGACGGCGGATCGACGTCGTCGAGCACGTCCGCAAGCTGGAGCGGGTCCTGATCGGCATCTGCGCCGATCTGGGGGTGGTCACCCGCACGGTGAAGGGCCGGACCGGCGTGTGGCTGCCCGCGGACGAGCCGCGCCGCGAACGGAAGATCGCCGCGATCGGGATCCGGGTCGCTCGGGGGGCGACCATGCACGGCTTCGCGCTCAACTGTGACCCCGACCTGAGCTGGTTCTCCCGCATCGTCCCCTGCGGCATCGACGATGCCGACGTGACCTCTCTGTCCGCCGAGTGCGGTAGGGACGTGAGCGTGGACGAGGTGCTCCCCCTGACGCGGACCCGCATCGCCGAGGTGTTCGCTGCGCGGGCGCCGGCCTCGCTGGGCGCCTAGTCTCGGGGTAGCTCGTCAGGCCCTGCACTCTTCAGCCCTAGGAGGCCTCGTGTCGGTCACGCCGGATGGACGCCGTTTGCTGCGCATCGAGGCCCGCAACGCCGAGACCCCGATCGAGCGGAAGCCGCCGTGGATCCGCACCACCGCGAGGATGGGACCGCAGTACAACGACCTGCAGGCCCTGGTGAAGCGCGAGGGCCTGCACACGGTCTGCCAGGAGGCCGGTTGCCCCAACATCTACGAGTGCTGGGAGGACCGCGAGGCGACCTTCCTCATCGGCGGCTCGCAGTGCACCCGGCGCTGCGACTTCTGCCAGATCGACACCGGCCGGCCCGACCCGCTCGACCTCGATGAACCGCGCCGGGTCGCCGAGTCGATCCGCACCATGGACCTGCGGTACGCGACCGTCACCGGTGTGGCCCGGGACGATCTGGACGACGAGGGGGCCTGGCTCTACGCGGAGACGGTCCGCGCGATCCACGAGCTGTCGCCGGGCACCGGGGTGGAGATCCTCACCCCCGACTTCTCGGGCAAGCCCGAGCTGCTCGGTCAGGTCTTCGACGCGGCGCCGGAGGTGTTCGCGCACAACCTGGAGACCGTGCCGAGGGTCTTCCGCCGGATCCGGCCCGCCTTCGACTACCAGCGCTCACTCGACGTGATCTCGCAGGCCCGCGCCGCGGGAATGGTCACCAAGTCCAACCTGATCCTGGGCATGGGCGAGGAGCGCGAGGAGATCTCCACGGCTCTGAACGACCTGCACACCGCCGGGTGCGACCTGATCACGATCACCCAGTACCTGCGTCCGAGCAGCAGGCATCACCCGGTCGAGCGGTGGGTCCATCCGGAGGAGTTCGTCGAGCTGCGCGAGGAGGCGGAGACCATCGGCTTCGCGGGCGTGATGTCGGGACCGCTGGTCCGTTCGTCGTACCGGGCGGGGCGGCTCTGGGCCCAGGCGAAGGCCCGGCGAGACGCCTGACGGGCCGTATCCTGACAGGCATGGCACGAGACTCCGGACAGAAGAAGGCCGGCAAGCCCAAGAAGCAGGGCCGGATCGCCCAGATCTGGGCGGTCTTCTCGATGACCCGCAGGGCCGATCGGGCGGTCGTGTGGTGGATGCTGCTGGCCTTCGTGGTCACGATGGCCGTCGGTCTGGGCATCGGCTTCACCCTCGGCCATCCGATCTACCTGGTCGATCATCTTCGCGCCGCTGGCCTTCATGGTGGCGCTGCTCATCATGGCCCGACGTGCCGAACGTGCCGCGTTCGCCCAGCTCGCCGGGCAGCCGGGCTCGACCGGCGCCGCGCTGAAGAACCTGCGCAAGAGCTGGATCGTCGAGGAGGCTCCGGTAGCGGTCGACCCGCGCACCCAGGACCTGGTGTTCCGCGCCATCGGACGCCCGGGCGTCGTCCTGGTCACCGAGGGCCCGCTGCCCCGGGTGAAGAAACTGGCGGATCAGCAGTAACGCCACATCAAGCGCGTCCTCGGTGACGCCGTCCCGGTGCTGGTGATCAACGCCGGGGACGGCGAGGGACAGGTGCCGCTGATCAAGCTGTCCCGGGCACTCACCCGCAAGCGCCCCGCACTCAGCAAGACCCAGGTGAGCGAGGTCGCCAAACGCCTCAAGGCCCTGGGCGGGGTGAAGATGCCGATCCCCAAGGGGATAGACCCCACGAGGACGCGCCCGGACCGCAAGGCGATGCGGGGCCGCTAGAACAGCCGGGACCACGTCAGCTGGTCCGGATCGACCACGGTGCCGGCAGCCCGATCGTGCAGGCCCCGGTTGTCCCGATCGGTGATCAGAGGCGGCACCGCCAGACACAGCAGCGCGGCGCGCACCAGACCACGGCCCAGTCCGGTGGGGACGTCCTTCCCACCGCCGCGACCGATCAGCTCGACCCGGGCCACGCGCAGACCGGTGATCCGATGCCCCAGGGTGCGCCCGGAGACGCCGACCAGCGCGGCGTGCATGACCAGCAGGGCCGCCAGGGGGGCCATCGCGCCCCACTGCAGAGGTCGCAGCACCGTCTCCGCGATGATCAGGGCCAGGATCCAGTCCACGACCAGGCCGAGCAGTCGTCGTCCGAAGCCGGCGACCGAACCGGCCCCGGTGGCGGGCAGACCCAGACGGTGACCCGGCGGCTCGGCGTCGGTGGCACCGCGGTGTCGCCGCCCGACCGGAACGCTGCCCGGTCCCTGAAGCCAACCCCCGAGTGTCCGCTCGACCAGTCACGCCACCAGAGTACTCAGGCGATCTGTTCGACGCGCTGTCGTCAGTGGTGCAAGGATCTGGAGCGCACAGCGAACATCCCCTCGGCCTTCGTAACATCCGGGAAACAGGCGGGTCATCGTCGGGTAATTCCGGCCCCCTAACGTCGGCCGCGAACCGGGGCGGGTCGACGATGGCCGTCCCTCGGCCCCACCTGCCCCGCAACCTTTGGAGGTTGGACTTGTTCAACAGCCCAGACGAGGTCACGAAGTACATCCAGGAAGAGGACGTCAAGTTCGTCGACGTCCGGTTCTGTGATCTCCCCGGTATCATGCAGCACTTCAACGTCCCGGCGGGCACCCTCGACGAGGCGTTCTTCATCGACGGCCAGATGTTCGACGGATCGTCCATCCGCGGGTTCCAGGCCATCAACGAGTCGGACATGAAGCTCGTCCCCGACATCGAGACCGCGATCGTCGACCCGTTCCGTGCCGAGAAGACGCTGAACATCAACTTCAGCATCGTCGACCCCTACACGGATGAGCCCTACAGCCGCGACCCGCGACAGATCGTGCGCAAGGCCGAGGCCTACCTGCAGTCGACCGGAATCGCCGACACCGCGTTCTTCGCCCCCGAGGCCGAGTTCTACATCTTCGACGACGTCCGCTTCGAGACCAAGCAGAACGAGGGCTACTACCACATCGACTCGATCGAGGGCGCCTGGAACACCGGCCGCATCGAGGAGGGCGGCAACCGCGGCTACAAGACCCGGTACAAGGGCGGGTACTTCCCGGTGCCGCCGGTGGACCACTACGCCGACCTGCGCGACCAGATGAGCCTGGCACTCGCCAACGTCGGCCTCGAGGTCGAGCGTGCCCACCACGAGGTCGGCACCGCCGGCCAGGCCGAGATCAACTACCGTTTCGACTCGCTGGCCCGCGCCGCGGACCAGGTGATGCTGTTCAAGTACGTCATCAAGAACGTGGCCTGGGAGGCCGGCAAGACGGTCACCTTCATGCCGAAGCCGCTGTTCGGTGACAACGGGTCCGGTATGCACGTGCACCAGTCCCTGTGGAAGGACGGCTCGCCGCTCTTCTACGACGAGCGTGGGTACGGCGGCCTGTCCGACATGGCTCGGTGGTACATCGGCGGCCTGCTCAAGCACGCCCCGTCGCTGCTGGCCTTCACCAACCCGACGGTGAACAGCTACCACCGCCTGGTGCCCGGCTACGAGGCGCCGGTCAACCTGGTCTACTCGGCACGCAACCGCTCGGCCTGCGTGCGGATCCCGGTCACCGGGTCCAACCCCAAGGCGAAGCGGATCGAGTTCCGGGTTCCGGACCCGTCCTGCAACCCCTACCTGGCCTTCTCGGCGATGCTCCTGGCGGGCCTGGACGGGATCCAGAACCGCATCGAGCCGCCCACGCCGGTCGACAAGGACCTGTACGAACTGCCCCCGGAGGAGCACGCCGCGATCGCACAGGTCCCGGGTTCGCTGCCCGAGGTGCTGAACGCGCTCGAGGCCGACCACGCCTACCTGACCGACAGCGGCGTCTTCACCGAGGATCTCGTCGAGACCTGGATCGACATCAAGCGCACCCTCGAGGTGGACCCGATCCGGCTGCGCCCGCACCCGCACGAGTTCGAGCTGTACTACGACATCTAGCCGGGACTCCGGCTGCGGTCTTCGAGCAACCACGAATGACCGCAAGAAACAGCCGCTGACCTGCAGAAACGCCGCCGAACGACCTTCTGGTCGTTCGGCGGCGTTCGTCGTTATTAGCCGCTGGCTTGTTACAACTCCGGTACAAATAGTGCCGCCCGCGGTGAGTGGCGTGCGGCCACCAACACAGCAGGCGCAGTCCGGGCACAGTCCCGACTTCTTGCCTTCTCAAGGCCCTCCGAGCCGCGCTGCTCGCCCGCATGTCCCGCAGCTGCCCAATCGCGCCATCCGGCCGGGCAGACACGCGTGCGCGGAGCGCAGGCCAGCGAACGGTCCGCACATTCGCTGTGTCGAGGTGATCGCTCCGGGGCCACACCGGACTTTGGTGTCCATAGACCGACTGTCCACCAACGTCGCGAGGAGGCGCTGAGAGATGGCGAACAACTCGAGCACACCTGCCGCGACACCAAGCTCCTTCGGACCGCGACGCGCGGCCAGCAAGAGCAGCCCCCCCGGGTTGGCCGCCGGGAGTGGGTGCCGGGAACTCGGCTCAGGGCGTTGACCTGGGCGTTCGCTTTGCAGCGGCCGATGTCATGCTCTCGCGATGGGTCTGCGCCTGGGGTATGTGATCGTTCGAGGTCTCGTCGGCGCCTTGGTGCTGCTGGCCCGGTCGCGGGCAGCTAGGC
>CAVVQM010000014.1:0-7369 GCA_963750395.1 uncultured Actinomycetota bacterium | reverse complement strand
TCGGGTTAACGCCGAGTTGATCTTGTGGGTGGCGTTGTGGGTAGGCGGGGGTACCGGCGGTCGCGCCGGGCGCCGGTTCCACGGGCCGGTCGGGGTCTCCTTCCTGGGGTCGGTGGGGCGGCGGGGCCGCGGGTCAGGTCGGTGCGGGCAGGGCCATCACGCGGGTGAAGGCGGCGGGCAGGTCGTCGGCCCAGGGCCAGTCGGGTGGGATGTTGAGCCAGTGGTGGCGTTGGCCGCGGGTGATCCGGGCGGCGGTGTGCAGCAGCCGGTAGCGCAGCGTCTTCGGTTCGGCGTCGACCAGGCCACCAAGATCGCCCACCAGGCCGAGACCATCGCCCGCATCCATCACCCACCCGGACGCGCAGGAGTAGGCGCTCACTGGGATCGCCGCAGCGCTGCTAGGCTGGTCGTCAAGGCAGGGCAAGGCGGGCTATCGCGGCCGCGTGCCGGTTCGGAGGATGGGGGGGTTTCTCTCGTCGGCGCATCCTTGACCTCGTCGAGGGGCCGCAGGGAGCCACGCTGATCTGTGAACTGAGTTCAACAGCTTGAGCCGCCGCATCCATGACGGCACTGGGTCCCATGAAGGGCAGCCCGTCACGGCCGTCGACAGCCATCCGGTCCGAAACCGTGTCGACGAACCACTACCAGGCGTCGACCGGTCCACGTTTCCGCAGGTCAACGCCGGGTTGGCGGGCCTGAAAATCGGAAGGTCGGCGGTTCGACCCCGCCCCTGGCCACGTGTCTTGAGTTCTTCTGGCGGGCTGCTGACCTGGGCTTTTGTCGGGTGTTGAGCGGTGTGTGGAGGACGTCGGCGCGGCGGTCTTGCTCACGGATTGCTCACCGATTGCTCACCGCCGCTAACCGTCCTTGATGTGCGGCTGGGTTCATTCGGGCGGATCGGTGTCGGGTCAGCAGATCTGTGGCCTGCTCGACCTGCGCGGCGGTCGTCTCGCGGATGAGGTGCAGGTAGATCTTTCGGGTGGTGGCGGGGTGGGCGTGACCGAGGATCATCTGGACCACCTCGATCGGGACGCCCCCGGCGAGCAGGAGTGAGCAGGCGCTGTGCCGCAGGTCGTGCAGTCGGATCACGGGCAGCCCGGATGCCCTGACGTGTTCGGCGAACTGGACGCTCACCCTGCCGGGGCGCAGCGGATCACCGTTCGCGGTACAGAACACCAGGTCGTGCTCACGGTAGGACCGTTGCCGCCGCTCGATGTCCTGGGCATGTCGGTGCCGCCGCAGCGCCGCCTGCGCAGGACGGGCCAGGGGCACCCATCGGTTCCCGGCCCGCGATTTCGGGTCCTTGATGACCCGACCGATGTGCTCGGCCCCACAGATCGAGCACGGGCGTTCAGTGGGCGGGACGCTGCTGCGGGCCACCTCCACGAGATTGTGACGGACCGTGAGGCCACCCTCGTCGGGGTCCAGGTCGGACCAGCGGAGCCCGCACAGCTCACCCCGACGCAGCCCGGTGTAGGCGGCCACCTCGTACAGCACTGCCAGTCGCTGCCCCGATCGGCTGACATGCTCCAGGAACAACGCGAGCTGTGCCGGTTCCCACGCGAGCAGGTTCGGCGCGGCCGAGGACCCGGCGGGCAGGACGTCCATCCGGCCCAGCGCGGGGTTGACCGCGATCAGCCCGCGACGCTGGGCCACCGACAGGGCCGCGCGCAGCGTCCGTCGGTAACCCTCCACCGTGTCGTTCGCCCGGCGATCGACTCGCCGTCCCACGTTTCCCTGACCGAGCGACCCGGGCGGGATGGGGGATCGGACCAGCGCGGCGGGTCGACGCCGACCGGCGGGACCGTCGTCCTGGCCCGGTATCAGCAGGCCTGTCAGGACCTGCTCCACGTGGACTCGGCGCAGATCACGCAGGCGGATGTGCCCCAGGCAGGGATCCCAGACGTCCCGGACGTGACCGCGATAGTTGGCCAACGTCTTCGGGGAACGCCCCGCCCGCTCCAGCAGGGTCAACCAGGTCTGCAACCACGATCCGAGGGTGAGGTTGCGGTCATCGACCCAGACGCCCGCAGCGAGGCGGGACAACTCATCGGACAACGCCCCTTCGGCGGCCTGCCGGCTGGTGAACCCCGAGCGCGCCACCTGCCGGCGGCGTCCGGACCGGGACTCCCGGCCGACATCGAAGGTGAACCCCCACGATCCGTGCGGCCGACAGCAGTCATCCACGCGCCGCCCGTACGCGTCCCGGCACTGGCACCGCTTGTACACCGAACCCTTGATCAACGCCCGCTCCCCTCACCAGCGTGTTCCTGCGCGTCTCGACCGAGCCGCACTGCGGTCAACGATCGCGGAATGCCGGGCGAGCCCCGGGGCATAGGAGCGAGTGGGACGACCCGAACCACGCAAGGCCGGCTTCCTCCACCATCACCACGACCCACCGCGTGACGAGGCCGCACGACACCGGAATGCCGCCGATCGACGGTCGCCGTATCGGCCACGTCCAAGTGCGCACTTTCGACTGTGCACCAGCCAATACCAGATCTCCCCTGGCGTGCCTGCGCAAACGAACCCTGCCGTTGGAGCGGCACGGACACGACCCTCGCGGCTCCAGCGATCGGTCGCTGGCCGTCGTCCAGAACGTGACCCCCGCGTGGCGGTAACCCTCGGCAACGGTCGCCCGAGCCGATCGCGGCGCGGGCGCCAGCTGGCAGGCCCACAGCAGCACTCTGGCGCCGCAGGTCAGGCGGATGTGAACCGAGTGGCGAGCAGATCCCGGGTGGCCACCACATCAACCGCTCCCCCGCCCCCCTCAGAGAGGAGCTTGGCCAGTCGCTTCGGCCAGAGCACCTCCACGCCGCGGGTCGCGAACGCACCTCCGATCAGGGGCCAGTCGGCGTCCACGAAGCACAGCGCCCCGGTGACGGGCAGATCACCCACGACCTCGCGCACCGCTTCGGCCTGTCGCAGGACGCCGTCAACGAGATTCGTGCAATCGCGTCGTCCGAACACGACCGTCTCCACACGCGGCCGCAGGATGCCGCCGGAGATCTTGAGTTCGGGTCGGCCCTGGTACCGCTTGGCGTCGATCACCCAGATCCCCGCGCTCGTGACGGCGATGTGGTCAATGTTGGCCCTGGTGCCGGGAATGCGACGGTCGTGCAGGACAGCGATCGATTCCGACACGAGCGCGTCGAGCCGCGCTCCGAGACGTTCCTCACCTACCGCGCCAGTGGCCCACGCCTTCGTGCTCTGCTTCTCATCCGACAACGCAACCGCTATGCCGCCGAGCCTGCCCCATCTCTGGCGCAGCCGCTGCTCGTCCTTGGCCTTGCGTCGCTCGTACTCGCGGCGGGCGGACGACCCGGCAACGCCAGCCCCATGCGTCGGGGCAGCGCGCACCGGCAGATCGACCCTGGACCCGACGTCATCACTGAACGATTCGCTCGGGCACTCGATGCAGCGCACGGTCTTGGTGATTCGTTCGTAGATGGCCTCGCCCCGAGCAGACAACTCGCTCCCGCAGAGCCGGCAGACCCCTGCATACCGCAGCCTCATCCGCTTGCCCTCAGGGGACCTCGGCTCGACAGCGTCACCCACTCTTCGTCGCCCCTTCCGGCAGAATGGTCACAGGACTGCTGGTGCGCACTTCGTGCATCGACCGATTTGGCCGCCCAGCCAAGTTGATCTACTAGCTGGCTCACGAGACCCCCCGGATGGGGTCGCAGACCGACTGGCTACTGGGCATCGGTGTCAAAAAAGCGTCGAAGCTGGACCCGCTCTAGACACCCCCGTGGGGTATCCGGTGCGAGATGCGCGCCACCCGAATGGCGCGCAGCCTCGCCGAGAGTGATCGTCTAGGTTCTTTCCGTGAGCAATGATCCTGCGGCCGTCGTTGCCGGCATGTCACCGTACGAGCGTCGGCGTTGGGCCGAACTCGAAGACCACTGGGCGAGGATGGGAGAGGGCCGCCAGCTGGTCCCGGCGCAGGTACGCCGAGCGATCACCAGTGCCGGGGAACGGGTCGCCGATGCCGGAGGGCGTGCCGCCAAGCACCTTGCAGCCTCTGCTCCGGAACCGGTGAGGAACGCCGCCAACTCGGCTCTCGATGCCGCGCTCCTCCCGACAGCCAACGCGGTCGTCCACCTCCTCGACCTGGTCACCGACTGGTCCGTGGAGCTGACCGATCCCGAACGCGTCCTGGCGCACCACCGCGACCGTGGTCGAGATGTTGCCGACGTGGAGGATCTGCGGAGTTTCGATCTCGAAACGCTCGACGAAGTGACACATAAGCTCCCCCTGCGATGGCGCTCAATCGGAGCGGCCGAAGGTGCAGCGACGGGGGCGCTGGCCTTCATACCCATAGCAGGCCCTGTCGCCTCGATAACGCTCGACGTCCTCGTCATGCACGTCCTGAGCACCTCGATCGCGACGCGAGCCGTGCACGCCTACGGCCACGACCCCTCCTCATCCGCGACAGAGCACATGATCGATCGCATGGTGCACCGTGCCTATCGCGAACAGACAGCGAAGATCGCCAGCCAACGACAGGCAGGCGCTGCCTTCCACGTGGCGGCCGGTCGCCAGAACTGGAGCGCGAAGCTGCGCCAGGACCACCGCCTCCTCGCAGCGGTGGAGAAGCTGATGAAACAGGCTGGCACAGGTGGGCACGTGCCGGTCCAGCGGGCGGCCAGAGCCTTGCCTGCCATCGGCGTCCTCATCGGCGCAGGCACCAACTCCTTCGTTCTCGCTGACGTGGCCAACCAGGCCATCCGATACAGCCAGACGGTGCTGCTCTCGGACAAGTACGGGCTTGGGCTACCTGCCAGGCTCCGGCATGAGGTGGACGACGACCACAACGGGAACGCCTAACCAACACCGGACGAGAGAATGTGCCCGCGGCAGACAGGTCGCACCGCAGCCACCCCGACCAGGCCCCACCACATGCCCGGAAACCGGCAGAGCGCCAAAGACCTACTGCGGCAGCAGAGTGAACGCATCCGCGTGCCGTGGCCGCACGACACCGAAATGGCGCCGATCAAGGGTCGCGAGCTCAACCACACCGAGTCGCTCAGCACCGGCTACCACCGAAGCATCGGCCGCGCCGAGGGGAAGATCGGCCTACCGCAGGACCAACTCCGAAACCCTGCGCCAGTCGGCCGCATCGAGGTCAGCGACGGCGAAGTCGCCGTCCGCCAGCGAAGCCACGAACTCAGCCTCAGCCCGCGGACCCGCCTCCCGCTCCAACAGATAGCAGGCCTCGGTGATGACCCGAGCAGGCACCACGAGCCGCTCCCCGGCCAGATACGCCGACGTGAACAGATCCACGCACGCCCGATGGCGGGCATCCCGGGCACGCCGCCGCGACGATCGCACCGGTGTCCACCACGATCACGACCGGGGCCGCCCGAACCCCTTCAGCATCGACACCCTCACCCCCCGGGTCGCTCCCCGCGCCGGCAGCACACGCGAGAACGACCCCGCCGTGCGCGCCGAACCCGTCTGGGACCCATACCGGCACACCGGGTCGTGGCGGGCGGTGTGGGCGTACTCGGCCAAGCGAGCCGCCCGCGACGGCAAGACCCTGACCGCCCAGGAGCACAAGGCCCGGGCCGTGGGCGCCGGGCAGAAGTCCGCGCGCACCCCCCGGTTCGTCAAGACCACCGACGGCACCCCCAGCCTCGATGAGGCCTCGCCTGGACCCGGGCGCGGGCACTGGTCGGCCTGAAGGGCTACGTCAGCAACATCCCCGCCGCGCTGATGCCCGCCGCCGAGGTGATCAGTTCGTACCACGACCTGTGGCACGTCGAGCAGTCGTTCCGGATGTCCAAGACCGACCTGCGCGCCCGGCCGATGTTCAAGCACACCAAGGACGCGATCGAGGCCCACCTGACCATCGTGTTCACCGCCCTGGCCCTGGCCCGGGAGGCCCAGAACCGGACCGGCCTGTCGATCCGCAACCTGGTGCGCCAGCTCCGACCCCTGCGCTCAGCGACCATCTCGATCAACGGTGCGACCCAGACCATCGACCCCGCCATCACCACCGAACAGCAAGCGATCATGGACGCTCTGCGGCACCCGCCAACTCACGCACTAAGCGAATGAGCCAAGTCAGGCGGATCGACAAGCCGCCGGATGTTCACCCTCGTAGCCGGTCAGCGTGTTCGACCCGATTCGATGAGCGGCACGGCCACCGAGTCGCGGACGGTGACCTGTAAGGGCCGCCCCAGTTTCTCGCTCTCGCCGCCGAGATCAGGCGCCACCCAAGTCGCAGGTGGACGCACGGCGCGGGCATGGGTTTCTCCTGGGCGAGATCGCCTCCCCTTGCGGCTCGCTATGGTCGGGCGTCGAGTGCGGCCTGTGCCGTGGCGACCTTCAAGTACAGCCGCATAGTCGCGGCCACCGGGACGAAGTCGTGCCGCCGGTAGAAGGCGTGCGCTTCGTCGTCGATCGCATCGACGACGATCAGCCGGCCACCACCGACCTGGGCGGCGTCCACGATCCGCTCCAAGGCATCGACGAGCAGCTCGCTGCCCAGCCCCTGCCCCTGCAGCCGCACGTCGAGGGCCAACCGGGCAAGCAGATACCCCGGGATGAGGGTGTAGCCACCGGTCAGCGAACGCGGTACCTCCGAACGCACCGCCTGGGTGGGTGCGACCGAGAAGTACGCCAGCACTTCACTGCTGCCGGCCCGGGTCCATACATACGTGCGAGCACTACCCGCCGCCTGGGCCCGGTGGGCCTGACCCTGCAGCCAATCGTCTAAGGGCTGCTTGCCGCAGCGGAAGGCCCCGACCTCATGATCGGGGCCCAACGCAGCGGAGACGTAGTCGCTCACGCGCGAGCGACGCGCCTTGACGCCCTCGCCGCCTCCCGAAGACGTGGCGCCTCATCGGCCTCATCCAGGGAGCGCACCAGTTGGTCGAACCGCTCGGGCGCCATGAGCGTCGTGTCCGCACGGGCCAGCACCGCGTCGGCTTCGCGTCGGGCCGCCCCGAGCACGAACGCCGACATCGACTGCCCGAGCACGCTCGCCGCCTGGGCGATCCGCTCCTCGCTGTCCTGATCTGCACGCATCTCGATCCGACGGGTCTTGGTAGCCATCGGGCACCTCCACTCTCCACAAGCAATGTACGGTGTTTGTACGGCGCAGACAAGAGGTACCGATCTGAGCGTCCACCCAGCACCCGATCCCGATCCGACCTCGATCCCCGCCAGCACACTCCACGCCGCGACCACCACCAGCTCAGACAGTCCATATCCCGACGGGGTCCAGCCATCCCCGGTTCACCGCGACCAGCCGCGACCATCGGGTCCGAAATCGTGTCGACGAACGGAGATCTGAAGGCCAGGACTACGCATCGTCGCAGGTCAAGGCCACATCGGATCGTGAACGATGGGCTCGCTGAAA
>CAVVQM010000013.1:0-93332 GCA_963750395.1 uncultured Actinomycetota bacterium | reverse complement strand
CGACGGACGCCCAGCGCGCTGACGGGCAGCCGAAGGCCGCGGCTCACTTGAGCACCCACCGCCGGAAGTCAGCCGGTGTCACGTTTGCCCCGCATACGATCGTGGCGACGTGTGCCCCGTCGAAGCGGGATCGGTCCTCCAGCACGGCAGCCACGCCGAGGGCGGCCGACGGCTCGACGACCAGCCCGGCGTGCTCGTAGAGAAGACGCATCCCGGCCAGGATGGTGTCCTCCCCGACCAGGATCATGTCGTCGGCGATGACCAGCAGATCGTCGAGCACCTCCGGGATCGGGTGGCGACCCGCCACGCCGTCGGCGATCGTGTCGATGGTCTCCGTCTCGATGACGTGACCTGCCCGCCACGACAGAGCCATCGCGGGCGCGCCTTCGGCTGCACCCCGACGACCGCGGTCGCGGGGGGCGAGACACTTGACGACGTGGCCGACGCCCGTCGTCATGGCCCCCCCACCGAGGGCCATGAGCACGGTGTCGAAGGGATCGGCCGCCGTCACGAGTTCGAGCCCGATCGTTGCGGCGCCCTCACAGGTATCGAGGTTCTCGCTGTCCTCCACGAGGTAGAGGCCGTGCCGGTCGGCGAGATCGCGCGCCGTCCGGCGGGCAACCTCGATGTCCCCGTGCACGAGGTGAACGGTCGCCCCGAGCTCATCCATCCGCCGCAGCTTCAGCGGGTTGGCCGCGGCCGAGGCCACGACCGTGCAGGGGACGCCGCGCCGCCTGCCACTGTAGGCAAGGGCCTGGCCCAGATTGCCCGCGCTGGCGCAGATCACCGAGCGGGGCCGGTCCCCGCAGACCACGCGCGCCAGAACGGTTTCGGTCCCCCGGCCCTTGAAACAGCGGACCGGGTTCAGGCTCTCTACTTCTAAGGCGATCCGCACCCCAGGACCGCTCCGAGCTGCTCGCACTCGTACTGCGGCGTCCCGTGGAACACCGGGGCGATGAAGCGGGACCGCCCCAGCGATCCGCTCCAGATCCAGACGTACCACCGACCCGGGTCCCCTCCCGTGGGCGATCGTCACTCAGTTCTCTCATCGCCTATGGCCACCGATCACCTGCACAGACGTCGCGGCCGACGATCTACCGCGAGGTGGCGGGTGGGTCGTACTTCGGCTGGTAGAGCATGATCGGCGATCTGCTGCCGGGCACTCTCAGTCGAGCGGTGATCCCCCAGCCCTCCTCCTGTACCTCGCCGACGAACTCCGCACCCCTCGTGGCCAGCTCGGCCATCGTCGTGTCAAGGTCGTCGCACATCAGGGAGACGTCGAACTGCTGATCGGTGGAACCGGCCTGGCCCTCGCATCCGCAACCAACTGGGATGCACACCCAGTTCGCTCGGACCGGTCTTGAAGATCAGCCAGCCGCCGCCGGTGTCGGTGCCGGGGAGTTCGAGAACGTCACGGAAGAAGGCGCGGGCGGCGTCCGGGTCCTCGGCGTAGAGCAAGGTGTGCACTGCAGTGATCATGACGCCATCGTAGGACCCTCCAGGCGAACGCGGGCCGCCGTGATGGGTGGCCTCTAGAGGTCGCGTCGGACGAGGGTGACTCGTGCCGCGGCGAGCACCGCGGCCAGCCAGAGGGCGACGACGAGGCCGGCTGTGGGTGGAGCCAGTCCAGGTAGCCCGGCCATACCGAAGCCGGCCTGTCCCGGAAGGAACCGACCGGCCTCACCGATCAAGGCAGACCCGAGGTTCTCCACTGCGAGGATCCAGATCGCGACACCGGCGACGGCGGCCACCTGGTGACGAACGGCAATGCCCACGGCTGCGCCGATCACGGCCCAGGAGGCGGTCGCCACGACGATGCCCGCCATGGCCGCGACATCTTGGGCGCTGAGCTGAAACGCAGGGGTGCCCGACGCCATCACGACGGCCACGCCGGTCATGACCGCCTGACCGATCAGCGCCATCGCGGCGCCGGCCACAGCCACGACGATCGTCTTGGCGCCCAGCACCGTTCCGCGTCGGCTGGTGGTCAGGACAGCGCCGATCCACCGTCCCGTACCGGAAGTCCTCGGTCGCGCTACGAGCTCCGAGAATGGCCGCGAACACGGTCCAGGCTCATGGCGTTTAGGTAGAAGAAGACCTGATCCACCAGGTCGCCCTCCACGGCACTCCCCGAGCTGGTACATGGTCGACCAGGTCGCCAGTGCCACGACCGCCACCGCGCTCACGAGCAGACCGTAGGGGCCGCGGGTCGTGGTGAGCTT
Source organism: uncultured Actinomycetota bacterium (assembly GCA_963750395.1). GTDB lineage: Bacteria > Actinomycetota > Actinomycetes > Actinomycetales > Kineosporiaceae > JADJPO01. Next base: position 91,110 of record CAVVQM010000013.1, on the reverse strand, counting down.
GATGGACTCAGCCCTCAGATGTGCGCGCATCGCCCTGTCCCTTCGTAATGTCTCGTCCCTTCGTGATGTCTCGTCCCTTCGTGATGTCGAGGAAGGCCTCCTCCAGGCTGAGGTGGCTCTCGCTGAGCTCGTGCACCGGGAACCCCGCGGCGAACGCCAGATCGCCGACGGGCAGCAGCGGAGAGCCCGGAGACGACCAGGCGGTCGGCGTCCGCGCTGTGCACCGTGCCCCCCCGCCGGAAGTCACTGCGACACGCAGGGACTCGGCGCCGGGTGAGCGAAGCACGACACGGGATCCGGCCGTCAGCTCGCTCAACCGTGGTCTGGGTTACGAGTCGACCGCGGTCGATGACCACCACCTCGTCGGCCAGCAGGGAGACCTCGGCCAGCAGGTGGCTGGACAGCAGCACCGTTCCCCCCGGAGGCGGTGAAGTCGCGCAGGAAGCCGCGCAGCCAGCTGGTTCCCGCCGGATCGAGCCCATTCGCGGGTTCGTCCAGGACCAACGCTCCGGCTCACCCAGCAGGGCGGCCGCCAGGGCCAGGCGCTGCCGCATGCCCAGGGAGTAGCCGCCGGCCGGACGGTCGGCCGCCGCGGTCAGCTCGACGATCGCGAGCACCTCCGCCACCCGATCCCTTGGCAGCCCCGCTGCCGATGCGAGCATGCGCAGGTGGTTTCGTCCGGTGCGCCGTGGGTGGAACCCCGCGCCGTCGATCATCACGCCGACCCGGCTCATCGGCCCGTCCAGGCCGCTGAACGGGACGCCGAAGACGCCGGCGCCGCCGGCGTCGGGTCTCGCCAGTCCCAGCACCATCCTGATGGTGGTGGTCTTGCCCGCACCGTTGGGTCCCAGGAATGCCGGACGCTGCCGCGCCGCACGGCGAACGTGAGGTCGTCGACCACGACTGAGGAGCCGTACGACTTGGTCAGACCCGTCACCGAGATCACGTGATCCTGTCGCTCTGGGCTGCCGGGTACCGATGTGGCCGCGAGCCGCAACAAGGACAGCCGGGCGCCGTTCCGGCGCGTGGATGGTCATGTCAGATTCCCTTCTGCCAGGTGATCGACAGGGTGTGAGGGGCGGGCCGACAGACCGCGTGACCGTTGTGCAGCCAGCGATCCGGCGACGGCGACCACGGCCATGACCACGAAGATCAGCAGGAATGCCTGCGCGTCGCGGGCCGCGGCCTGGTGGAGCCCGGCGAAGATCGCGCTCCCCAGACCGATCAGCACGATGGACCCCATCGCCTCGCTGACCTGCATGGCGGCCGAGTTGGCGCCTGCTCGCCGGCGGGCGACAGGCACAGCACCAGGACGCTGAGCGATGTGACGCCCAGGCCCATACCGAGTCCGGTGACGACCCAGCCCAGCGCCGCCGTCCACACCGGGACCGACGGGGACACCGAGGTGGCCACGACCAGGATGCCCGCCGCCACGAGGATCAGGCCGATGGTGACCAGCTGGGTCCGGGGAACCGGAGCTGCGGCCGGCCCTGGTACCACGCGCCACGGCCCAGGTGAGCGCACCACCGGTGAGCGAGGCACCGGCCCACGTCGTGGCCAGGCCGCGCTCCTCGACCAGCATCAGTGGCACGAACGTGCTGGCGCCGAAGAACGCGCCGGCGAAGATCCCGCGCAGAGCCACCAGCGTGGGCAGGCCGCGCGCCAGGCGCAGCGTTCCGTGCGGCAGCAACCGCGAAGGCTTGGTACGAGCAGCGCGACGGCCGCGCCCACCAGCGGGACGGACCACCAGGCCAACTCCTGACCGGCGTACTGGAGAAGACCCGTTGCGGCCGCCGCAGCCGCGGCCGGCACCAGACGACTGCGCGACCTGACGGGGTCGCCGGAGGCGACACCCGTGCCGCGCAGGTGCGGCACCACGAGAAGAGTCGCGGTCACGAGCAGCGGCAGGACCAGCAGGAAGACGGCGCGCCACGACACCCGGTCGGCGAGCAACCCGGCGATGGGCGGACCGACGAGCGCCGGGACGATCCAGCCGCCTGACATCGCCGAGAACACCCGAGGTCGCAGGGACGCCGGGTAGGCGCGAGCGACGACGACGTACAGCGCCACGACGTTGAGGCCGGCACCGAGCCCCTGGACGCCCCGAGCGACGACCAGGACCCACATCGACGGGGCGACGGCGGCCAGGCCCAGACCCACGGCGAAGACGACGGACGCGGTGACGAAGGGGACCAACGGTCCGCGGCGATCCGCGAGCTCGCCGCCGGCCACCATCCCGACCAGACTGGTCGTCAGAAAGATGGAGAACGCGAGCCCGTACTGGCTCAGGCCGTCGAGGTCGCGGGCGGCGACGGGCATGGCGGTGGATACCGCGATCGCCTCGAACGCCACCGCGACGACTGCACCCACCACCCCGACCAGTAGGCGGCGGGAACGCGTGTCGAACCGGTCTTCGAGTGGGACGGCCATCTGGGGCACCGGCTCATCGCACCGCGGACGAGACAGGGAGCCGGTTTCGATAGTGGTGGACATGGAGACGAGGGTGCATGGTGAAGTCAACTTGAAGTCAAGGCCGAGGGACGACGTGTTCTGGCCCGTCCGACCGACCCGCGACCGCCCTGGACGAACCGCGAGATCAGCCTCCCGTCCCGCACTGTCCGTTGGCCGTCTACCCCGCGTAGGGCCGTTCGGTGCGGCCGGGCGCAGACGTCAGGTGCGGCGGGGGTCCGGGGCTGTGGCGCCGGGTCCACCGGGGACCATGCTGTCGGCCGGGTGTTCGACCAGGGCCAGCACGCGACTGCTCAGGAACCGTGCCGTCCGGACCGGGGTGCCCGTCCGGGTCACCTCGACCACCTCGACCACTCCCCGCGCGATGCTCACCTCGACCCGCCGGCCCGCCCTGGTGGCGACGATGTCGTAGATCAGGGTCCGGTCGCCGCCGTCGACCGCGATCTCGACCCGATCACCCCTCATGTCTTCGACAACGCCATCGCTCACTGCTGCACTCCCGAGGGTTCAGCTGACCTGGGCGGGCGCACTCCAGTGCGCCTGCATGAGCTCCATGCAGGCTGGAGCGAGGCACGCGACTACTGCTTCGGGACGTCGTGGGCCAGGTCGTACCCGTAGTCGCCTTCGAACCCCGCTGTCTGCGTGGCCACGTACACCTGCGGATGGTTCTGCTTACCCGCCCGGGACTGGTCGCCTGTGCCGCCTTCGGCTGCGCTCTCGTGCGCCAGGTCGTACTCCAGATCAGAGGCCGGTTCTGGGGCGATGCCGCTGTCTTCGACTGTCATACATCCACTGTTCGCCGGCCGAGGCGCCAGCGCCAGTGCCAAGCACCATCGATCGCCAGGGCGCGCGATCCTGCGGGGTCGCCACACCGCACCTCGGGCGGCGAGGTCAGTCCGCCCGGGACAGGGTCAGCCCGTCGGGTGCCCAGCGGGGAGCGGCTCACGCAGCTGCTCGTGCCACCAGCTGCCTCGATGGCCTGCACGCCGTCTCAGGGTCCACGGCCATCCTCGGCAGCACGCGGGTACTCGACCAGGACGGACCTGTCAGTGCAGCAGGAGGCCAGCATCGCCCGGCCGATGGCGGTGGTGGCCGCGGGGCTATGCCGCCCGATCGCCGACCACACCCGGACCGGACGCTCGGGCTCGACCTTGTCGAGGTAGAGCACATGGCTCCCGCTCAGCACGCCGAGGTGCACGAGCTCGCCCACCGCGGCACACAGCTCTATGAGCGCCGGGTGCGGAAGCACCGGCAGGTTCTCCTCGCTGAGCTTGTCGTCGGCCAGCACCATGGCCGGCAGACCCGGCAGGTAGTCGCCCTACCCGCCCTCCAACGACGGATCCTCCTTCACCTCAGTCACACCACCCACAGACATGCTGAGCGTGGGCGTGGCCGTGTTTCTCGCCTGGCTCGTGCTCGCGGTCGGAGCCGGCGGGTACGCCATCCGCTCGAGACGTCTGACCCGCACGGGCAGGCCTGCGGGCGGTCAGGTCCTGAGGCTGAGTGGATCCACGCCAGGGTCATGGTTGCGCGGCCCGCATGCTCAGGCAGCCCGAACGTCTGCCGGTTCCCCTGCGACGCCGGCGCCGAGTCGCAGAAGCGGCCACGGTCGAACAGCAGCGGCTCGCCGTCGCCGTGCACGTGCGCCTCCATGACGTGTCCGAGGTGCAGCCGGTGGTCGCCGCCGTCGTAGGTCTGCCACGGCCGGCACCGGAACGTCGCGAGCGCGCCGGTCAGGATGGGTGCCAGGTCGTCACCTGCCGACTGCCACATGAACTCCGCAGGGTCCCGAGGCCGGCCGGCGAAGTGACGCGCGACGTCGAGCTGCGAGGCGCCGAGCACGTTGACGGTGAACGGCACGCGGCCGAGGTGATCCGCGGCCCGCGCCGAGCGGGCCACGGACACCAGGACCAGTGGCGGTTCGAGCGAGACGGACGTGAACGAGTTCACGGTCAGCCCGCGCGTCTCGCCCTCGGCGCTGTAGCTCACGACCACGACCCCGGTGACGAAGCGCGACAGGCAGGCACGCAGGTGCAGCGGCTCCACGGTCGATGCCTTCCCCATGACGCTCTCCACCCTCTAGCGGAGCAGCCCGGGAACCCCGAGCGCGTGCCGTCCCGCCTCGAGGAGCGTGGTCTCCGGCGTCAGCGGGTGGAACTTCGAGGCGCGGATGTCCCGGTAGGCGCGCTCGATCACCGACCCCTTGAAGAAGGCCCGCCCACCCGCCACGTCCATCGCCAGGTCGCAGACCTCGATGCCCGCCCGGGCGACCTCGGCCTTCGCCGTCATCGCCGCGAGGAACCGATCGTGGGATGGCGCCGGGTCGTCGCCGATGAGGGTGAGCGCGCCGTCCAGCGCCCACTCAGCCACCTGCAGCTTGTGCCGCATGAGGCCGATCGTGCGCTGCAGCAGCGGGTCGTCGGCTCGGGTGGCGGCGGTCGTGACCGCCTCGGCGTATGCAGCCTCGGCGATGCCGAGGTAGGCCCCCGAGATGATCGGGAAGGCCACGCTCGCGATGACCTGCAGCGGTGGGTCGACCACGCCGAACGGCCGGTTCGCGAGCACCTTCTCCTCGGGGACGAACACGTCCTCGAGCAGGATGTCGTCGCTCGCGGTGCCGCGCATGCCGAGGGTGTCCCAGGTGTGGATGATCGTCACGCCCTCCGCTGACAGGGGGACCGCCAGGTTGAGCACCCGCCGGCCCTGCTCGGGGTCGTCGAAGACGAACATGGTCGACATGACCGACCCGTGCTGGGACTGGCTGGCGAACCGCTTGCGGCCGGAGACGCGGTAACCGCCCTCGACCCGGACGGCCTCACCGCGCGGATGGGTGAAGTCGCCTCCGCCGGTCGAGACGAGCAGCAGCCCGTCCTCGGCGACCTTGCGCAGGGTCGCCTCGGCGCCGGGAAGGCCCCGGCGGTACCGCCAGGCGGTGAAGGCCACGACGTGCTGGTGCATGGAGCTGGCCAGCGCGGTCGCGCCGCAGTGGTGGGCGAGCTCCCGCTGGAGGCCGGTGAGCTCGGTGATCGTGGCACCGTCGCCGCCGAGCTCGACGGGGACGGCGACCTTGAGCAGGCCGGCGTCGCGGAGGGCCTGATAGGCCTCGGTGACGAAGGTGCCCTCGACGTCGTGGCGAGCGGCGTGCTCAGCGAGCCGTGGGCCGATGGCTTGAGCGCGCGCGATGAGCGAGCCGGTGGTCGGGTGGTCGTCGGAGTGCGTGCCCTCGGTGCGGGGCGCAGTGGTTGTGGTCATGGGTCGAGCATCAGCCCGGGCGTGGAACCGCATCCAGTCCACGATCGTGACCTGTCTGGTCCAGATTCTGGACTACCGCAGGCCCACGGGCGCTGCGACGATGAGACATGCCCGACTACGGCAGCTACTGCCCCGTGGCGATGGCGAGTGAGATCATCGGCGACCGATGGAACCCGCTCATCATTCGGGAACTGGTCCTGGGCAACACTCGGTTCAACGACATCGCGAGGGGGATGCCGGGGATATCGCGGTCCCTACTCGTGCAGCGGCTGCGGCACCTCGAGAAGAGGGGCGTCCTCGAGACGTGGCCGTCGCCGACCGGCCGGGGCAGCGAGTACCACCTCACGCCGGCCGGGAGGGACCTGGAGCGTGTCGTCGACAGCCTGGGCCGGTGGGCGGTCGAGTGGCTCTTCGACGACCTGCGCCCACACGACGTGCCGCCGACGACGCTGATGTGGTGGGTGCACCGCCGGGTCGACCCGTCGCGCTTCCCGCCGCAGCGCACCGTCATCGAGTTCCGGCACACGGCGCCGGAGCCGCAGACGATCTGGATGGTCCTCGACCATGGCGAGGCGTCCGTGTGTCTGCACCATCCGGGCTTCGAGCCCGACCTCCTCGCCACCGCCACGACCGCGGCCTTCGCCGACGTGTTCCAGGGCTACGAGCGGTGGTCCGAGGCCGTCGACGCGGGGCGCATCGAGGTCGCCGGACCACCCCGTTTGGCGTCCGCCCTGCCCAGCTGGTTCCGGTGGAGTCCCTGGGCGGCGGTCACCCGGGAGCGTGCCGCCCGCGCGGCGACCCGCCCGTCTGCCGAGAGCGCCCTCACGCCGGCACCGCCTGGCGCGGAGTAGGTTCGGCCATCTGACCGACATCTCACGATCGGAGCACTCCATGGTCGCCGTCTGGCCCACCATCCACGCCGAACGGCAGGCGCTGCTCGTCGACCTCGAGCCTCTGTCCGACGAGCAATGGCAAACCCGTTCGCTCTGCTCGCAATGGACGGTCAAGCAGGTCTTCGGGCACGTCATCGCGACCGCCCAGATGACCCCGCGCAAGTTCTTCACGGAGCTGATCGGCTCCGGCTTCAGCTTCCCCCGCTACATCCAGAAGAACGTCGACCGGTTCAGTGCCGGCCCCCCGGCCGAACTTCTGGACACCTTCCGCGGACTACAGCACCGCACCAACCACCCGCCCGGCCCGAATGACAGCTGGCTCGGCGAGGCGATCGTGCACGCCGAAGACATCCGCCGCCCGCTCGGCCTGCGCCGGGACTACCCGGTCGAGGCGGTGACCCAGGTGGCCGACTCCTACAAGGGCTCCAACCTGGTGATCGGCGCCAAGAATCGAATCGCCGGGGTCACCCTGAAGGCCACCGACACCGACTGGTCCCATGGCAGCGGCCCAGAGGCATCTGGCCGCGCGATCGACCTACTCCTGGCGATGACCGGGCGTCCGGCCGGGCTGGACGGCCTGGACGGCGACGGCGTCGAGGTGCTGCGCTCGCGGATGTGATCGCGGGCGGCCGCTCCAGCGTTCGAGGCGTCAGAGCTTCTGACGGACGATCTGCACCGTGGCGCGCACAGCCTCCCACCGGGACGATCCAGCCTCACTGCGCGTCAGTGGTGGTCGGGTATGTCTTCGGCGAGTTTGGCCATCCAGGCCTGGTTCTCCACCGAGATCACCGATTCCGCGGCCGCCACCAGGGCCGCGAGCTCATCGGGATCGGAGGTGGCCTCGGCGCGGCCGCGGAGGCGGTCCAGCTCGGCGGCGGTCCGCAGGTACTCGATCAGCTGGTACTCGAACCGGGACGCCGCCACATGGGTGGCGACCGCCGTGCCGACGGTGGTGACGGCGGCGATCCACGGTGCGAGCGAGGTGTCCGCGGCGGCGGCGTAGGCGGCGACCCCGGCCGCGATCAGCGACAGCGCGAGTTCCAGGCGACGGAACCGGGTCACGACCTCCGCCAGCCGCCGAGCCCGCGGACGGTAGTACTGCTCGATCTGCTGGCCGACCCGGACGACGAAGTAGCTGGCCGGGTCGTGGACCGGGGGCAGGTCGCGGACCCCAGGGGCCAGGCCGAGCTGCCAGCGCAACAGGTCCGCGCCGTGGGCCAGGACGGCCTCGGTCCGGCTCCGCAACAGATCCTCGCCATCGTCGGCCCGGTAGGGGCCGGCGTGAGCCAGCCACAGGTAGACCTCGCTCTTGAGCCCCTCGGAGACCGACCGCGCCCTCGTCCAGTTCTGCAACGCGCTCCCGCTCCACCGTGGCCGCAGGAGCGGCAGCGCCCCCGCGCCCAGTGCCGCAGCACCGGCCAGCACTCGGGCCGGTATCGACTGGGCGGTCAACGCGCTCGCCGTCGTCCCAGCCACAGCGACCAAGGCCACCATCACCAACGCGGTCAGCCGCGCGGTCATCACCCGCGCCTTCAACCGGTTGGCCGTACGGGACCACAACGACTGTTGCCGCCACACATCCGCCGCAAGTCCGCTGGAGCTCACCTACCCATGCTTGCAGCAGCACGCCGGCAAGCCGACCAACTCGCGGGACCGGCGTAACCGCAAAGGTCACGGGCCCCTTGACACGCTGGACCATTGAGCATGGCCTCTTGGAGGCTGCGCAGGCGTGTTTCTGCGCGCGTCAGTGGGCGACGGCGTAGGCGTCCATGATCTCGCCGCTGACCCGGCCGCGGTCACTGACCTCATACCCCTGTTCGCGGGCCCAAGCCCGCACAGCCGCCAGGTCGACCGACGCCGTGGACCGCTTGGCCCCGCGGGCCCGGCCACCGGTCCGTCGGGCCGCGGCGAGGTACTTGCCGATGGCCTTCTCGAACGCCGCGAAGTTCTTGTCGTTGAGGTCGATCTCGTACTCCGCTCCCAGCCATCCGAACGTCACAGTCTGGGTGGCTTCACTGCCGTCTAGGTCGTCGCTGAGCAGGACTTGAACCATCTGCGCCACGTGTGCGTCTCCCTTGTTTCTGGTGGACCCCCGGTCAATGTCACGGTATCAACGGGGATACTTCGGAAGCGAACCGACTCCTCGACAACAAGCCCGCCAGATTCCAACTCCTATGCATTACTTCAGGACGATGGCATCACTGCTCACTCTATGTCTATCGCCCCAGCACGCTCAGAAGCCTGAACACCATCCCGTCGCGCCGACGCGCGTCGCGCCGAGGTGAGCATGTGGACCGGACCAGGATTTGGACGTCGGTACGCCGCCACCATTCCGGCTGTGGGCGGATGGCAATACGCCCATCAGGCTCCACAACCGTCCAGGTTCTCCTGAGCCATTGTCCACTTCCATTGCCCGTTCTCCAGGAACACGTTTGCGTCGGCTGGGCCCCTTGATCCCAGCGCCGCCACCGGGACGGTCACCTTGGTCGCGGGCAGCTTCAGTTCTTGTCCGGGCGTGGGCCCGGCATCTTGAACGCTGAGCACCTTGACCCACCTGATCACCGGTGTGCCGGCGAAGCGACATGTCGTGTATTGCCCTCTGCGAGATCAATTCTTGGTGGGTGGACAGAAGCATGGCGTCCTGCGAATCCCGTTCTTTTCACGGTGGCTCAGCGCAGCGCGTGCGAGGCGGCCGTCGACAGGCCGACAAGGGACTCGGCCTCGGCTAGAGGCGGTGACCCGAGCGCTAGTCCCAGCAGAGACAGGACGGCTTGCCGGCCGGGTCGGCGTAGACCCGCCAGTTCACCCCGCCGGAGGACAGCGAGATGGCGCCCAGCTCCAGGACCTCCGCCTCGGCCGCGTCGACGTCCTCGACTGTGACGTCGAGATGAACCTGCTGCGGATACACGGGGTCCGGCCACCGCGGCGCGTGGTACTCGCCGTTCTGTTGGAACAGCACCGGCTGGCACAGGTCGAACGGGTGCCCGGCCGGGTCGGCCAGCGGCGTACAGCTCGGTCCACCTGCCGAGGGCGGCGAGAACGCGGCCAGCCGCCCGGCCTCGGCCGCATCGAGCACCACCGTCCGCAACGTGCCGATCATCGGACACCCCTCTCTCCCCTTTTCGCCGGAGGGTGCTGGTGGTGACGGGGCGCGCGGGCGCGCGGTTCCTTCAGGCGCTGCCGGGTTTGCTGGGGGGCGACCTCGGTGGCCCACAGGTCGGGTCCGAAGATCTCGTACCGGATGCGGGAGGCGGGGACGCCCCGTGCGAGCAGGGTGGAACGGATGTGCCGCATGAACGGCAGGGGACCGCAGGTGAAGACCTGGATGTCCGCGGGCAGTGGGATGTCGGTGAGGTCCATGAGTCCCTGGCGGGCCCGGTCGTCGTCGGGGTTGACGGTCTCGTACCAGGTGTAGGCGGTGAAGTTGTCCATCTGCCTGCCGACGTGCAGGACGACGTCACGCAGCGCGTGGTCCTGAGCGGTGCGATCGGCGTGGGCGACCACGACCGTGCGGTCGGGCTCGGTGCGGGCGATGTGTTCCACGATCGGGAGCACGGTGGTGATCCCAGCGCCCGCGCTGGCCAGCAGGAGGGGCCCGTGCGAGTCCTCGATAACGAAGTCGCCGGCCGGGGCGCTGACGTCGACGACGTCCCCGACGGCAGTCCGGTCGTGCAGGAAGGTCGATACCTGCCCGTCCGGGGCGCCGTCGACCCCGCGGACCCGGCGCACCGTGATCTGCAGCCGCTCACCCAGGCCGGTGGAGGACACGGTGTACTGGCGGGGTTGGCGTCGCCCGTCGGGTAGGTCGACAAACACCGACACGTACTGCCCGGGGCTGATCGCCGGTCGCTGCCCGCCGTCGGCCGGTTCCAGGACGAGGGAGACGACGTCGCGGGTCTCCTCGATCCGGCGGACCACCCGGTAGGGCCGCAGCGGCCGGGCCGGGTCCACCCCGGCCTGCTGATAGAGGCGGGCTTCCTCGGCGACGAGCTGGGTCGCGAAGAGCCAGTACACCTCGTCCCAGGCGTCGGCGATCTGCGGGGTGATCGCGTCCCCGAGGACGTCACCGACCGCGCCGAGCAGGTGATGGCCGACGATGGTGTACTGCTCGGGGCGGATCCCCAGCGAGATGTGCTTGAACGCGATGCGTTTCATCACGTGGTGGAACGAGGGGGCGCCGGGGTCGATCAGCTGGACGGCGTAGGCCACCACGGACGCGGCCAGCGCCCGGGACTGCTCACCGGTGGCCTGGTTTCCCTGGTTGAAGACGCGCAACAGCTCCGGGTGCTCGGCGAACATCCGCGGGTAGAACCGGGCGGTGATCTGCTCCGCATGCGCGGCGACCACCTCCGCGGTCGCGGTGACCACAGCCGCTGAGCGCTGCGACAGGAACGACGATTCCTCGACCACGGTGGACGACATGTCTGCGCCTCTCGATCCGTTGACCGTTGATTGGAGCTACCGGCCCAGGCGCCGGCATCATCCATTCCCGGTCCTCACGTCGAGGACACGAGTGCAGGCCAGTTCGACGGTAGCGCAACCGAATCCGGTGCCACCAGAGCGCCTCGGGGGTGAAGTATCCGGCGACGCCCTCGTGGCCGCTCGAGCCGTCGATGCCCTCACCATGGTCGAGGGCGGCCCTACTGGGTTGCAGGATGTTCAGAGACGTGATCGTGAGCGAGTTCGAAAACCTGCGTGATGGGCGCGCCGACAAGTGCAGGTGAGTTCTCCGGCGCAGCCCAGACGGTCCGTCGTAGGAAGGCGTCGAAATCCTTGGCCTGGCGAGCCGTGTGGAAATCGAGATCGACGACGACATAACGGGGATCGTCGGAGGGGCGGCTGATTCGCTCCCGGCAGACCCCGGCTTCCAGGCGTTGCTGAGCGAACCGCGCGAAGGCCGCGGCCCAGACGTCGAAATCACTGATCGGATGCTCGATGTGCAGGGTGTACATGAGGTGTTCCTCCGACGTTATGCCGCGGTGTGGTCGATGCACGACGGTAGCCACAGGCGACGAGGCATCGGCATCCCAGATTTCTGGGGGTGAACCGTCCACACGCGCGCGCTGCCGACCCGCCTCGTAGGCTCCGTTCATGTCCGATCGCTGGGCACGGGTCACCCGACGGGTGACGGAGACGTGCGCCGGGGGGCTCGATCCGAGGGCACTGCGTGTGGAGGTGCTCGTCGAGCTGGCTCGGGTCGTGCCGTTCGACGCGTACGCCTGGGTGTTGACCGACCCTGCCAGCTGTGTGGGGGTGGCGCCGCTGGCGCAGGTGCCGAGTCTGGAGGAGCTGCCGCGCCTGATCCGCGCCAAGTACGCCACCGATGTCAACCGCTGGACCCAGCTGCCCCCCGATCGGGCGCTCACCCTCCGTCAGGCAACCCACGGCGTCCCAGAGCGCAGCCGATGGTGGCGAGAGGTTCTCGCCGAGTACGGCGTCACCGACGTCGTGTCGATGGTCTTTCGGGACAACTACGGATGCTGGGCCTTCCTCGATCTGTGGCGGATCGCCACCCGCACCGTCGACAGCCGTTCCGACATGCCACCTCGGTTCAGCGCCCGGGAAGTGGACTTCCTCAGCGACCTACTGCCGGTTCTGTGTCGGGCGCTGCGCGACGCCATCGCCGCCACGTTCCAGTCGCCCCCCTCCACCGACTCCGCCCTCAAGGGCGGTCCCATCATGCTGATGCTCGGCGAGGACCTGCGCCTGCTAGCCCAGACCCCCCAGACCGACGCCTACCTGCGCACCCTGCTGCCGCCAGGCGAGCAGGTCAACCCCGTCCCGGCGGCCGCCTACAACGTGGCCGCCCAACTGCTCGCCTACGAGGACGGACTCGACCCTCACCCGCCGACCGGGCGAGTACACCTGACCAGCAACCGATGGCTGACCCTGCGGGCAGCCCGCCTCTCCCCCGCCGACACGATCGCGGTCACCCTCGAGAACAGCACCCCGACCGACCGGGCCGACCTCTTCGCCGCCGCTCACGCCCTCACCCCACGGGAGACCCAGCTCCTGCTGCTCCTGCTCACGGGACTGGACACCCGACACCTTGCGCGCCGGATGGCCCTGTCCGAACACACTGTCCAGGACCACCTGAAATCAATCTTCAGCAAGACGGCAACCGCCAGCCGAGCAGCCCTGGTCGCTCGAATCCACGGGTCCTGACCACTGAGGTGCGTGTTGGGGTCCAGGGGCATCGCGGCGTTGGCTGATCTCAATCAGGAGGCGTACCAAGTCAGGGGTGGCGTTGTGTGGCAGTGGCTTCCGCAACCGTCACCGCCAACCCGCCACACGCCCTGCCTGCTGGACCCACTGACGCATCTCGGGCGTCAGCGCTTCATCCAGAGCACTTGACGGCGTAATGCAGCCCAGGGATCGCCTCCCGGATCAGGCTGTCCAAGTTGTCGACGATCGGATGCAGATCCGGCATCACGCGCCGGATCCAAGCCGCGATCTCGGCGTGGCTCTCTGAAGGTACGGGAGGCTTTCGGGTCGAATCTGGCTTTCGGGCCTTGTCCATCACGCGCTCCTGGGCCAGCCGGACAACGGGAACATTCTCAGGGTATGGCGGCTGCCGGCGCGTAGTCGGCATGCCACGGCGACAGCGCGCCTGGGTCCAGGAAATGCTCGCGGCCACCTCCGGCCAGCGGGTGCTGGCGCTGGCGGTGGAGCACGGCGCCGACATCTTCGTTCGGGCCGCGCCGCTCTGGCCGGCCGTGGCGGCGGCGACTGGGGACCCCTACGTCGCGCGCTACTGGCGGGATGCGGCCGCCGACCGGCGCGCCGGCCAGGCTCGGATGGTGGCCAAGCTGAACGAGCTCGGCGCGCTGCGTCAGGGGCTCGACGCCCACCGAGCGACTGACATCGTCGTCGTCCTCTTCGGCCACGACGTATTTCGCAGCCTGGTCCGTGAGGCCGACTGGAGCGTTGCGGAGTACAAGAACTGGCTGCTCACCGCGCTGGCCCAACAACTTCTGCAGAGGCCCAAGCTCGCTCGCACCGCCTACTCAGACCTGTCCTACGCGACCTGATGAAAACCGTGGAGCCGACAGCGGTCCTATCGCACCCTCATGCCGCGGGTAGTGCGACCGGATCAGATCATCGGGTTCGGTAGGCGTCGCGGCGGTGGGTAACCAGGACGACGGTGACGATGCAGGCCTTGTCGTCGATGCGGTACAGGATCCGGTAGGTGCCGCGTCGGGCGCTGTACCTGTCCTCCAGGGGAGGGCTGAGCTGTCGACCGACCCGGTAGGGGTTGTCCAGGAGCGGACCGGTGATGAACTCAAGTGCGGCGGCCGCGACGGCCTCGGGGAGTTCCTCGGCGAGCTGGCGTCGGACGGTCGGCGTGGTCTTGAGCGTGTAGGGGCTGGGTGCCTCAGAGGTCATGACGCCGGACGGCGCCGGGCAGCCACGGCTGCGACCAGCTCGTCGGCGCTCACGATCTCGCCACGAGCAAGCTCAGCCTCGGACTGGACCAGAGCCTGGACAGCCTTGCTGTCGGCGAGCACCGCGATGGTCTCCTCCAACGACTCGAGATCCTCCACCGACACCAGCACCGCGGACGGGCGGCCATGCACTGTGACCGTCACGCGCTCATGCTGACCGTTCACCCGGGCGACCAACTCGGACAGGTGCGCCTTGACCTCGGCCAACGACAGTGGCGTACTCATAGTCATAAGTATGACCAGAACCTCCCGTACTTGTCCAGGTCACCTCAGTACCACCACGCCGCAGGGACGTCTCAGATCCCGGCGCACTGTCAACCGAAGCCCAGGAGTCGCAGCGGATCCTGGTCGAGTGTGGGCGGGCCAGGGTGGTAGGGACCTGGTCGGCCTCGCGTGCTGGGCAGGTCGATCAGCCGTTGCCGCTCGTCGTGGGCGCCGGCGAGCCACACCGGCCCCGCCAAGCCGGCCTCGGTTCCGCCGACGGTGGCAGGCGTGGTCGTGGCGACAGTGGTCAGGAGCCGATCTTCACACTCGGCGAGCTGGCGATGCAGATTGGCCTCGCGGGTCTGGTTTGGCAGGTGGAACAGCACGGGGTAGTCGGGTCCACCGATTCGCCGTAGTCGGGCATAGGGGTCGATCTTGGCCACAAGCCGGTGCAGGGGCTCGGTGCCGGTGTCGTACTCGAGCCAGAATCCGACCTGGCATCCGCCGTGTGCCCAGACGCCGTGGCCGTCGGGATGGACTCGCTGCCCCTCGCGGCGGCCGTCCGGACCGGTCCCCACCAGCGGGCGAGTCGAGTGCCCGGGTGGTCCGCGCGTGGGCGAGCAGGTCGACGAACACCTGGTTGGCGCCCATGGTGTGCACCGGGTGCGCGCTGGCGGCGATGGCCTCGGCCCGATCCCGCCACGCCCTCGGCGTCGGTGGCGGGACGCCGTCCTGCGCCGCGACGTAGCGAGCAGCCACCGGGCCGGCAACCCAGTGGGTCTCCACCCGATCACCGGGTCGGACCGGAGTGAACGAGACCACCCAGTCCCGAGCGCGGAGCCGGTAGAGCCGGGTGCGGGCGGCCGACAGCGAGCCGAACAGGACGGCGGCGAGTTGGCTGGTGGTCAGCACCCGGTGTTCCACGAGGAGGGCAGCGATGACCTGATCGCGAGGCTGCAGCTGGTGAGCCAGCCGGAGCAGGTCGTGACCCGTGGCCACCCGACGGCGCCCTCGACGTGTCTCCTCCCCCGTACGAGAGGAGGCCCCCTCCGGGGCTTGTCGGGGGCGGACTGGATCGACCGGTTGGGTCAAGGCACACCTCCGACCAGGGCGAATGCGTCGGTTGGGTCCGCCGAGCACCATGTACACGTGCCTGGGAGTAGCAGCGGGCCCGTCGCGGTCGAGTCACGGCCCAGTTGCGGGGCCCTTCGCGCATTCCAGCGGGCGGGGCGATCGGCGGCCCGGTGGTCAACCCCGATCACGGCAGAGGCCCTCATCGGTCGGCCTCCCCCGGATCGGCCCCCAGGAAGGCGAGCAGATCGGGCACCGGCACGAGAACCCGTCGACCGAGACGGAGCAGCCGGACGGGGAAGGCGCACCGCTTGGCCAGGTCGTAGGCGGTGTCCGACCGATGCCGATGACCTCGACGGCGGTCTCCAGGTCGGTCGTCAAGCCCAGGCGACGGACCTCGTCGAGGGTCCATGGTCGGCGACTCGGCTGCTCGCCAGGCGTGGCACGTCGATGTGTCATGGCAGTCCGGGGTTCTGCGCTCGGGTCCGTGTTCACACCCACCCACGGCCAGCCAGTTGGCCCAACGGTGACCAACCGCTGCCCGGCGCGACCAAACCGGACCCAACCAGTTGGCCAACCGAGCACGGTCGATCGCCCGTGGCGATCGATCTGGCGAGGCGTGGCTGGACCCGCGGGTCGGCTCCGCGGAGCACCGCCCGTGTTCGATCCGGCCCGTCGTCGTGCGTCGGATGACGGCGAGGTCTGCTGACGATCTGCTGACAAACGATCAAGAAGCCACTTCCCGATCTTCGGGAGTGGCTGCTGACCTGAGCTTGCGAGCCGCCTGTGGGAATCGAACCCACGACCTACGCATTACGAGTGCGTTGCTCTGGCCGACTGAGCTAAGGCGGCGCGCACCACCGGGGTGGCGCGGCCAGACGAGTATAGAGGCTCGGACGAGTGCCACCGGCGGCATACTCTCCCCGTGGAGCCTACCGATCCATCAGCACCTCAGGAGCGCCCCGCACGGGGCCGCTCGGTCGCGCGCACACCGAGCCGGAACTCGCTCGACCGGATCACGACGCGTCTCGCTGCCACGTTGCTGAGGATAGGGGCGCCGCGCCGTCCGGCGGTCGTACCCTCGCGCCCACCCCACCCGGACGACGGGTCGACCCCCGCCCCACGGGACCTGGACCAGGTGATCACCCACTGCGCCGCATACCTGGACGACGCCCGGATCAGCGAGGTGTCCCTGGATGCCGCCGCCGACCTGGCCGGCGCGCAGGACGGCTTCGTCTGGGTTGATCTGCGCGATCCGACGGCAGAGGAGTTCGCGGGTATCGCCGCCCGGTTCGACCTGCCCGCCCTGGCCGCCGAGGACGCGGTGACGGCGCATCAGCGGCCCAAGATCGAGACCTACGACGACGTGCTGTTCGTCGTCCTCAAGCCGGTCGTCTACGTTGACTCCGACGACGTCGTCGACGTCACCGAGGTGTCCCTGTTCGTGGGTCCCCACTTCGTGATCACCGTGCGCCACGACGAGATCGCCATGCTCGACCAGGTGCGCGACGAGGCGGCCTTGGGCACCCATCCGGTGCGCGGGCCGGTCGGCCTGCTGCACCGGACGGCAGACCTGATCGTCGACGCCTACGCGACGGCGCTGAACGGCATCGAGGACGACGTCGACCAGATCGAGTCCCAGGTGTTCGCCAACGCCGCCGACGAACTCGACGACCACTCCGAACGGATCTACAAGCTCAAGCGCGAGATCGCCGAGTTCCGCCGCGCCGTGCTGCCGCTGGCAGCCGGCCTGCACCGGGTGGTCGACGGTTCCGTGCCGCAGGTCGACCAGTGGGCCCGCACCTACTTTCGCGACGTGCACGACCACACGATGCGGATCGCCGACGCGATCGATGCCCACGACCGGCTGCTGTCCGACGTCCTGCAGGCGGATTTCGCGCGACTTGCCGCCAGACAGAGCCAGATCTCCGTGGCGCAGAACGAGATATCCGTGCGGCAGAACCAGGACATGCGCAAGATCTCGGCCTGGGCTGCCATCGGGCTGGTGCCGACCGCCATCGCCGGCATCTACGGGATGAACTTCCGATACATGCCCGAGCTGCAGTGGCACTACGGCTACTTCATCGTTCTCGGGGTCATGGCCGCCAGTTGCACCGCCCTCTACCGTGCCTTCCGGCGCAACGACTGGCTCTGAGCGGCCAAGCAACAAGAACCTTTCAGCGGCAACGGGTCCCGTCGTCCGGCACGACCCCTCTGATCAGGTAGCCCTCGACCGCCTCGTCGATGCACGCGCTGCCCATGCCGTACCCGGTGTGGCCCTCGCCCTCGCGGGTGAGCAGCACACCGGAGGACAACTGCTCAGCCAGCCCTTGCGCCCACTCGTACGGGGTGGCCGGGTCCTGGGTGGTGCCGACCACCAGGATCGGGCCGGCGCCGCGTGCGGCGAGCTTCTGCGTGGGGACCACGGCCTCGACCGGCCACAGGGCGCAACCCAGTGAGCCCCAGCCGATGTCGTCGCCGAACGGCGGGTACTCGGTCTCGAGCCGCACCGCGTCGGCGGCGATCTCCTCGACGGTGCGCGTCTCGGCATGGTCGAGACAGTAGATCGGGGCAAGCTGTTGCAGCGTCGGCCCGTAGGTGCCCTCCTCACCGCGGTCCAGGTAGAGGTCCGCGAGCAGCAGCATCGAGGTGCCGTCACCGTTCATCGCCTCGGTCAGCGCATCGGTGACCAACGGCCACAGCTGCTGTGAGTACATCCCCTGGACGAGCCCGGTGACCAGCAGCGCCTGGGTCAACGGACGCGACGACGTCGGCAACGGTTGCTCGTCGACCCTGGCCATCAGCCTGTCCAACTGGGCGTAGGCGTCCTGACGGCTGCCGCGCAGTGGGCAATCGGCCTCGGTCAGGCAGTCGTCCACGTAGGCCTGGACGGCGCGGGCGAAACCCATCGCCTGCCCCTCGGCGTACTGGGCGGAGGTCAGGGAGGGATCGACCGCGCCGTCCAGCACCAGCCGGCCCACCCGCCAGGGGAACAGCTCCGCGTACCAGGCCCCCAGGAAGGTGCCGTACGAGGCCCCCAGGTAGACCATCGTCTCGTCGCCGAGCGCGGCCCGCATGACGTCCATGTCCCTGGCGGTACTGATGGTGTCGACGTGGTCGAGCACCGGCCCGGAGTTCTTCTCACAGGCCTGCGCGTAGGCCTGCGAGTCGTTCACGAAGGCCTCCTCCTCGGCGGGCGTGTCCGGGGTGGCGTCAGTGGCGTAGAACTCGTCCAGCGCGCTGTTCGGCAGGCAGGTCACCGGTGCCGACTCACCGGTGCCGCGGGTGTCCCAGTAGACGATGTCGAACGAGGACCGCAGCGCCTTCCCGTACGAGTCGGCGGCCGCGCGCAGGTATTCCACCCCGGAGGCCCCGGGCCCGCCCGGGTTGCCCAGCAACGACGCGATCCTGCGGCCGGAGGCGGGGAGGCGGATCATCGCCAGGTCGATCGTGGCGCCCTCGGGTGCGTCCCAGTCGAGCGGGACCGTCACGTCGGCGCACTGCAGGCCGTCGCCGCAGCCCGACCAGTCCAGTTCCTGGGAGTAGAACGCCTGGTACCGCCCATCGGTGGCCGGGTCGCTCGCGTCGGCCACCACCGATCCGGGCGGCGCGACCGCGTCGGGCGTGCGGCCGCCACCGGTGATGGTGATCAACGCCCCGACCAGTCCGAGGACCAGAACCAGGGCGAGGCCGAGCGCCAGCACCCTCCGCATCGGCCGACGGGTGGCGCCGGGTTGGACCATGAACGAGGACTCCTGGATTCGACGCGGTCAGAGAGGCCGGTCGGGGCTCGGACAGAGACCCGCGAACCGGACCGGCTCAGGCTATCCCGAGACGGCGCCGCAGGCCCCGCCCAACCTTGTCCACAGTCGGCGTCCGCAGGCCGCGCGGCCGTGCCGCGGCGCAGTATGTTTCCCCCGTGCCAGCGACCCGGACCGACGACGAGACCGGTGCCGTCGCGGTGTTCATGGTCATGGCGACCACGATCGTGGTGATCTTCGTCGGGATCGCGGTCGACCTGTCCGGCAAGCTGCACGCCATGCAACGGGCCCAGGACGTCGCCCGGCAGGCCGCCCGCAGCGCGGCCCAGGCGGCGGACGGCGGTAGCGCCGTCCGCGGCGAGAACCCGCGCGTCGACGCGGCTCGCGCCGTCCAGGCGGGTCAGGTCTACCTCGGCGCGGCGGAGGTGGCCGGATCGGTCAGCGTCCGAGGCAACACCGTGAGCGTGACGACGACCGCGACCTACACCCCGGTGATCCTCTCGCTGGCCGGCATCGGCCCGCAGACGGTGACCGGGCAGTCGACGGCTCGCCTCGACCGGGTCAGCCAGGGCCGCCCCGGGTAGCCGGCTGACCGAGCAGGCTCACCATGAGCGCCTCGACCGCGAGCAGAATCGCGACGTTGGCGTCGATCCGCTCCCGGGCCAGGCCGATCGCCTCCATGCACCGCAGGGTGTCCTCCGGCGTCGACGCCCCGGCGCGCTCCTCGATGTCCCCGAGCAGATCCGCGTTGGTCAGCTCCACCGGTGCGCCCATCTGCACCATGAGCACGTCCCGGTAGAACGAGGTCAGGTCCACCAGTGCCCGATCGAGCATGTCGCGCTGGGCACGTGTGGCACGCCGCTTCTGGTTCTCCTCCAGCGTGCGCACCTGCGAGCGCACGGCGGGGGGCAGCTTCGTCATGCCCTCGGCCCCGAGAGCCTTGAGCAACTCGGTGCGTTCGGCGGCGTCCCGCTCGGTGGAGGACGACTTCGCCTCGGCCTGTGCGGTCTGCACGAGCTGACCAGCGGCCATCACCGCCGCCCCCGGCCCGGACAGCTGACCCGGCAGGGTCAGGATGTCGCGGCGGCGGATCCTGGCCTGCTCGTCCGTGGCCAGACGGCGGGCCAGTCCGACGTGGCTGTCAGCGGCCCGCGCGGCATAGGCGGCCAGTGCCGGGTCGACCCCGTGCCGGCGCACCAGGAGCGCGGCCACATCCGCCACCGGGGGGATCCGCAGACCGATCTGACGGCACCTCGACCGGATGGTCACCAGCACGTCGTCCGGACTCGGTGCGCACAACAGCCACACCGTCCGGGCCGGCGGTTCCTCGATCGCCTTGAGCAGTACGTTCCCGGAGGTGTCGCCCAGGCGGTCGGCGTCCTCGATCAGGATCACCCGCCACCGTCCGTGGGCCGGACGCTGCTGCGCCAGGGTCACCAACGGGCGAACGTCCTCCACCCGCAGATGCACGTGTTCGGTCGCGACGAGGCTCACGTCGGGGTGCGTACCGGCCATCCCCGTGCGGCAGTCCAGACAGGTGCCGCATCCCGGCGGGCTCTGCCGGCACTGCAGGGCGGCGGCGAACGCCCGGGCCGCCGTCGATCGACCGCTGCCCGGTGGTCCGGTCAGCAGCCACGCGTGCGACATCGCCGACGAGGCATCCGACCCGAGCCCGGCCGAGGCCGCCTCGGTCGCCTGTCGGAGCCTGTCGACCGCGGCCTGCTGACCGACGAGGTCGGTCCAGACGCTCACTGCGGACCCCACCGACCGAGGGTGTCCTCGTCATGACCGTTCTTCCCCGTCGTCCCGTTCCTCTTCTCGGTCGTGGTTCGGACCTGCTCGGCGGCGTGATCGGCGTCCATCAGGATCGGCAACGGTTCGGTGCTCAACAGCGCCTCGGGGCCTCGGGCCGCCCGGCGGCCGGGCCGGGCCACCGAGGGGTCCTCGGCGGTGAACCACGGCTTGTCCGGGACCGCCAGGTCATGCCCGCCCGCGTGCCGGCCCGGTCGGGGCGGGCGCCGCAGCGGTGCGGGGGCGGCCTCCTCAGCGGCGTAGAGCTCGTCCAGCGGTGGCACGATCCCCGGCCTCGCGGAGACCTGCGACGCGTCCGGGTCACCGCTCGCCGCGATGACCTCGGTGCGTGGGCCGAGCGGCACCGGACGAGTCGGCCGGTTCCGGTTCCGTCATCCGCTCCGCCGGTTGGGCCGGGTCCGCTTCCGGCGCCGGTTCGGGTTCGGGTTCAGGTTCGGCGGTCGGCTCGGCGTCCGCTCCGGGTCGAGACTGCGGCTGCGGCTGCGCCAGGGCCGCGACGATCTCCGCACCGGCCATCGCCTCGACCTCCAACCGGGCCTCCTCCTGGAGTTGCCGCTCGGCCTGCTCCTGGAGCTGCCGCTCGGCCTCCTCCTGGAGCTGACGCTCGGCCTCCTCCCGGGCACGACGGCGAGCCTCCTGGCGCTCCCTGGCCTCGTCCCGGCTTCGCCCGCGCAGCTCGGCGTCCAACCGCAGAACCTCCGCCTCAGCGGCCGCACGCCGGCGGCGCGCGTCCTCCTCCGCCGCCAGCCGGGCCGCCAGTTCCGCCCGGCGCTTGCGCGAGATCGCGCACGATGTCGCGCACCCTGCTGCGGATCGCCTGCTGGATCTCCTCCCGCGGGTCCGACCCGTCGAGCACCAGGTACCGGCCGGGGTCGCGCTGGGCCAGTTCCAGGAAGGCCTCGCGGACCCGGGCATGGAAGGCGTCGGGCTGCGACTCGAGCTTGTCGGCGCCGCCCCGCCCGGGATCGTTGGCCCGGCGCACGCGGGAGATCTCCGGCGGGACGTCGAGCAGCACGATCAGGTCGGGCACCAATCCGCCCGTCGCCCATCGGGAGATGTAGTCGATCTGGTCCACGTCCAGGGACCGCCCCGAACCCTGATAGGCGATCGAGGAGTCCACGTACCGGTCGGTGATCACCACCGCCCCACGGCGCAGCGCGGGCCGGACCAGCGAGTCGACGTGGTGCGCACGGTCGGCCGCGAAGAGCAGCGCCTCCGCCCGCGGTCCCACGCCCTCCCCCAGCCCGAGCAGGATCTCCCGAAGCCGTACGCCGACGGCGGTCGCACCGGGCTCACGGGTGAGGACCACGTCGTGTCCCTGGTCGGTGCGCAGCCAGTCCGCCAGTTCCCGCGCCTGCGTGGACTTCCCGGTGCCGTCCCCGCCCTCGAAGGCGATGAACCACCCGCTGTAGTCGCGGGCCGCCTCGAGGGGCCGCTGCGGCCGACCACCCCAGGCGTTGACCAGGTCGCTGCGCAGCCGAGTCCCCCGCCGATCGTCCATCTGGCGATAGGCGACCACCCCCGCGACCAGGGCGAGCAGACCGGCGAACGCGAGCACGACGGCCGCACCGTTGTAGTCGAGCCGGGTGCCCGAGGGAAGCCCGATGGAGTGGATGCCGATCGGTCCGGCAGCAGCCGGTCCGGCGGCCAACGACAACAACAGGACGACGCGGGCCGAGGAGTGCAGGAAGGCGAAGGTCCGTCCGCGCACCTCGTCACGCACCTCGAGCCCCAGCAGGGTCTGCCCGATCACCCACGCCACGCCACCGCACATGCCCGACCACGACCGTGACCAGGATGGCCAGCACCAGGTCCTGCATGAGCGCCAGCACGACCAGAGCCACGCCGCCGGCGACCAGCGAGAGCCCGAACAGCCGGCGGCGGGACAGCCGTGCCAGTGTCCGCGGCCCGACCCACATGCCGAGCGCCAGACCCACGAAGACGGCGCCGAACAGCATCGCGAAGCCGGCGTCCCCGGCTCGGAGGTCATCGGCGAAGGTCTTCGCCAGGCCGACGACCAGACCGCCGGCCGCGAAGGCGCCGAGCATGCCGAGCACGAGCCCGCGGGCCACCCGGGTGCCGGCCACGAACCGCCAGCCGTCCAGGATCGCCCGCCCGACCCCGACTCCTCGGCTGGCCTCGACGGCGGCCGAGGGCGGGAAGCGCAGCCGCGCGATCACCAGGGCCGAGACGAGGAAGGTCACGGCGTTGGCCCACAGGGCGACCGTGAACGGGAGAAGATCGGGCAGCCCCGGGGTGGCGGTCATGCCGTCGGCGACGACCGCCAGGAGCGCGTAGAGCAATGCCGCGATCGGGGCCGAACCGTAGGTGGCGACCAGGGTCAGCTGGTTGGCCGCCTCCAGTCGTGTGCGGGGGACCAGGTTCGGGATGGTGGCGTCGTTGGCCGGCCCCCAGAACAGGGCCACGCACTCGATCAGCACGGTGGCTACGAACAGCCACGTCAGGGTTCCGACCAGCACGATCGAGGCGAACAGGGCGAAGCGCAGCAGATCGCCGATGATCATCGTCCACCGGCGGTCCAGTCGGTCGGCGACCGCGCCCGCGAGCGGCCCGAGGACGACGGCCGGCGCCAGTCGCAGGATGAACACGCCGGCGATGGCGAAGTTGCTGATCAGGTAGGAGTCGCCGGCCAGGTAGTCCGCCATCGCGGCCGTCGCCAACAGCCCCAGCCAATCGCCCAGGCTGGACAGGCCCAGGGCGAGCCACAACCGGCGGAACGTGCCCAGGCGCAGCACGGCGCGCACGTCGTGGTCCGGCGCCGGGTCGACGTCCGGCGCGTCGGCAGTGGAGACCTGGGTCACCATCACAGGCTAACGGCGGCGTGTGACTCCCGGGGGGCGGTCAACCCTCCTCGGCGCCGGCCTTCGCGGCCGGAGCCTTCTTCGCCGTCGTCTTCTTGGCCGTCGTCTTCTTCGCCGTCGTCTTCTTGGCGGTCGTCTTCTTGGCGGTCGTCTTCTTGGCCGTCGTCTTCTTGGCGGTCGTCGTCTTGGCGGTCGTCTTGGCGGTGCTCTTGCGGGCGGTCTTCTTCGCGGCACGTTTGACCGGACCCCGGGCACGCTTCTCGGCGAGCAGTTCGGCGGCCCGCTCCAGCGTGATCGACTCGACCTGGTCATCCTTGCGCAGGGTGGCGTTCGTGGTCCCATCGGTCACGTACGGGCCGAACCTGCCGTCCTTGACCACGACCGGCCCACCGCCGACCGGGTCCGCGCCCAGCTCGCGCAGGGGTGCGGCTGCGGCAGCACGGCCCCGTTGCTTCGGTTGCGCGTAGATCGCCAGGGCCTCGTCGAGGGTGATCTCGAAGATCTGCTCCTCAGCCGTCAGCGAGCGCGAGTCGGTGCCCTTGCGCAGGTAGGGGCCGTAGCGGCCGTTCTGCGCGGTGATCTCCTCGCCGCCGGCCGGATCGACGCCGACGACCCGCGGCAGCGAGAGCAGGCGGAGCGCGTCGTCCAGGCCGACCGTGGCCAGCTGCATGGAGCGGAACAGACTGGCGGTGCGCGGTTTGGCGGTCTTGGGTGCGTCCTCGGGCATCACTTCGGTCACATAGGGGCCGAAGCGTCCCGTGCGGGCCACGATCATGCGGCCACTCGCGGGATCGATCCCGAGTTCCCGGTCGCCCTCGCTCTGGGCCTCGAGCAGTTCCCGAGCCTTGGCCACCGTCAGCTCGTCCGGCGCCACGTCGTCCGGCACGCTCGCCCGGCGAGGCTCCTCGCCCTCTCCGGGCGCCTCCAGGTACGGCCCGTACCGGCCGACGCGCAGCACGATGTCCTCGCCCAGGCGGATCGTGTTCAGATCCCGCGCGTCGATGTCGCCCAGACTGTCCACCAGTGGTTTGAGCCCGGACGGCGTGCCCAGAGACGCCGCGTCGCCGGCCGCTCCGTTGCCCGCGGGACTGCCGAAGTAGAACTTCGACAGCCAGGCCACCCGGTCCTCCTGGCCGCGGGCGATCCGGTCCAGGTCCTCCTCCATCGCCGCGGTGAAGTCGTAGTCGACGAGCCGCCCGAAGTGGTCCTCCAGCAGCCGGGTCACCGAGAACGCGAGCCAGGTGGGCACCAGCGCCGAGCCCTTGGTGAGCACGTAGCCGCGGTCCTGGATGGTGCTGATCGTGGCCGCATAGGTCGAGGGGCGGCCGATCCCCCGCTCCTCGAGGGCCCTGACCAGGCTGGCCTCGGTGTACCTCGGCGGTGGCTGGGTCTCGTGGCCATCGGCCTGCGCCTCGAGCAGATCGAGCAGGTCGCCCGTGGTCAGTTCCGGAAGCCGGCGTTCACGCTCGGCGGCGGCCTCGTCGCTGCGACGGTCCTCGTCGCGACCCTCCTCGTAGGCGGCCAGGAACCCGCGGAAGGTGATCACGGTCCCGGACGCCGCGAACTCGGCGTCCGCGGCGGCGGCCCGTTCGGCCGCCGCGCCGGTCAGCGCGACCCCGAGCCGGATCGAGGCGGTCGAGCCGCGGGCATCGGCCATCTGGGAGGCGACGGTGCGCTTCCAGATCAGTTCGTAGAGGCGGAACTCATCGCTTCGCAGCTCGGAGGCCACCTGAGCCGGCGTCCGGAAGGAGTCCCCGGCGGGCCGGATCGCCTCGTGCGCCTCCTGGGCGTTCTTCGCCTTGCCCTTGTAGACGCGCGGCTGGGCCGGAACGTACTCCGGGCCGTACAGCTCGCCCGCCTGCCGCCGGGCGGCCGCGATCGCCTGCTCGGACAGCACCACCGAGTCGGTCCTCATGTAGGTGATGTAGCCGTTCTCGTACAGGCCCTGCGCCGTACGCATCGCCTGCCGGGAGCTCATCCGGAGCTTGCGACTGGCCTCCTGCTGCAGCGTCGAGGTCGTGAACGGGGCCGCAGGCCGGCGCGTGTACGGCTTCTCCTCCACCGAACGCACCTGCACACCCGGGGTGCCGGCCACCTGTGACTCGTCCAGGGCGGCCACCAGCGCCTCGGCGCGCGTCTGGTCGAGATGGACGACCCCGGCCGATGCGGCCGCCGGAGTGAGCAGCCCGGTGTCGGCGAAATCACGTCCGGTCGCCACGCGCTCGCCGTCCAGGGCGACGAGACGCGCCCCGAAATCCTGCACCGGCGAGGAGTCCTCGCCCGAGGGCGGCGGCGCGAAGGTGCCCTGCACATCCCAGTAGGACACCGAGCGGAAGGCCATCCGCTCGCGCTCGCGTTCGACGACCAACCGGGTGGCCACCGACTGCACCCGACCGGCACTGAGGCCGGCGCGGACCTTGCGCCACAGGACGGGCGAGACCTCGTAGCCGTAGAGCCGGTCCAGGATCCGGCGCGTCTCCTGGGCATCGACGAGCCGTTCGTCGAGGTCGCGGGTGTCCTGCAGGGCACGCTGGATCGCCTCGCGGGTGATCTCGTGGAACACCATCCGCCGCACCGGGACCTTGGGCTGCAGGACCTGCAACAGGTGCCAGGCGATGGCCTCGCCCTCGCGGTCCTCATCCGTGGCCAGGTAGAGCTCGTCCGCTTCCTTGAGGGCACGCTTGAGTTCGGCGACCTTGGACCGCTTACCGGGGTCGACGACGTAATAGGCCTCGAAGCCGTCGTCCACGTTCACCGCGAACTTGCCGTACGGCCCCTTCTTCATGTCCGTGGGCAGCTCGCTGGGCTGTGGGAGATCGCGGATATGGCCCACGCTGGCCTCGACCTCGTAGTTCGAGTCGAGGTAGCCGGCGATGGTGCGCGCCTTCGCCGGCGACTCGACGATGACCAGGCGCCTGCCCGTGGTCGAGGCACCGCTTGAGGCTTTTGGTGGCCACTATGAGCATCTCCGGGGATCGATGTGATGGACCGGGCCGAAGGGTAGCCCCCGATCGCGCAACGTCCCTGACGGTAACCCGCCGCACGCAGTGTTGAGGAACCCCGCCCAACCGCGGACCGCCGTGGAACCGACCTTATGATTCGAGATGATTACCGTGAGTGAAGGAACATCACCTGAAGTTGGGTCATGCGGCGTTTCGCGGCACTATTGACCGGCGGGGGCGCTTCACCGGCCGTATGACCCGTAGCGTCGTCGGTCGTTGGTCTGACACCATCGACCACGATCCTGTTGCAGATGCAGGATCGAATGCACATGCAGACGAGAGAAGCAGGAGCGGCGTTCCGGTCAGGTTCGACGGTTCGACGGTTCGACGGATCACGCCCGACGCGCAGGAGGATTCA
The DNA here is from genome assembly GCA_963750395.1 of uncultured Actinomycetota bacterium. Classification (GTDB taxonomy): domain Bacteria; phylum Actinomycetota; class Actinomycetes; order Actinomycetales; family Kineosporiaceae; genus JADJPO01. The sequence goes on along the minus strand of CAVVQM010000013.1, from coordinate 64,021 downwards.
GGTGGCTCGACACGGTTCGGCACCAGCTGAACACCCGAGCCTGGTCGCGGTACCCGGCTCGGGCCGCGGCGGCGGCCTCGCGACCTGGCCGATCCGCCGGAAGCTGACCGCGCTGGTCGCCCTGCCGACCCTGCTCGTCATCGGCCTGATCGCGCTGCTCGTCTCCCAATCCTTCCTCGTGTGGCGACAGGCGGCCCGCGCGGACGTCGATGCGTCGGCCCTGATCGCGGCCAACCGCGTGGTGACCGCCGCCAACCTGGAGCTCAAGAGTTCCCTGGACGTGCTGCTGAGCGGCGCGGACGCGCAGGCGGTCGCCCCCCAGCTCACCGAGCAGCGCACCGCCACCGACGAGGCCATCGTCAGCCTCCGGTCCACGCTGCAGGAGCCACCGTCAGGCGGGTGGCTGCCGTCCACCCGCGAGCGGGTGGACGGGGTCGCCACGGTCGATGAGCTCCTGCCCGACGTGCGGGCCCTGGTCGACCAGAACACCGTCAAGCAGGCCACGCTGGCCCAGGGCTACGACGTGGCGTTCCAGCCGGTGCGCGACCTCGCCACCGCGCTGTCGACCGAACTCGGCGCCCGGACCCCGAACCCGCGCACCGTCGACGCCACGGCCGTGCTCAGCGCCATCGCGGCCACCGCAGGCAGGGCCTCCGAGGAGATCGTCCTGCTCACGAACGCGTTGCACGAGAACACCGCGACGCTGCCCGAGGTCAATGAGATCGAGGAGGCCGCCTCAGGTCAGCTGGCCCTGCTCGAACTCGCCTCCTCACGCGCCGACGCCGCCCAACAGGCCAAGATCACTGAAGTCCGCGCGTTCGATGCCAAGCTCGCCGCGGCCCGCGCCAACGGTCTCGAGATCGCCCGCAACGGCAGCGGGACCCCCTCCCGCCAGGCCGACCAGGACGCGCTCGAGTTCAGTGACACGGCCAGCCAACGCCTGGCGCTTCTGGACGACCTGGTGGCCAGCACCTCCCAGGATCTCAAGGACCAGACCAGCAGCGACGTGCGGTCGGCCCTGATCCGTCTCGTCCTGCTCGCCGGTGTGGGCCTGGTCAGCCTGCTCCTGATCAGCCTGCTGGTCTCCTCCCTCGCCCGCAGCATCACCTCGCCGATGCGCCGCCTGCGCAGCGGCGCGGTCGATGCCGCCACCGTGCGGCTGCCGGCCGCCGTCCGGCAGATCGAGCGCGAGGGCCCGGACGCGGTCGTCGACGTGCCCCCGGTGCTCAGCCACGAGACCAGGGTCGGCCCGGAGACCCGCGAGGTCGCTCAGGCCCTCGACGGGCTGTCGGGTGAGGCGATCCGGCTGGCGACCTCTCAGGTGCGCCTGCGCCAGTCGCTCGACGAGGCGTTCGTCAGCATGTCGCGCCGCAGCCAGGCCATGGTCGAGAAGCAGCTGGCCATCATCGACGAACTCGAGAGCCAGGAGGAGGACGCCGAGCAGCTGCGCAACCTGTTCCGGCTCGACCACCTGGCGGCCCGGATGCGCCGCTACAACGACAACCTGCTGGTGCTCGCCGGGTCCGCCGTGCGCACCCGCAGCGCGGCCCCGGTGGCGATCGCGGACGTGTTCCGTGCGGCCACCTCGGAGATGGAGCAGTACGAGCGGGTCCGCCTGCAGCCGCTCTCGGGGGCCTCGACCGCCGGGGCCACGGCCGGCGGACTGATCCACCTGCTGGCCGAACTGCTCGACAACGCGGCGATGTACTCCCCGCCCACGAGCCCCATCGTGCTCTCGGCGGCCTACTCCGAGGACGGTGGCCTCCGTCTGGAGGTCACCGACTCCGGCGTCGGCATTCCGCAGGCCGAGATGGACGATCTGAACGCGCGGTTGGCCGCGCCCGGCACCATCGACACCCAGGTCCCCTCGCGGATGGGCCTCTACGTGGTGGCCAGGCTCGCCCAGCGAGGCGGCCTCACCGTGCGGCTGATCGGGCGAGGCCAGGCGGCCGGGACCGTCGCCGAGGTCATCGTGCCCAAGAGCCAGGTCCTGGGCGCGCCGACCGGCCCCCTGCGCACCATCCCCGACACCATGATCACCCCGACGGAGCCGGCCCCGCCCCGGCTGCCCGCCCAGCCGGGGTCCCCGGACACCGGCCGAGGGACACGACCGATCCCCCTGCCGCAGGACTCTGTCCCCGCACCGATGGCGAACCCTGCACCGACCGGGGACCTCGCGCCGACCGAGGCGCCCGAGATCCGACCGGCCCACGCCCCCTCTCCGTCGATCTCCGGAACCGGCGAGGGCGCCAAGCTGCCCTCCCGTCGTCCGGGGGCGGCACTCCAGGGTGGCCCGCTCGCCGAGGGTGCCCCCGTCCAGCCCCCGGCAGAGAACGCCGGACCCGGATCCGCCCTCACCTCGACCCCTCCGTGGGAGCAGAAACCGGCAGCCGCAGCGGACCTGCAGTCCCCGGAAACGGGCGCCCCCCAAGGCCTTCCTCGCCGATCCCCCGGGCGAACGCATCGCGACGCCACCCCCTTCGAGAGCACCCCCTCCGCTCGTCGCCCCGACGGGCCCGGGACGTTCGAGGCACCCCGCACCTTCGAGGCTCCCAGCACGTTCGAGGCTCCGCCGCGGCGAGACGGCACACCGGGGTCATTCACCACCGGTGCGCCGGGGCATCGCCCGGGCGCCCGCCCGCTACCGGTACGGGCCCCCGGACAACCGGGTGGCGGGCCGCCCGTCGGCCCGTCGGCGACCGCTGCCGTCGCCGCCGCGGCAGCCGCCCGCCCGCGCCCCTCGGTGTCCGGCGCCGGCCTCTTCGCGCCCACCGGACCCTCGCTCGATCCCGGCCAGGGCAAGCAGGCCGACCGGGCCGAGACCACGGACGACGAGCCGGCCGCCGCGGAACCGACCGCCCAGACACCCGCGGACGAGCCACCCGCCCAGCCACCTGCGGATGAGCCGTCCACCCAGACCCCGGCGGATGAGCCGTCCACGCAGGCACTCGCGGATGAGCCGTCCACCCAGACCCCGGCGGAAGAGTCGGCCACCCAGGCACCCGTCGCCGAGAACGCGGGCTCGATGGGCGACCTGACGGCGGGTCAGATGGCCAGGAAGTCCGCCGAGATGCGATCCGGCACCTCGGACGCCCCGCAGACCTTCGAACGGGACGAGCCGGATGGCGAGACCAGCATGTTCGAGAACGAGGCTCGCGAGGCGGCGCGTTCGCGACACGACCCGGCAGGCTCGGGCGCCCCGACGATGGGGGCCGCTGGGGGCGGTCCAGGGCGGGACACGACGCCGATCTTCGACTCGATCTCGGTGTGGTTCTCCGACGACAGCACTCAGGGTCAGACCCAGGCGGGCACACCGGCCCAGGTCATCGACCTGCGCGAGCCGGAGCGACCCTCGGCACGCCCCACCCCCCCGGCGCCCTCCGTCCCGAACGGTGGCGCAGGTGCTCCCGTGAGCCGCTGGGCCAGTCTCGGCGACCAGCGCTGGATCGCGGCCAACGCCCGGGCCGCGGCCGGGCCGCAGACGGCCGGCAACACGACCACGGGACTGCCCAAGCGCCGTCCGGGGGCCAATCTGCTCCCCTCCGCCACCGCGGCCGCCGGGACCCCCACCGCGGCCGTCGGCCCACCGGCACGGCAGACGGACGCCGAGTCCGTGCGGGGCCGGCTGGGCAGCTACCAGCGCGGTCTGGCGTCCGCGCGCAAGGCACGGCACCTGCCCGACGAGGGCGGCTCCCGAGGACAGTTCGGCACCAACGAGGCCGGCGATCCGGTCGGTCGTCAAGGAGGAGAATCGTGAGCGTTGGGACCGGCGCCGACGTCGGCTGGCTCGTCGACGGGTTCACCCAGCGGGTGCCAGGGGTCGCGCATGCCGCCGTGGTCTCGGCCGACGGCCTGCTCATGGCCAGTTCGGCAGGACTTCCGCGCGACCGCGCCGACCAGCTCTCGGCCGTGGCCTCCGGACTCGGCAGCCTGACCAACGGGGCCGCCATGTGCTTCTCGGCCGGCACGGTCGTGCAGACCGTGGTCGAGATGCAGGGCGGTTTCCTGCTGCTCATGGCGATCTCGGACGGTTCGTGGCTGGCCGTCCTGGCCTCGCCGACATCCGACATCGGACTGGTCGGGTACGAGATGACCCTGTTGGTCGAGCGTGTCGGAGATCACTTGTCGCCCGAACTCCGCCGGACCGGGAGCGGCGGCAGCTGGTCCGACCCGAGCTGACCGGGGCGACGAGCATGCCAGAGCAGACCTACCCTCACGGCGACGATCCGCCCGGTGACGAGAGCGGACGACGCCGGGCACGCGAGCGTCGTGCCGCCGCCGACGCCGCAGCGTCGGCGGGCGATCCGCCGGTCAACGGGAACACGTTTCCGGTCCAGGTCACCAGCGCCAAGGAGGACTGGATGGCCCAGGCCCGCCGAGAGGCCGAGGCCGCCACCTGGGAACCGGGTCGCTCCATGCCCGAGAACGGACCCGAACAGGACCCGCCCTCCTCGGCCTCGCTCGTCCGGCCGTACGCGCGGACGGGTGGCCGCACCAAGCCGGTCCGGGACCTGGACCTGGAGGCCCTGGTCCGCACCACGGTCGGGGGCAAGGAAGCATCGACCGGGCCATGGCTCAACCCAGAGCACATGACCATCATCGACCTGTGCACCGGAACCGTCTCGGTCGCCGAGGTCGCCGCCCGACTGGTGATGCCGATCGGCGTCGCCCGAGTGATCATTGCCGACATGGTCGACCTGGGGTTGATAGAGGTCATGAAGACCTCGGCCGCGGACGGCGACGAACGTGACCCCGCATTCCTGAGGAGGGTGCTCAGTGGCCTTCAGCGGCTCTGAGGCGCGACCGACCCGCTCCACCAAGATCGTCGTATCCGGCGGCTTCGGCGCCGGCAAAACGACCTTCGTGGGATCGGTCTCCGAGATCGTTCCGTTGCGCACCGAGGCGGTGATGACCGCCGCGAGCACAGGTGTCGACGATCTGACGGCCACCCCGAACAAGACCACGACCACCGTCGCGATGGACTTCGGCCGGATCTCGATCGACGACCAACTGGTCCTCTACCTGTTCGGGTCACCGGGCCAGAACCGGTTCTGGTTCATGTGGGACGACCTGGTCCGTGGCGCCATCGGCGCGATCGTGCTGGTCGACACCCGGCGGCTGGAGGACTGTTTCGGCCCCATCGACTTCTTCGAGGCCCGTGGCCTGCCGTTCATCGTGGCCATCAACGCCTTCAACGGCAGGATCCCCCACGAGCCGCAGGCCGTCCGCGATGCGCTGCAGCTCAGCGAGCAGACGCCGGTCATCGTCTGCGACGCTCGGGACAGGGAGTCCTCGAAGCAGGCCCTGATCGCGGTGGTGGAACATGCCCTGCGCACGTGGTCGAGGATGACGAGCCCGTCGGCCACCTGATCGTTCAGTCGGCGCCGAACTCCAACGAGGCACGGTCGACCAGCGCGTCGTCCAACTCATCCGAGGTCCGTCCCCGCTCGGCGATCTGGTCCGCACCGCCGGCCTCGATCTCGCCGACCAACCGCGCGTGGACGCCCAACTGTCCCTGCCGAGCGTAGGTCTCGAGCTTGGAGCGGGTGTCGGCGATGTCGAGGTTGCGCATCGTCAACTGCCCGATCCGATCCAGCGGGCCGAAGGCACCGTCGTGGGTGCGTTCCATCGACAACCGCTCCGGGGCGTAGCTGAGATCGGGCCCGTCGGTGTCGAGGATCGTGTAGTCCTCACCGCGGCGCAGGCGCAGCCGCACCGAACCGGTCACGGCGCTGCCCACCCAGCGCTGCAGACTCTCGCGGAGCATCAACGACTGCGGGTCCAGCCATCTGCCCTCGTACAGCAGCCGCCCCAACCGACGGCCTTCGGCGTGGTAGTTGGCGACGGTGTCCTCGTTGTGGACGGCGTTCAGCAGCCGCTCGTAGGCGATGAACAGCAATGCCATGCCCGGGGCCTCGTAGATACCGCGGCTCTTCGCCTCGATGATCCGGTTCTCGATCTGGTCCGACATCCCCAGACCGTGCCGACCACCGATCTCGTTCGCCCGGTGCACCAGATCGACATCCGAGCCGAAGGACTCACCGTTGATCGCCACCGGCCGGCCCTGAACGAACTCGACCACCACGTCCTCGACCTCGATGTGCACGTCCGGGTCCCAGAAGGGCACACCCATGATGGGTTCGACGATCTCCATCGAGACGTCCAGATCCTCAAGGCGCTTGGCCTCGTGGGTGGCTCCCCAGATGTTGGCATCGGTGGAATAGGCCTTCTCCACACTGGCCCGGTAGGGCAGGTCGCGCTGGGCCAGCCACGTGGACATCTCGGTGCGCCCACCGAGCTCGTCGACGAACGCCGCGTCGAGCCAGGGCTTGTAGATGCGCAGCTCCGGATTGGCCAGGAGCCCGTACCGGTAGAAGCGCTCGATGTCGTTGCCCTTGAACGTCGATCCGTCACCCCAGATCGACACATCGTCGGCCCGCATCGCCCGAACCAGCAGGGTTCCGGTGACGGCGCGGCCGAGCGGTGTCGTGTTGAAGTAGGCCCGACCGGCCGACCTGATGTGGAAGGCTCCGCAGGCCAACGCCGCCAGGCCCTCCTCGACCAGGGCAGCCCGGCAGTCGACGAGGCGGGCGACCTCGGCGCCGTAGGACGTCGCTCGATCGGGCAGCGAGGACATGTCGTCCTCGTCGTACTGGCCGAGGTCGGCGCTGTAGGTGCAGGGGACGGCACCATGCTCGCGCATCCAGGCGACGGCGACGGACGTGTCGAGGCCGCCGGAGAAGGCGATCCCGACCCGCTCCCCCTTGGGCAGGCTGGTCAGCACTTTGGACACGCCGACAGCCTAGTCCGTCCGCGACGACGCGAAACATCCGCGACCAGGGGCCGCCGAACCTCTACCGCGGACCGATACGGCACAGCGGGCTCAGCCCTTGAGGCCGCCCGCGAGCAGGCCCCGCACGAAGTACCGCTGCAGACCGATGAACACCGCCAGTGGAACCGCGATGGAGACGAACGCCCCCGCCGTCAGGCGTTGCCACTCGTTGCCGCGCGTTCCCGCCAGGTCGGCCAGACGCACGGTCAGCGGAGCGGTCTCGGGCGTCCCGCCCGCGAAGATCAACGCGACCAGCAGGTCGTTCCAGACCCAGAGGAACTGGAAGATCCCGAACGACGCCAGGGCGGGCACGATGAGCGGCAGGGCCACGCTCCGGAAGATCCGGGCGTGGTCCGCCCCGTCGACCCGGGCCGCCTCGATGAGCTCGCGGGGCAGCTCAGACATGAAGTTGTGCAGCAGGAAGACCGCCAACGGCATGGCGAAGATGCTGTGCGCGATCCATACCGTCCAGAACTTCGACGGCCCCTCCAAACCCCAGCTGGAGAAGATCTGGAGCAGAGGGACCAGGGCCATCTGCAGGGGGACGATCTGCAGGGCGAAGATGCCGATGAAGACCCAGTCGCGGCCCCGCCACTGCATCCAGGACAGCGCGTAGGCCGCCAGCGCGGCGAACAGGAGCGGGAACAGCACGGCCGGGATCGTGATGACGACGGAGTTGAGGAAGTACGTGGCCAGCGCGTTGCGACCCGCCGAACAGGACGTCGTTGTAGTTCTCCAACGTCAGCGTCGGGTCACCGAAGAACGTCCACCAACCGGTGGTCTTGATCTGGCGCTCCGGCCGGAACGACGACACGGCCAGGCCGAACGTCGGGATCGTCCACATCACCGCGATGACGATGGCGGTCAGGGAGGCCGCGCGGCTGGTGAGCTGGCGCCGGGCCCGCCCGAACATGGTCGTGCCCGCCGTTGGGGCGACCGCGACCGGGACGGGCGGGGTGGTCGTGGTCATCGGATCTCCCTCTGCCGGCGGAGGTTGCGGACCTGGTAGAAGACGATCGGGGTGACCAACACGAACAGGATCACGGCGAGCGCCGAGCCGCGCCCGAGCTGACCGGCACGGAAGGCCTGGGTGTAGAGCTCGTTGGCCACGACGCTGGTGTCGAACTGACCACCGGTCATCGTCCGGACGATGTCGAAGACCTTGAGGACACCGATCGAGATGGTCACGTAGACCACGACGACGGCGGGCCGGATGGTCGGCAGCGTCACGCTCCAGAACATCTGCCAGGCGTTGACGCCGTCCAGCCGTGCCGCCTCGATGATGTCGCTGGGGATCCCCTTGATCGAGGCCGAGAGGACCACCATGGCGAAGCCGGCCTGGATCCAGATCATCACGATGATGAGGAACAGCGTGTTCCACGGTGCGTTGAGCAGCCAGCCACCCGAAGGGGGCGTCAGACCCAGCCAGATGACGACCTGGTTGAGCAGGCCGATCTGCGGCAGGCTCGGCGGCCGCGCCGCGTACATGAACTTCCAGATGATCCCGGCGCCGACGAACGAGATCGCCATCGGCATGAAGACGAAGATCTTCTGCAGGGACTCGGTCTTGGACTTGTCGATGAGCAGTGCATACACGAGCCCGAAGGCCGTGGCGAAGAACGGCGTGAGGAGCACCCAGATCCCGGTGTTGCGCAGCACGGTCAGGATCTCGCGCTGGGTGAACATCCAGCGGTAGTTCTCCAGCCCGACGAACGTGTCACCCCTGGGTCCGAAGAAGGACAGGATCGTCGTCCGGACCGTCGGATACACGAGCCCGACGAGGAGCAGCCCGACAGCGGGACCGACGAACACGAGCAGCTGGTACTTCTCCCGGCCCCTCTTGGGGGCCCGGTCGGCGACGAAGACGATGGCGGCGACCACGACCAGCCACGCGATGACGCCGATCGCCAGTTGGAGCAGCTTGGCCTGCCAGTCCTCCACGACTACCTCCCTGGCCGGGCGGATGGGTGGCGACTCACCGAGGGTGTACCCGCGAGTCACATGCCTGCCCCGAAGAGGCGTCCGGCCCGGACTCTACGGTCCGGGCCGGACGCCCATCACGGGTGGATCAGCTCTTCGGCCAGGAGGCCTCGATGAAGTCCGCGGTGTCCTTCGACGATTTGCCGGTGATCCAGTCGGTCATGCCCTTCCAGAAGGAGCCGGCACCCACGGCGCCGGGCATCAGGTCGGAGCCGTCGAACCGGGAGACCGTGTCGGGGTCCTGCAGGAGTTCCACCGAGAGCACGTTGATCGGGTTCGGATCCTCGCTCCCCGCCACCACGACGTTGGCGATATCCAGACCCTTGTTCGCGGAGGTGAACTCACCGAGCTTCGCCCGGATGTTCACGTACTCCGGGGACTCCATGTAGAGCTGTACGGCCTGGGTCTCGGGCTTTTCGTTGAAGGCGGCCACGTATTCGCCACCGATCAAGAGTGGCTTGCCCTTGGCAGCGTCGATCGGCGGCAGGTAGAAGGCGAAGATGTCGCCGTCCTCGGCCACCTTGGTGCCCTCAGGCCAGTTGTTGGCGTAGAACGACGCCTGCCGGTGCAGCGCGCAGTTGCCGTCCAGGATGGGTAGCCCGCCGTCCTGGAACGCCGTGGTGGCGATGGTGTTGACGCCGCCGTACCCACCGTTGACGCGCTTGTCGTTCTTCAGGATCTCGCCGGCCTTGTCAAAGGCAGCGATGACCTGGGGGTCGTTGAACGGGATCTCATGCGTGGTCCACTGGTCGTAGACGTCCGGGCCTCCCGTGCGGAGCAGAATGTCCTCGATCCAGTCCGTCCCCGACCAGCCGGTGGCATCTCCGGACTCGAAGCCCGCGCACCACGGCCTCTTGACGCCGTCGGAGCCGAACTTCGTCGCGATGTCGTCGGTCAGCGTGATCATCTCGTCCCAGGTCTCGGGGACGGTCCATCCGTTCTCGGCGAACATCGACGGCGAGTACCAGACCAGCGACTTCACGTTCGCACTGTTGGGCGGCGCATAGAACGTGCCGTCCACGGTTCCGTACGCCACCTGGTCGGCCGGGTAGTTGGCCTCCGCCGCGGCCTTGACCTTGTCCGACGCCGGCTTGACCGCGCCCTTACCGACCAGCGTGGCCAGCAGTCCCGGCTGCGGGATCGGCGCCAGGTCGGGCGCATTCCCACCGTCGACACGCACCTGGAGCTGGGCCTCGAACTCGCCCGAACCCTCCCATACGACATCGATTCCGGTGCAGTCCTCGAACGTCTTGAACGCCTCCTGGTAGCGCTCACCCTCGGTGTCTCTGATGGACGAGTAGATGTTGACCTTGGCTCCGTCGAAGGTGCCGTAGTCGGCGAACGCGGCGCAGTCCGCCGACGCGGCGCCGCCCGAGGCACTGTCACTGCCACTGCCACCGCAGGCGGCGACCGCCAGCGAGACGCCCAGGACCCCTGCGGCCGCTCCGCGCGCGGCCGACGCGCCCTGCACCAGGACGGGCTGAGCCGCAGACGTAGTGGGCCCCAATGCAAGCCTTTCCCCGGCAGGTTGGCAACACATGTCAGGACAATGACTCGTCACGATTGGATCACGGAGGGTCGCCGAATCGGACGCTTATCCGATAGGGCGCAAACCGACCGGGCGGCCCGGTACGTCGGCATCGCCACCGACCGGGGAAGCGGCACTGCCGGGCAGCCGCACGACGACGTCTTCCCCCACGCCACGTGAGGTTTCGACAGACGTAGGCTGACCACATGGACCTTTGGGGCACCATCGCCACGGAACGGCGCCGGCTCGCCGAGGAGCTCTCAGGCCTGACCCCCGAGCAGTGGGCCACCCAGAGCCTGTGCGGAGAATGGATGGTCCGTGACGTGGCGGCACATCTGGTGATGCCGTACGGGCCCGCGATGGCGACGATGGGGCGATTCGCGGTGAACATGATCCGGGCCCGCGGGAACTTCGCCCGGGCGAACACCCTCACCACCGCCCAGACGGCCCGGGCCTCCACCGAGGAGATCGTGACCCGGCTTCGGCGCAGCGCCAAGGGCCGCTTCGTGGCTCCGACCATGCCCCCGGTGACCGCGCTGGCCGAGATCCTCGTGCATTCGCAGGACATCCGAATCCCGTTGGGCATCAAGGACACCGGACAGGCGAACAACTGGGTGCCGGTGCTGGAGTTCCTGCTCACTCCCCGAGCCCGACGCGGTTTCGTCGGCCCCGGCTTGCCGGAACTGACCTGGGTGGCCACCGACGCCGACCTGTCCACCGGTCAGGGGCCCCGCGTCGAGGGCCCGGTCGCTGCCATGGCACTGGCGGCGATGGGCAGGCCCGCCCTGCTGGACGAGCTGTCGGGGCCGGGCCGACAGGTGCTGGCCGACTGGCTCGGCGCGGCCTGACAGCTGATGCACCCAACGGGGAGAGGCCACGTGACTGCCGGGCGACTGACCCTGCCCAGCGGACCCACGGTCCGGGGTCGCTCACTGACCACCACCAAGGCCGAGGACGGCGGGCCGGCGGACTTCTGCCTGCTGCTGGCCGGCGGCCCCGCGCCGCCGTGGCCCCATCGCCGCATCCGCTGGCCCGACTTCTGGGTGCCGCTGAACACCGCCGACGCCCTGGACGCCCTGCGGGATGCGCTGCGCCGGGCACACGGCGGCGAGCTTGTCGAGGTGGCCTGCCGGGGTGGCATCGGCCGGACCGGGACGGCGCTGGCGGCCCTGGCGGTACTGGACGGCGCCACCCCCGGGTCGGCCCTGGCCATGGTCCGCGACCAGTACCATCCCCGGGCTGTGGAGACGCCCTGGCAACGCCGGTGGCTGTCGCGTGTGGCGGCGTCGCGATGACCGCGCGGCGCGGCCGGACCACCCCCGCGACCGTGGCCGACGTGCGCGCCGCGGCGGCCGCGATGCCCCACGTCACGCAGGAGAGGACGGCGGGCGCGACCACCGTCTATCAGGTGGGCCGCAAGTCCTTCGTGTTCTTCCGGACGCCGCGCGCTGACGCGGTCGACCCCGAGTCGGGCGAACGCTACGACGACGTCATCGTCATCTGGGTCGCCGACGAGGGCGTGAAGCAGTCCCTGATCGGCGACCCCCAGTCGCCGTACTTCACCACCGCCCATTTCGACGGACATCCGTCCGTGCTGATCCGTGCCTCACGGTTGGCCGAGGTGAGCCGGGAGGAGATCGTGGAGCTCGTGCAGGACGCGTGGGTGGCTCAGGCGTCGACGCGGCGAGCTCGTCAGTGGCTGCGAGCGCAGGGGCTCGATCCCGGCTGAGCGATGGCGACTGGCTAGGTTGGGGGCGTGGACCAACCCGAGCGCACGGATGTCCTCCGCCCGCCGGACGCCGTCCGGGTCTTCGACGATCAGGGCCGGCTCAGGTTGGACGAGGACCTCGTCGCCCTGCACTGCACCGTCGAGGACGGCGCGGCGCCGGCCGGTCTGCGGGTGGAGCTGTCGGCCCGGATCCCGCTCAGCCGGGTCCACCTGCGCTGGCGCGGCTCCCAGCCCGACGGCGCCGCCTACCTCAGCGATACCTGGGAGCGCTCCTACGGCGACCTGTGCTGGCTGCCGAATCAGCCGGAGCGGGTCATGCCCTGGTCGTTCGTCACCGATTCCCCCACCGGTGCAGTCGGTCACGGTGTGCGTACCGGTTCGGGTGCCCTCTGCTTCTGGACGGCGGACCCCGCCGGCCTGAGCCTGTGGGCCGACGTCCGCAACGGTGGCGGCCCGGTGCGCCTCGGTGAACGGACGCTGCACGTTGCGGACGTGGTCGCCGTGGTGGGTGAGCACGGCGAGCCCGCGTTCTCGGTGCAGCGGCGCCTGTGCCGGGCGATGGCCCGGGGCCCGGCGCCCGCGCTGCTGCCACCGCATCCGGTGTACGGGGGCAACGACTGGCACTACGCGCTCGGCGGGTCCGACCGCCGCTCCATCCTCGCCCTGGCGCGATTCCTGTCGCACTGCGCTCCTCAAGTCGACAACCGGCCGTACCTGATGGTGGACGACGGATGGTCGGCAGGGGGGCTGGGCCACGGTCCGTGGATCGGGAACAGACGCTACGGGCACATGGGCGACCTCGCGCGCCGGCTGCGCGAGACCGGCGTGCGTCCGGGCATCTGGTACCGCCCGCTCACCCCGTTGCCTGAGCACGGCGAGCGCTGGCGGCTGACCCGCGGGGGTGGAGCCGTCGATCCCACCGTGCCAGAGGTCCGCGACAGCATCGCCGAGCAGGTGCAGCGGCTGATCGGTTGGGGCTACGAACTGATCAAGCACGACTTCACGGTCTGGGACCTGTTGGGGCGCTGGGGTTCTCAGATGGGCGCCCAGATCACCGAGGACGGGTGGCACTTCGCCGACCGCACCAGGACGACGGCTGAGATCATCACCGATCTGTACCGTCTGCTTCGCGGGAGCAGCGGAACAGGGTCGATGATGCTGGGCTGCAACGCGTTCGGGCACCTGGTCTCCGGCCACGCCGAGCTCCAGCGGATCGGTGACGACGCGAGCGGTCGCTCCTGGAACCGGACCCGGCGGATGGCGGTGAACACGCTCGCCTTCCGGGTGGCCCAGCACGATGCGTTGTACGCCGTGGACGCCGACGTCGCGCCACTCACCCAACAGCTCCCGTGGCGGCAGAGTGTGCAGTGGCTCCACCTGCTGGCCGCCAGCGGAACCCCGTGCTTCGTCTCGGTCGACGAGGCATCCCGGACCCGTGAGACGGCCGCGGCTGTGCGCGAGGCCTTCTCGCTCGCCGCGGTGCCCCAGCCCACAGCCGAGCCGGTGGACTGGGTGGGGTCCCACACACCGTCCCACTGGCGTCTGGGCGAGCGCGACCAGGTCTACGACTGGTCCGAACCCGACGGAGCCTGGCCGTTCGGCGACTGAGCCGCGACCGCGGCGCGGTCGGCCGGCACGGACTCGCCGACGTCAGCGCCGGTTCTGGCCGCCACCCTTGGTGAGCAGGCGCCAGACGCCCTGTTCCCTGACCTCGCGCAGCCCCTGCACGGTGCAGTACGCGGCCCCGATGATGCCGAACAGCAGCGAGCCGAGCGACCCGATCGTGTAGCCGCCCATCGCCTGGGCAGTGATCATCGAGACCATCGCCAGCGCCAGGAATCCCAGGAGCCGCAGGCCCCAACGCCGACGGCGCCGCAACGACGACCGCACGTCATCCGCGCGGGGGTCGGCGGCGCCGTCCGTCACGCGTCTCAGCCCTTGACCGAGCCGGCCGTCAGGCCGCGGACGAAGTACCGCTGCAGAGCGAGGAACACGATGATCGGCACGATCATCGTCAGGATCCCGCCTGCCGTCACGAGGTTCCAGCCCTGACCCTGCTGACCCAGGAGGTTGTTCTTCACCGCGACGGTCAGCGGCGCGTTGTCGCCTGGGCCGATGAAGACCAGCGCCACCAGCAGGTCGTTCCAGACCCAGAGGAACTGGAAGATCGCGAACGAGGCGAGCACCGGCGTCGACATCGGCAGGACCAGCCGGTAGAAGGTCGCGTAGTGACTCGCCCCGTCGATCTTGGCCGACTCGATGACCTCCATGGGCAGGGTTGCCATGTAGTTGCGGAGCAGGTAGATGGCCAGGGACATGCCGAAGCCGATGTGGAACAGCCACACCGAGGGGAAGGTGCCGTTCATGCCAAGCTGCCCGTAGATCTCCAGCATCGGGACCATGGCCACGAAGTTGGGCACCACCAGCAGACTCACGATCACCACGAACATGACCTCTTTGCCCGGGAACCGCATGAACGTGAAGGCGTAGGCCGCGAACGCCGCGATCAGGATCGGGATGAAGGTCGCCGGCAACGCGATGGCGAAGCTGTTGATCAACGCTTGACCCAGGCCCGCGTTGACGATCGCGTCACGGTAGTTCGAGAACGTGAACGAACCCCATTCGGCGGGATTGAACGCCGTCCACCAACCGGAGACGTTGGCGTCGCTCTCGGTGCGGAAGGAGGTGATCAGGGTGCCGATGGCCGGAACCAGCCAGAGGAAGCAGATCAGGACGACGACGGCCTTGACCGCCCAGTGCGCGCCACCGATCTCCGCCTTGCTGGGCCGGATGGTCATCTTGCTCGACTCTGCGCCGGACGTAGGCTTCTCGAGAGTGCTCACCGGTTGGCCTCCTGTGCCCGGAACTGGCGTACTTGGAAGACCATGACCGGGATGACCAGAATCATGATCATGACGACGATCGCCGAGGCGTAGCCGTTGTTGAAGTTGGTCGCGATCTGGTTGAAGAACTCCGTGGCCATCACGTTGGTCTCGAAGCTCCCGTTCGTCATCACGTAGACGATGTCGAACAGCTTCATCACGCCGATGAGGACCGTGACGTAGACCGTGACCACGGTCGGCATGATCTGCGGGACGACGACCCGGCGGAAGATCTGCCGTTCGTTGGCGCCGTCCATCCGGGCCGCCTCCAACGTGTCCACGGGCACCCCCTTGATCGCCGCGGACATCAGGACCATCGAGAACCCGACCTGCGACCAGAGGAACATCACGATCAGCATGAGGGTGTTGAGGTAGAGCGTTCTTTGCTCGAGCCACGGGATCGGGTCCATGCCGAAGGCGGTGATGATCGCGTTCTGCAGACCGAGTTGCGGCCGGCCCTCGGGGGCGAACGCGTACATGAAGCGCCACACGGTTCCGGCGCCGACGGCGCTGATGGCCATCGGGAAGAACACGATGGTCTTGGCGGTCTTCTCACTGCCCGGCGCGAGCCGGTCCACCAGGGTGGCGACGAGCAGACCGAGCAGGACGGCGGCCAGAGGTGCGACGATCAGCCACACCAGGGTGGTCAGCACCGTCTTCTGGAACCCGCTGGAACTCAGGAGATCGCCGTAGTTCTTGAGACCGACGAACTCGCTGCTCTGCGCGTTCGCGAAGCTGTAGATGATGCTCTGAATCGCGGGGTATAGCACGTACAGACAGATCGCCGCGACCGCGGGGAAGACGTAGAAGTAGGGCTTGATCCGGTCTTCCCATCGGCCCGGGAGCAGCTCAGCGACCCTGTTCAGGACCCAGTAGAGCACCAAGGCCGCACCGACACCCGCCACGACCGTCAAAAGTGTGTTGATCAGTTTGATGATCATATGCACCGCCTCCTTGTGGCCGCTTCCTCATCGGGCGGGCCGCGCTGTTCGAGTCCTGTTCGCGGGCTCCGACTGGGGGACTGACTACCGGCACGTCTCTGCATATCAGGTGCCGGTCTCCTGCGACAGAGTCCGTACCGGGAGCGCGGCGTGGAAGCCGCGCCCCCGGCCGGACTCAGACGGTCAGCTGGCGGGCCAGCTGGCGTCGATGTTCTTCAGTGTGGTGTCCAGGTCCTGCTGGCCACTGATCCAGGCCGTCATGTCCTTCCAGAACGTGCCGGCGCCGACCGCACCGGGCATCTGGTCCGACCCGTCGAACAGGAAGGTGTCCGAGCTGTAGACGAGCTCCGCGACGTCCTGGAAGATCTTGCCCTGGTCCGCGTACTTCGCCACGTCGAAGTCCTTGTGCGGCGAGAGGAAGTTGGTCGGGCCCGCCGCGTCGTTGCCGATGTCCTTGTTGGACAGCAACTTCATGGCCTCCTGAGCCCCGGCGCTGTTGTTCAGCAGCACCGCGAGGTCCCCACCACCGAGCATCGGCTTCGGGTCGTCGGCCTTGACCGGCGGGAAGTAGAACACCCCGACCTCGTTCTCGAGGTCAGCCTGGATCTTCTCCGGGAAGAAGGTGGTGATGAACGAGCCCTGCTTGTAGAGCATGCAGCCGGGCTTGGCGTCGAACATCGCGTTCCCCGCGGAGCCGAACGGGTTGCTGGCGATGGACTTGCGACCACCGAGCACGTTGCCGTCGGTGAAGGCGATCTTCTCGAACTCCGCCGCAGCCTCCCTGACCAGGGGGGAGTCGAACTTGGTCTCGTGCGTGACCCACTGCTTGTAGCCCTCTGCGCCGCCGTAGCGCATGATCAGGTCTTCGAACCAGTCGGTGGCGGGCCAGCCGGTGGCGGCCTCGGACCCGATGCCGAGGCACCAGGGGGCCGTGGCGGTCTTGTCGGCCTTGATCTTCTCGGTGAGCGCGTTCAGCTCATCGATGGTGGTGGGCGCCTCGTAGCCGGCGGCGTCCCACGCCTTCTTCGGGTAGAAGACGAAGCTCTTCGCGTTCGCGCTGACCATCAGGCCGTACAGCTTGCCGTCGACCGTGCCCGCGTCGAGGGTGCCGGGCACCATGCTGGATTCCAGGGCACCCATGTCGAGAACGTCGTCCAGCGGTATCGCCGCGTTGCGCTTGACGATGTCCCCGACGACGCCGGGCTGCGGGATGAGCGCGATGTCCGGGGTGTCGTTCGCCTGGATCTTGGTCATGATCAGCTGGTTGATGTTGTCGACCCGCGACCACTCGATGGTCATGTCCTTTTCCTGGGCCATCGGCTCCACGGCCGACTTGAGGCCGTCCATGATCGGCTGGTCCAGGCTGGTCCAGATCTTGACGGTGGACCCCGCCACCTCGCCAGTGGCCTCGCCGCCGCCCGCCGACCCCGAGTCCGAACTCAGACACGCGGAGGTCATCAGCGTCGCGACACCCACTGCCGCGAGCGTCCTGCCTATCATTGGGCCTCGCATCGATTGCTCCTTTGCACTCGTTCTCTCGACCACCCGCAGAGCAGGGTGCCTGCGCCGCCCGAACGGGCTTCGCTGCAAACGTCTTACACGGTCTAGAGGCACCCTCTTCCTGGTTCACACCCGGTGTCAAGGCACCGTTACGGGCCTGTTACGTCCGGCGGAGTCTCGCTCAGTGCTGACGGAGCAGACGGGTGGTTCATTACTTGGTAAACGTTTGCATAGGCCCTCGGGCGACTGTTGCCGCAGGGTCATCGCGACCTGACACACTGCCGAGGTGCCAGGCGACCCGCGGCAACCGCCCATTCCCAAACCGGCGCCGCCACCGACCCGGCGGGCGGTGGAGCGGGCCCCGATCGTGCTGATCGGTTTCATGGGGAGCGGGAAGAGCAGCGCCGGCGAATCGCTGGCCCGACGCCTCGCCGTCACGTTCACGGACACGGACCGGGCGATCGAGGCAGCCGACGGACGTCGCGTCGCAACGATCTTCGCCGAGGACGGCGAGACCGCCTTCCGTGACCTGGAGCGCGCGGTGATCGCGACCATCCTCGGCAGGCCGGAGCCGCCGGGGGTCCTGGCCCTGGGTGGCGGTGCCGCGATGGACCCCGACACCCGCGCCCTGCTCGAGTCCCGCACGCTCGTCGTCCACCTCAGGGTGTCGCTACCGGTCGCGCTGCGCCGGGTGGGCCATGACCAGGGTCGCCCCATGCTCCGACGACCGGACCTGCCGTCCATCCACGAGGCTCGGATGGCGGTCTATGACCACCTCGCCGACCTGATCGTCGACGTGGACCAGTTGGATGTGGCGTCAACGGCGGCACGGTTGCGCGCCTGGGTGCGAGAGCTCGACGAACGTGGAGCAGACGCCGATCTACGGTAGTTTCACCCCCGACACCAGACCAGGGGCCGGAGGCTATGACCGCGCAGAGTGTCCACGATCGGGGCTTGCCCGGAGATCGCGCCCACGGCGTGGTTCCCCTGCGTCTCGAGGACGTCGACCTCGGCGTGCTGCCTCGATTCCGCATCGTGGCCACCGCCCTGCCGGACGCCGTGGCGGTCGCCGACGCCCGCGGCGAGTTGACCTACCGCGACCTGGCCGCGAGCGCCGCCGCGCGGCTGCTCGTCGTCCAGGGAGCCGACCGGCCGGCCGGAGAGCCGATCGGGCTGCTCCACCCGCACCGACGCGGCGCTGTGGCCTCGCTGCTCGCGGCCCTCGCCTCGGGTCATCCGGTCGTCGTCCTCGACCCGCGCACCCCCGTGGGGCGCCTACGCGTCATGGCCGAGCGCGCCGGCTTGGCGGCGATCCTGGCCCACCCCGACACCGCCGAGGCCGCCGATCAGGTGGCCGACGAGGTGCTCCTGCCCGATCCGGGCGCGCGTGACCGGCCGGAGACACTCTGGCAGAGCCCGCCCGCGGCGGATGCACCCGCGGTCCTGGCGTTCACCTCGGGCTCGACCGGGCTGCCGAAGGCGGTCGTCAACGACCATCGGATGCTGGTTCACGACGCCTGGACCAACTCGGTGGCCACGGGCTGCTACGACGCGGACGACGTGGTGGCGCACACCCTTCCGCTGGCCTTCCACGCCGGCCTGATGATCAGCGTGGCCGGACTGGTGGTCGGCTCGCGTCTGGAGTTGTACGACGTCCGGGGCAACGGCATCGCGCAACTGCCCGCCTGGCTCGACCGGGTCGGCGCGACGATCATGCATTCCAGCCCCGCCATCCTGCGCGCGTTCGTCGCGACGGCGCCCGACCCGGCGCTGCTGCGGCGCCTGCGATCGCTGACCATCGCCGGTGAGACCGCGCACGGCACGGACGTCGAGGCGGTGCGGGCCCTTCTACCGCCGACCTGCGTGGTGCGCAATCGGTACGGCTCCTCCGAGACCGGCCTGATCGCCGAGTACCCGGTGCCGAGCGACCACCCCGCACTGGACGGGTCCCTGCCCGTCGGCCTGCCGGTCGGCGACACGCGGCTGGAGATCGTCGACGAGGACGGGGCGGTGCTGCCACACGGGGGACCCGGGGTCCTGGCGGTGACCTCGAGCGCGCCCGGCAGCGGCTACTGGAACGACAGCGCGGCGACCGCGGCCTGCTTCCGGGACAACCCGGACGGCACCCGAACCGTGTTCACCCGCGACGTCGCCGTGATCGAGGACTCCCCGCACGGCCCGGTCTTCCGGTTGATGGGACGGCGCGATCACAGCGTCAAGATCCGCGGCAACCTCGTCGAGCCGGGCGAGGTGGACGTCGAGTTGTTCGCCCTGCCGGACGTCGCCGAGGCGGTCACGGTCGCGGGCCTGCGTCCCGACGGCGAGAGTCAGCGGCTGATCTCCTACGTGGTCTCGACCGCCGAACAGCCCAGTGCCGCGGCCGTGCGCAAGGCGCTGCGGGAGCGCCTGCCCGACCACATGGTGCCCGAGATCGTGATCTTCCTGAGCGCCGTGCCCCGCAGCGACCGGGGCAAGATCGACCGCTCGGCGCTGCCCGACCCCCCCGAGATCGGCGGACCCGAGACCTACGGCGAGGTGAGCGACTGGGAGCAGGCGGTCGCCGACGTCTGGGCCCGGGCACTCGCGCTGGACTCGGTGGGCCCGGACCAGGACTTCTTCGAGCTCGGTGGTGACTCCCTCGCCGCTGAAGCGATCATGAGCGCCCTGGTGAGCGAGCTGGGGATCGAGCCCGGCCAGGTCACCGCCACGACCCTCACCGAGGCCCCGACCGCGCGAGCCTTCGCAGACCGGGTGCGCCGCGCCCCAGATCCTCTGGGTGCCGTTCTCGTGCCTTTGAACCCGCTGTCGGAGAACACCTCTGACGAGCCTGCCGTCTTCTTCGTCGCCGGCGGCGGGGGTATGGGTGTTGCCTTCGTGGCGTTGGCCCGCAGCCTCGGCGAACGCGCCTCGTACGCCCTGCAGATGCACGGCATGGAACGCCGTGGCCTACCCGACTGGACCGTCGCCCGGGCCGCCAGGCGCTACATCGCGGCGATGAGGTCCGTTCAGCCGCAGGGGCCCTACCTGCTCGCCGGACACTCCTACGGCGGGCTGGTCGCCTTCGAGATGGCGCATCGGCTGCGCGCCGCGGGTGAGCAGGTCGCCCAGCTGGCGATCCTCGATTCCTTCCCACCCGACCCGGCCCACCATCCCCGGCCCGAGCCGCGGCCGCTGCACCGCCGGATCAAGGCCGGGCTCGGGCTGGCAGCCACCGGCTGGGCGACCCGACCCGGGACCGGGAACTACTGGCGCTTCTTCGACATGACCTCCTTCATCGGGCGCCACTACCGCTCCCGGCCCTACCCGGGGCCCGCGGTCGTCGTGGTCGCTGACACGCCCGAGAAGGCCGACCGCTCCGCCTGGGCCCAGCACCTGAGCGGCGACTGGGAACTGGTCGAGGTGCCCGGGGACCACCTGTCCATGCTCCGGGAGCCGCACGTGGGCGCCCTGGCGGAGGCGCTGCGGAAGGCCTTCTCGCGGCGCTGAACAGCGTCGGCGCTCAGAGCCGTTCGGCCAGCAACTCGGCCAGGTGGACGGCGCGGCGCCCGCTCAGCTGGTCGATCTGGGTGCGGCAGGAGAAGCCGTCCGCCAGCACCACTGCGTGACCGCCGGCGCGGTTGCCCTCGGACTGACGCTCCAGCGCGGGAAGCAGGTTGGTCTGCGCCACGGCGACCGAGACGTCGTAGTGCCCCTGCACGACACCGAAGTTCCCGGCCAGCCCGCAGCACCCGCCGAGGCGCTCGACGCCGGCACCGAGCGCGGCCAGCAGCTCGGCGTCCCGGTTCCAGCCCATCACCGCGTGCTGGTGACAGTGCGGTTGGGCGAGCGCCTGGACGCCGTCCAGGCGCGGCAGCAGCCCGGGGTCCACCTGCGTCAGGAGTTCGGCCAGGGTGAGTATCGGCACCGTCCGGCCGACGAGCTCGGGGGCCTCGTCCCGGAACACCGCTGTGCAGGAGGGCTCCAGGCCGACCACCGGGACATCCTGGGCCACAGCCCCTTCCACCGCGGTGATGCCGCGGGTCAGCAGCCTCCGCGCGACGTCGCGCTGGCCGGTCGAGATCCAGGTCAAACCGCAGCACTGCGGCGTCTCGGTGATCCGGACGGCGAATCCGGTCGCCTCCAGCACGCGGACCGCCGCGATCCCGACCTCGGGGCTGAAGTGGTCGGTGAAGGTGTCCACCCACAGCAGCACCTGACGGCCGCCGCCGTGTCGTTCGGGGGTGTGCCCGGCGAACCAGTCGCGAAAGGTCCGGACGGCGAAGCGCGGCAGTGGCCTGCGCTGGTCGATGTTGCCGGCCCGCTTGGCCGCGGCGGCGATCGACCGCGTCGCGAGCAGCCGGTTGACCATGCCGGCCACGACCGGATTGGCGGTGGCCATCCGCGACCACAACGGCAGCCATCCCAACGCGTAGTGGTCGCGCGGGCGCAGGCGGCCCCGGTAGGCCTCGTGCAGCACCTGGGACTTGTAGGCGGCCATGTCGACGCCCGTCGGGCAGTCCGAGGCACACCCCTTGCAGGACAGGCACAGGTCGAGGGCCTCGTGCACCTCGGGGGCACGCCAACCACCGGTGATCAGCGAGCCGTTGACCATCTCCTGCAGCACGCGGGCCCGGCCGCGGGTGGAGTCCTTCTCGTCCCGGGTGGCCTGGTACGACGGACACATCACGCCACCGGCGGCGGCGGTGTCCGCGCGGCACTTGCCGACGCCCGTGCACCGATGCGCCTCGGCAGAGATGCGCGCCGCCGAATGCCGTTGGGCCAGGCGCAGATCCGCGTCGAGCGGGGCGGGACGCACCACGACCCCCGGGTTCAGGACGCCGTCCGGGTCGAACAGGTCCTTGACCGCCGCGAACAGCTCGATCGCCCTCGGCGAGTACATCAACGGCAGCAGTTCCCCGCGGGCGCGGCCGTCACCGTGCTCGCCCGACATGGATCCGCCGTGGTCGGCCACCAGTCGTGCGGCGTCGGTCAGGAACGATCGGAAGACGGTTCGGCCACCGTCGCCCTCCAACGGCAGGTCGAGGCGGATGTGCACGCAGCCGTCGCCGAAGTGGCCGTACGGAACACCGGTCAGGTCGTACCCGGCCATCAGGTCCTCGAAGGCGCGCAGGTACCCGCCGAGTCGATCGGGCGGTACGGCCGCGTCCTCCCACCCGGCGTGTGCCGGGCGGCCTCGGGGGCTGCGCGCGGACAGACCTGCGCCGTCCTCACGGATCCGCCACAGGGCGGCCGTCTCGGAGGGGTCGAGGACGATGCGCGCCTGCAGTGCCTGGGCGTCCTTGATCAGCCGAGCTGCCCCGGCGGTCAGTGCCGGCTGCTCCTCGCCGCCGAGTTCGACCATCAGCCAACCGGTTCCCGTCGGCAGGTCGGGGATCCGGGCGGCGGCTCCGCGGTGCGCGCGGACGGCGTCCACGATCCGGGAGTCCAGGCCCTCCAGCGCGATCGGATCGTGCGCCAACAGGGCAGGGACGGCGTCCGCGGCCGAGGCCATGTCGGGATACCCCAGGACGACGAGCGCGGTCCTGGCCGGGGCACGCACCAGGCGCAGCGTGGCCTCGGTGACCACGACGAGGCTGCCCTCGGTGCCGACCAGGAAGGAGGCGAGGTCCCGGCCCAGTTCGGGCAGGAGGTGTTCCATCGAGTAGCCGGAGACCTGGCGGGTGAACCGGCCGAACTCGGTGCGGATGGTGGCCAGGTCCGCGTCCACGACCTCGCTCAGGCCGGCCGGGCCGGACGCCAGGCCGTGATCGGACGATGTGGCGAACCGCCGTCCGTCCCCGGCCACGACGTCGAGGGCGAGCACGTTGTCCGCCGTCCGCCCGTAGCCCAACGCCCTGGAACCACAGGCGTTGTTGCCGATCATCCCGCCGAGGGTGGCCCGGTTGTGGGTCGAGGGATCCGGACCGAAGCGCAGGCCGTGGGGGGCCGCCGCCGCCTGCAGGGTGGACAGCACCGTGCCGGGCTGCACCCGCGCCGTGCGGGCCTGTGGGTCGATCTCGAGCACGGCGCCGAGGTGCCGGCTCGTGTCCACCACCAGACCGGGCCCGACGGCGTTGCCGGCGATGGACGTTCCCGCACCGCGCATCGTGAGCGGGACGGCGAGCCGGCGACAGATCCCGACGATCGCCTCCAACTCCTCGCTGTGGCGGGGGAACGCCACGGCCTGAGGCACCACCCGGTAGAGGGAGGCGTCGGAGGAGTACTGGGCCCGGCGACCGGCGCCCGCATCGGCCTCGACGCCGGCCCGGTCCAGCTCGGCCAGAAGAGCTTTCACGACCGGTCGATCAGGTGGCGAACTGTTCGACGACGTCCACGATCAGAACCCCGCTGCCGTTGCCGGTGTCGGCAGTGACCAGCAGCACGCGGCTGCCGACCTTCTGACCCTTCAGGGCCGTGGCCGCGGCCAGCACGTTCGCGGCGGAGACCACCTCGACGGCGGTGCCCCAGGTCTTCTGGGTCTGGCTACCGGTGGCCGTGTCGGTCTGCACGATCTGGACGGCGAGGCTCGCGGTGGGGTCGATCTCGGCACCGGTGCCGGCCAGCAACATGGTCGACCGGTCCTTGTCGGGAACGGTGACACCGGTCACCGACGTGATCGACGGCTCCTTGCCGGGTTCGGAGGAGACCTTCGGGAAGCCGGCCGGGATGTCCGTCACCGGGGTCCCGTCCGCGGCCGCCGTGGCGGAGACCTCGGCGACCAGGTCGACGACGAACAGCAGGGTCTGCCCGCCCAGCTCGTGGCCCTCCGGGTCGGTGCCATAGGCCTGCTCCGGCGGGATCGACATCAGAAGACGGGAGCCGATCCGCTGACCCGCCACGCCCGTGTCCCATCCCTTGATCACCTGGCCCTTGCCGACGGGGAAGGCGAAGGGGGCGCCGCGGTCGAAGGAGTTGTCGAAGACGTTGGCCTTGCCGTCCACCGGCGCCCAGGTCTGGCCGAGGTAGTTCACGACCAGGGTCTGGTCCGCGGCGACGGCCTCACCCTCCCCCTCGGAGAGCACCTGGACGCGCAGATCCGCCGGCGGATCGGCGTCCGGAACGGTCAGTGTGGGCTTCTCACCGAACGCGCCGCTCGCCTCGACACCGGGGACCGTGTCGCCCGGAGCGCCCGCCGAGGCGGACGAGGATGCAGAGTCCGTCGACGACGCATCACCTCCCGATGACGAGCCGCAGCCGGCCACGAGGGAGATCGCCAGCGTCGAGGCGGCCAGGAGGGAGACGAACGCCCGAGGGCGCAGGAGGGAACGGGGCACGGGTACCTCTTCGATGGGGATGGTGACGAACGCAGCCTCACGCTACCCAGCGCGGCCGGGAACAGCATGCACGCCTTACCTGACAGTCACCTGGACATCAGCTACACCTGGACATCGGTTGGCCGCCGTCAGACGGCGATCACGCTGAGCACAGAGTAGAGCACGGCCGGCGGCGGGCGTCGGGGGCCGCCGCCGCCGGCCGTGGATCGAGGGCGCAGACGGGCGCTCTGGACGGATCGAGGACGATCGAAGAAGATCGGGAACGATCGACCACGTTCAGTGACTGAACACTACTTGGCGTCACATGAGCGGGGACGCTCCGACTGGTCGGCCGTTCGGGCCAAAGTTCGATCAACCCCTCGGAGCACGCGTCGGCGACGCCTGCCGCCGTCGGCGCCCACCGGCGCTCACCATCGGTGCGGGCGGTAGTCCTTGAGGAAGACACCGTGCAGGTCCTCGCCCGCCTCCCCCTGCACGATCGGGTCGTAGACGCGGGCCGCGCCGTCGACCAGATCCAGGGGTGCCTTGAAGCCCTCGCGGGCCAGGCGGAGCTTGGTGTGATGAGGACGCTCGTCGGTGATCCAGCCCGTGTCGACCGCGGTCATCAGGATCCGGTCGCGCTCGAACATCTCCTGAGAACCGGTGCGCACCATCATGTTCAGCGCCGCCTTGGCCATGTTCGTGTGCGGGTGGCCCGGACCCTTGTACCCGCGGCCGAACACCCCCTCCATGGCCGAGACGTTCACCACGTACTTGCGGCGGGCACGGCTCGCCGCCAGGGCCGGACGCAGCGCATCGACCAGGATGAACGGCGCCGCCGCGTTGCACAGATGGACCTCGAGCAGTTCCAGCGGATCGACCTGACCGAGCACCTGCGTCCAGCTGTTCGCGTCGACGACATCGGGCAGCAGGCCTCCGGCGTCCACGGCGCTGCGGTCCTCGTGCCGGGCCAGCGAGGCCGACCCGGCGACCATCGCCAGCCTGGTCAGCTCGGCGCCGCCACCCCCGGTGGCGTGCAGGTCGGCGGCGGATCGCACCGAGGAGGCCAGGGCGCTCGGGTGCGCCTCGCCGACCCGATCGAAGGCGAGCACCTGCATGCCCGCGGAGATCAGTTCGGGCGGCAACGGGTCGGCCTCGGCCGCCGCCAGGGGCGCGTAGGCGCCCGGCGAGCGACGCACCGTCTGCGCGGCGTTGTTGATGATGATGTCCAACGGGCCGGCCGCCGAGACGGTCTGCGCGAGCGCGACCACCTGGGAGGGGTCGCGCAGGTCGATCCCGATGATCCGCAGCCGGTCCAGCCAGTCCGCCGAATCGGGCTGCGCCGCGAAGCGCCGGGCGGCGTCGTTCGGGAAACGGGTCGTGATCGTGGTGTGCGCGCCGTCGCGCAGGAGCCGTAGCGCGATGTACATCCCGATCTTGGCGCGGCCTCCGGTGAGCAGGGCGCGCCGTCCGGTCAGATCGGTGCGGGCCTCACGCTTGGCGTGGCTGAAGGCGGCGCAGTCGGGGCACAGCTGGTGGTAGAAGGCGTCGACGGTGGTGTAGTCGCGCTTGCACATGTAGCAGGGCCGGGCGCGCCGGTACTCCCCCGCCGTGGCCCCGCGGGCACTCGAGACCAGGTCGAGACCGGCGGTCTCGTCGTCGATCCGCTTCGCCGAACCGGTGGCGGTGGCGGCGAGCACGGCGGCGTCGGCGGCCTGCTCCTCGGCGCGCTTGGCGGTGCGGCGTTCCTGCTTGTACTGCTTGTAGATCCGGGCCGTCGCGCGACGGACCGCGACCGCGTCGACATGGTCGGGCGGCAGGTCCTGGACGGCGGCCAGCACCGCGAGCGCGCGGGCCAGATCATCGGCGTTGACCCTGGCCACCCCGGTCGCCGCATCCGGCGGGACCGACGGGTCCAGCGGTGCCGGGCGGACGCCGTCCAGGGGCAGATCGGGACGCGGGGGGTGCGGACGCTGGGTTCGGTGGGGTCGGCGGCCTGCGGGGTCGGACACGTGGCCCACCGTAGGCGCTACGCCGGGACGAGCGGGCCTGCAGCGGGTCAGTCGACCGCGAGGACCAGGACGGCGATGTCGTCGCGGCTCGGGGCGAACTCGGTGACCGCCTCCATGACCCGATCGGCCACGGCCTCCGCGACCAGGGCCGCGGCCGCCGGGCCGGCGCGCCCGCGCAGGCCGGACGCCGCCGAGGCCAGGATCCAGGCCAGTCGCTCCTCGCCGAACTCGACGCGATCGCGGCGCGCCTCGGTCACGCCGTCGGTGTAGGCCAGCAGCACCTCCCCCGGCAGCAGATCGATGCGGCTCACCTCGTTGTCGAGCAACGAGACGACACCGAGCGCCGTCCCGGGCCGCCCGACCGCCTCGATCGAGCCGTCGAGACGGCGAACCAGCGGCGGGGGGTGTCCGGACAGGGTCAGGGTGATCCTCCGGCCCGGGAGCGGGTCCCCCTCCAGCCCGTCGGCGCCGATCTCGTAGCGCCGCCCGAGCCGGGCGTACACCATGGTGCAGAAGCTCTCCGGGCCGGTGTCGACGAGCAGTGCCTGGTTGAGCTGCTCGACCACCTGACGGGGCGTGTAGCCCTGGGCGCTCAGCGATCGGACCGTGTAGCGGACCATCGAGGTGACCACCGCGGCGTGCACCCCCTTGCCGGCCACATCACCGAGCACCATCGCCCAGTCGCCGCCCAGTGCCTGGTGAACGTCGTAGAAGTCGCCGCTGACCCGGTTGCCGTGCCCGGACGGCAGCGACCGGGCGGCCAGGTGGACGCCCGGCACCGAGGGCAGCACGGCGGGACGCAGGCTGGTCTGCAGGACCGACGCCAGTTGGGTCTCGGCGTCCAGCATCTCCCGCAGGCGGCGCTCGGTCTCGGTGCGCTGGGTGATGTCACGCAGCACCAGCACCCGGCCCAGCTCGCGGCCCTCGCGGTCCAGCAGCGAGGACAGTCCGGCCTCCAGGTGGACCGTGGCGGTGCCCGCCCGGCCCAACTCGTGGGCGGAGGCCTCGATCTCCTCCTGCTGCTCGGCGCCGTAGGTGTGGTGGTCCAGCAGGGGTGCCACCGGCGGCAGCAGGTTGTCGGCCGAGCGCCCGACGAGGTCACGGCGTCGGACGCCGAGCAGACCGGTGGCGGCCGGATTGGCGTCCAGCACGCGGTTGTAGGCGTCCAGGACGAGCACGGCATCGGTCAACTGGTCGATGACCACGCTGCGGGCGAAGGGCATCAGGTCGATCAGGCCGAGCCGGAACAGCCCCCAGACCAGTACGCCCATCAGGACCGTGAAGAGCAGCGGGGTGGGGTCGATCGGGACGTGCTCGAACGCCAGGTTGTAAAGGGCGTTGCCGGCCAGTGCGGTCACGGAGCTGAGGACCACCAGCAGGGTCGGCTGCCGATACGGCTTGCCCAGGCGGAGCATCCGCACGCTGAGCAGCGACAGGCCGATGAGCAGAACCACATAGCTGTAGACCAGGTGGGCCTGGAACAACGGGGTGCCCGACGGGACCGGCCACTTGGTGTGTGCCTGCGCCTCGTTGGGGTCGTAGTAGAGCATCAGGTCCCGCAGCGGCGGGACCACCAGGATGATCATGACGATGAGTGGCTCGAGGGCCAGCAGGCCGAAGGCGCCGCGGGTGAGCCGGCGGCCCCGCTCGGTGTACTGGATGGCGAAGGCCAGCAGCGAACCGGGGACGAGGACGATCCCGAGGTACTTGATCGTCGACCAGACCTCGGCCGCGTCGTAGGTCGTGGTCGTCATCTCCATCGCGTAGGCGATGGTCCAGATCGCGATGCCCATGATGGTCACCAGCAGGGAGGTGGCGGCGGGCATGGTGCGCCGACGCCACACGCTCCAGGCCAGCGTGAGGTAGCCGGCGCCGCCGATCAGCAGCCCGACTGCGAGAAGCAGGTTGCGGTCCATCCAGCCCTTCTGCCCCCGCAGTAGACGCGGCGCGGTGTCCTCCAACCGCCACCCGACGACACGTCAGGTGATCACACTAGCCATAGCTGACATCACGGTGTGTCAAACAGGGCGAGAACGTCATCCGCGCAGGATCCGGCTCGCGTCCCCGGGCCGTCCGAAGTGGTAGCCCTGGGCGAAGTCGCATCCGATCTCGCGCAGCTTGCGTGCCTGCCGAGTGGTCTCGATGCCCTCGGCTGTCACCTTCATCCCGTGAGCGTGGGCGAGCTTGACGATCGCCGTGGCGACGGCGTCGGCGCGCGAGTCCTGGCCGCACCGAGTTCACGAACGACCGGTCGATCTTCATGAAGTCCAGGTCGAATCGGGCGAGGTAGGCCAGGGCCGAGTATCCGGTGCCGAAGTCGTCGATCCCGACCGGGATCTGCGAGCGGATCAACTCCCGCAGGGCGATCTCCCCGTTGGGCAGCGAGGAGAGGAAGCTCGATTCGGTCAGTTCGACCTTCATCAGGTGTGGTGGCAGGCCGCGCATCCGCAGTCCGTCCAGGAGGGTGCGCACGATCCGCGGGTGCTCCATCGAGCGGGGTGAGACGTTGACCGCGAGCCAGGGAACCTGGGTTGACGGGGCCGACTGCAGCCATCTGGCCAGTTGGCTCTGCGCCGTCTCGAGCACCCAGCAGTCGAGCTCGACCACCAGGCCGGTGTCCTCGGCCACCTCGATGAAGGTGTCCGGCGGAAGCAGGGTCGAGCCGTCCTCCGACTGCATCCGCACCAGCGCCTCGGCACCGACCACCCGGCCGTGGGCGAAGTCGACGATCGGCTGGTACTGCAGCACCAGGCGGTCCTCCTCCAGGGCCGCGCGCAGCAACTGTTCGGAGCGGTGGCGATTGCGGGCCCTCTCCCGCAGCGCGTCATCGAAGACCACATACCGGTCCCGGCCGGTGTCCTTGGCCCGGTAGAGGGCCAGATCGGCCTCGGTGAGCAACACGTCGACGTCGACCTGGCGGCCGGCGGTGCTGGTCACGCCGACACTCACCGGGCAGTACAGGGCCTCTCCGGCGTCGTTGAGCGAGTAGGGCACGCGCAGCGCGTCGACGACCGCCTGGGCCAGGTCGCTCAGCTCGCGCTCCCCGAGCCCGGGCGGCGGCACGATCACGAACTCGTCGCCACCCATCCGGGCGGTGAGGCTGCCCGACGGCACCACCCGCTGAAGCCGGCGAGCGGCGTCCACCAGCAGCCGGTCGCCGACCTGGTGCCCGAGGGAGTCGTTGACCAGCTTGAAGCGATCCAGGTCGAGCAGGAGCAGGGCCACGTCGCGGTTGCCCTCGGCGAGCAGGCTCTGCATCCGGCGGTCGAAGCCGACCCGGTTTGCCAGGCGGGTGACGGGGTCGGTGGAGGACTGCTGCTCCAGGGCGACCCGGTCGCGCACCTGGCGGGTGACGTCGATGATCGCGCCGGCCACCGCCCGACGCGAGGTGACGTCCTCGGGCAGCGCCGTCGACCAGGACTGCAGATGACGCAGCTCGCCGTCCACGCCCACCACACGGAAGGTCTCCACGGTGCCGCTGCCGCCCTTGCCGTTGAGCGTGAACGGCCGCATCGCCCGGTCGCGATCGTCGGCGTGCACGAGGCGCTGCCACAGTTCCAGGGACGGCTGCATCTCACCGGGTTCGAGCCCGACGATCTTGTACATCTCCGGTGACCATTCCAGCCGACCCTCGCGCGGATGCCACTCCCAGACCCCCAGCCCGGTGAGCGCCCGCGCGGCACGCAACCCGGCCAGGCTGCTGCGTAGGGCAGCGGCCTGCCGTTCACGTTCGCTGACGTCGACCAGCGCACCCCAGGCGCCCGTCACGGCGGTGCCGCTGCGTCGCAGCTCCGCCCACGCCTGGACCTGTCGCTGCCCGGCCGGGACGTTGATCCGGTAGGTGTCGGCCATCGCGGGGGCGCCGCCGAGCTGGTTGGTCAGTGCGGTCTCGAATCGCGGCAGGTCCTCCGGGTGCAGCATGGCCCGCACCGTGTCCAGGGTGGGCTGCTCGCCGGGACCCAGGCCGAGCAGGTCGGCCACGGACGGGGAGCAGGTCGTCGTCCCGGAGGCCGCCTCCCAGCTCCACATGCCCAGACCGTGCAGGGTGGCCCTGGGCGGTTCGGTGGTCTCCGGGAGCTGGACGGGCGCCGTGTGGGGATCGCGAGGCAGCGGGACGCCGGCGAGCGCGCGGGCAGCAACGCCGGCGAGGACGGCGACCGCGGACTCGTCTCCGCTGTCGAACCAGTCGCGATGCTCCGAGGCCAGGCTGAGCAGGGCCAGCACCGTGTCCCCGTCGACGAGCGGGATCGCCAGGTGGGAGCGCGCGCCCGGGCAGCAGGCCGACGACCGACCGCCCCCGGAATCGTTCCGGCCGCCGGTGCGCACGGGACGCCCGGTCTGGAACGCCTCGCCGCAGACGGTTCCGTCGAGATGGACGGTGATTGGTTCGCAGGAGGGTGGTGCGCCGGGGGCACCGGCCGTCCAGGAGCGCCGGACGAGGGCGCCCTCCTCGGCGAGCGCGGCCGACGCCGGGGCATCGACCAACGCCGAGGCGACGCTGACCAGTTCGGCGAGCAGGGTGTCGGCCTGACCGGTGGCCGCCCGCACCCGGTCGTGCCCCGCGGCGACGGAGGCCGCCCACCCGCCGCCGGCGCCGAGGACGGTCGGTTCGGTCCGCGGTGCTGAAGGCGCACCGACCGCGGCCAGCGATGCCGGACGGGTGGCCGTCGGGGCGGACGACACGACCCGCAGGTGGGGATCGGTGAGGGGTGGCGACGGGGGGGCCTGTTGCTCCACGGCCACGCCGAGCTCACCTCCCCGTTGTCAATCCGATGCCGCCGACGCGCACGTCCCCCGAGTACGACGTCATGGTGAGGCGCCGCCAGATGTCGAACCCCCATCGTGCACCCCGGCGCGGGAGGGCGCTGCCGGAATGCCAGGTTTGCGCCCTCGTCCGTTCGGCCGATAGTCGAGTCCGTCAGGTGTCCGAGTCGGGGCGGTACACGGTGAAGCGACGGCCGGACAGCGAGATCGGCTTGAGCTTGACGAAGGTCTCCTTCGGGCTGTGGTTCCAGGGGAACAGCGGCAGATCCTGGGCCTGGTAGATCTCGTCGAAGTGGTCGATGACGGCGGCGGTCCCCTTGACGACGACGCTCCAGGCCCGGCCGTGCTCGGGTTCATAGCCGTCGGCCTCGAAGGCCACCTGCTGGCTCAGGACGACCTCCACGAGCTTGGTGCCCTCCGATGTCCGGAAGTACAGGGCGCCGCCGTGGACCACGAAGTTGAGCGGGAAGATGTCGACCTCGCCGGCGACCGCCATCGCCAACCGGCCGACGGGGGCCCCGGAGAGCAACTCCCAGCACTGTTGCTCATCGAGGATCTCCATGGCACCGCTCTCGCGCGCCTCTTCATCGATGTCTGGGGTCTGCTGTTCAGCCATGACGGGATGCTGCCAGGTTTGAGGCCGCTCAGGCTATGGGCCTTGGTCCTCACGCATGTCAGGGTGCCGTTCGATGGCGCCTGGGGTTCAGCCCCAGCCGAGCTCGTGCAGCCGGTCGTCGTCGATTCCGAAGTGGTGCGCGATCTCGTGGACGACGGTCACCGCCACCTCGTCGACGACGTCCTGGCGGGTCTGGCAGTACTCGAGGGTGGGGTTGCGGAAGATGGTGACGCGGTCGGGCAGGCTGCCTGCGGCCCACCAGCCGTCGCGCTCGGTGAGCGGAGTGCCCTCGTAGAGACCGAGCAGGTCGGGAGCGTCGGATGGGGCATCGTCCTCGACGAGGATCACGACGTTGTTCATCATCGCGGCGAGCTCCGGCGGGAGGGCGTCAAGGGCGTCGGCGACCGCCTCCTCGAACTCCTTGCGGGTCATCTCGGCCACGACCGGTCCAGTTCTTCAGGCGCCGCCGGGTTCAGCCGGGCCGGACAGCTCGGCCAGTTCGGCGTCGTCCAGTTTCACCTCGCTCGCCCGCACGTTGTCGAGGATCGATTCCGGGCGGGAGGCCCCGGGGATCGGGATGATGAGGGGCGACCTGGCGAGCATCCAGGCCAGCACACTTGGTACGGGCTGACGCCGTGGTTCTGCGCCACCCGCTCGAAGGCGGAGTGGTCCTGCCCGAGAGTGCCCGCGCGTCGCATGCCGCCGAACGGGCTCCACGGCAGGAAGGCGATGCCGAGTTCGCTGCACAGGTCGAGTTCGGGTTCGCTGGACCGGAAGGCGGGCGAGAACTGGTTCTGGACGCTGGCCAGGCGCCCGCCGAGGATCTCGTTGGCCAGCCGGATCTGGTCGGGATTCGCATTCGAGATGCCGGCCAGGCGGATGTCACCGGCGTCCAGGAGGTCGCGCAGGGCCCCGATCGAGTCCTCGTAGGGGACGGCCGGGTCTGGTCGGTGGAACTGGTAGAGGCCGATCGCCTCGACGCCGAGTCGGCGGCGGGAGGCATCGCAGGCGGCCTTGAGGTGGGCGGGTGAGCCGTCCACGGTCCAGCGAACCGTCACCCGGGCGCAGGTGACCGCCCTTGGTGGCGACCAGCACGTCGTCGGCGTCGCCGGACCAGGAGGCGAGGGCCTCGGCGATCAGGGACTCGTTGTGGCCGACCTCGTCGGCGTGCAGGTGGTAGGCGTCCGCGGTGTCGATCAAGGTGACCCCGGCGTCCAGTGCGGCGTGGATCGTGGCGATCGAGCGGGCGCGATCCGGCCGGCCCTCGATGGACATCGGCATCCCGCCGAGCCCGATCGATCCGACAGTGACCCCGCCGATGCTGCGCTGCTCCATGTCTCCAACCTGCCACAGCCCCCCGACGGACGCGCGACGGCCCGGCCCACCGCGTGCACGACCCCGGGCGCCGGGTATCGCGCTTTGGAGAAGGCCACATCGTGGCCCTATGCTGTGGGACGTCCTCGACGGGTCCTGGACGTCAGGGGTGCGTCGACAGACGCCCTCATCGTCTAGAGGCCTAGGACGCCGCCCTTTCAAGGCGGTAGCACGGGTTCGAATCCCGTTGGGGGCACGGTCTCAGCACGATCGAGGCCCCGTAGCGCAGTTGGTTAGCGCGCCGCCCTGTCACGGCGGAGGTCGCGGGTTCGAGTCCCGTCGGGGTCGCAGACGAGCGGACGGCGTCACACAGATGTCACCGTCGGCTCGCCCGGCCAGGTAGCTCAGTTGGTACGAGCGTCCGACTGAAAATCGGAAGGTCGGCGGTTCGACCCCGCCCCTGGCCACCATGATCAAGCCCTGACATGCGGCTTTGCCGTGCTGGGGGTATGCGGACGACGATCTGAGGCCTATCGGACGGTCTGCACCGTTCTCCATCGTCGCCGTGGCGTTGACCTGCAGGTTTGTCGACAGTGTCGGCCCTGGGAGGGGCCCTGCCCTTGGCCGACCGGGTCGCCTGTACCGAATACGTGTCGACGTTTCGACTCCCCACGGATACCCCTGGTAGGTACCTGGTCGTGCATGACGACGTCCACCAGGAGGGACGAACTCCTCACACCCAGAGGGCCTCCTCCAGGAGGCCGGCGCGCGGCAGGCAACCGAACCGTGGATCACGCAGCCGGCGGGACGCCCCGGGCGAGCCGGGACAGCACGGTGATGGCTTCATCCAGAGGGACGTAACGTTGCTGCGCCGGATCACGCAACGCGGCGTCGAGCAGGTCGCGCATCAGCACGGTCACGCCGATCCCCCGCGCGGCAGCCTCCCGCTCCAGAGCCTCCGCCAGTCGCAGCGGAAGTCGCAGCGACTTGACCACCATCGGTTCGCTCGCGTCGGGAACCGGCATCGCGGCGTCCGGCCCATTGGCCATCAGATCGGCCAGCGACTCGGTCATCGGATCGACCGGCCGCGCGGCCGCGCCCGCATCTGGACTGCCCATTAACCTCACCCCTGTCCTCCGGTGTAGCGGTCGAAGACCTCGACCTCCCCGGTCGACATCTCCCGCGCCGCCACAATGTCCCAGTCGTTGTCCTCACTCATGGACTCCACCACCAACACCATCAGGTAACGGCCAGCCGACGTCACCCCGAAGATCGCCGCGCCGTCCTCACCCAAGGGCCCGACTCAGCCTGCGCCGGCCGTGCAGGGCAACCCACACCTCATCCGGGCCGACCCCGTACACCGTGAGGTTGGCCAAACCCTCCGACGTGAAGCTGTACCGGTTCCCCACTCAAGAATCGTATCACCACGTAATACACTTGAGGCGCTGAGCGGGTGACGACACCAGAGCCTCGCGGCTACAGCGACCGGTCGCTGGCCGTCGTCCAGACCGTAACCCCCGCGTGGCGGTAGCCCTCGGCAACGGTCGCCCTGGCCGATCGCGGCGCGGGCCAGCCAGCAGGTCACAGCAGCACTCTGGCGCCGGAGGTCAGGCGGATGTGAACCGGGTGGCGAGCAGGTCCCGGGTGGCCACCACATCGACCGCTCCCCCGCCCACGTCAGAAACTACCTTGGCCAGTCGCTTCGGCCAGAGCACATCCACACCGCGAGTCGCGAACGCACGTCCGATCAGGGTGTGGGTGCCGAGAATCCTGCATCAGTTATGCGACCTGCGTGTATTCGTGGAGCAAGCCGCCGAGGCGATCACGACGGACGACCGTGGCCGTCGGGTCCGCTGGCACAGGCGGGAGCGGCCGAAGTGGTGCCGCCTGCTTCAAGGCGCGGTGAGGCCGGTGCGTGTTGAAGTGGCTTTCATACTCGCTCAGGACGGCTCTGGCGTGGGCGATGTTGACGATCAGGATCCGATCGAGCAGCTCGCGGCGGACACCGCCCACGAATCGCTCGCAGATGGCATTGGCTCGGGGTGCCCGGACCGGGATCTCGACCACATCCGCGCCGACGCCGGCGAAGACGGCATCGAACGCGTCCGTGTACTTGGTGTCCCGATCGCGGATCAGGAACCTGATCCGGCGGCCAGCGTCGTCCAAGTCCATCAGCAGGTTGCGGGCCTGTTGAGTCACCCACGCTCCGGTCGGGTGCGCCGTGACACCAAGGATCCGGACCCGGCGGGTGGCGTGCTCGACAGCGAAGAACACGTAGAGCCGCTTCAGAGCGATGGTCTCGAGGTGGAAGAAGTCACACGCCACGATGCCCTCGGCCTGGGCGGTCAGGAACTGCTTGCAGGTCGGGCCCGAGCGTCGCGGTGCCGGGTCCAGTCCCGCAGAGCGCAGGATCGACCACACCGTCGAGGCGGCGATCGTGTACCCGAGGCCAGCGAGCTCGCCGTGCACTCGGCGGTAGCCCCACGTCGGGTTCTCCCTCGCGAGTCGTATCACCAACGCCCGAAGCCCTGCCCGAGTCCGCGGCCGCCCCGGCCCCTTCCGTTGACTGGTCCAACGGCGGGCAACCAGTCGGCGGTGCCACCGCAGCATCGTGCCGGGAGTGACCAGCATGCCGATCTGTCGCGCGGGCGGCAGCCGCAACGCCAGCGCGGCGATCACGGCCCGGTCCACCCACGACAGCCGCGGTCGCGGCCCCTGACGGCGCAGCACCTCCAGCTGATGGCGTAGCACCAGGATCTCGGCGTCCTTAGCTGCCTCGCGACCGGGCCAGCAGCACCAAGGCGCCGACGAGACCTCGAACGATCACATACCCCAGGCGCAGACCCATCGCGAGAGCATGACATCGGCCGCTGCAAAGCGAACGCCCAGGTCAACGCCCTGAGCCGAGTTCCCGGCACCCACACGCTCGATGCGGACGACTTCGCCACGGTGCGGTCGCTACTCGATCCGAACGTGACCTATCGGATTGGCTCAGAGTTGCATCGAGGACCCGACGCCGTGGTCCAGAGTTACTCGCAGGGATCAGCCCTGGCACGCAACCTGTTCGACCAGGTCAATTTTGATCACACGGTGGTCGGGCTCGTCGGTGATCGCACTGTCCGGGTGGATTTCTCCGATCGTCTCGCAGTGGCCGGTGACGAGTTCGATCATCACAGCGTGCAGGACATCGTCGTGGGCGACCGCTCGACGATCGTCTCGATCGTTGATCAACCGGTCACCGGGCAGCGTGAACGGCTCGATGCGTTCATGAAGGATCACGGTCTCGTCCGTCCGTCTGCGCCGCGCTAGATGACCGGCTGCGAAGCAGCGGTGTCGGTTGTCATCCAGGAGTCGTGAGACCAGGTGTCACATCGTGTGTTCGCACCGTCCAATTCGTTGGCACCTCGGGTTGGTAGCGGCAGTAGATACCGGTGTTGACGGAGCTGTGTAGGTGTGCGCCGAGCCGCGGATGGGCGGCCTCGACCCTCTTGATGGTGGCTCGGATCCGTCGGGTGACAGCGGATCGTGCCCGCTCGGTCGTTCCGACATGGCGTCGAGACCGGCCCGAGAGTCCGAGGGATGTGGTGAGGTGTTCGACGATTGCGTCGAATTCGGCTTGGGCGCGTTCGGCGCGGATGTGGTCGCTGTGCGATTCGGCTTCGTCGATGTCTGATTGGAGCTCGCGGATCCGGCTCTCGTACTGTCGCCTCGCTTCGGCGTCGATGACCTCGCCCGAATCGTGCTCGTCGACTGCTGCACCTGCGAGGTCGAGACAACTGACGTCGGCACCGGGACGACTGAGGAGCTCGGCGAGGTCGTGCATGCCTTGGTCGACTTGATGTGGGCTGAGACACCCGCGTACGTGACGGTCCACATCTCACCGTCGAGGGTGAAGGACGCATTCGCCACGGACCCGGTTGGCGCCGAAGGTGCGTTGGCGGGAGGTCCCGCACGTGCCGAGTCGCCGGCTGAGGCGAGGGCGATGAACATCGCCTCGGTGGCTTCGCGGGCGGGGAGCACCCTGCCACGGGTGGGGGGTAGATCGACAAGGTGGAGGCCCGCTGCAGGCAGTGGGCTCGCGCGCGACAACCATTCGGTTGTCGCGGCCATATCCTCCCAACCGCTCATGCCCCGCCGATGCATCAGCGTCGCGACCGGCCCCAGCGGATCGGCACGGGACCAGTCGCTCGGAGATGCCGCCATCTCGTCGACCAACTCGACGATCGTCGTCACCGCGGCATCATCTCGCCCGTGACGAAGATGGGCGTACGCCATCGACTGGAGGCTGGCGGTCACCCCGTACGGGTACCGTGCCGCACGCGACGCTTCCAACGCTTGGGTGAGACACGACCACGCTGCCGCCGCATCCAGCGACAGCAGGATTAGTCCCTCGACGATGGTCGCGAACACCGTGTTGATGTGCCAGCCACCTGTCTCGGCCTCGCGACGGCAGTCACGAACGATTCGGAGCCCCTCGTCATGTCGACCGCCGAGCAGCAGCGCCTGGGCTCGGAACACGTCCGCCTCCATCGCCATCGCACCTGCCCCCGACGATCTGGAGACCGATGCCACCTCCGCGAACAGCGCCGCGGCGCGCTCGTGATCGTCGACGGCCTGAGCCGCCAAGCCGAGCACGCGGCGCAACGTGGCCCGAGCGAACAGTGACGGATCGGCGTGGGGAAGTGCCGACTCGGCGAGCGCAACGCCGCCATCGATGTCGCCCAGCATCAAGGTGGCGCTGGCGAGTGAGGCCACGGCATCGGGCCAGAACGGCTGCTCGGGGTCCGGCCAACGTTGCAGTGTCCGTCGGCCCAGTTGGGCGACGTCTTCAACGTGGCCATTGTGCACGACTCCCCACAGGACGCTGCACAACAACAGCGACCTCGTCGGTTCGGCGTCGCGATCCAGACACCATGTCAGCGCCGCGGCGACGTTGTCGTATCTGACCAGGAGTTCGTGCAGGACGTCGGCATTCCAGCCGGTCGTCCGCGTTCCATGATGTCCAGCACCGAGTCGACGACGTGGTTGACGAAGCGATCCTCGGTCATGTTCCGCTGTCCCGCCTCTTCGAGCCGCTCCATCGCGAACGCCTTGATCGTCTCGAGCAGTCGGTACGGGGTCAGTGAGCCGGAGCCATCGACCGACACGAGCGACGCTTCGGCCAGGGACTCGATGAGTTCGAGATCCTGGTGGCAGTCTCGCCATCGCGCGCCGTGGTTCCGGGTTCGGAGCGGCCGACGTCGGTATCGACATCTGCGATGACCGCAGCTGCGAGTTCGAGGTCGAAGGGTCCAGCGCACACTGCGAGCCGATCGAGCGCGGCCCGCTCCGGGTCTCCGAGCAAGGCGTACGACCAGGCGATCGTCTCGCGAACGCTCCGGTGTCGATGCGGGCCCCGAAAGCGCGGGCGCTCCAACACGTCCACCCCTGTTCGCAGATGTTCCAGAATCATCGTGGGTGTCATGACGCGTGTGCGCGCCGCGGCGATCTCGATCGCCAGAGGTACGCCATCGAGACGCTGACACAACTCGCGTACGACATCGAACTCCGCCGGATCGACGTCCGCTCCCGCATCCTGGGCACGAGTGAGAAACATTTCGGCTGCCGATGACGTCGCGAGGGGCCCGAGGGCGACGATGGACTCGTTGATCGCATTGAGCGGTGAGCGACTCGTGGCGAGGATCGTCCAGCCGGCTGTGGAGTCGACGAGGCGATCGATCGTTGACGCCGCCCCACCGAGGACATGCTCACAGTTGTCGATGATGACCGGGAATGCCGGAGGTGGTGCCGCCGACAACGCCGCGAAACTCGGATGACCAGCTGCGAGGCGACAGCGCCTGCGACCGCGTCATCGGTCGAGATCGATGTGAGGTCGACCAGACCACCGAAACCGATGTCGCGGAGCACATGTCGGGCCAGTGCGGTCTTGCCGATCCCGCCCGGCCCGACGATGGTGACGAGCCGTCGGTCCCCGAGGCGCCGTTTCACCTCACCGACCGCGCGATCGCGTCCCAGCAGATCCGACCCGTCTGGGAGGTTTCCGACGCCGTTTCCATCGTCTGCAGACGGGGAAAGTCGACGGTCAGCCCGTCAGCGCGAACCTGGCAGAGACGTTCGACGCCTGACAGGCCCCGCAGGCGATGCTCACCCAGATCCATCAGATCGACGCCGGCCACCAGAGCCGCCGTCGAGGCAGACACCAGAATCTGTCCGCCGTGACCGAGGTCCATCACCGCGCCGCTCGGTTGACAGCCGGGCCGAAATAGTCGTCGTCACGCTGCTCGGCCTCACCCGTCGCGATCCCCATCCGGACGGGCAATCTCAATGATTGTTGTGCCTGTACAGCAGCGTGCACCGCTGAGGTTGCCGACTGGAACGCTGCACAGACACCGTCGCCGGTGTGCTTGAACATCCACCCGTCATGAGACTCGATCGCTGAACGCATCTCGTTGTCATGGGCTGCCAAGTCCACTCGCATCGTTTCGGGGTCGGTCTCCCATTGAATCGTCGAACCTTCGATGTCGGTGAACAGGAACGTGACGACTCCCGACGGCTTCGCTTCCGGCGATCCCATCGCCGAATTTTCCCACACATCGCCCGGACGTTGCGCCGTTTACGTCACGGGCAACACAGCCGCGATTGCCGGGTACCGGTCAGCGGCGTTGCCACAAGGCGAGGAGTCGCTCGTTGATCGGTGTCCCGGTGAATTGGATCTCATGGCCGGCGCCCTCGATCACGTCATGGTCGGCACCGATTCGGACAGCAAGCCCACGACACATCTCGTCCCTTCCCTCATGGTGACCTCCTGAGACGACCAACTTGGGAAACGCCGCCGCAGCGATGGCATCGAGTGGTGGGGTGGCATCGAAGTACGGTCGACCGGATCGGAACACCGGCACGAGGTCGGTCGCGGCCGTCAGGAGTTCCTCGGGAAGTTCGTTCGGGTCGGTTCCCACCGTCGCGAGGAACCCGTACCCAGTCACCATCGGACTGATCGCTGTGCCACATTGCGCGGATGGCGTCGTCGAGTTCTCGGAACCCAGCGTGGTCGGGGACGATCGACGACACCGGCGCTTCGAGCAGCGTCAGTGATCGGGTGGCCTCCGGATTGCGGGCGGCCGCATATATTGCGCCGAGCCCGCCGTAGGAGTGGCCGACCAGATGCGCACCATCGCCGAGCAGGGTCACGATGTCATCGGCATCGACCAGGTAATCCTCACCGTCGGACCTGACTTAGGCCAGATTAGTGTCGTCCGGCTGAGTTGATCTTGCCGATGGCGTCGCGGATGTCGTCGGGTAGAGGATCTTCAGCGGTGACGGTGTGGCCGCCGGCCTGGATCTCGATCGTGCGGTAGCGGCGAGCGGTGCGCACGAAGCGCTTGATCGACCAGCCGGTTCTGGCTTGATCCAGTGACTCACCGCCAGAGCGGCGAACACGATCGCCAGGTGGGCCTGGATCGTGTCCTCTGTGGTGGTAGATCGGCTATGCCGATGTGTTGGACTATGCCGCGCGCCTCAGACTGGACATGCGTTGGTGCGTAAGGGTTCCATGGGGTTGCGGGGTCGGCATAGTCACAGGGTGTCGAGCCAGGCCAGGATGTCCGGGGTTGGGGTGTAGGTGCCTGGTTGGACGTGGAGCGGGCGGGTGCGGTCGATCGCGGCCATCTTGATCGCCATGTCGGCGTGCAGGTAGCGGTCGGTGCTGGCGGTGTTCTGGTGGCCGAGCCAGAGCGCGATCACGGAGATGTCGACGCCGGCGTGGAGCAGGCGCATCGCCGCGGTGTGCCGCTTACGTGGAATTCCACGTAAGCGGCATTACGTGGACGGCTGGATTATGTGGCCGGCTGGCGTGTTTCCCTTGCTGGGCGTGGTGCTGGGGCCGGTTCCGGCCACATAATTCCGGGTGGTTATCGGCAGGCGTGGTCGAGCCATTCGAGGAGATCTTGGTCGGCCGTCCAGTCGGCCAGGGACAGCTCGGGGGTGAGCGACTGGTAGGCGCTCTCGATGGCTTGGCGTTTGGCTTCTGCGTCGGCGCGGGCGTAGATCTCGGTGGTGGACACGTCGGCGTGGCCGAGTAGGTCGCGGATGTAGATCAGGTTGACTTTGGCTTGGAGCAGGTGCATCGCCCGGGTCCTTCTGATCACGTGTGGGGTGACGTTCACGCCGGCCGCATAGCCGGGGTTGCGGCGGCGCACGGACTGGACGTGCCGGGCGAGAATCTTGGTGACGCCCCAGCGGGTCAACCGGGTGTGTTCGGGTCCTTGGAACAGCGGGTCTGCGTCTGCGCCGACGCCAGGGTGGGGCGCTCGCCGGTTCAGGTAGTCCTGCACCAGTTGGGCTGTGGGGTCCATCAGCGGGACGCGCCTGGTCTTGGAGCCTTTCCCGTGCAGCGTGACCAACATCGGGCGGGCCGCGCGAACGTCTGCGGTGTTCAGGTCGCAGATTTCTTGGACACGGGCGGCGGTGTCGTAGAGCGTGGAGAGCAGGACGGTGTCGCGCAGCCCGCGCCGGGTGGCCGGGTCGGGTTCGGCCAGGAGGGCTTTGACCTCGTCGCCGGTGAGATAGCCCATGTCGGTCGCCGGGGTCTTCTTCTGCTTGATCGCGATGATCTGGGTGGCTTGATCAAGGAACTCTGGCTGCTCGACCGCGGTATATCGGGCGAACGACTTGATGACGGCGAGGCGCTGGTTGCGGGTCGCCGGCGAGTTGCCACGTTCGGTTTCGAGCCAGTCCAGGAACGCGAGCACCCGTGAGCGGTCGAGGTCGGCGAGGCGCAGCTTCTCGGGCGGGGTTGCCTGCACGTCGCGGAACCAGGTGAGCAGCAGTTTGATCGCGTCTCGGTAGGACGCGATCGTCTGAGGGGACAGGTCCCGCTCGCCGGCCAGATGGTCGACGAGGAACTTCGACAGCCACCTGCCGGCCAGATCCCCGGCGGCTGGGGTGGCGCGGCTCATCGCTGGGCTCCTTGCGGCACGGCCGGGTCCGGGATGACGTAGCCGAACCTGGCTTGGACCATCCCGGCGACCTCCGGGTACGCGTCCGCAGTCAGCTGGAGGTAGTACTGGGTGCCGCGCAGGTCGGCGTGGCCCATGTACGCCGACAGGAAGGGCAGCATCACCGCCAGGTCGCTGCCGTCAGCGGCCCAGCGACGCAGGTTCTGCACGGCGAACCCGTGACGCAGCGAATGGACGTGCGGGCCGCCCGGGACGAAATGGGGGATGTCCGCGTCGGCGAGGTAGCGGCGCAACCGGTTGTAGATCGTGGACTTGTCGGCCGGCTTGGACGGATCGCCGGTGTGGAACAGATGGTGAGTGGGCTCTGGATAGGGGTGCGCGGCCGCGACGTATGCCCCCAGCGTGTCGGCGAGGCGCCGGGTGACGGGCACGATCCGGTTCTCATGGTTCTTGCTGTCGCGCACCTGAGCGTGGCGCGCTCCTGGTCGAGATCACGCAGTTGCAGGTTGAGCGCTTCGGAGAGACGCAGCCCGGCGGCATAGAGGACCCGGAACAGCACCGGGTCAACCAGCGCCCGGTTGGACATCTCCGCCAGCGGCTGGGTATCGATCGCGTGGAACAGGCGGCGGATCTCTTCGTCGCTGAACACATACGGCGGCGGCCGGTGGCGCGTCTGCACTCGGGTCAGCGTCGGCGGCGCCCACGCCGGCCAGCCGAACTGGCGGGCGTGCTCTGCCAGGTCGCGCAGGATGATCTCCTCGCGACGGATCGTGGACGCCTTGAGGTGGCGGCCGTAGAGGAACCCCTCGACAGCCTCTTGGATGATCGACCCGTCCGCATACCCTTCCCGGCGGCAGTGCTCGGCGAACTGCGCCAGCACCCGTGCTTGGCGGTCATACCGAAACCCGCCGGCGCGGCGCGCCGCGACGAGCGTGTCGATCAACTCGGACAGCGTCAACGCGTTCACGACAGCACCCCTTGCACCGCGTGAAGGACATCCTCGACATCGAGCGCGCAGCGACGCAGATGCTCGGTGTCGAGCCTGAAGTAGTGCGCGGCGGTCGTGGTGCCCGCCGCGTGACCTAGAACCGCGGTGACGACCGGCGGGGGCGTGTCGCTCTGAAGCATCTCGACTGCCAGCGCGCCGCGCAGCGAGTGCAGGCCGTGCGAGCGCCCGGCCGCGAACACGATCCCGGCGCGCCGCGCGTAATAGCTCAGCCGGCACCCCGCCGACGTGGATGAGCCGAACGCGGTGAACGGGTATCGATGTTTGACGAACACCTGCCGGCAGGCCGCCTCAGGCCGGCCGTGGCGGACGTAGTCGATCACCGCCCATCCGACGTCGCCCGGCAGCGGCAGCGTCAACGGCAGCCCGGTCTTGTGCTGTGTGAACGCCAGCGTCTTCGCCCGCCAGTCGAACCACCCAAGCTCCAAACGACGCAGGTCCCCGACCCTCACACCGAGCCTGGCGGTCAGCAACACCATCGCGTAGTCGCGTTTCCCGATCGCGGACTGCCGATCGATCTGGTCCAACACCAAGCGGACCTCCTCAGCCGTCCACGGGTGCGGAGCCGACTGGCCGCGTCGGGGATAGCGCTGCGGCGGGAGCCGCCCGGCCAGGTCCTCCCGGATCTGCCCGGCTTCGCGCAGATGGCGCAGAAAGTCAGCCAACGACGAACGCAGCAACCCGGTCGTCTTCGGGGCATACCCCCGCCGCTGACGCCGGGCCCAGAACCCGGCCAAATCCCGGGCCTGCACCTGCTCGAGCGTCTCCCGACCGACCTCCTCGAGATAGGCGAGGAACTGATCCGCAGCGCGCTGCTTGGTCACGACGCTCGCTTCGGCGTTCCCCCGCCGCCGGCACGCCTCCAGGTACTCGTCCCGGGCCGCACGGAAACGCGCTGGGCAACGCTCAACCGGCGGCGTTGTCGCCTGCCCCACCCCCGAGACGCCTCCAGCCAGGCCTTCCATCAACAGGATCAACGGCCGGCGTGCGAGCTGAGCCCGCCTGGAACTCGTCGGCTCCCGCAGACCCGCGAGCCT
The DNA here is from genome assembly GCA_963750395.1 of uncultured Actinomycetota bacterium. Taxonomy (GTDB): domain Bacteria; phylum Actinomycetota; class Actinomycetes; order Actinomycetales; family Kineosporiaceae; genus JADJPO01. Next base: position 19,694 of record CAVVQM010000013.1, on the reverse strand, counting down.
TGACCCGGACCGCTCAGCGATGAAATCGAGACAGTCCACCTCGCTCGGGACCGACCGACCACGAGCCTGGAGAAACCCAGCAAACGCGTTGAACTCCGCCTCGTGACGCTTGATCGTCGCCCTCGACCGACCCGCCGCCTTCAACGCGATGATCACCCGCGCCGACGCGTCGCGGACCTCTGTTGCCTGCATAAGAATGGGCCTCCCTGATCGTGGTGAGCAGAGAGGCGATTCTTCGCCGCAGTCACCGCGTCAAGGGGCCCGTCCCACCCGGGAGCGTGCAAGGAATCCCGCATCAAGGAGGAGCGCACGAATCTGCTCGGACACCCCGACCACTCGGGTCGTTGACCCGCACGCCCCCGGGATTATGTGGCCGGAACCGGCGTCCGCGACAGGCCCAGCAAGGGAAACACGCCAGCCGGCCACATAATCCAGCCGTCCACGTAATGCCGCAGGGTGTGCATCGTGACGTGCTTGTCGTGCAGGGACGGACAGGCGCTGGCAGCTGTCGCCGCGTGCGTGGCCAGGCGTCGTTCGAGGGCGTCGCGGGACAGATGTTGCCCGCGGGGCCCGGGGAACAGCGCGTCGCCGGGCCGGGTGAGGCGTTCGGCGAGGTAGGGCTTCAGGACGGTGAGCGTGCTGGGGGTCAGCGGGGTCGCTCGCTGGCGGCGTCCCTTGCCGGTGCAGGTGAGGTGCGCGCCGGTTCCGGTGTGCAGGTCGGTGATGGTCAGACCGGTCAGTTCGCCGACGCGTAGCCCGGTTTGGACCGCGACGGTCAGCAGGGCCTGATCTCGTCGCCCGGTCCAGGCCTGGGTGTCCGGGGCGGCGATCAGCGCGGCGGCCTCGGCGTCGGTGAGGAACTCCACGATGGGCGCCGGACGGCGGCGGGCCGGGACGGCCAGCACCCGAGTGATCGTGTCGGCGTGCTCGGGATGGTCGGGCAACGCGAAGGCCAGGACCGCGCGGATCGCGGTGAGCCGGGCGTTGCGGGTGGCGACGCCGTTGCCGCGGTCGCTCTGGAGGTGGTCGAGGAACTCGGTGACCAGCTGGGGCGTCGAGCAGGGCCGAGGTCGAGCTCGTTGACGGGTGACGCCTCTGGTCGCGGTGATGTGTTGACGAGCAGCCGCCAGGTGTCGCGGTAGGCGGCGATGGTGTTCGGGCTGAGCGTCGCGCTGGGCGTGACAGCCGGTCGGTGAAGAAGGTCTGCAGGGTCGGGGCCAGCAACGTCATGGCCGTGTCCCCGCTTCTAGGCTCGAGGCGGTGCGCCGGCCAGGGCCATCAGCTCCGGGGTCGCCGACAGGTACCAGTAGGTGGACTGCGGGGCGATGTGGCCCAGGTAGGTGGACAGCAGCGGCAGCCGCTGCTGCGACGTCCAGGCCCTGCCTATACCAGCGGATCAGGGTGTTCACCGGCGAAGCGTGTGCCGGTTATGCGGAATTCCGCATAACCGGCATTAGGTGGACGGCGGGGTTATGCGCCCTGCCGGGGTGTTTCGGCTGGTGGGGGCCGGTGTCGGTCGGTGTTCGTCGTCCGCATAATCCCGGGCGGCCGGTGTCACCGCCCCAGCGAGTCGAGCCAGCCGATCGGGAGTGGCTGCGTGCTGCCCCGCATGGCCGCTGAGCGCTACTGATGTCGGCGAAGAATCGCCTTCCTGTTCATTCACTACCGGATGCAGAGGTGATTCTCGTGGGAGAGGCAGATGTCGGGGACTGCCGCCGGCCGCGTGGTGGCGGTGTTGCGCGATGCTGGGAGGGCCGAGGACACGGTCCGTCGCTATCAGGTCGTGCTGGACCGGTTCGCTGCCTTCTTGGCCGGGTCGCGGCGTGGACACGGCGAGCGAGCGGGTGTGCATCGACTTCATCGCGAACCAGACCGGGGTCAGGTTGGGGTCGTTGCGTGAGCCGGTCAAGGACAGGGATGTTCAGGCGGTTCGTCGGCCGGTGGTGTTGATGGCGGAGGTGCTGGCCGGCCGGGCGGTCGACGTCGACCGGCCGGTGGTCCCGGCGAAGGACGGCTGTCCGGCGAGGTTCCGCCCGCTCAGGGACGACTACCTCGCTTCGTGCCGACGTCGCGGCAACGCCGAGGCGACCGTGGTCGCGAAGGACAAGGCGGCCAGCCGGTTCTTGGCCTACCTGGTCGAGGTGGGCGTCGATGATCTCGCGGCGCTCGGCGTGCGGGACGTGTCGGGCTTCTTGCTGCGTCAACGTGGACTGCGGCGCAAGACCATCGCGGCCATGAGGTCGTGCCTGGCCGACTTCCTGGCGCTTCTTGGCCGCGGCGGGCCGGACGCCGCAGGGCCTGGCGGATCGGCTGCCGCCGCACCGGCACGTCCGTCACGAGTCCGACCCGCACCTGTGGACCGCGGATGAGATCCGCCGGCTGCTGGCCGGGATCGACCGTCAGTCCGCCACCGGCAAACGCGACTACGCGATGATCCTGACGACCGCCCGGCTGGGCCTGCGGATCTCGGATCTGCGCCGCCTCGAACTGGGCGACCTGGACTGGCGGGCGAAGCAGATCACGATCGTCCAGCACAAGACGGGCCGGCCGTTGAGCCTGCCGCTGCTGGACGACGTCGGCTGGGCGATCATCGACTACGTCCGAGGCGGCCGTCCCGAGACGGCCTGCCCGAAGGTGTTCGTCAAGCACCGTCACCCGTTCGACGCGTTCGGGTGCGCCTCCTCGGTCGCCTCCCGGCTGTCGCGGCACGCCGCCCGCGCCGGGATCGAGTTCCCGCCGGGCCAGGTCTGCGGGATGCATTCCCTGCGCGGCGCGCTGGCCGTGGCCATGATCGGCGACGGCGCGCCGATGCCGGTGGTGTCGGCCGTGTTGGGGCACGCCTCGCAGCGACACGACCCAGGCCTACTACCTGCGGTTCGACGTCGAACGGCTGCGCGTGTTGCGCGTTGGACGTCGAAGACGTCATCGAACGCCGGGCCGGGGCCGGTGAGCGCGATGCCTGAGACGACGCTGCCGGACCTGGTCGCCGACCTGGTCGCCGTGCGCCACGCCGGCGGATACCGGTTCAAGGTCCCAGCAACGGGTGCTGCGCCAGTTCGCCGACCACTGCCGGCGGCAGGGCTACCCGGACGGGTCGATCACCAAGGAAGCGGTCGACGGGTTCCTCTACGGCCGCCACCTGCGGTCCTCCACGGTCCGGCGCAACGAGTTGGCGCTGCGTCAGCTGGCCGAGCACGCCCAAGCCGTTCGGCTGGGATGCCTACACTCCCGGCCGCGGCCACCCGGGTGCGGGTCCGTCACCAGCCGCCGTATGTGCTCACCGACGACGAGGTGCGCCGCCTGTTCACCGCGATCGACTCCCAGCCGATGTCCTGCTACTCGAACAAGGCGCTGGTCGACCCGGTCCTGTTCCGGGTGCTCTACGGCGCCGGGCTGAGGGTCTCCGAGGCGCTGAACCTGACCCTGCCGGACGTGGACACCAGCGCCGGGACGCTGCGGATCCGCGACTCGAAGAACGGTGCAGGGCAGGACCGTCCCGATCACCGGCCGGCTCGCCGCGACCCTGGACGCCTACATCGCGGCCGCGCACCCGGCCCCCGAGCACCAGCGACTACGTGTTCTACAGCAGGGCCGCGGGCAGGCCGATCAACCAGTCGACCGTCTACATGCGGTTCCGCGGCTACCTGGCCGACGCCGGCATCCCGCACTTCACCGGCGGCCCGCATCCGCACTCGCTGCGCCACGGCTTCGCCGTCGCCAACCTGCGACGCTGGGCCGCCGACGGCGCGGACCTGGCCGTGATGCTGCCCTACCTGGCCTGCTACATGGGCCACGCCGACCTTCGCGGCACCCAGTACTACCTGAGGCTGACCGCGGACGCCTACCCCGAGGTGATGGCCAAGGCCCAGATCCGGTTCGGCTACGTCATCCCCGCCCCGCCCGAGGACCAGTCGTGAGCCCGCGGCCCGCGCCGCCGCCGGATCTGGCCGGGCGCTGGCTGACGAAGTTCTTCACCGACCACCTGGCCGGGGAGCGCGCAGCCTCACCCAGGACCGTCGCCTCCTACCGGGACGCGATGAAACTGCTGCTCACCTGGTTCAGAGACGCCGAGCGCATACCGCCCGAGAAGCTGCGCCTGGCCGACATCGACCGGCCCCGCGTCCTGCGGTTCCTGGACTGGCTGGAGACCGAGCGGGGCTGCTCGGCGGCCACCCGCAACCAGCGCCTCGCGGTGATCAAGTCGTTCTGCCGCTACACCGCCGTCGAGCAGCCCGACCACCTCGACCAGGTCACCCAAATCCTCGCGATCCGGCAGAAGAACACCCCGGCCCCGGAGCTGGGGCACCTGACCGGCGACGAGGTCAAAACGCTGCTCGCCGAACCCGGCACGGCCAGCGCACGCGCGGTCAGGGACACCGTCCTGCTCGCCCTGGCCTACGACACCGCCGCCCGCGTCCAAGAGCTCTGCGACCTCGACGTCGCCGACATCCGCCGCTCCACACCCGATGACCGTGACGATCCGCGGGAAGGGATCCAAGATCCGCTACGTGCCCGTCATGGACCCGACCGCCCGCCTCGTCGCCGACTACCTCGAACCACCGCGACCCGCACCCCGGCCTCGGCGCCGACACCGACCCGCTGTTCCACGGACCGAACCACTCCAGGCTGACCCGGTCCGGGGTCGCCAAACTCCTGGCCCGCCACGTCCGCGCCGTCCGGGCCCGCGACCCCGGCTGGGCTCCCGGCCTGCCGGTCACGCCCCACACCCTGCGGCGCAGCCGGGCCATGCACCTGATCCAGGCCGGCGTCAACCTGATCTACATCCGCGACCTGCTCGGCCACGCCGACGTGTCCACCACCGAGATCTACGCCCGCGCAGACGCCGAGACCAAACGCAAAGCGATCGAGAACGCCTACCAGCCACTCACCCCAGACGTCCTGCCCGACTGGACCTCCGACACCTCCCTGATCGGCTGGCTCGACTCGCTGGGGCGATGACACCGGCACCCGGGATTATGCGGACGAAAACACGACCGAACCGGCCCCCACCAGCCGAAACAGCCCGGCAGGGCGCATAACCCAGCCGTCCGCCTAATGCCGCTTATGCGGAATTCCGCATAAGCGGACACTTCTACGCCTCGGGACTCATCGCCGCCGGGTGCGACGTTGTGACCGTCCAGCGCTCGCTCGGTCACTCGAAGGCGACGACGACTCTCAACACGTACGCCCACCTCTGGCCGACCGCCGAGGACCGCACCAGGAAAGCTGCGGAGTCGATCATGTCGGTAGCGCTCGGCGAGTCCGCCGGGCGACTAGCGCGTGTCCCGTAGATCATGGTGGGTCGCGGAGCCAGATCCGGATGGCGGCGACATCAACGGTTCCGCGCCAGACGAAGTCACGTTTGTCGTAGCGGGTGGCCACAGCCCGGTACTGCTTGAGCTTGTTGATGGCGCGTTCGACGACGTTGCGGGCCTTGTAGGCGGTCTTGTCGAAGGCCGGCGGCCGACCGCCCTTGGCGCCGCGGGCCGTACGGTTGCGGATCTGGTCGGCCGGCTCGGGGATGGTCGCGGCGATCCCGCGTCGGCGCAGGTCGGCCCGGATCGCCTTGCTGGAGTACGCCTTGTCGGCCAGAACCCGGCCCGGACGCCTCCGGGGCCGGCCCCGGCCCCGACGGCGGATCCGGATGGCGTCCATCACCGGGGCATAGCCGAGGCTGTCGTGGCGCTGCCCGGCGCTGGTGATCCGGGCCAGCACCCGGCACCGCGAGTCCGCGGCCAGATGAATCTTGCTGGTCAACCCACCCCGGGAGCGGCCCAACGCCTCCCGATCCACACGCCGGTCCGGGGCCTGATCCGTGGCCTGCGGACCCGCCGACGCTGTGCCATCGCCGGGCCCGCCAGCGGATTTCTTGTGATTCGGCTCAGCCCCCTGTGTGGCCCGGGGCGGCCAACACAGCCGGGGCCAACCGGTCGGCCTCGATGTCCTTCGGCGGCTCTGGCGGGCGCCCGCAGCGTGCTGGTGGGCTCGCACCACCGTCGAATCGATCGCCGCCGTCCAGTCCCGGCCCTCCTCGCCGTCGCAACCGGTCTGCAACGCCGCCAGGATCTCCTCCCACGTCCCATCGCCCGACCAGCGACGATGTCGGTTGTACACCGTCTTCCAGTTCCCATACACCGCAGGCAGATCCCGCCACGGCAACCCAGTCCGGACCCGGAAGAACACCCCATTGATCACCGTGCGGTGATCAGCCCACCGACGCCCCTGCCGCGGATGGGCCGGCAGCAACAGCTCCAACCGCGCCCACTCGTCATCACTCAGGTCATGCCGCTTCAACCGCTCCTGATCAACCTCATCCACACAGCCCAGTCAAACCGGTTCCACGATCAAGATCTACGGGACACGCGCTAGCCGAGAACGGGACGAGCACGGGTGAATGAACCCTGCTCGGGTCGCCGTTGCACCTCCCAGAGCCCGAGCCGGAGGCGCGTCACAGCGCCCAACAGGGTGCGGTCCGGAGGTGCGTCACTCCGCCCAGATAGGGCTAGCCACGACTCGGCAGTCCGAGCACGGCGGCGAGCAGATCTTAGGAAACTGCCCTCTCTGTCAACCTCTCGTGAGACACCTCAGCAGTGCTGATTACTGAGTTCTGAGGGCGAGAGTTGGAGATCAAGTTCGATGACGCAGACCACGTCTACGGTGCTGTCGGCGCCGGGTGGGCATGCTGTCCGGGTGGAGGACGTCCCGGACCCGGAGGTCGGTGAGCGAGCGTCGCGGCGCACGTACACCGCCCGGTACAAGTTGGAGATCTTGGCTGAGTACGAGCGGCTGGACAAGGCCGGCAAGGGTGCCCTGTTGCGCCGTGAGGGCCTGTACACGTCGCTGATCAGCGCGTGGCGGGAGCAGCGGGACAAGGGCGCTCTGGCGGCGATGGAGGCGGCCAGCCGGGGTCCGAAGCCGGTGGACCCGGCCGCGCGGGAGAACGAGCGCCTGGAGGCGGAGAACGCCCGGCTGGCGGCTGAGTTGGACCAGGCCCGGCAGGTGATCCGTGTGCAGGGGGAACTGTCCGCGCTCTTGGCGCAGCTCTCGAATCAGAGCGCGGACCGGCACGAGAGCGAGCCCGAGCGATGATCGACACTGCGGTCGTCGAGCTGACCCCGATCGTTGGGGCCAAGGCCGCCTGCGAGGCCGTCGGCCGGTCCCGGGCCAGCCACTACCGGGCCCACCCGGCCCGGCCAGTGCCCCTGGGGCCGGCCCCAGGCCCGGCGCCCCGCAAGCGGCAGCCCCGCGCGCTGACCGAGGCCGAGCAGGCCGCCGTGCTGGACGTGCTGCACTCCGAGCGGTTCGTCGACCAAGCCCCCGAGGCGGTGTACGCGACGCTGCTGGACGAGGGCACGTACTTGTGCTCGACGGCGACGATGTACCGGCTGCTGCGTGCCCGCGGGGAGACCAACGGCGGGCAGGACCGGCGCCGGCACGCCAACCACCCGGCCCACGTCAAGCCGGAACTCGTTGCGACAGAACCGAATAACGTCTGGTCATGGGACATCACGAAGTTGCGCGGCCCGGCGAAGTGGACCTACTACTACCTGTACGTGATCTTGGATATCTACTCCCGGTACGTGGTCGGGTGGATGGTCGCCTCCCGCGAGTCGAAGATCCTCGCCGAGCGGCTGTTCGCCGAGACCATCCGCAAGCAGGGCATCAACCGCGACCAGCTGACCATCCACGCCGACCGCGGCAGCTCGATGACGTCCAAGCCGGTCGCGTTCCTGCTCGCCGACCTCGGGGTCACCAAGTCCCACAGCCGCCCCCACGTGAGCAACGACAACCCATACTCCGAAAGCCAGTTCCGGACCCTGAAGTACCGGCCCGACTTCCCCGAGCGGTTCGCCTCGATCGAGGACTCCCGGGTCTTCTGTGCCCGGTTCTTCCCCTGGTACAACCACGATCACCATCACTCCGGGCTGGGCCTTCATACCCCGGCCGACGTCCACTACGGCCGCGCCGAGGCCGCCCGCGCCGCCCGCGCCGATGTCCTGGACCAGGTCTACGCCGCCCACCCCGAGCGGTTCGTCCGCAAGCCTCCCGAGCCACCCAAGCTGCCCCAAGCGGCGTGGATCAACAAGCCACCCGAAACGGAGGACTCGAACGACACGACTCACTGAACTCCACGAGTTCGTGTCTCACACAGGTTGACAGGCACCGCTGTCTCTGCAGAAGCCCAGCCTCCGATTGCCCCGCAGCAGGGACCCTTGCGGTGATCTTCACCGGACGGGTCAGGTCCGGCAGGACTGCTTCGTTGCCTCATGAAGAAGGTCCGCGACGGTGATCCCGCTCCCCTGGCGGTCAGCGTGCCTGTCCGAGAGTGTTCGGCGGAGCGACCGCCGGCTTGGTGGTGGGCTGGTTCTTGGCGGTGGCCAGGGTCAGCAGGTCTGCGCTGAGGGCCTGGATCTGGCGTTGGACGGCGGCGGGGTTGAACGAGGCGTGTTGGGCGGTCAGGCGGCGACGGCGCAGCGGCTTGACCGCGGGGTGGGCCAGCGCCCGCGCGTAGGGCGTCTGCGCCCGGTCGTACTTCTTGGTGACCTTGGCGCCGTCGCGGACCTTGGAGATCAGCTTCTGTTGGGGGTAGAAGTGGTTGCCGATCAACGACTGCAGGGCCCAGATCTGGTTGAGCAGGTCCAGTTCGCCGGGGGTGTCGTAGCGCAGGTACCCGACCAGCTGGCGGACGGTGGTCCAGTTCTTCTGTTCCACGTGCGCTCCGTCGTTGGAGTTGCCCGACCGGGACCGGGTGAACTTCAGCTTGTTGGTGCGGCAGTACAGGAATAGCTGCTGGTTGATGAACTCACCACCGTTGTCGGCGTCGATGCCCTTGATCGGGAACGGCAGGTGGGTGACCACGTCGGTCAACGCCGCGATCACGCCGGCCTGCCGCTTGTCGGGCACGGTCCGGTTCTCCGTCCAGCCGGTGGCGATGTCGGTCACGGTCAGGGTGAAGCAGAACCGCCCGCGCGGGTTACCGCCCTCGTGGCCGACCAGGTCGATCTCCACGAACCCGGGGGTGTTCTCGTCGTGGTCGGCCCAGGTCCGCATCGCGATCTTCGACTTCAGGATCGACCCGGGCTTGGTGTGCGACCGGCCGTGGGGCAGCATCTTCGACCGCGCCGCGGCCAGTTTCCGGTCGATCGTGGCGGCCGACATCCCGACCAGCAGGTCGGCGGCGTCGTCGTCGAGGTCGAGCTCGCCGTGGCGGCGCAGCAGCGGGACCAGCTCGGCCAGCATCGGGGCCAGCCGCTTGCCGGCCGGGGCGTTCAGCACCGCCCAGCACTTCTCAAGCCCGGCAACGACTTTCGGGTCGTACTTCGGCCTGCGCGGGGCCCGCTTGCGCACCGGGGCCGGCTTCAGCGCTGCCCGCAGGGCCCGGCGGGCGTAGTCGCGGTGGTAGCCGGTCAGCCCGCACACGGTGTCCAGGATCTCGCCCTTCAACTCCTTCGAGGCACCCCGGTACTGCACCGCCAGGGCCTTGGTGATCGCCTTGCGTGTCGCCATCGACAGCTCCATCCGCCAAGGTCATCCCCGCACCCCGGGAGACGAGCGCAGCGACGCGCCCTCACGCGGACCTTTCTCCGTGAGGCAACGAAGCGCTACCCGGACCTTTCGGCTGAGTCAACGCGGGGTCTTGCGGGACCTCGCGCACGGGCAGGCGTTGCTGCCAGGGCCGTCGCCGTACCGGGTTCCGCTTCCGGCACGCGGGCCGGAGCTGTGGCAGTCTTGCTGCCCGAGCGAGAGGAGGTGCGTCACCCGTGTCCATTCTGGTTTCCGCGCCTCCTGAGGCTGGCTGACCGAGCGCAGCAGCAGGTGGCGCCTCCCCTGAGAGGTGCCCTCATGAATGACTTCACCAAGCGCGACCCTGCTGACCGAGTGATCCGCTGTGCCGTCGTGATACGCGTTCGAGAAGATGAATGCGAAGTACTTCGCGAAGGACGGCTCATCACCGCCCAATTCGCTTCAATGCTTCCCGCACCGCGGACCGAGCGAGTGCAACCCGGCAATCTGGTGGCCATTACCGTCACGTCCGACGGCACTGAGACCGTGCTTTGGCGGTGGTACGACGGCGTCGTTCTGGAAGAGGGGCCGGAAGCCATCAGGCTCTGGGAGCCTGCTCACGGCGAGGTGCTGGCGCAGGCGCGCCCCGCCTACATCCCTCGGGGGCCCGGTACCCGTGCGTACTTGTCCGCGGGACTTCCTGGCGCAGACTGGTGGGTCGCGGGTCCCGCCATCGCGAACGCACGGGACGCCGATGTCGAACTGGACGAGGTCGACAAGCTGTTCACCGAGAACGGCCTGTGGGACGCCATTTCGTGAACCTGCTCTGCGCTCCCTTGTGGTCACGCTCCGCGAGCCCATGGTTCATCGGTGATCTGCTCGGCTCACCTCGTACCGCAGGGCGACTAGTTTCGAGTCCTCCAGTTGCCGTGCGTCGAGGAGCGTGAGCTGGTGTTCGACCGGGCGGTCGAACGTCGGAACGCCGGAGCCGATGGCGCCTGGGCCGACCAGGATGTGCAATTCATCGACTAGGCCGTGGGCGAGCAGGTCGTTCCAGGTGGTGAGGCTGCCGAAGCAGACGATGTCGGCCCCGTCGCCGCCCTTCAACTCTGCGACTCGCGCGTGTGCGACGTTGCGGCGGACGATCTCGGTGTTCGTCTCCCAAGGCGAGGTTCCATCCGGTCCGGTGCTGTCGGAGACCACGACTTTCTCGAGTCGGTTGTACAGCCGTGAGATCTCGCGTTCGACGTCTGGGGCTGAGTCGTCGTCGGCGAGCGGGGGCCAGTAGCCCCGTGCTCCGCGGAAGGTTGAGGCCCCGAAGAGCATGGTGTCGGCTGCTCGCATCCGTTCCAGGTTGTACCTGTCGAAGCCCAGGTCGATGGGCATCACGAAGACGTTCCCGCCGTCGCCGGCGGCGTAGCCGTCCAGGGTTGAGATGACGGTGACGATCAGCTTCCGCATCGTGGGCTCCTCGGGTCGTGGCCAGCTGTTCTGGCGCCTTCACCTCTCATGAGTCACGGTCCGTCTTGGATTCATCGGTCGCTCAGGACAGAGTTGGAGAGAGCTCGAACCGGTCGTCGAGCATCGGCGCGAGGAACGACGTGAGGGCCGCGATGCGCTCGCCTCTCAGAGTCAGGGCGGTGAGTGCGCCGAGCCGGTAGGTCCCTTGGTGCAGTTGGTAGCACGCCAGTGCCAGCTGTCCGTTGACCGAGGCGGGCCGGACTCGCCACGAGGTGGTGAACATTCGCTCGCGCATGAAGCGGCCGACCGCTTCGCGGCCGTCGAACCAGGCCGGCAGTGGTGGCATCGACAAGACCGCGTCGGACACGAGGAGATCAACGATCCCCTGCACGTCGGCGCGCTCCCAGGCGGTCACCAGGGAGTCGAGCAGGTCCTCGACCCGTTGGCCACCGAGCGTGGCCACAACCTCGCGCTGGGTGGGGTGCACCCGCCTGTTCAGCGTCGCACGGGCCCGCTGCAGCGCGCTGTTGACCGCCGCGACCGTCGTGTCGAGCAGCTGTGCGACCTCCGCCGCCGAGAACGCCAGAACCTCGCGGAGGATGAGCACCGCCCGCTGTGTCGCGGGCAGATGCTGAAGCGCGGCAACGAACGCGATCTCGACACTCTCGCGTGCGTCGTACCTCACCGCCGGGTCGGACGACCCGGCGGCGCCCAGCAGCGCGTCGGGATAGGGCTCCAGCCAGATCGGCTCCATGACCGGCTCACCGAGTCGGCTGGGATCGGTGGTGGCAGGGCCGTGGTTGAGAGAGAGCACCCGGATCGGCCGCCGGCGACCGAGCCGGATCGAGGCGTGCGTTGCGATCCTGTACAGCCAGGCCCGAAACGAGCTCCTGCCCTCGAACCCGCCGAGCCCTTTCCAGGCGCCGAGCAGCGTCTCTTGCAGCGCGTCGTCCGCATCGTGCAGCGAACCGAGCATCCGGTAGCAGTGTGCGTGAAGCTCACCCCAGTACGGCGCGACCAGCTCGTCGAACGCCGAATCGTCGCCCCTGCGTGCGCGCTCCAGCAGTGCCACCTCGTCCACATCGCCCATCATGCCCACAACCGTGTTCCGCGAAGGAACCGCTTTCGGCGGCGACTGGCCCAGCGGAGGGGCTGGGGCGCCGGCGTCCCGCTGAGGTGTCAGTTACGGGACAACCGGCGCCGGCAGCGGTCAGTGCCTCGAGGGCGGTGCCGCGAGGCCGGCCTTGGCTGCGATTCGCTGGCGTTCGATGGCGCGGTAGACGGTGGAGCGGCCGACGCCGAAGAGCTCGGCGACCTCAACGGTGCTGTACTCGCCGCTGTGCACCAGCGACGACCAGGTGCGCTTCTTGCTTTCGGGTTGAGCTTGGGCTGCTTGCCCCGCAGCCGGCCCTTGGCCTTGGCGACCTTCATGCCCTCCACGGTGCGCAGTCGGATCAGGTCGGACTCGAACTCGGCGACCATCGCCAGGACGTTGAACAGCAGCCGCCCGACGGCGTCGGTGGGGTCGTACACCGACCCGCCGAGGCTCAGCCTGATCTGCCGGGCGGTGAGTTCGTCGGCTATCGCGCGGGCATCGGGCAGGGACCGGGCCAGGCGGTCGAGTTTCGTCACCACCAGGGTGTCGCCTGCCCGGCAGGCGGCGAGCGCCTCGCGCAATCCTGGTCGCTCCCGGTTGGTGCCGGTCAGCCCGTGGTCGACGTAGATCCGGTCAGCCTCGACCCCGAGGCCGAGCAGGCCATCGCGTTGAGCGGTGAGATCCTGCTGATCGGTGGAGCATCGGGCGTACCCGACAAGCAGCGCGCTCATGGCGCACCTCCAAGGGCTGGGCCCGGTCGGACCGCGGGACGCGCCGACTCGAGCATCGGGCAGCGCCCGACGCCATCAGCAGGCGCTCCGGCCCTGCAGCCGCAAGGGCGGCAGCCCGGGTACGCAACGGTCGGCCTGGGTGTCGCGACGTGCGCCACGGCACCGGAGTCGACGTTCTGCCCGGTATTTTGGCTACAATGTGCTCATGACTGCCGTACCTCTTGGCGACGCGCGAGACCGGCTCTCTGAGTACGTCTCGGAGGTCGAACGCACCCATCAACGGGTGACCATCACCCGTCACGGCCGCCCCGCTGCGGTCCTCATCTCCGCCGACGATCTCGCCGCCATCGAGGAGACGCTGGAGATCCTCGGAACGCCTGGCGCTGCCGAAGCCATCAGCGAGGGCCTCGCCGACGCCGCCGCAGGCCGTTTCGCCGACAACGACGCACTCAAGTCTCGCTACGGGATCGCCTGAGTGCAGGAGCGCTACTCGATCCGAGTCACGGCTCGAGCCGAACGCGATCTACAGCGGTTACCTGAGAAGATGGCCACGGCCTGCGTCGAGTTCATCTTCGGACCCCTCGCTGACAATCCACAGCGAGTGGGCAAGCCGCTCCGCGGTGAGCTCAGCGGTCTGCACTCTGCTCGCCGAGGTGACTACCGCGTCATCTACGGTGTGCTTGAAGACGCGCGCACCGTGGAGATCGTGCATATAGATCGACGCAGCGACGTCTACCGGAGGTAACCGGCCTTCGCCCCGTCCCACTCACGGATCGCCTACCGGTCGCGGTTCCTGTGACTGAGAAGATGAGTCCTTACCCAGACTTCTCGACACCAGGAGAATCCGTGACCAGCATCCAGCCTCAGCTGTGGGTCGACCGGGGCGCTGCGGCCGTAGCGTTCTACCAGGCGGCATTCGGGGCGACGGTCCTGCATCGGGTCGGCGAGGGCGAAGATATCGTGGCGCAGCTGGCCGTCGGCGATGCCGCCTTCTGGGTAGCGGCAGCTGGATCAACCCCCGGCCGTTTCAGTCCCAAGTCCATCAGCGGCGCGACTGGCCGCACGCTACTGGTCGTGGACGACCCGGACGCGGTGATGGCCCAAGCCCTCGAGGCTGGAGCGACAGAGGAGTCGCCCATCGACGACCAGCACGGCTGGCGCCTCGGAAGACTCGTAGACCCGTTCGGTCACGAGTGGGAGGTTGGCAGCCCCGTGGGAACCTGGCCGCCAAGCTGAGTCCGCCGCAACTGCCCGCGTCCCACACGACGATCCGCGGCCGGGACGCGCGCTCGCGCGCGATTCCCACAGATGCTCTCGATGCCATCGTCGTGCGTCGACAGGTCCAACCAAGGTCCGAAGGGGACGGCTGTGCCGACCATCAGCGAAGGGCGATCAGAGCTGGATCGCTACGACTGCCCGCCGAGCTGACGGCCGGTGTACTTCGACAAAGCCCGCGCCCCGGAAGGCGCTCAACACCCCGGGATGCAGCTCCTCGTTGAGAGCCGAGCCGGTGGCCATCGGGTATCCCTCCAGCACCCGCGCTCCGGCATCCCGGGCGTGCACCACCGCGGCCCGCACCAGCGCGCGGCTGACTCCGCGCCGTCGGTGGCCGGCCCTCACCAGCACACACGTGACCGCCCAGACACCGGCATCCGCGCGGTCCTCTTCGCGTCCGGTCCAGGCCGCCATGCTGGCGTTGCGGACCAGTCCCTGATAGGCCGTCCGCGGCTCGACGGCGCACCAACCCACAGGCTCACCGTCCGCGTAGGCAACCAGGCCGCTCGTGGCATCAGACCCCGGATGGCCCGCGTCGGTCTGCTCGCGTAACCGGTCCGCGCGGGCCTCCGGTGGACAGGATGCAAAGGCCTCACCTGGGGCAAGCTTGTAGCGCTGGCACCAGCAACGCGCGGCCGGTCCGCGAACCCCGAACACCGCCGCCAGGTCGGCCCAGGCCGCCTCGTTGGCCGGCACCACGTCGTAGGACGGAACGTTCACAACCCCGATTATCCGGGTCCGGGAACGACCTGACGCACTGGACTCGCAGTCCACCTCGGGCAAGCCCGATCACCGGATGCGGATCCCCACTCGGCGGTGTGGTGCGGTGCATCACGGGCTGTGCGGGCAGCGGGTCAGGTTGTTGGGCTCGATGTCGTAGCGCGGAGACGTTGTGCGCAACGGCCCACTTCACCGTCGATGTGGTCCATGAGGGCCGAGGTGAGTCGCCAGCGGTGCCAGTAGAGCGGCACGTCGATGGTGCGTGGGGTGGGCAGGAGGACCAGCCGTCTGTTGCGGAGGTCATCGGCGACCTGGTCTTCTGGAAGAACGCTCCAACCCAAGCCTGCGCGAACCGCCTCGAGATACTCCCGGTTGGACGGGATCAGGTGGGAGCGCAACGAGCCGGGCGAAAGGTTGAACTGCCTGGCGAAATCGGCTGGGAGCGCGTCGTCCGTGTCGAAGCGGAGCGTGGGCGTTGCCTGCAGCCACGCGGGCAGGTCCCTCTCCGAGAGCCCATCGAGTGGCAGCAACTCCGGCGCACACGTGGGCAGATACCTCATCCGGCCAAGGAGGGTCGTCCGGCAGCCAGGCGGCGGCGTGGCTCGTGTGGAGACGGCGGCGACGACCTCAGCCCGCTCCAACAGGCGAGCGGTGCGGTCTTGGTCTTCAATCCGTAGATGGAGCAGCACGTCGTTGCGAGCGAACCATCGCAGCATCGGCTTGAACCAGGTCGACAACGAGTCGGCATTGACGGCCAAGGCCATGGTGCTGGGTTGCCGTTCCGCGGCGTCGGTACTGTCCCGCTGGTGCTCGGAAACGAGCCAATCGATCTGACGGGCGAGCTTGAGCAAGGACTGACCCGGCTCGGTGACCTGCGCTGGCCTGCCACGCGTGACCACGGGATAGCCGGCGAAGCGTTCGAGTCCGGCGATGCGCTGGCTCAGTGCGCTGAGCGAGATATGCAACGACTGGGCGGCTTGCTCAAAATTCTCGTGGTCGACGACCGCGGCCAGAGCTTGAAGTTGCACCAAGGTGGGACTCATGTTCAGGAAGCCTAAAGTGGGCATCGCGATTTTCGCTTTCCCTGGGGGAGAATCGGCTCATACGTTCGCCCCATGACTACTGACCTCACGCCGAGCGCGACCGCGCTGGGTTACCTCGGCCCGGCGGGCGATCACAACGAAAACCCGAACGAGGCGGTGCCGATCCTGCTCCAGGCGGCTGCGGCGGCAAGCAATCGAGCATCACATCTGCTCGGGAGTCCCTTCACCCGGATCGAACAGACCAGCGCCGAACACCTCGATGGCGCTCGCGACCTGCTGGCGTCCTACGCCGACGCCGTCACCGAGCAGCTGAAAGCCGGTCATGGGGTCGTGTGCGTCAATGGCAGGTGCGCGACAAGCCTCGCCACCATCCCCCGGATCATGAGCATCCACCCAGACGCCGTGTTGGTCTGGCTCGATGCGCACGCAGACCTCAACGTCCCCGGCGGAAGTCCGACGGACTACCTGGGCGGCATGGCGGTGTCGGGGCCCTTGGGCTGGTGGGACTCTGGACTGGGTACAGGCCTCACCCCTGAGCAACTTGTGCTGGTCGGAACCCGCTCGATCGACGATGTCGAGCAGGAACTCATCGAGCGCCACCAGATCCCCGTGCTCACCCCCGGAGATTCGAACGGGACCACGCTCAACAAGATCGTGGCCGGCCGTCCGGTCTACTTCCACATCGACTGCGACGTGCTTGAGCCTGGTCTGTTCCAGACCGATTATCACGAACCAGACGGACTCACCCTTGGCCAGCTCGAAGACCTCGCCTCCGCCCTGGCCCACCACTCCGCCATCGTCGGTGTGGAGCTTGCGGAATGGGAGGGGCCCGGCAGCCACCATGCGGACGACCTTCTGTCCGCCCTCGCACCTCTCCTCAACGCACTTGAGCACCCGCACCCTCAGGCGCTTTGACCTCGGTCTGGCTATCCACACTGCACGTCGCCGCAGGCGAAACGGCACCCGGTGCGGCAACTGGCATGGGACATGGTCAACGCCGAAAGCGGAACCGCTGCCGGGACGCGGTGCTCCGCGGCCTGCTTCGAGGCAGCTTCGCCCGTCGGCGTCCCGCGAGGGTGGCGGTTGCGGGACGCCGACAGCTCGCGAGGTCAGCGTCGTGTCGAGGCGTCGGCGAGCTCGGCCTTCGCGGCCGAGCGCTGCCGCTGGATCGCGCGGTAGACGGTGGATCGTCCGACCCCGAAGAGCTCGGCGACCTCGAGGGTGCTGTACTCGCCGCTGTGCACCAGCGAGACTAGGTGCGCTTCCTGCTTCCGGCTGAGCTTGGGTTGCTTGCCCTTCAGCCGGCCCTTGGCCTTGGCAACCTTCATGCCCTCCACGGTGCGCAGCCGGATCAGGTCGGACTCGAACTCGGCCACCATGGCGAGGACGTTGAATAGCAGCCGCCCAACGGCATCAGTCGGGTCGTAGACCGACCCTCCGAGCGACGAGGCTGATCTCCCGCGCGGTGAGTTCGTCGGCGATGGCCCGCGCATCGGGCAGGGACCGGGCGAGCCGGTCGAGCTTGGTCACCACCAGGGTGTCGCCGGCGCGGCAGGCGGCGAGAGCTTCGCGGAGTCCAGGGCGTTCCCGGTTGGTACCCGTCAGCCCGTGGTCGACGTAGATCCGCTCGGCCTCCACGCCGAGGCCGAGCAGACCGTCACGCTGAGCGGTCAGGTCTTGTTGATCGGTGGAGCATCGGGCGTACCCGACAAGTAGTGCGCTCATGGCGCACCTCCTAAAGGGTTGGCCCGGCCGCGCCACCGCGTGTGGTCGGCTCGGGCATCGAGCAGAGCTCGACCCCACCAGCGACGCCCTTGCCCTATTGACGCGCAAGTGCCTGCGCCCTCGGTAGTTCCTTCCGCGAACTAGGTTTTCGTCATACGATTTTGTTCATGGTGAGCGAGGAGCAGATCCGCCAGTGGGCTGACGAGGCCGAGGCCGGCTACGACGTCGAGGAGATGAAGCGCCGCGGACGCGGTCGGCCCGGCCGTGGCGCCGAGCCGATGCAGGTCGTGGCCGTACGCCTCACCGCCGAAGAGCTTGCTGCGGTCGACGCGATCGCCGAGCGCGAGCACATCTCGCGATCCGAAGCGATCCGCAGGGCCCTGGCGGGCTTCGCGGCGTGAAGGTCCACGACAGCGCACTCAAGCATGGAGTAATCCCGGAGGATGCGGCCCAGGCAGCCGACTGGCCGCTATGGGTGGAGCCCCTTGATGAGGAGAACTGGCCGCACCGAGAGCTGCGGCTCGGCTTCGACACCCAGGCACGTCTGCTCGAGACGGTCGTCCTGATCTTCGAGAGCGGCGACGAGATAGTCATCCACGCCATGCCAGCCCGCAAGCAGTACTGGGACCTCCTGCCCTGACTGTGAGGATCGACAGCGCAGCCTGATGGTGCTGGGCTGTGGTCGACCGCCTCGGGTGTGACTCTTGCACTGACTGGCCGTGGTGCCTTTGTCGGGACTTGTCCGTCCGGGGTGGTCGGCCCCGGCCCGGTCGGAGTGTGACTGGCCTGATCAGGAGCTTGACCGCTCGGTGTTCGCAGCGCCGGGCGTGTCCCGTCACAGTCCTGCCGTGACTCCTCCCGGACCGGACCCTTCGTCCGCTCCAGAGCACGGGAGGAACGCAATGAACAGTCTGTCCCAGATCGTCGAGGTCGTCATCGGCGTCGACACCCACGTCGAGACCCACACCGCTGCGGTTGTCGATGCCAGAACCGGTGCGGTGCTCGATGAGCTGACCGTGCCCACCACGCCCCAGGGTTACCAGGACCTGGTCGACCTCGCTGAGGCGCACAGCGCGTTGCGGGTGTGGGCCATCGAGGGCACCGGCGGTCACGGTGCCGGCCTGGCCCGACACCTGGCCCGCGGTGAGGAAGTCGTCGTGGAGCTGGACCGTCCCGAACGCCGGCGCCACGGTGCGAAGTCCGACCCGTTGGACGCGGTGCGCGCCGCTCGCGAAGCGTTGGCCCGTCCCGAAGCTGGGTACCCCCCGCGCTGGTGGGGACCGTCAGGCCCTGTCGGTGCTGCTGGCCGCGCGCCGCTCGGCGGTCGACGCCTCCACCGTGGCGCAACGGCAGCTGTTCTCATTGGTCATCGCCGCCCCTGAGCACCTGCGAGCCAGGTTGCGCGGGCGCAAGCTGCCCGAGATGTCGGTGACCCTCGGGGGCAGAACACGATGCTGAAGTCGTCGACCGCCTGACCCGTCCTGCCGTCATCGTCCTCCCATCGAGCGACCAGACGCTTTCCGTAGGTGATGTGGGTTGGGTCCGTGGTCCGCAGCGCCAGGACGAGGTAGGAGATCATCTCCGGGCCGTCCTCGGGTTCCCCCGTGCACGGGGTCGTCACTTCCCGGTCGGCCCCCGACAGTCCCACCGCGGAAAGCTCTCCTCGGTCACTGCCGATGCGGTTCGCGGACGCCGGCTGGTTCACGACGGCGAAGTCCGCGATGTCGACGTCGCCGCCGTCCTCCAGGCTGCCAACCCCGTCGGCGCACTGGCCCTTTGGACACACACCACGGGGCGGTGCCCACGAGCAGGGTCTCCTCGCCATCGTCGACCTGCCCGAGGCCGTAGGGGTTCGTGGCGACCGGACGCAGCTCGGTGGATGACCCACCCACCACGCTGCACCCGCTGGCAAGGAGCAGCGCCGACAGAACAACGCTCACTCGGCCGGACGCGGCCCGCTGCCCAATGTTGAACACGGCACGACACTACGAACTCCCGGAGCCCTGCGCACGGTCATCGGCGCGCGCCTCTTACCTGCCCCACTTCGCCGCCAAAGGGTAGCGTCATGGGCGGGTCACATGGCCGCAGCGGGGTCCGGACATGGGCCCTATGAACGGGCAGATCGAGCACATCGCGCTG